>NZ_KI421511.1:7351313-7951313 GCF_000473265.1 Amycolatopsis thermoflava N1165
CCGCTGCCGCTGCCGCTGCCGCTGCCGCTGCCGCTGCCGCTGCCGCTGCCGCTGCCGCTGCCGCTGCCGCTGCCGCTGCCAGCCCGGTGCCGGTGTCGGTCTCGGTGTTGGAGCCCGCCGCCGCTGCACGGTGCGCTGTCGGTGTGCTTCAGCGCCCTGTGTCTCCTCGCCGCCCTACCGGTCCGGCGACTGGGCAGCCCGGAGCCCGCCTGCACACCGCACATGCAAAACCGCCACGGTCGCGCGGCGGCATCCACTCGGCGG
The DNA here is from genome assembly GCF_000473265.1 of Amycolatopsis thermoflava N1165. Lineage (NCBI taxonomy): Bacteria > Bacillati > Actinomycetota > Actinomycetes > Pseudonocardiales > Pseudonocardiaceae > Amycolatopsis > Amycolatopsis thermoflava. Next base: position 7,351,578 of record NZ_KI421511.1, read on the forward strand.
CCTTGCGGCTGGACCACCGGGCCTCGCGACCAGTCGTCGGCCGGGCGCGGTGAGCCGCACCAGGCCGCTCCGCCCATCCCAACTACCAGTGAAGGAGCTGTGAACGCGATGGGGGTGATAACAGGGAGCGCACTCCCCATATGGTGAGCTTCCGCGCGTGAACGAGGCGACGGCAGAGCTCGACGTGCTGGCGGGTCTCTTCGGGGCGCAGCCGGATCCGTCCATCCCGGTGCCGCTGGTGACCGGCGGTGTGGCGCTCCTGCTGGTGTTGTCCGGCGCGCCCTGGCGGATGGCCCGCAACGTGATCACCATCGTGCACGAGGCCGGCCACGCGTTGATCGCGGTGCTGGCCGGACGGCGGTTGCAGGGCATCAAGCTGCACTCGGACACCTCGGGCGTCACGGTCTCGCGGGGCAAGCCCGAGGGGCCGGGCATGGTCCTGACCGCGCTCGCGGGCTACCCGGCCCCCGGGATTCTCGGCCTGGCCTTCGCGAGCCTGCTGGCCGCGGGGCGCATCACGGTGCTGCTCGCGCTCGCCGCGTTGTTGCTGCTCGGGGTGCTGGTCATGGTCCGCAACGCGTACGGCGTGCTGTCCGTGGTGCTCACGGCCGCCGGTCTGGCGGCGGTCGCACTCGTCGCCGGTCCGCAGGTCCAGGCGTGGTTCATCTACCTGATCACCTGGTTCCTGCTGTTCGGCGGGCTCCGGCCGGTCATCGAGCTGCAGATCAAACGGCGGCGCGGTGCGGCGCGGGACTCCGACGCGGACCAGCTCGCCCGGTTGACCGGCGTGCCGGCGGCGCTGTGGATGCTGATGCTCGGCGTGCTCGCGGTCACTTGTCTGTTCGTCGGCGGCGCGTGGCTGCTGGAACCCGCGCTGCAGCCCTGACCTGCCTGTGCGGCACACTGGAGGCTCCCAGTTCCCAGCGTGGAGGTAGCGGTGTCCGACGAGGTGGCGAAGGCTGTTGAGGAGTGCGCGCGGGCGGCCAAGGCGGCGGCCCCGTCGTTGGCCACCGCGTCCGACGAGGCCATCGACGCGGCCCTGACCGCCATGGCGAACCGGCTCCTCGACGCGCGGGAAACCGTGCTGGAGGCCAACCGGGCCGACGTGGCGCGGGCGCAGCAGGAAGGCATGAGCGCCGGACTGCTCGACCGCCTCACGATCACCGAGGAGCGGCTCACCGGCATGGCCGAGCAGCTGCGCCTGCTGGCCGGCTCGCCCCACGGGGAGCGCGAGATCCCGGTGAAGGAGCTGTCCGACGGCCTGCGGCTGGTCGAGCGGCGCCGTCCGGTCGGCGTGATCGGCGCGAACTACGAGGCCCGGCCCAACGTGACGGTCGACGTGGCGTCGCAGCTGGTGAAGTCCCGCAACGGCGGGGTGCTGCGCACCGGCTCGGCCGCGCTCGGTTCCGCGCAGCGGCTCCTGGAGGTCGTCATCGCCCCGGCGCTGTCCGACGCGGGCATCGATCCCGCCGTCGTGCAGCTGGTGCCGCGCGTCGAGCGGGAGGCCGCCGCCGCCCTGGTGCGGTTCCCGGACCTGGTGCCGCTCGTCATCCTGCGCGGCAGCGGCGAGAGCACCCGCGCGCTCGCGCTGGAGGCCGCCCAGCACGGCGTGCGCACGCTCGCCCACGCCGACGGTGGTGGCGTGCTGTACATCGACGAGGCCGCCGACGCCGGCAAGGTCCGCGACCTGGTGTTCAACAGCCTCGACCGGCTGGGTGTCTGCAACCGGCTCAACCTGCTGCTCATCCACTCCGCGGTGCACGACCAGCTGTGGCCGGTCATTTCCGAGGCGCTGGCCGAGCGGAAGGTGACGCCGTCGCTGCCGCCGCACGACCACGCCATCGGCTACGAGTGGGCGCTCGACTCCGACCACGAGGCCACGGTGACCGTCGCGCAGGTCGCCGACGTGACCGAGGCCGTGTCGATCGCGAACGAGCAGACCTCCGGCCTGGCGGCGGGCATCGCCACCGAGGACGCCGGAACCGCCTCGGCCTTCCTCGACGGCTACACCGGCACCGGCGTGTTCTGGAACGCTCCGACGCGCCTGCTGGACGGCTTCAAGCTGCTGGCCGTGCCGGAGACCGGCATCAACCTGGACAAGGTGCCGGGCCCCCGCGGGCCGGTCACCTACACGGACCTGTACGTGCGCCAGTACGCGGTCCTGCCCGCGAACTGAGCCTGGACGACCGATGCGGTCGCCGGGGCACCCGGCCCGGTGACCGCATCGATTTCCGCTCGGCAGCCTGCTAATCCCGCCTGAGCACGTACGGGTGCAAGCGCGCGTAGCCGCGAACCGTCGCCGGGCGGCGGGATCGCACCGTGAAACCCGGCAGCTCCGCCAGTTCGCCCGCCAGTTCGCGGTCGATCAGCACCGTGCCGGGGCGCGCCACCGACGTGAGCCGTGCGGCCATGTTCACCACCGACCCGTACACGTCGCCGAAGCGGCTCAGGATCCGGCCCGCCGCCAGACCCGCCCGGACTTCTGGCAGTTCGGCGTCCGCCGCTGTGCGTTCGGTCAGCGTCAGCGCTATCTCGGCCGCGTCGGCGGGCGCGTCGGCGACGAACAGCACCTCGTCGCCGATCATCTTCACCACCCGGCCGTGGTGGTCGGCGATCACCTCGGTCGCGAGCAGCTCGAAGCCCTCTAGTACGGCACTGAGCTCGCTCTCGTCGAGGCGGCGGGTCAGCCGCGTGTAGCCGACCATGTCGACGAACCCGACGACTTCGGTCCGCGCCTCGAGGTCCTCCTCCGGCGAGGCCAGCGCCCGGCCCGCGAACGCCGCCAGGTGCCGCCGCCACACGAAGTCCTGCACGCGCTGCAACTCCGGCAGCAGGCGCTCGACCAGCGTCACGACCTGCGAACCGTCCTGGCCGAGGTGCTCGTTCTCGGTGATCAGCGTCCACAGCATCCGCACCTGCCACTCCGCGAGCCGGGACAGGTGCAGGCCCAGCGTGCGCGCCACCGGCGCCTCCAGGCCCTGGTCGAGCAGGCCGGAGGAGATCAGCTGGTCGGTGGTGCGCACCGCCTCCACGTCGGCGTCGGTGAAGACGACCTCGTCGTCGCCGACCGTGGCGAACCCCAGCGCCCGCCACAGGCGGGTGGCCCGTTCGATGGGCACCCCCGCCTTCTCGGCCACCTCGAGCCGCGTGTAGCGGCGCTCGCCGCCGAGCAAGATGCTCTCGAGGCCCTCGGCGTCCACGACGGCCTACGTGGTGTGCACGATCAGGACGTCGACGCCCGACTTGCGCGCCGCCTCCGACGGCACCGACCCGAGCAGCCGCCCGGTGAGGGTGTTCAGGCCCCGGTTACCGACGACCAGCAGGTCGGCCGACTTGTCGGAGACGACCTTGCGCAAGGCTTCGACCGGCTCCCCGACCACGGCGATCGTCTCGGTCGACCCCGCGCCGGCCTTGAGCGCGCGGTCGCGGGCGCTGCGGAGCGTGTCCTCGGCCGGCGCCGAACCGACCACCTGGTAGGCCTCCTCGCCGAGGACGTCCTGGGCCTTCTCCACGTCCTGCCTGCTCGCCGGGTAGTAGGCGCACACGATGACGAGCGTGGCGCCGGAGTCCGCGGCCACGGCCGCCGCCCGGTCGACCGCGCGGAACGATGAATCAGACCCGTCCGTACCGACAACCACGGTCCGGTATGCAGCCATCCCAATACCTCCGGCAAGGGTGCGCGCCTGTGCGCTTTCGCAAGTGGCGCCCTAGGTTACTCGCCAGTCGGTTTCTGCGCAGCCCCACCACCGGTGACGGTTCCACGTTCTTCGGCGGGGCATGACACCTGCTCGGGCACCCCCTGCACCGGGGCGACAACTGCGCAGGTGGGGCGGCTCAGCGGCGGTGGCGGCGAACCTGAGCGAAGGTGGCGCTGATGGCTCGGAGGGGGCCGCGAGCGCGGCGCCGGCGGCGATCGAGGTGGGTCCCGCGCTGGAGGTGCCACCGCAGGGTGACCGGTCAGGCTGCTCGTCACGGCGAGTCGGGTGCGGCGGGTCGGGTGCGGCCGCGCTGTCGCTCGGCGCGGCCGGACCGCCCGTGATGGCCCCGAGCCTGCTCGGTTGGGCTGTCTCGGCATGTCCCGCCGGTGGGATCGCGGCATGTCCTGCCGGTGGGATCGTGGCCTGTCCGGTCGGCGAAACAGAGCTTGCCCGATTGGCAGGGCCCGGCAGGTGAAACCAAGCGTGCCGGACGTGCCGGGGCGAGCCTGCCGGACCTGCCGGGGCGAGTGTGCCGGACGCGCCGGGGCGAGCGTGCCGGACCTGCCGGACCTGCCGGGGTGAGCGTGCCGGACCTGCCGGACCTGCCGGGGCGAGCGTGCCGGACCTGCCGGACGTGCCGGGGTGGGCGTGCCGGACCTGCCGGACGTGCCGGGGTGGGCGTGCCGGACCTGCCGGGCGTGCCGGGGTGGGCGTGCCGGACCAGCCGGGCGTGTCGGGCGGGCCTGCCCGACCTGCCGAGGTGGGCCAGCCCGATGTGCCAGGCCTGCCGAGGCGCGCTTGCCGCGCCGACTCGGCAGGCTTGGCCAATCCCTACTGCCTCCCGGAGGGCTTCCCTGCCGGCGCGGCCTCGCGCTCCTCGGGCAGGGGTTCGATCACCGGTTCGGCCTCGCCGAGCACCGAGTTCGCCTCTAGCAGTACTTCGCGCGCGGCCTTGACCTGTTCGGCGATTCCCGCGCGCAGCTTGCGCAGCGCCTCCACCCGGTCGGCGGCCGCGTTGATTCGGCGGTTCGACTCCTCCGTGGCTTCGCGCACGCGGCGCGCCGCCTCGTCGGATGCTTCCGCCACCCGGGCGTTCGCTTCGGTGATCGACTCCGTCTTGCGGCGGTTGGCGTCCTCGATGGACTCGCGGCGGCGGCGTTCGATTTCGGCCTTCGCGGCGGCCTCTTCCTCGGCGACCTTCTTGCGGATCGCAGCCGCCTCGTCCGTCGCTTCGCGGACGCGGCGCTCGGCTTCCGCCTTGCTGGTCGCCTCCTGCTCCGCCAGCACCCGCATCGCCTCGGTGCGCCGCGCCGCCATCGCGATCTCGAAGTCCTCTTCGACCTGCGTGCGGCGCTGCTCGGCCTCGCGGTCCAGCCGGTCCCGCTCCTCCTTGGCCTTGTTCGTGATCGACTCGGCCTCGGCGCGGGCGGTCTCCAGCACCTTGCGGTGCTCGGCCTCCATCTCCTTGCGCCGCGCGTCCAGCTCGGACAGCAGCTGCTCGTAGCGGGCGCGCATGGCACTGGCGTCCGACTCGGCCTTCGCCCGGATGTGCCCGGCCTCGGCCTCCGCGCGGGCCCGCGTGTCGGCGGCCTCCTCCTGCGCCAGCCGCAGCATGCGCTGCAACCGCTCGGACAGGCCCTCGACCGTCGTCGGCGGCTGGCCGAGCCGCTCGACCTGGCCGCGCAGGTTCTCGATCTCGCCGCGAGCCTGCTCCAGCTGCCGGGCGAGGTCGCCGGCCTGCGAGATGGCGGCATCCCGGTCGGCGGCGAGCATTTTCAGGTCGCTGTCCAGCCGTTCGAGGTGCTCGTCGACCTGGTGGCGGTCGTAACCGCGCTTGGCCAGGTCGAAACCCGCGCCGAGCGGTACAAGCTCTCGTTCGTCGCCAAGGCTCATGCGGCCCAGACTACTTAGGCGCCGCGGAACAAATTGATCCGGTCGATGTGCTTGGACCGCTTCTCCACATCACGCACGCCCAAACCCTCCTCCGGGGCGAGACACAACACACCGACCTTGCCCTGGTGGGCGTTGCGGTGCACGTCCAGCGCCGCCTGCCCGGTCTCGGTCATCGAGTAGGTCCGGGACAGCGTCGGGTGGATCAGGCCTTTCGCGATCAAGCGGTTGGCCTCCCACGACTCGCGGTAATTCGCGAAATGCGAGCCGATGATCCGTTTCAGGTTCATCCACAGGTACCGGTTGTCGTACTGGTGCAGGTATCCGGAGGTGGACGCGCAGGTGACGATCGTGCCGCCCTTGCGCGCCGCGTAGACCGACGCGCCGAACGTTTCCCGGCCGGGGTGCTCGAACACGATGTCCGGGTCCTCGCCGCCGGTCAACTCTCGGATGCGCGCGCCGAAGCGCTGCCACTCCTTCGGGTCTTGCGTGTTCTCGTCCTTCCAGAACCGGTAACCCTCCGCATTGCGGTCGATCACCAGTTCGGCACCCATCCGGCGGACGATCTCCGCCTTCTCCGGGCTGGACACCACGCACACCGGGATCGCGCCGCCGTTGAGCGCGAACTGCGTCGCGTACGACCCGAGCCCGCCGGAGGCGCCCCAGATCAGCACGACGTCGCCCTGCTTCATGTTCGCGCCGTTGGTGGTCACCAGCTGCCGGTAGGCGGTGGAGTTGACCAGCCCGGGGCAGGCGGCCTCCTCCCAGGTCAGGTGGTCCGGCTTGGGCATCAGCTGGTTGGCCTTGACCAGCGCCAGCTCCGCGAGACCGCCGAAGTTGGTCTCGAAGCCCCAGATCCGCTGGTCGGAGTCGAGCATCGTGTCGTTGTGCCCGTCCGGGCCTTCCAGCTCGACGTTGAGGCAGTGCGCGACGATCTCGTCGCCCGGCTTCCACCGGTGGACGCCCGGCCCGGTGCGCAGCACGACGCCGGCCGCGTCCGAGCCGACCACGTGGTAGGGCTGGTCGTGGCGCTTGGCCAGCGGCGACAGCTTCCCGTAGCGCTGCAGGAACTTGAACGTGGGGATCGGCTCGAAGATCGACGTCCACACGGTGTTGTAGTTGATCGCGCTGGCCATCACGGCGATCAGCGCCTCGCCGGGCCCCGGCTCGGGGGTGGGCACCTCGTCCACGTGCAGCGACTTGCGCGGGTCCTTGTCCCGGGAGGGGATGCCGTCGAACATGCCGGCCTCGTCGGCGTGGACCGTCACGCCGCGGTAGGCCTCCGGCACCGGCAGAGCGCCCACTTCGGCGGTCTCGCCGGTGAGGATCGCATCCCGGATGTCCGTGATCGTCATGTCGGCCTCCCTGCGCTGGGTTGGAGTGCCTGACATTACTGGCCGGTAACGTCATCCGCCACTGTCCGGGAGGAGGGCTACCTCACCCGTCCGTTGTGCCGGGTTCGCCGTGATCCCGACGTGATTGACCGGCCGGCCAATCAAGGCGCACCATGGCAGTGCGGAGACCGCGCCGCGTGGTCTCCCGGATCGGGTTCGGAGGTGATCACGAATGGCTGATCGTTCGAAGCGGGCGTGGACCCGTCCGCACGACTGGGCCGAGGTCGTGCTCGGGGTGGTGGCGGTCCTGACGCCCCTGTGGGCCGACACCGACACCACCACCATGTGGACGATGATCGTTCTGGGCGCCCTCATCGCGCTGGACGGCCTGCTTTCGCTGTCCATGCCGGGTCTCGTCTACGGCGAGGGGGTCCAGGTCGTGCTCGGGGCGCTGCTGTTCATCGCGCCGTGGGTGATGACGTACACGGCACTGGACGTGGCGGCGTGGTCCTCGTGGATCATCGGCGCCCTCACCGCGATCGCCGGGCTGGCGGCCCTGCCCGTCGCGAACGCGGTGCACCGCGGTGGGATGACGACGGCGCACTGAGCCGTCGCGCCCGGGGTCGGCCCACGGCGCGCCGGATTTCGGTTAGCGTTGTGGGCCGGCGAGCTGTACGAAAGGCGGGCGGAGTGGCGCGCACCGAACACGGGGACGACCTGCCGGCCAAGGAGCGGATCCTCCGCGCGGCCGAGGACCTGTTCGCGGACAGCGGTTTCGACGCCACTCCGACCTCCCGGATCGCCGAGCGCGCCGGCGTCCCGAAGGGACTCGTGCACTACTACTTCCGCCGCAAGGCCGACCTGCTCACCGCGCTCATCAAGCGCCTGCCGGACGAGCAGATCGACGCCGCGCGGGTCGTGGTGCCCGGCGACATCGCGGAGAGCCTGCGGCGGCTGGTGTCCGAACTCGACGCGCGGCTCGCCAGGTCGCGGATGCTGTCCCACCTGCTGTGGCGGGAGGCCGACACCCACCGGGCGGTGCGGGACGCGCTGCACGACCGGTTCCAGCAGCTGGTCCGGCAGGTCCGCACGGTGATCATCGCCGCGGGTGAGGGCGACCTCGCGGTGGCCGACGTGGACAGCGCGGCCGGCCTGCTGGCGCTCGCGGTGAGCTACCGGCACTCGGTGGCGCGGCACGCCGGGGACGACCCGCCGGACCTGATGGAGCGGGAGCTGAACTTCATCGCCGACGCGCTGATGGCCCGGCCGGCGCCGGGTTAGTGCGACGCGGCGGGCTCGACCAGTTCGACGAGCACCCCGCCGGCGTCCTTCGGGTGCACGAAGTTGACCTTGCTGTTCGCGGTGCCGCGCTTGGCCTTGTCGTACAGCAGGCGCAGGCCCTTGGCGCGCAGCGCCTCGGCGGCCGCCTCGACGTCGGTGACCCGGTAGGCGACCTGCTGCAGGCCGGGGCCCTTGGTGTCGAGGAACTTCCCGATCGTCGAGTCCGGGCGCAGCGGCGCGAGCAGCTGGATGGCGGGGCCGGACTCGTCGCCCGGCGCGTGCAGCATCGCCTCGCGCACGCCCTGCTCCTCGTTGACCTCGGAGTGCGTGGCGATCATGCCGAAGTTCTCCGCGTAGAAGTCGATCGCGGCGTCGAGATCGGCGACGGCGATGCCGACGTGGTCGATGGTCGTCACGAACGGCTTCAGCGCGTCATTCATAGTGGTGAGGATAAAGCTTGGCACCTGCGTACGTGGGTGCCACGGCTCACACCTGTACTGGACGGCCGCTCCGGGTATCGTCGGATCGACCGCCGTCGTTCGTCTGTTGGAGGCTGCTGTGTCCGGTTCCGTCATCCTGGGTGCCGCGCGTACCCCGATCGGGCGTCTGCTCGGTTCACTGAAGGACTTCACCGGCGCGCAACTCGGCGGGATCGCCATCAAGGCCGCGCTGGAGCAGGCCGGGGTGTCCCCGGACAAGGTGCAGTACACGATCATGGGCCAGGTGCTCACCGCGGGCGCGGGCCAGATCCCGGCTCGTCAGGCTGCGGTCGCCGCCGGCATCCCGATGGACGTGCCCGCGCTGACCATCAACAAGGTGTGCCTGTCCGGCCTGGACGCCATCGCGCTGGCCGACCAGCTCATCCGCGCAGGCGAGTTCGACCTCGTGGTGGCCGGCGGCCAGGAGTCGATGACCCAGGCGCCGCACCTGCTGCCGAAGTCGCGGTCCGGCTTCAAGTACGGCGACACCACGCTGCTCGACCACATGGCCTACGACGGCCTGTTCTGCGCATTCGACCAGTGCGCGATGGGCGCGTCCACGGAGAAGTACAACTCCCGCTACGGCATCACACGCGAGGACCAGGACGCCTTCTCGGCCCGGTCGCACCAGCGCGCGGTCGCGGCCGCCGAAGCCGGCCGGTTCAAGGCCGAGCTGGCGCCGGTGTCCATCCCGCAGCGCAAGGGCGACCCGGTCGTCTTCGACACCGACGAGGGCGTGCGCGCCGACACCACCGCGGAGAGCCTGGCCAAGCTGCGCCCGGCGTTCGCCTCGGACGGCACCATCACCGCGGGCTCGGCCTCGCAGATCTCCGACGGCGCCGCCGCGGTCGTCGTCGCCAGCCGGGCCAAGGCCGAGGAGCTGGGCCTGGAGCCGCTCGCCGAGATCGGCGCCCACGGTGTGGTCGCCGGCCCGGACGCGAGCCTGCACGAGCAGCCGTCCAACGCGATCAAGGCCGCGCTGGCGAAGGCGAAGCTGGACGCGAGCGCGCTGGACCTGGTCGAGATCAACGAGGCGTTCGCCGCGGTCGGCCTGGTGTCGACGAAGGCGCTGGGCATCGACCCGGAGATCGTGAACGTCGACGGCGGCGCCATCGCGCTGGGCCACCCGATCGGCGCGTCCGGTGCCCGCCTGGCCGTGCACCTGGTGCACGAGCTGCGCCGCCGCGGCGGCGGCCTCGGCGCGGCCGGGCTGTGCGGCGGCGGTGGCCAGGGCGACGCGCTGCTGATCAAGGTGCCCGCGCTGTAGTGCCACTGGACGTCGGGGAGCTCGTCGACCGCGCGCGGGAGGGACAGCCGCGCGCGGTCGCCAGGCTGATCTCGCTGGTCGAGGACGCGCACCCGCGCCTGCGAGAGGTGGCCGCGGCGCTCACGCCGCACACCGGCCGGGCGCGGGTGATCGGCCTGACCGGGCCGCCCGGGGTCGGCAAGTCGACTTCGACGTCCATGCTGCTGTCCGCGTTGCGCGCGGAGGGCAAGCGGGTCGGGGTGCTGGCGATCGACCCGTCGTCGCCGTTCTCCGGCGGGGCGCTGCTCGGCGACCGGATCCGGATGACCGAGCACGCCACCGATCCGGGCGTGTTCATCCGCTCGATGGCCACCCGCGGCCACCTGGGCGGCCTGTCCTGGGCGACGCCGCAGGCGGTGCGGGTCCTCGACGCCGCCGGGTTCGACGTCGTCCTGATCGAGACCGTCGGGGTCGGTCAGTCCGAAGTGGACGTCGTGAAGCTGGCCGACACCATCGTGGTGCTGCTCGCGCCCGGGCTCGGCGACGGGATCCAGGCGGCCAAGGCCGGGGTGCTGGAGATCGCCGACGTGTTCGTGGTCAACAAGGCCGACCGCGACGGCGCGGAGACCGTGGTGCGCGACCTGAAGCAGATGATCGCCTACGCGCGGCGGGAGATCCGCGGCGAGAGCTGGCGACAGCCGATCGTGCGGACGGTCGCGGCGCGCGGCGAAGGCGCGCAGGACCTGGTCAAGGCGCTGTCCGAGCACCACGACTGGCTGGTTTCACACGGGGAGCTGGAGCGCCGCCGCGCCGAGCGGGCCGCGGACGAGGTGGCGGCCATCGCGCTGCGCGAGCTGCAGGCGCGGCTGACCGACCTGCACGGCGGCGGGCACCTGCCCGCGGTGGCGAAGAAGGTCGTCGAGCGCGAGCTGGACCCGTACGCCGCGGCCGACGAGCTGCTCGCGGCACTGCGCGCCGGCCGCGGGTGACTCAGGCGCGCAGGCCGTCCACCAGCGCCTCCACCGCCGGGCCGAACGCGTGCTCGGCCGGGGTCGCGTAGCCGATCACCAGTCCGCCGGGGCCGGTGCCCGTCCAGTAGCGGCTCAGGTAGTCCACCGCCACCGATCGCGCGCGCAGCGCCCGCAGCACGGCGGCTTCGTCGGGCACGCGGAGCACCAGGTGCAGTCCCGCGGAGATGCCTTCCGGCACGAACCCCGGCGGCAGCGCGGCGATCAGCCGGTCGCGGCGGCGGCGGTAGGCGACCCGGCGCTGCCGGACGTGCCGGTCGTACGCGCCGGAGTTCAGCAGGTCGGCCAGGGCCAGGTGGTCGATCACCGGGGCGCGCCAGCCCAGCGCCGTCATCGTGTCGAGCACCGGCCCGACCAGGCGCCGCGGCAGCACCAGCCAGCCGATCCGCAGCGACGGCGCGAGCGTCTTGCTGACCCCGCCCGCGTAGATGATCCGCTCCGGCGCCAGCGACTGCACCGCACCGACCGGCTGGCGGTCGAACCGGAACTCGCCGTCGTAGTCGTCCTCGATCACCAGGCCGCCCGCGGCCGCCCAGCAGGCCAGCGCTGACCGGCGTTCCGGGGCGAGCGTGACCCCGAGCGGGTACTGGTGCGCCGCGGTCACGACGGCGACCGGACTGTCCAGTTCGGACACCCGGATGCCACGCTCGTCCACCGGCACCGTCACGATCTTCGCGCCGCCCCTGGCCGCGCCGTCGCGGAACTCCGGCAGCGACGGGTCTTCGAAGGCGATCTCGTCGAACAGGTGCCCGAGCACGCTGATCGCGTGGGAGTAGCCGCCGCACACCACGATCCGGTCCGGGTCCGCCAGCACGCCGCGGCTGCGCGCCAGGTACCGGGCCAGAGCTTCGCGCAGCACGGCAGGCCCGGCCGGGTCGCCGTAGTCGAACGACCCGGCGGGCAGCGATTGCAGGACCCGGCGCATGGCGGACGCCCACGCCGCGCGGGGGAACGACGACAGGTCGGGCCGGCCGGGGAACAGGTCCCAGCGCGCGTCCCGGAACCAGGCGGACGTGGGCGGCCCGGACTTCTCGCGGGGTTCCGCGGATGGCCGCGGGCCGGCCGCGACGCGGGTCGGCGCGCCCTGGCTGGTGCGCAGGTACCCCTCGGCGGACAGGTCGCCGTAGACGCGGGTGACGGTCCCGCGGGCGATGCCGAGGTCGGCCGCGAGCGCTCGCGTCGAGGGCAGTGCGGTGCCGGGCGCGAGGCGCCCTTCACGGATGGCGCGGCGCAGCGCGTCCGCCAGCCCGCGCCTGCCCGCGGACGGCGACCAGTCGAGGTGGAGGTCGGAACTGGACCACGAACGCGCCACAGAACTGGACCATACCCGTGTGCCAGCGGCGGATAGCGTGGTCGTCATGACCAAGCGAATCCAGTTGTCCGCCGCGCTGCCCGAGGCCTACAAGTCGATACTCCACCTGCACACCGTCGTCGAGAAGGCGGCCGCGAACGCGGGGCTGGACCAGCGGCTCATCGAGCTGGTGAAGATCCGCGCGTCGCTGCTCAACGGGTGCGCCTACTGCCTCGACCTGCACGCCAGGGACGCCCGCAAGCTGGGGGAGAGCGAGCGGCGGATCCTCATGCTCGGCGCCTGGTGGGAGACCGACCTCTACACCGAGCAGGAACGGGCCGCGCTCGCGCTGACCGACGCGATGACCCGGCTGCCGCAGAACCAGGACGTGCCCGACGACGTCTACCAGCAGGCGACCAGCGTGTTCACCGAAGAGCAGTACGTCGCGGTCGCGTGGGCGGCGACGGTGATCAACGCGTTCAACCGGCTCGGCGTCACCAGCCACAAGCCGCTCCCGGTGGACCCCAAGTGAGCGCCGAGGCGCTGCGGGCGCTGCACGTCCCGGGGAAGCCGCTGCTCCTGCCGAACGCGTGGGACGCCGACACCGCGCGGCTGGTCGAGGAGGCCGGCTTCCCGGTGGTGGCGACGTCGTCGGTCGCCGTCGCCGCCGCGCTGGGCTACCCGGACGGCGAGCAGGCGCCCGCCGAGGAGATGTTCGCCGCCGCCACGCGCATCGCGCGGGCGGTCTCGGTGCCGGTGACGGTGGACGCCGAGAGCGGCTACGGGCTGTCCGGACCGGAGTTCGCCGAGCGGCTGCTTGCCACCGGCGCGGTCGGCTGCAACTACGAGGACACCGACCACGCAGGCGGCGGTCTGCGGCCGGTCGAGGAGCAGGCGGCCCGGCTGGCGGCGGTGCGTGGGGCCGCGGGGCGGGACCTGGTGATCAACGCCCGCATCGACGTGTTCCTGCGCGCCCCGGACCCGCGTGCCGTGCTGCCGGAGGCGGTCGACCGCGCGCGGGCCTACCTCGACGCCGGTGCGGACTGCGTGTATCCGATCCTGCTGCGCGACCGCGAGGTGCTGGCCGAGTTCGTGCGGGCGGTGAGCCCGGCCGCGGTCAACGCCAACGGTCCCGTCGCCGAACTGGCCGAGCTGGGCGTCGCGCGGATCTCGCTCGGCGCCGGCCTGTGGCGGGCCGCCCGCGGGTGGCTGGCCGAGCACCTGAAGACGCTGCGGTGAAACCGGGGAGGTGCGTACCCCCAGGGGCGCACCTCCCCGGCCCCCTCAGCAGGACTGCTTGTAGAAGTACTGGCTGTTGGCGTCCATGTTCGCCTTCGTGATGGAGTGCAGCGGCGCCGTCAGGTTGCGCGTCACCGGCTTGCCCTCCAGCGCGGCGACCGCCTGCTGCACGCCCTGCTGCCCGATCATCGCCGGGTCCTGCGCGATCAGCGCCTGGTACTCGCCGTTGCGCAGACCCTCCACTTCGGACGGGCTGGCATCGAAGCCGACCAGCTGGACCTGGCCCACCTTGCCGGCGTTGCGCAGGCCCGTCGCCGCGCCCTCGCCGGTGTTCAGGTTCGTCGCGAAGATCCCCACCAGGTCCGGGGTCGACGCGAGGGCCGCGGTCACCTTCGACGCGGCCTGCTCCGGCTCGTTCTGGGTGAACTGGATGCCGGCCGACTTGAGGTTCGGGTACTTCTTCAGCTGCTCCTCGAACCCGGCGGCGCGCGCGTTCGTGGTCGAGGTGCCCGCGATCGTGTCCAGCACCAGCACCGAACCGGACTTCCCGCCTGCCAGCTGCGCCAGCGTGTCCGCCGCGAGCTGACCGCCCGCCGTGTTGTCCGAGGAGATCGAGGACTGCGCCACGCTGGTGTCCTTCAGCGACGTGTCGACCTCGACGATCTTCACCCCGCGCGAGGCGACCTGCTGGATCGGCGCGAGCATCGCCGTGTCGTCGGTCGGCGCGATGAGCAGCGCGGCAGGCGGGTTCGAACCCAGCGCGTTGACCTTCTCCGTCTGCAGCGCCGCGTCGAACTTCTGCGGCGCCGAGGTGTCCAGCGTGTAGCCGAGCTTCTGCGCCTCGGCCTGCGCGCCGCACTGCATCGAGATGTAGAACGGCTCGGCCTGCACACCCGGGATGAGCGTGAGCCGCTTGCTGTTCTCCGGCGCCGCGCCCCCGGAGCCGCCGACCTGGCCCGACCCGCAGGCCGCCAGCAGCACCGCGGTCGCCGCCAGTCCGGCGATCTGCACCAACTTCATCCGATCCCTCTCCCTACCTCGTCGTACGGGTTTCAGCGGGAATTGCGCGCCCGGCGGCGCCGTTGGTCGAACCACACCGCGGCCACCAGCACCGCACCGACCGCGATCATCTGCCAGAAGTCCTGGACGTGCGTGATGTTGAAGCCCTTCTTCAGCACCGCCGGGATGAACACCCCGATCACCGTGCCCAGCACCGACCCGACGCCGCCGAACAGGCTCGTCCCGCCCATCACGGTCGCCGCGATCGCGTTGAGGTTGTCGTTGGTGTGCGCGGTGATCGTGGTCGAGGCGTAGTAGGCCAGCGACAGGAAACCCGCCACCCCGGCCAGGAACCCGGTCAGCAGGTACACCTTGAGCAGGTGCGCGGTCACCCCGATCCCGGCCCGGCGCGCGGCCTCGGCGTTCGAGCCGACCGCGTAGGTGTAGCGGCCGAAGCGGGTGGTGTGCAGCAGCCACGCGCCGATCAACGTGATCACCGCGGCGACCAGCACCAGGTTCGGGACGCCGCCGAACGAGGTGCCGTAGCCGAGCGTGCGGTTTAGCGTGGCCGGCACGCTGCGCACGTCGGAGCCGCCGTTGAGCAGGTACGCCGCACCCAGCGCGGCGCCCATCGAGCCGAGCGTGACGATCAGCGGCGGGATCTTCGCGACCGCGATGAGGAACCCGTTGATCAGCCCCCACGCCGTGCCGGCCAGCACCGCCGCGACCAGGCCGACGGTGATCACACCCCAGCCGGCCGCGCTCGCGTTGCCGCCGGAGAGCGCCTCCATCGTCTTGCCGCACACCATGCCGGCGAAGATCAGCACCGAGCCGACGGACAGGTCGATGCCGGAGGTGATGATCACGAACGTCATCCCGACCGACAGCACCAGCAGCACCGACGTCTCGATCAGCAGCGTCTGGAACGTGAACACGGTGGCGAACTCGTTCGGCGCCAGCACCGTGAACATCGCGATCAACGCAAGCAGCACCAACGCGATCCAGAACGTGTTGGCGCCGATCAGCCGCTGTCCCAGGGACCGCTTGCCGATCCCGCCGCTCACCTCGGTCTGGACCGCCGTGCTCACGCCGCCTCCTCGTGGGTCAGTGCGCCGGTCATCGCCGCCACCAGGTCCTCGAGCTTGGTCTCCGACGCCACGAACCGGGCCACGCGCGTGCCCAGCCGCAGCACCTCCACCCGGTCGGCCACGGACAGCACCTCGGGCATGTTGTGGCTGATCAGCACCACCGCGATGCCCTCGTCGCGGACCCGCCGGATGACGTCCAGCACCCGCTCCCGCTGCACCACGCCGAGCGCGGCGGTCGGCTCGTCCATGAACACGACCTTCGACGCCCATACCACCGACCGCGCCACCGCGACGCTCTGCCGCTGCCCGCCGGACAGCGAGCCGATCGGCACGTCCGTGCTCTGCAGCGACACGCCCAGCCGGTCGAACTCCTCGACCGCGCGCCGCCGCATCTCGGCCTTGTCGAGCATGCCGAGCCTGCCGAGGACGCCCTTGCGGCGGATCTCCCGGCCGAGGAACAGGTTCGCCGCCGGATCGAGCTCCGGGGCGACCGCGAGGTCCTGGTACACCGTCTCGATGCCAAGGCGCCGCGCGGTCACCGGCGAGTCGAGCGACACCGTCCTGCCGTCCAGCCGGATCTCGCCGGAGGTCGGCTGCTCCGCACCGGACAGGCACTTGACGAGGGTGGACTTCCCCGCGCCGTTGTCGCCGATCAGTGCGGTCACCTCACCCGCGCGGGCCTGGAAGGAGGCGCCGCGCAGGGCCTCCACCGAGCCGTAGTGCTTGACCAGGTTCCGCGCGTCGAGCAGGACGGTGTCGTTCATCAGCGCGCTCCGGGGGCCGGGGGACGGCAGCGGATGACGGTCAGGTCGCCTGCCAGTTCGAGCTGCCCGGCGGCGTGCGGGACGACCAGCGTCTCGCCCTTGGCCACGGAGATCTCGCCGCCGTGCTCGGTGCGCAGCGTGCCCTGCCCGTCGAGCGCCACGAACACGGCGAATGACGGGTCGAGTGCGAGCGCGGGGGACGGGCGCAGCTGGTCGGCGCGGAAGAACTCCGCCGAGCCAGCCGCTAGCAGGTCCACAGTGGACCCTGGCTCGTCGGCGGTGTGCTTGACGATGCCCGCCAGCCGTTCGTCGTCCCAGCCGGACGTGTCGAGCGCCTGCAACGCGGTGTCGAACCCGAGGCCGAGGTGTCCCTTGTCCGGGTCGTCCAGGAAGTTCCGCCACTCGATGGTCAGCGAGAAGTCGGTGGGCTGCTGCAGTTCGACGACGAACACGCCCGCGCCGATCGCGTGCGGCAGTCCGGCCGGGATGTAGACCGTGTCACCGGGGCGGACCGCGACGCTGTTCAGCGCGCCGAGCATCGCGTCGGTGTCCTGGTCGCGCACCCAGCCGTCGACGGTGGCGGGGCTGACCGTCTCGCGGAAGCCGGGGTAGACGCGCGGGTCGTCGCCGCTGGTGCCGACCACGATCCAGGCCTCGGTCTTGCCGAAGTGCGAGTCGAAGTGCTTGCGCGCGAAGGCGTCGGTGGGGTGGAAGTGCACCGGCAGCCGCTGGCCGGCGTCGAGCAGCTTGACCAGCAGCGCGGTGGAGTCGCGGAACGCCGCGACGTGCTCGGCACCGAGCCAGGACTCCGGGTCGTCGCGGACGGCGTCGCGCAGCCAGCGGCCGTCCGGCAGCCGGGTCAGCCCGGACTCCTCCTGGCCGAAGCGTGTGGTGGTCGAGGCGACCCAGTCTTCCGGGCCGAACGCGGAGTCCTGTTCGGACACTCCGCGCAGCGCGGCGATCGCCGCGCCACCACGGTAGAACTGGGCGGGCTGGTTGGCCGGGAGCTTGATCGGGGCGGTCACGGGGCCACCTCACCGGAGCCGCGGGGAACGAGGTGCACGGGCAGGACAACCTTTCTCGGTGCGGAGGCATCGCCGTTGATGCGGGCGAACAACAGCTCGGCCGCCGCCGACCCGAGACGGCTCACGTCGTGCGCGACGACGGTCACCGGCGGGTCGAGCAGGTCGGCGAGTTCGAAGTCGTCGAAACCGACGACGGCGGGGCGCGGCGTGACGTGGGCCAGCGCCCGCAGCAGGTGGACGGTGACGCGGTTGTTGCCCGCGATGATCGCGGTGGCCGGGTCCGGACCGGCGAGCAGGCGGGCGACCGCGTCGGCGACGCTCTGCCTGGTCGGCGGGCGCAGGATGGCCAGGCCCTCGTCGAAGCGGACCCCGGCGCGGGCGTACCCCTCGCGGTAGCCGCGCAGGCGTTCGGCGGCGGTGTAGATGTCCGGCCGGTCGCCGAGGAACGCGATCCGGCGGTGCCCCTGCCGGGCCAGGTGGGCGACCGCTTCGACGGTGCCGCCCAGGTTGTCGACCAGCACGGTGTCGGCGGCGATGTCCCCGGCCGGGCGGTCCACGAACACCACCGGCGTGCCCGCGCGCATCTCCGGCAGCAGGTAGCCGTGCTGGGTGCCGGCCGGGACGATGAGCAGCCCGTCGACCCGGCGGGAGCAGAATTCGAGGGCCAGCTCGCGTTCGCGGTCGGAGTCCTCCTCCGACGAGCCGGACAGCACGTGCCTGCCGAACGCGGTGGCGACCTTCTCGGCCGCGCGGGTGAGCTCGGAGTAGAACGGGTTGCCCACGTCCTCGACGACGAGGCCGATGGTGCCGGTGGTCGAGCCGCGGCGCAGGTTGCGGGCGCCCAGGTTGCGCCGGAAGCCGAGCTGGTCGATGGCGGCCAGGACGCGTTCGGCGGTCTCCGGGTGCACCGCGGGCTCGTCGTTGACCACGCGCGAGACCGTCTTGATGCTCACCCCGGCCAGACGTGCGACGTCGTTCATCGTGGCGCGCCTCGACGCCTTCCCCGGACCCGACGACAACGTTGTCATAGCGGGTGGATTTCACACCACCCGGCGGCGGTGTGTCAACCGCCGCCCGGCTGGTCACCGCTCCATCGCCGACTGCCCCGGACCAGGCGTGCCTTCGACGGGACCGGCGCTCGCGGACCCGCGGACGTCGTGGCCGACGGCCCGGCCCAGCGAGATCCGCTCGGCGGTGATCGGGTACACCGGCCTGCCGTTGATCTCGCCGGGGTTCGAGTAGTCCACCGGGATGCCGGCCCGCTCGGCCACCTCGACCGTGGTGTCCGCGGGCCGGTCCGGGTGTCCGTGCGCCGGAGCACCAGCGCGCGGCGCGCGTAGTCCATCGTGGTCAGCAGGCGGTAGAAGACCGTCGTGCCGAGCACGCCGGCGGGGACCGCGCCGTCCGGGAGCGCCGGTTTGGGCTGGTTCGTCCACCGCATGGGGATGTTGCGGATTTCGAGGTCGCCGAACCGGATCGAGTCCAGGATCCCGAGGTGGATGGTGACCGGCCGGTTGCCGGCGTAACCCGAAGCCGTGGCGAGGGAGCGCAGGCCCAGTTCGTCGGCCACCGGCTGGTCCGGGTCGAGCGTGCCGTAGGTGTCGAGGAGGAACCGGCGGGGCTCGCCGCCGTTGAGGGACGCTTCGACGGTCGGCAGCGGATCGAGGTCGATGAAGGGGAGCCGGGCCGCCGTCGCCCCTCGGATCCCACGGCTTGCCGCGCAGCGCCGCGTACAGCGTGTCGAACGGTTGTGCAGCAGGGCGATGTAGCCGCGCTGGGCGGCCGCGCGGGCGTTCGCCGGATCCCGGCGCAGCAGCGCGGCGTAACCGCGGTCGGCCGCGTCGAACGATCCGGCCCGGAACAGCTGATCCGGGTCGGCGTCGGTCGCGTCCGCGAGACCGGAGGTCGCCAGTGGGATGGTGGCGGTGGCCAGGCCGGCCCGCCACAGGAAACCGCGTCGGCTGAGTGTCATGCCGCAAGACCTACCGGCGGGGACCGATGGCCCCGCACGGCGCGGCGTGGTTCTCCAGCACCCAGTTCCGCGTCGATCGCGCTCGCCGTGGTGGTGCTGCCGGCCGCGGTCCTCGGCTGGCTGGTGGCCGGGCGGGTGCTGCGCCCGATCCGGGCCATCTCGGCGACCGCGCGGCGCCTGTCCGCGGAGAACCTCGCCGAACGCGTCCCGGTCACCGCGCCCCCGGACGAGCTCGCGACCCTGGCCGCGACCGTCAACGACATGCTGGACCGCATCCAGCAGGGCATCGCCGAGCGCGACCGCGTGCTGCGCAGCCAGCGCATGTTCACCGCCAACGCCGCGCACGAACTGCGCACCCCGCTGACCACCGTCCGCGCCGCGATCGACGTCACACTGGACGGCGAACCGACGCGGGCCGAGCTGCTGGCCATGACCGGCGATATCGCGACCGCGATCGAGCACAGCCGGCGCACCCTCGACGGTCTGCTCGCGCTGGCATGCAGCCAGACCGGCGCGCTCACCCGGCAGCGCGTGGATCTCGTCGCCGCCGCGCTCGGCGGCGTGGCGCAGCAGGTCGCCGCGCGCGCGTTGGCCCTGCGGACCGGGCTGCGGCCCGCGGTCACCGGCGGCGAACCCGTGCTGCTGGAACGGATGGCGGGCAACCTCGTCGACAACGCGGTGCGCTACCACCGTCCCGGCGGCCTGATCGACGTCGCCACCGGCAGCACCGACGGGCAGGTGTTCCTGCGGATCTCGAACACCGGGGCCGCGGTGCCGGGCGACGCGCAGCGGCTGCTGGAACCGTTCGTCCGTGGCGCGGGCGCCCGCGTGCGCTCGGAATCCGGCGCGGGGCTCGGATTGTCGATCGTGCACGCCGTCGCCACCGCCCACCACGGGCACGTGTCGATCGCCGCCCCGCGCGCAGGTGGACTGGACGTGACCGGGTGGCTACCCGGATCCTCTGTGGACGGCGGCTCGTGATGATGATCACGACCCCCGAGGTACCCGTGAGGACCATCACGCCTCACACTGGGTACCGAAACGTCCGACAGCGTGGTTGACGTAGACCGGAGTCGGACGTTTTCTCATGTGCTTCTCACAAGGAGGAAAGCAGTGACCAGCAAGGCCGCTCTCGTGTTCCGCGTGGC
This sequence comes from Amycolatopsis thermoflava N1165, assembly GCF_000473265.1. Classification (NCBI taxonomy): domain Bacteria; kingdom Bacillati; phylum Actinomycetota; class Actinomycetes; order Pseudonocardiales; family Pseudonocardiaceae; genus Amycolatopsis; species Amycolatopsis thermoflava. The sequence goes on from NZ_KI421511.1 coordinate 7,372,060, forward strand.
CGCCGTCGCCGAGGCGCTGTCCTGGGCGGGTTTGCTGATCGGGATGTTCCTGAAGTACGTCGTCGACGCCCCGAACGAGGGCGGCGTGCCGGTGCTCGGCATGGTGCACGGCGTCGTCTTCGTCGTGTACCTGGTCGTCACCCTGGCCGTGTTCAAGCCGCTCGGCTGGCGTCCGAAGACCGTGGTGACCGCGCTGCTGGCGAGCATCCCGCCGCTGTTCACCTGGTGGTTCGAGACCTGGGCTCTGCGCACCGGCAAGCTGGACGGCCCGGAGCGCCTCACCCACGGCGGCACCGGCCTGATCGTCCGCGACACCGTCTCCGCCTGATCTTCACCACGAAGCGCCGCCGCCACGACCTGTGGCGGCGGCGCTTCGTGCTGTCACGGGTTCTTGTCGAGCCCGGCCGCCGAATGGACCAGCGCGGCGACCGCTGGTGAGCGGCTGTTCGCCGGCCAGGCGAGCACGGTCGTGACTTCCGGTGCGTCGACGACGGGCACCGCCACGTGCTCCGGCCACTGCCACGCCCGGCTTGACGCGGGGATGACGAGCAGCGTCCGTCCCAGTGCCACGAGCTGGGCCAGCTGCGACTGCGTGCGCACCTCCGGGCCGGGGCCGGGCGGATAGGTGCCGTCGAGCCGGGGCCACCGCGCGATCGGCAGGTCCGGGACGTCGCTGACTTCAGCGAGTGTGAGCTGTTCGCGGGCCGCGAGCGGGTGCGCCGCGGGCAGGATCGCGACCTGGCCTTCGACGACGAGGTCCTCGGTGTCGAATCCGGCGAGATCGTCGAACGGGCGGTGCATGATCGCCACGTCGGCCTGCCCGTCGCGCAGCAACCCGGCCTGCTCGCCCACTTCGCACAGGAGGACTTCGACCGGCGGTGCGCCCGGTTCGGCTGCGACGGCGTCGAGGAGTCGCTGCAGGAGTTCGTGCGACGCCCCGGCTTTCGTCACGAGCACCAGGGGCCGTTTCGGGTCGGCGGCGCGGCGCGTCCGGCGCGCGGCGGCCGTGACCGCGTCGAGGGCCACCTTGGCCTCGCGCAGCAGCACCCGGCCGGGTTCGGTCAGCGCCACCCCGCGGCGGTCACGGTCGAGCAGCCGGACGCCGAGCCGCTGTTCCAGCTGCCGGATGGCGCGGGAGAGCGGCGGCTGCGCGATCCCGAGCCGCTCCGCGGCACGGCCGAAGTGCAGCTCCTCCGCGACGGTGACGAAGTACCGGAGCTCGCGGGTTTCCAGATCACGCACGGTTTCGATCCTACGCGGTGATACCTCCCGGGTATCACAGCATAGCGAGCTGATCTTGGACAGCGCGTTCCCGCGAGCCGAGCATGGGCCGCGTGAACGACACGAAGATCGCGCTGGTCACCGGTGCGAACAAGGGAATCGGTTACGCCATCGCGCAGGGGCTCGGCGCGATCGGCTACACGGTCGCCGTCGGGGCGCGCGACGACGCCCGCCGTGAGGAGGCCGTCGAGCGGCTGCGCGCCACGGGCGCCGACGCGTTCGGGGTGGCCCTCGACGTCACCTCCGACGACAGCGTCGCGGCGGCCGCGGCGACGATCGATCGCACAGCCGGACGGCTCGACGTCCTGGTCAACAACGCGGGCATCGGGGGCCGGACCGATGGCGGCGCGCAGGATCCGACCACACTGGACCTCGACGTCGTCCGGACCGTCCTCGACACCAACGTGTTCGGCGTCGTCCGGGTGACGAACGCGATGCTCCCGCTGCTGCGCCGCGCCGACTCGCCGCGCATCGTCAACATGTCCAGCAACATGGGGTCGCTCGCCCTGCGGACCGGCCCGGTCATGGCCGCGTACGCGCCGTCGAAGTCGATGCTCAACAGCATCACCGTGCAGTACGCCCGCGCGCTCGCCGACACGAACGTCATCGTGAACGCCGCCTGCCCCGGTTACGTCGCGACCGACTTCACCGGCTTCGCCGCGCCCCGGACTCCCGAGCAGGGCGCGGCCATCGCGATCCGGCTCGCCACCCTGCCCGACGACGGGCCACGCGGCGGCTTCTTCGACGACGACGGCGTCATCCCCTGGTGAGGCGGACTCCCCGCGCCGCACCTCGCGGCGCGGGGGACGCCGTCTCAGAACAGGGCCGACGCCAGGTTCCGCCGGGCCGCCGCGACGCGCTCGTCGGCCGGGTCGAACAGGTCGAACAGGCCGACCAGGTGCTCGCGGACGCGGTTGCGGTCCGGGCCGGCCGTGCGGCGCACGGCCTCGATGAGCCGGGAGAACCCGTCCTCGACCTTGCCCGTCGCCACCTCGTAGTCGGCGGCCGCGAACTGGGCGTCCAGATCGTCCGGGGACGCGTCGGCACGCGTGACGGCCGACGGGTCGGCCTCGGCGGCGCGGGCGGCGAACCGGACCTGCGCCAGACCGGCCTTGGCCAGCTCGTTGGCCGGCTCGACGTCGAGGATCCGCTGGTAGGCGGCCTCGGCGGCGGCGAAGTCACCGCGCTCGAAGGCGGCTTCGGCCTCGGTGAAGCGCGGGTCCTCGGGCTCCTCCGCGCCGTCCGCGCCGGACGGCGGGATGCCCGGCAGCTTGCCCTTCAGCGCCTCCAGCAGCTGGTCCAGCCACTGCCGGATCTCCGGCTCCGGCAGCGCGCCGGAGAACGCGTTGACCGGCTGCCCGCCTGCGATCGCCACGACCGTCGGGATCGACTGGACCCCGAAGACCTGCGCGATGCGCGGGTTGGCGTCGACGTCGACCTTCGCCAGCACCCAGGCGCCGCCGGACTGCTCGGCCAGGCGCTCCAGCACCGGGCTCAGCTGCTTGCACGGCCCGCACCAGTCGGCCCACAGGTCCACCACGACGAGCTGCTGCAGCGACCGCTCGACGACCTCGGCCTGGAACGTGGCCTCGGTGACGTCGATGACCGCGGCGCTCGCGCCGCCGCCCCCGGCCGGTGCGCCGCTCGACGGCGGCGGGGCGTTGCGCTGGGCCTCGGCCCTGGCCTTGAGCGCGGACAGATCCACCGCGCCGGACAGCGCGGCGGACATGGCGGCTGACTTCGCTGCTGATGCGCGTGGATTTGTCACGCTTCCATCCTGGCATGTACTGTCCGGCGTTTCACCGGAGGTGCTCCTCCAACCGCTCCACTTTCGCCTCCAGCTGACCGCTGTCGAAGCCCGGCCGGATGTCCGCCTTGAGCACGAGCGACACCCGGGCGGCACCCTCGCCGGCCGCTTCCACCGCCCGCTTCACCACGTCCATGACCTCGTCCCAGGACCCCTCGACGTTGGTGAACATCGCGTTCGTGGAGTTCGGCAGGCCCGAGTCGCGGACGACCCGCACCGCCCTGGCGACCGCTTCGCTGACTCCGCCGTCCGGGTCACCGCCGGACGGGCTCACGCTGAAGGCGACGATCATCGGCTCTCCTCACACTTGCGACACTTTGCGCACTACCCTGCCCCCTCGGTCAAGAACCCGCTGGTAGCTTCCCTGCCATGAACCGCCCGCTGCCTTTCGACCCGATCGCCCGCGCCGCGCAGCTGTGGGAGGACCGGATCGGGCCGTCCGCGACGATGGCGGCGGTCACCGGCGTGATGCGCGTGCAGCAGATCGTCCAGTCGGCCGTCGACGGCGCGCTCAAACCGCACGGCCTCACCTTCGCGCGGTACGAGGCGCTCGTGCTGCTGTCGTTCGCGCGCCGCGGTGCGCTGCCGATGCGGGTCATGGGCGAGCGCCTCCAGCTGCACCCGACCAGCGTGACCAACATCGTGGACCGGCTGGAGAAGGACGGGCTGGTCAAGCGGGTGCCGCACCCAACCGACCGGCGCACCACGCTGGTGGAGATCACCGACGACGGTCACGCCCGCCTGGAAGAGGCGACGAAGGCGGTCACCTCGATCGACTTCGGGCTCGTCGGCCTCACGCCGAAGCAGACCGAGCAGCTGTCCGAGCTGCTCACCAAGGTCCGCAAGGCGACCGGCGACTTCATGGGCTGACTCAGCCGTACTGGGTGCTGCACGGGCCGGAACCCTGCAGGTAGCCGGTGCGCATGGCCTCGACGCGGTTGAACCCGCTGGCCGCGGGCTTGCCGTCCACGTCGGCCGCGACCAGCGAGTCCGGCCGCAGCAGGTCCGAGATCGCCTCGTCCAGGTCGCCGGCCGACAGCCGCATCTGCTGCCCCTCCTGCGCGGCCACCGCGGCCCACGCGCCGACCAGGCACGCGGTCCGCAACCCGGCGTTCGCGTTGTCCAGGGAGGCGCCGACACCCTTCTGGATGCCCATCGCGTACCGGGACGCGACTTCGGAGAACGCCGCGAAGTCGCCGTGCCCGCCGCTGCTGGACCCGGTGAACTCGCCCTCCTGGTCCACCGGCTGACCCAGTTCGGCCAGCGCGGTGAGGTCGATCCGCACCGTGTTGTCGCTCGTGCAGTAGGTGGCGGGCGGGGTGGCCGAGCCGTTGGGGCAGGACGCGCCGTCGTCGACGATCTCCGGCGCCTGCACCTTGGCGCCCGCGAACGCCTGGTCGAGGCTGTCCTTCAGCAGGCCGATCGCCTCCTGGTCGACCTCGATGTCGCCGTCCCGGTCGCCGGAGTCGAAGGGCCGCTCGGTGAGCCGCGGCTGGATGCTGTCCAGGGTCATCGCGGCGCACTCCGTCGGCCCCTGCTCGAACCCGATCTGGAACGCGTAGGTCCGGTCGAACCCGGTGCCGTGCGCGGAGCGGTCGGTCGCCGAGGTGCCCGCGCTGTCCCGCACCAGGAACAGCGACGACAACGCGGAGTTCAGCCCGTCGGAGGTGGACACGGCGAAGTACTTGCTCTTGCCCTCGGCGACCCAGCGGTAGTAGGCGCCGGTGAAGCAGTCGGCCTGCTGCTCCTTCACGATCGTTGGCGTGTTGCGGCTGATGCCCGCCTTGTCGCCGAGCCGGTACTGCACGGCGTGGCCGAACTCGTGCGCCAGCACGGTCACCACCGACAGCGGGCCGAACTGGTCCATCATGGTCGGCAGCAGCACGCCGCGGTCCCACGCCACGGAGTCGTCGACGCTGCAGTAGAAGGCGTTCGCGTTGCCCTTCGTGTCGCCGCAGCCGTTCTCCTGGTTCTCGCCGTCGGAGTCGTAGGACAGCAGCGACTTCACCGGCTCGAACTTGACGTCGAAGTTGCCCGGCAGCGCGCCGGACCAGTAGTCCTCGACGTCGGCGATGGTGGCGACGGCCACCCGGTCCGCCTCGTCGCTGCTGACGTTGGTCACGTCGAGGTCCGGCTCCGGCGCGGCCGACTTGAGACCGCTCTCGAAGTGGGTGATCGGCAGCCCGGCGACGTCACCCTCGGAAACCGGGGCGGACTTCCCGTCGCTGCAACCGGCCAGTCCCAGCGCCAGCACCCCGCTCAGCGCCACCAGCGATCGCCGCACCCCGGCCCCCTCGATGTTCGTCACGCTTGTCGCAGCGCACCTTACCGATATCGTCGATCCCCATGAGAGCAATCCGCCGGTTCACCGTCCGCGCGAGCCTGCCCGAGCCGCTGGCCGGGTTGCGCGCGCTGGCCACCAACCTGCGCTGGACGTGGCACCCGCCGACCCGTGACCTGTTCGCGTCGATGGACGACGAGCTGTTCCGGCGCGTGCGGGACCCGCTCCGGATGCTCACCGCGGTGTCGCCGGCGCGGTTGACGGAGCTGGCCGGTGACGAGGACTTCCTCGCCAGGGTCCACGCGATGAGCGACGACCTGGAGCGCTACCTGACCGAGGACCGGTGGTACCAGCAGCGCCCGCAGGGGGAGCGGGCGCCGGCCGCGATCGCGTACTTCTCGATGGAGTTCGGGGTGCACGAGGCGCTGCCGAACTACTCGGGCGGCCTCGGCGTGCTCGCCGGCGACCACCTCAAGGCGGCCTCAGACCTGGGGGTGCCGCTGATCGGGGTCGGCCCGCTCTACCGGTCGGGGTACTTCCGGCAGTCGTTGTCGCTGGACGGCTGGCAGGTCGAGCACTACCCGGTGATCGAGCCGAGCGCGCTGCCGCTGGAGCTGCTGACCGGTGAGGACTCCGAGCCGGTGCTGGTGCACGTCGCCATGCCGGGCGGGCGCGACCTGTACGCGCAGGTGTGGCAGGCACAGGTCGGGCGCGTGCCGTTGCTGCTGCTGGACACCGACGTCGAGGCCAACGACGAGGACCTGCGCCGGGTCACCGACCGGCTCTACGGCGGCGACGCCGACCACCGCATCCGGCAGGAGATCCTGGCGGGCATCGGCGGCATGCGCGCGGTGCGGCGCTACTGCGAGCTGACCGGTCACCCGCAGCCGGAGGTGTTCCACACCAACGAGGGGCACGCCGGGTTCCTCGGCCTGGAGCGCGCCCGCGAGGTGATCGACGAGCAGGGCCTGGCGTTCGACGAGGCGTTGTCCGCGGTGCGCGCGGGCACCGTGTTCACCACGCACACCCCGGTGCCCGCGGGCATCGACCGGTTCCCGGTGGACCTGGTGCAGCACTACTTCGGCGACGGACGGCTGCTGCCGGGGCTGGAGCTGCAGCGGATCCTCGCGCTGGGCGCCGAGGACAACCCGGGCATGTTCAACATGGCGCACATGGGCCTGCGGCTGGCGCAGCGGTCCAACGGCGTGTCCCAGCTGCACGGGCGCGTGTCGCGGCGCATGTTCGCGCGGCTGTGGCCGGGCTTCGACGACGCCGAGGTGCCGATTTCGTCGGTCACGAACGGCGTGCACGGGCCGACCTGGGTGGCGCGCGAGCTGACCGCGCTGCTCGGCGGCAAGCACAAGGCGTGGGGGCACGACGGCAAGCTGCCCAGCCAGATGGGTGTGTCCGACGAGGAACTGTGGGCGCTGCGGCGGGACCTGCGGCAGAAGCTCGTGCTCGAAGTGCGGCGGCGGGTGCGCAACGCGTGGCTGCAGCGCGGCGCGTCGGCGCTGGAGCTGGGCTGGGTGAACCAGGTGTTCGACCCGGACGTGCTGACCGTCGGGTTCGCCCGCCGCGTGCCGACGTACAAGCGGCTGACGCTGATGCTGCGCGACCCGGAACGGCTGCGCGCGCTGCTGCTGGACGAGGAACGTCCGATGCAGATCGTCGTCGCCGGCAAGTCGCACCCGGCCGACGAGGGCGGCAAGGCGCTGATCCAGCAGGTCGTGCGGTTCGTGGACGACCCCGCGGTGCGTCGACGAATGGTGTTCCTGCCCGACTACGACATGTCGATGGCGCGCTACCTCTACCGCGGCTGCGACGTGTGGCTGAACAACCCGACCCGGCCGTTGGAGGCGTGCGGCACGTCGGGCATGAAGTCGGCGCTCAACGGCGGGCTCAATCTGTCCATCAAGGACGGTTGGTGGGACGAGTGCTACGACGGCAGCAACGGCTGGGCCATCCCGACCGCGGACGGCGTGACCGACCCGCTGCGCCGGGACGAGCTCGAGTCGGCCGCGTTGTACGACCTGCTGGGCCAGCAGGTGGCGCCGCTGTTCTACGAGCGGGACGACGCGGGCGTGCCGCGCGGGTGGATGTCGATGGTGTGGCACACGCTCGACGAGCTGGGGCCGCGGGTGCAGGCGTCGCGGATGGTGCGCGAGTACGTGGAGACGGCCTACCACCCGGCAGCCGTGACCAGCGCGGCGGCGAGCGCCGACGGCTACGCGGGCGCGCGGTCGCTGGCGGAGTACCGACGGCGGGTCGACGCGGTGTGGCGGCAGGTGCGGGTGCTGGACACGGAGCTGACGGTGGAGGCGCAGGAGCGCCTGGTGGTCGGCGACGAGGTCCGCGTGCGGGCGAAGGTGGACCTGGCCGGGCTGGCGCCGTCCGAAGTGGAGGTCCAGACGGTGGTCGGCCGCGTCGGTGACACCGACGAACTGGCGGAGCCCATGACGGTGCGGATGGAGCCGTCCCAGGAGGGCGAGTACACCGCGACGCTGCGGCTGCCCCGGGCCGGCTCCCTCGGCTACACCGTGCGGATCCTGCCGCGGCACGACCTCCTGGCGACGCCTGCCGAGCTGGGCAAGGTGGTGCTCGCCTGAGCGCAGAACTCGCGCGCCCGAGCGCAGGACTCGCGCGGGCTGGCGCGCGTCCTGCGTTCCTGGGCGCGAGTTCTACAGGAACCGGGCGCGCAGGTCCGGCCGGAGGAACGCGGCGGGCGAGGCGATCGACAGCCCGCCGTCGACCGGGAGCACCACGCCGGTGACGAACGACGCCCGCGGGGATGCCAGGAACGCCACGGCGTCGGCGACCTCGCGTGGCTCGCCGGTGCGGCGCAGTGGGTAGCCCTCCGCCACGGCGGGCAGGTCAGCCGAGCCGATCATGCCCGGCGCGACCGCGTTGACCCGGATCCCGCGCGGGCCGTACTCCAGCGCCAGCTGCCGCACCAGCCCGTCCACCCCGGCTTTCGCCGCCGCGTAGCCGGGGAGGCCGGGCGCGGCCAGGAAGCCGTTCACCGACGTCACGGCGACGATGCTGCTCCCGGCCGGCATCACCCGCAGCGCGGCCCGCGTCGGGTAGAACGCCGCGTCCAGCGTGTTCGCGATCGCCGCGCGCCACTGCTCGTCGGTCGCTTCCGCGGCGGCCGCCACCGGTTGCGAGGCCGCCGCCAGCACCAGCACGTCCAGCCGGTCGAGCGCGCCGACGGCTGCTTCCGCACCCGCCGGGGTCGCGCAGTCGGCGACCACGTACGCGTCGAACGCCGGGTCTGTCACGGGCTCCAGCCCGGCGCCGACCACGTGGTCGTCCGGGAACGCCGCGGCGATCGCCCGCCCGATGTCCGAGCCACCGCCGACGACCAGGACGCCCCTCACCGGCGCCACGCCGGCAGCGCCAGCTCGTCCAAGACCTCGGCCAGCGCCTTCGCCGTGATCGGCTCCAGCGGCCGGGCGGGCAGCCGCACGGTGGCCGTCTCGATGATCCCGCGCCGCACCAGCACCTCCTTGTGCACGGCCCAAGCCTGCCCCGGCCGGACCCCGAGGTGGATCAACGGCAGGAGCCGGGTGAACTCCGCCCGCGCCTCGGCCCGCCGCCCGCCCGCGAGATCGTCCAGAATGGACCGCAGGACGTCGGTGAACTCGCACGCCGGCATCGTGCCGACCGCGCCGTTGTCGTATTCCTCGATCAGCGCCTGCGCGTTCTGCCCGCCGAGGACGGCCAGCCCCGCGGCATCCCGCACCGCGGCCACTTTGGACGGTGTCGGCGGCGCCTCCACCTTGATCGAGGTGATGCCCTCGACACCGGCGAGCGCGGTCACCGCCGCCACGTCGACCGGTACGCCGGTCACGCCCGGCGCGTCCTGGATCATCACCGGCACCCCGGCGCCGGCGACCTCGGTGAAGAACTCGACGACCTGCGCCGGCGACGGTTTGGCCAGGAACGGCGGCAGCACCATGACCTGGTCCGCTCCGCCGTCACCCGCGGCGCGGACCTGTTCCAGCGCGGTCACCGTGCTGGTGCCGTTGACCCCGGCGACGACCGGCAGCGACGTCATCGCCCGCACCTCGCGCAGGATGACCTCCCGCTCGGCCGCGGCCAGCGCGAACCCCTCGCTGGCCATGCCGAACACGGCGAGCCCGTCGACGCCGCAGGAGAGCTGGAACTCCACCAGCGACCGCAGCGACGGCAGGTCCAGCTCGCCGTCCGCGGTGAACGGCGTGGCCAGGATGGGGATGAGACCGGTGGGTGTGTCCGGCACGGGTCAGTTCTCCTTCGCGAGTTTCGTGATCAGGTCGGCGTCGACGTCGATGCCCAGCCCGGGCCCGGCCGGCACGGCGAACCCCGTCGGCCCGGCGGTCAGTGGGGTGCGCAGGATGCTCTGCGCGACCGGGACGGTGTCCGGCTGGTACTCGAAGAACGGGGTGTCCGCGCTGGCCGCGGACACGTGGATCCCGGCGGCGAGCGCGATGCCGAGGCCGACCGAGTGGTGGCAGGCGACCGGCACGTGGTGGGCCGACGCGAGTTCCGCGATCGACATCGCCTCGGTGATGCCGGTGCGGGCCACGTCCGGCTGCGCCAGTCGCAGGGCGCGGCGGCCGAGCCAGTCGGCGAACTCGAAGCGGTTGCGCATCGCCTCGCCGACCGCGACCGGCGTGCGGATCCGGCGGGCCAGCTCGGCGTGCCCATCGACGTCCTCGGGCACCAGCGGCGCCTCGAAGAACAGCGCCTTGCGCCGGTCCAGCTCCTGGCCCAGCTCGACGGCCTCGCCGATCCGGTACGCCCAGTGCGCGTCGACCGCGATCCGCATCGCCGGCGCGGCCTCGGCGACCGCGTCGAAGGTGGCCAGGTCCGCCTCGATTCCCTTGCCCAGGGCCAGTTTGACCAGGGTCGCCCCCTTGGTGACCCAGTCCGCGGCCAGCGCGGCGCGCTCGGCGTCGGTGGAGCGGGCGAGGCCGGAGATGTAGGCCGGGACGTGCGTGCGCACCGCCCCGCCGAGCAGGTCGGCCACCGGCAGGCCGGTCAGCTTGCCGTAGAGGTCCCACAGCGCGATGTCGACCGCGGCCAGCGCGTCGGCCTGGTGCCCGACCAGGTGCCCGCGCTCACGCATCAGGTCCCGCAGGCCGAGCCAGAGCGGGCGGACGCCGGTGATCTCGCGGCCGGTCAGCCACCCGGCGAGCATCCGGTCGACGATCGCGGCAGGCACCTCGGGGCCGACCGGCGCCAGTGCCTCGCCCCAGCCGGTGGTGCCGTCCTCGGCGGTGACGCGGACGAGCATCGTCTCGAACCGGCCGGAGTAGAGGCTGCGCCACGGTTCACGCACGACGTAACCGCGGTCCTCGCTCAGCTCGCTGCCGTCCTCCAGCTTCCCCAGGTAGGCCTGCGGACCGGACAGCTTCAAGACGTAGGTCGTCACCTCGGCGATGCGCATGGTTGCCAATCTTTGCACGGGACTTGCGGAATGTGCAAAGCCTCCGCATACTTCGTGCCATGGTTTCCGAAAGCGGTGGCAATCAGAGCGTGGAGCGGGCCTCGGCCGTGCTGAACGCCTTCACCCTCGGCCGGCCCGCGTTGCGGGTCTCCGACGTCGCGGCGGAGGTCGGGCTGGGCATCTCCACCACGTCCCGGCTGCTCGCGACGCTGGAGTCGGTCGACCTGGTCCGCCGCGACCCGGTGAGCCAGCTCTACGAGCTCGGCCCGGCGGTGCTGACGATGGCGGGGATCGCGCTCAACAACGACCCGATCTACCGGCAGGCCCGTCCGGTCGCGCAGCGGCTGGCGTGGGAACTGGGTCTCGGCGCCAACGTCGCGGTGCGCCGCGGCGCCGAGCTGTTCTACCTGCTCAACGTCGAAGGCCAGCTGGCGCAGAAGTCGTTTTCGCTGATGGGGCAGCGCAACCCGCTGCACGCCACCGCCATGGGCAAGAGCCTGCTGCTGGGCCTCGCGCCGGAGCAGCGCCGGGAACTGCTGGGCCCGGAGCCGCTGCACGGCTTCACCGCGCACACCATCACGACGTTCGAGGCGCTGGACGCCGACCTCGCGCGGATCGCGAGCCGCGGCTACTCGACCGAGATCGAGGAGCTGGCGCTGGGCCGCGCGTGCATCGCCGCGCCGGTGCGGGACCACACCGGCGCGGTCGTCGCCGCGATCTCGCTGTCCGGTGCGCTGTCCGCGATCGCGCTCGACGAGCGGGAGGCCGACCTGGGGCGCACGATCGTCGAGGCGGCCGACAGCGTGAGCATCGGCCTCGGCTACCTCGGCCCGGTGCACACCCCGGTGCGGGAGGTCCGGTGAGGATCGCCGTCACCGGGGCCGCGGGACGGCTCGGCCGCACGCTGACCGGACGGCTGGAAGAGCGTGGCCACACCGTGGTGCCGATCGACGTCGCGCCGCCGGTCAGCCTGCCACTGTCCGATCGGGACGGTCTGATTTCGGTTTGCGCGGGCGCGGACGTGGTGGTGCACCTGGCCGCCCGGATGTCCTGGCAGCGGGCCGACGACGCGGCGCTGTTCGAGACCAACGTGCTCGGCACCGCGAACGTGGCCGAAGCGGCGGCTCTGGCGGGCGCGAAGCTCGTCCTCGCCAGCACCGGCGAGGTCTACCCCGAGGGCAAACCCGTCTACCAGCCGCTCGACGAGGACCACCCGCGCGCGCCGACGAGCGCGTACGGGCTGACGAAGAAGCTCGCCGAGGACACTGTGGACTTCTACCGCCGCACCCGCGGGCTGGAGGCGGTGGTGCTGCGGTTCTCCCACTTCCAGGACGCCGCCGAACTGCTCGACCGTAACAGTTTCTTCTCCGGGCCGCGGTTCTTCCTGCACCGCAAGATCGAGCAGCAGCGGGCGTTCGGCAACGCGGCCGCGGTCGCCGCGCTCGAACCACACGACGACGGCACGACCAAGCTCGTGCTCTCGCGCGGCGAGGACGGGACGCCGTTCCGGATGGGCATCCTGGACACCCGCGACCTGGCGGCCGGTGTGGTCGCCGCCGTCGAAACCCCCGGCCTCGACGGCGAGGTGATCGGTCTCGGCGCGGACGACTCGGTCGACTTCGACTGGCTGGTCCCGGAACTGGCGCGCCGCGCCGGACTGGACTATGTGGACGTATCCCTGCCCGGTCCCGCGGTGCACTACACGACGTCCAACGCGAAGGCCCGCAAACTGCTCGGCTTCACCGTCGAATTCCCCGTCTCCCGCATGATCGCGGAAGCGGAACTCCGCTGATCCCCACTCCGACACGGACAACGAGGTCGTCATGTCTGAACAGGTCGCTGTGCCCGAAACCGTGAGCACCGGCCAGGTGCCCAGCCGGAAAGTGCTGCTCGCCGCGGGTGCCGGTCACTTCGTGGAATGGTTCGACATGGGTATCTACGGCACCCTGTCGACCGTCATCGCCGCGAACTTCTTCGCCGCGGGCGACCCGACGGCCGCCCTGCTGTCGACGTTCGCGGTGTTCGCCGCCGGGTTCGTGATCCGGCCGCTGGGCGGGTTGTTCTTCGGGCCGCTCGCCGACCGGATCGGGCGCCAGCGGGTGCTCGCGATCGTCGTGCTCACCACGTCGCTGGCCACCTTCGCGATCGGTGTGCTGCCGACCTACCACGCGGTCGGCGCGCTCGCGCCGTTGCTGCTCGTCGTCGCGCGGCTGGTGCAAGGGTTCGCGGCGGGCGGCGAAACCTCCAGCGCGGTGACGGTGCTGTACGAGTACGCGCCGCCGAACCGGCGCGGGTTCTTCTCCAGCTTCGCCGACACCTTCGGGTTCGCCGCGTTCGTGTTCGGCTCGGGGCTGGCGTTGCTGCTGACCGCGTCGTTCGGGGACGCGACGATGACCTCGTGGGCGTGGCGGCTGCCGTTCCTGCTGGCGTTGCCGCTCGGTCTGGCCGGTCTTTACCTGCGGCTGAAGCTGCAGGACACGCCGGAGTTCCGCGAGCTGGAGGCCAAGGGCGAGGTCACCGAGAGCCCGGTGCGCGAGACCTTCCGCACCGGCGGCAAGGCGATGCTGGTGCTGGCCGGGCTGGTCGTGATCAAGGGTGTGGCGCACTGGACGCTGCAGACGTTCATGCCCAGCTACCTGCAGACCACGCTGCACTTCACGAAGGTGCAGTCGTTCGTCGCGTCCACGGTGTGCCTGGCCGTGGTCGCCGTGGCGGTGCCGTTCGCCGGTGCGCTGTCCGACCGGATCGGCCGCCGCCCGTTGCTGATCGCGGGCACCGCCGGGTTCGTCCTGCTGACCTGGCCGTCGCTGTTGCTGATGTCGCTGGGCAACGAGTTCCTGGCGATCCTCGGGATGGTCGTGCTGGGCCTGCTGATCGCCGCCTACGACGGCGCGGTGTCGGCGACGATGGCCGAGCTGTTCCCGCCGCGCATCCGCTCCGGCGCGATCGCCATCCCGTACAACATCGCGGTGTCACTGTTCGGCGGCACGGCGCCCTACATCGCCACGTGGCTGATCTCGGCCAGCGGCTACCGGCTCTCGCCGGCGTTCTACGTGATGCTCACCGCCGCGATCACGCTGGTCACCGTCCTGCGGGTCGTGCGGGAGACGGCCGGGCCCAAGGCCCGCGCCGTGGCCTGAAGTCCCCACCGGTCAAGGAGAAGTCACGACCCCCGCCGGATCCGGCTACACGCTGGTCTTCAGCGACTCCCGGCGGGGTAGGCGAGGGGGCGTGCCCCTGCGGATAGGCGAGTGGGCGGGCCGGTCGTGGTGACCGGCACGCCTCCGCGAACCGCCGCTCCGCGGCTTGTTTCAGCGCGCCGCCCGCGTCCCACGGCTCCCGTCCGGGAATCGCCGGCGTTCTGCTTGGGTGCACCGGCAGCCCTGTCGCTCACGCGCCCGCCCACCGCAGCCACGCAGCGCACCCCGCCGCGACCCAGAAACAACCCCCTCAGGGAACCGCCGGCGTGCCGCCCGGCTGCACCGGCAGCCCGGCGGCGCGCCAGGCCCGGAAGCCGCCCACCAGGTCCGTCGCCAGGGACAGTCCCAGCCGGCGTAGGTCGGCGGCCGCCAGGCTGGACGCGTAGCCCTCGTTGCACACCACGACGACCGGCCGGTCCGGGCGCACCCCGGGCAGCCGGTGGTCGCTCGCCGGGTCGAGGCGCCACTCCAGGTGGATCCGCTCGACCGGCACCGCGCCGGGGATCTCGCCCTCGGCCTCCCGGTAGCCGATCGGCCGGATGTCCACGATCAGCGCGCCCTCGGCCTGCAGCCGCCACGCGTCGGCGGGCTCGGCCCGCTTCAGGGTGGCGCGGGCGGAGGCCAGCATCTCGTCGATGTTCATCACCGCAGGATGCCCGGCAGCGGCGGGATCTCGGCGGGCACGTCAGCCAGACTGGCGTATTCGCGGGTCGGCACGAGCGGCGGCGAGTAGGCGTGGATGCTCGCCGCGGCCTCGGTGCCCGCGCCGGTCACCTGGTGCGCCCGCCCGGCGCCGAACCCGATTCCGTCGCCCGTCACGTGGGTGCGCTGCCGGATCGGCCCGCCGGGGTAGCGGTACTCCTCGGACAGCTCGCCGCGCAGCACGGTGAACGACCCGGCCGCGCCGCCGTGGTCGTGCGGCTTGGTGCCCTGCCCGGGCAGCCAGGTCAGCACCCACAGCTCGATCCCCTCGGTCAGGGCGAGCCGCGCCCACCACCGCTGGTCGGCGTCGAAGTGCAGGAACTCCGAGATCCGCGCACCCAGCTCCAGCGTGACGGTGCGGGTCAGGCCGGCGAGCTGGGTGGGCGTCCACAGCAGCCGCTCGGGGTGCAGCAGCTCCTCGAGCGCGGTGCCGATCAGGCGCGGGTGGATCTCGGTCGAACGCAGGACAGAAGTCACAGGGGTCTCCCAGTAAGGTCGCGTGAGAATCGGGAAGAGGCGAGACGCGGCAGGTCAGCGACCGTGCCGCGTCGGGCTACACCCGCAGGACGCGACCAGCACCAGATCGACGGCACGGTTGCGCCAGAAGCGGCGCCGCGGGTACCGGGAGGTGCTCACGAAGCGCATCGTGCCACGAGATCCGGCTACCCGCTGTGACGTCCCACCAAGTGGTACGGGGGCGGCGGGACTCCGGCGGCGCCCGGCGGCCACAATGGGCCCGTGAGCGAGCCGAACGACCTTGACGATCTCGTGGTGCGGATGGCCGGGGTGGGGGTCCGCCGCGGCAAGAACGACCTGCTGGCCGGCCTCGACTGGTCGGTCGAGCTGGACGAGCGCTGGGTGGTGCTGGGCCCGAACGGCGCGGGCAAGACCACCCTGCTCCGGCTCGCGGCCGCCGAACTGCACCCCACCACCGGGTCGCTGCACCTGCTCGGCGAGCAGATCGGCCGCACCAACATCTTCGACCTGCGCCCGCGCATCGGCTTCACCTCGGCGGCGATCGCCTCACGCGTGCCGGGGGACGAGAAGGTCGTCGACGTCGTGGTCAGCGCCGGGTACGCGGTGATCGGCCGCTGGCGCGAGCAGTACGACACGATGGACACCGGCCGCGCCGAGGAGCTGCTGGGCGCGCTGGGCATCCGGCACCTGGCCGACCGCGAGTACGGCACGCTGTCCGAGGGCGAGCGCAAGCGCACGCTGATCGCCCGGTCCCTGATGACCGACCCGGAGCTGCTGCTGCTTGACGAGCCCGCCGCGGGTCTCGACCTCGGCGGCCGGGAAGACCTGGTCGCCCGGCTGTCCGAGCTGGCGCTGGACCCGGACGCCCCGGCCATGGTGCTCGTCACACACCACGTCGAGGAAATTCCGCCAGGCTTCACCCACGCGCTGCTGCTGCGGGAAGGCCGTGCCGTGGTCGCGGGCCTGGTCGACGACGTGCTCACCGCGGAGAACCTGTCGAAGACGTTCGACCAGGACCTCGTCCTCGAACGCTCGGGTGACCGCTTCTTCGCGCGTCGCCGGTAAGGTCACCCCTACCGGCCGGTAGGTGCACCGCAAGATCAAGGAGGATGCCAGCGTGGGCGAGTTCGTACGGCTCGAGGTGGACGGCGGGATCGGCACGATCCGGCTGGAGCGGCCCCCGGTCAACGCGATCAACGGCCAGGTCACGGCCGAGCTGGCGGTGGCCGCGCAGGAGGCGGCCGAGCGGTCCGACGTGCGCGCGGTGATCCTCTACGGCGGGGAGAAGACCTTCTGCGGCGGCGCGGACGTCAAGGAGATGGTCACCCGCTCCTACGTCGAGATGCGGTCCTTCGGCGCGAAGCTGCAGAACACGGTGGCCGCGGTCGCCGCGATCCCGAAGCCGGTCGTCGCCGCGATCACCGGGTACGCGCTGGGCGGCGGGCTCGAACTCGCGATGGGCGCGGACTACCGGATCGCCGGCGACAACGTGAAGGTCGGCCAGCCGGAGATCCTGCTCGGCATCATCCCCGGCGCGGGCGGCACACAGCGGCTCGCGCGCCTGATCGGCCCGAGCAAGGCCAAGGACCTGGTGTTCACCGGCCGCTTCGTCAAGGCCGAGGAGGCCCTGTCGCTGGGCCTGGTCGACCAGCTGGTCGCGCCGGACGACGTCTACTCGGCCGCGCAGAAGTGGGCGGGTCAGTTCGTGAACGGCCCGGCCGTCGCGCTCGCGCAGGCCAAGGCCGCGATCGACGGCGGTCTCGACATGGACCTGGCCAGCGGCCTCAAGCTGGAGACGCAGCTGTTCACGTCGTTGTGGGCGACCGAGGACCAGACCACGGGCATGACCTCCTTCGTGGAGAACGGCCCCGGCAAGGCCACCTTCGAAGGGAAGTGACGTGACCGACCCCGCCCCGAACCCGCACGCGACCGAGGAAGAGGTCAAGGCGGCGTATTCGGACCCCAAGCTGGCCAACATCCTCTACCACGACTGGGAGGCAGGCACCTACGACGAGAAGTGGTCGATCTCGTACGACGAGCGCTGCATCTCCTACGCCACCGACGTGTTCAACGCCGTGGCGGGCGAGGAGGGCCAGCCCTATCCGACCGCGATGGAGCTGGGCAGCGGCACCGGGTTCTTCCTGCTCAACCTGATGCAGGGCGGGGTGATCAAGAAGGGTTCGGTCACCGACCTCTCGCCGGGCATGGTGCAGGTCGCGCTGCGCAACGCCGAGAACCTGGGCCTGGACGTGGACGGCCGGGTGGCCGACGCGGAGCGCATCCCGTACCCGGACAACAGCTTCGACCTGGTGGTCGGGCACGCGGTGCTGCACCACATCCCGGACGTGCCGGGCGCGCTGCGCGAGGTGCTGCGGGTGCTCAAGCCGGGCGGCCGGTTCGTCTTCGCCGGTGAGCCGACGAAGATCGGCAACTTCTACGCGCGCAAGCTCGGCCAGCTGACCTGGTGGCTGACCACCAACGTCACCAAGGTCCCGGCGCTGAGCGGCTGGCGGCGCCCGCAGGAGGAGCTGGACGAGTCCTCGCGCGCGGCGGCGCTGGAGGCCGTGGTCGACATCCACACGTTCGACCCGTCCGAGCTGGAGCGCATGGCCCTGGGCGCGGGCGCGGTCGACGTCCGTGCGGTCACCGAGGAGTTCAGCGCGGCGCTGGCCGGCTGGCCGATCCGCACGTTCGAGGCGGCGGTGCCGCAGGAGAAGCTCACGGTGCGGTGGCGGATGTTCGCCTACCACCTGTGGCTGAGGCTGTCCGCGCTGGACAAGAAGGTGCTGTCCAAGGTGCTGCCGCGCGAGCTGTTCTACAACGTGATGATCACCGGTATCAAGCCGTAAGTGCCCTACGCGTTCACCCTCGACGACGTCGCCTTCCTCCGCTCGGAGGAAGGCGCGCGTGCGCTGGCCCAGGTCGGCGAGCTGCCGTTGACCGACCGGATCGCGGACGTGGCGGCCGCGCGGAAGGTGGCCGGTGAGCGGTTCGCCGCGGTGCTGGAGACCGTGCTGCTGCGACGCAAGGGCAAGCTCGACCCGTCCTGGCTCTACACCGGCGACGCGCTGCAGCAGGCCAGCGTGCCGCCGGTGGCGCGGCACCGCGCGGAGCGGCTGGCCGGCCGCGACGTGCACGACGTGACCTGTTCGATCGGCGCCGACCTCGCCGAGCTGGCCCGGGTCGCGCGCCGGTGCCTCGGCTCCGACCTGGACCCGGTCCGGCTGGCGATGGCACGGCACAACTGCCCCGGCGTTGCGGTGGTCCAGGCCGACGCGTTGCGGCCGGTCAGCCGGGACGCGGTGGTCGTGGCTGATCCGGCCCGCCGTGACTCGGCGGGCCGCCGGACCTGGCGTCCGTCCGATTTCGCGCCGCCGCTTGACCAGCTCGCCGAGGTCTACGCGGGCCGCGACCTCGCGGTGAAGTGCGCCCCCGGCCTGGACCCGGCGGCCGCGCCGTGGGCGGCGGAGATCGAGCTGGTGTCGCTCGACGGCCAGGTCCGGGAGGCCTGCGTGTGGAGCGCCGGCCTGGCCACCGCTTCGCGGCGAGCGACCGTGCTGCGCTCGCACGGTACACAGTGGACGATCACCGACCGGGACCCGTCGGACGTCGGCGCCGCCGGGCCGGGCGAGTGGATCGTGGACCCGGACGGCGCGGTCGTGCGGGCGGGCCTGGTCAAGCACTACGCGGCCCGGCACGGGCTGTGGCAGCTCGACGAGCGGATCGCCTACCTGACCGGTGACGTGCCACCGCCCGGCGTGCGCGCCTTCCGCGTCCTGGAGCACGGCCACTACCAGGAGAAATCGCTGCGTTCGTTGCTGCGGGCCCGCGGCGTCGGGAGGCTGGAGATCCTCGTCCGCGGCCTCGACGTCGACCCGGACGCGCTGCGCAAGCGGCTCAAGCTCGCGGGCGACCAGGAGGCCAGCGTGGTGCTCACGCGGATCGGCCGCGCACCCCACTTCTTCCTCTGTCGCGCGGAGCGGATCCCGGGGTAGGTTCTCGGGTCGTCGACCGTTGACGAGGAGGCCCCGTGTTGCGTGAGAAAATGTCCGGTTTGGCCAAATTGGCCGCCGCTGCCGCGATCGGCGCCACCGTCGCCGGGGGCGCCACGGCCGTCGCCACCTCGGGCGGCAGCCACGAGCCGGACAACCTCGGCCAGGTCAAGCTCGACGTCAAGGCCTACTACGGCGACCAGGTGGACGCGGACGGCAAGCACCACGAGTCCGACCGCAGCCAGTGGGCCGCCGACGTCCGCCGCCAGGTCGAGGGAGCCGAGCACTACCTCGCGATCCGCCTCCAGCAGGGCGTGCGCAACCCGGCGATCGTGCTGGACATCGACGACACCTCCGAGGTCACCTACGGCTGGGAAGCCGACAACGACTTCGGCTTCGACCCGGTCAAGCAGGAGAAGGCCATCAACGACGGCGCCTTCCCGGCGATCAAGCCGACCCTGGAACTGGCGAACTGGGCCGCGCAGCACGGCGTGGACGTCTACTTCCTGACCGGCCGCAAGGAGCACCAGGGCCCGGCGTCGCTGAAGAACCTGGCGAACGAGGGCTACCCGGCGCCCGCGGCGGCGTTCTTCAAGCCGGAGACCACCGCGCCGGACTACCTGCCGTGCGGCCTGACCTGCGACACCGTGCAGTACAAGTCCGGCACGCGGGCGCACATCGAAGCCACCGGCGCGACGATCGTGCTCAACCTCGGCGACCAGTACAGCGACCTCGAAGGCGGCCACGCGGAGCGGCCGGTCAAGCTGCCGAACCCGATGTACTACCTGCCCTGACGCGGGATCGCGCCGTCCTTGGCCAGCACCGGCGCGGACACCTCGACCGTCTCCGGGTACTTGACGCCCGCGCCGGTGTTGAGGACGACGACCTCGTCGTCCGCGGAGAGCCAGCCCGATCCGCGGAGTTTGCGGACCGCGGCGAAGCACGCGGCGCCCTCGGGGCAGACGAACGTGCCCTCGGCGCGCGCGAGGTTGCCCTGCTCGGCCAGCAGTTCCTCGTCGGTGACGGCGATCGCGGTGCCCCCGGTGGAGTAGACGGCGTCCAGCACGAGGAAGTCGCCCAGCGCCTTGGGCACCGTGATCCCGAAGGCGATCGTGTGCGCGCCGACGGCCGGTTCGGACTCGCGGGCGCCGCGCTCGAACGCGTCCACGATCGGCGCGCACCCGGTGGCCTGGACCGCGACCAGCCGCGGCAGCTTGCCGTCCGGGATCCAGCCCAGCTCGCGCATCTCCAGCAGCGCCTTGTGGATGCCGATGATGCCGACCCCGCCGCCGGTCGGGTACACGATCACGTCCGGCACGCGCCAGCCGAGCTGCTCTGCGATCTCGTACCCCATCGTCTTCTTGCCCTCGATGCGGTACGGCTCCTTGAGCGTCGAGACGTCCTGGTAGCCGCCGCGCTCGGCGACGGCGTCGCGGATGAGCTTCCCGGCGTCCGAGATCAGGCCGTCGACCAGGTACAGCTCGGCGCCGCTGACCTGGCACTCCGCCCTGGTGATGGCCGGTGCGCCGACCGGCATCGCGATCAGGCTGCGCAGGCCGGCGCGCGCCGCGTAGAGGGCCCAGGCCGCGCCGGCGTTGCCGTTGGTGGGCATCGCGATCCCGGTGACGCCCAGCTCGGCGGCTTTCGACACCCCCACCGCCGCGCCGCGCGCCTTGAACGAGCCGGTCGGGACCAGGCCCTCGTCCTTCATCAGCAGGCCGGGCACGCCGACCTGCTCGCCGTAAGTGGGCAGAGGCAGCAGCGGCGTCATGCCCTCGCCGAGGGTGACCACGTTCGCGGCCGACCGGACCGGCAGGACCTCGTGGTAGCGCCACAGGGTCGGCTCGCGGTCGGCGATCTCGTCCCTGGTCACCGTGGTGGCGGCCAAGTCGTAGCGGGCGAGCAGCGGCGAGCCGCAGGTGCAGAGGCCCTGCACGCGGTCGGCGTCGTGGGTCAGGTGGCAGCGGGGGCAGTCCAGGTGGGAGAGCGCGGAGTAGGCCACGCCTCCCGTTCTACCTGACCAGGGTGTCGGTGTTGATCAGCCACTTGCCGTCGCGCTGGATCATGCCCAGGTGGTGCCGCTCGCGGAAGTGCGAGCCGCCCTTCACGAAGTCGACCGTGACCTCGACGGTGTTGGCGTCGACCTGGCGCGGCCCGCTGACGATGCTCACCGAGCTGATGGTGGACCACCAGCCGACGTAGCTGGACTTGCCCTGTGCCTGCAGCACGGGGCCGAGCCGCTCCCAGCCGGCGTCGGTGTTGCCCGGCATCATCGCGTAGTAGTCGCTGACCGCCTGCACCGCCGAGGCGGTGGCCGGGGTCGGGCTGCTGGTCGCCGTCTTGGTCACGGTGGTGACGCTGGTCGACGGCGGCGCCGGGCTGCTCGTCGCGGAGGTGGGGGAGGGCGGGGCCGAGGCCTGGTCGGCGGGCGCGTCGTTGTCCCCGGTGGAGGCGGGCAGCAGGATGACGAGCGTGACGACCAGGGCGGCGACGACGGCGAGCGCGGCGCCGGCGTAGGCGAATCTTCGCCGCGACGGTCTCCGCGGCGGCACCGGGTCGACCTTGGTCGTGGCCGTCATCATCGCGAGCTTGCCCAGTTCAGCGGCCAGTTCGGCCATCGTGGGGCGGGCCTTGGGGTCGACGTCGAGCATCCGGGTGAGCACGCCGGTGAGCGGCCCGGCGTGTTCCGGCGGGGCGACGCGGCCGGCGGCGGCCGCGTAGAGCAGCGCCATCTGGTTGTCGGTGTCGCCGTAGGGCATGCGGCCCTCGACGGCGGCGTAGAGCGTGGCGCCGAGGGAGTAGACGTCGGACTCCGGGCCAGGCGTCTCCCCGCGCGCGGCCTCGGGGGAGAGGAACGCGGGGGTACCCGCGAAGCGGCCGCTGCCGGTCAGGGTGCCGTCGTCGGCGGCCTTGGAGATGCCGAAGTCGGTGATCTTCGCGATGCCGTCCTCGCCGAGCAGGATGTTGCCGGGCTTGACGTCGCGGTGCACGATGCCGGCCGCGTGCGCCGCGGCCAGCGCGGACGCCGCGTGCGCGCCGATGCGGGCGACCTCGCCGGGCGGGAGGCTGCCGCGCTCGGCGAGCACCTCGGCCAGGCTGTGCGAGGGCAGGTACTCCATCACCAGCACGGGCTTGCCGTCGTCGTCGGCCACGTCGAACACGGTGATGGCGTGCGGGTGCTGGAGGCGGGCGGCGAGACGGGCCTCGCGGAAGGAACGCTTGCGGGCCTGCTCGGCCTCTTCCGGAGTGAGCCGCGGCGGTAGCAGAAGTTGTTTCACCGCAACGGTCCGGTCGAGTAGCTGATCGTTCGCCTCCCAGACGACGCCCATCGCGCCCCCGCCGATGTGACGCTGCAGCCGGTACCGGCCGGCGATCACGCGCGGGTTGTCCTGCCCCTCGGTCTCCGTCACCCGGCAAGGCTACGGTGTCGGCTCCCCGCGCCGCGCGGCAAACACCTCGAAACGGTCCAGGCCGCCGGCGTGGGGCGGTTTCGAACTACCCGAACCCGCTGGCCCGGACCAATCCACACCGCTCCGACCTGCATCGATACCCACCGGCTCGCCCCACGCCCACACGGTCGTCGACCGCGAAGCCGGTGACGTGCCGGGAACCCGGGAACCCGGGAACCCGGCCAACCGCCCGGCATCCGCCCATCACGCCCGGCCGCCACGCCCAATCCCCCCGGCCACCCCAACCGCGCGGCCATCACGCTCAACCGCCCGCCTTCACCCCCATCCCCCGGCCATCACACCCGACCGCGCGGCCATCACGTCCGGCCGGCCGCCCATCAGGTCCGGCCGCCCGGCCATCACGCCCGGTCGCCCGGCCATTTCGCCCAACCTCCGGCCATCACGCCAACCCCCGGCGTCCCGCGCTGTTCCGGTGCCGGCAGCTCGTTGGCGTGTCGCCGCCGGCGCGTGGTGGCGGCCCGGTCGTCGTTTCGCGCCCGTTTTTGACTCGACCGGGACTTGAAGGTTCATAGCTTTTTCCGGAACCCGCCATCGCGCACGGTGATCACGGGCGCGAACGCGAAGCATCCGAACGTCGGCCCCCGCACTACGTGCAGGTGAATCGGCTGCAGATGCCGTTGCCCCGCAGGCGTTCCGCCGGTGCGGTCGTGCCGCCATCCGGGTTGCGGAGGCGGACCCGAAGGCGAATGCGAGGACGTCACACCGGAAATTCGAAACGCGCGGCCCCAGCGGGTGGACGCGGGGCGCGGATGAGAGGATGCTGGGCAGTGGCAGGCTTTCAGCAGCTTTGTCCATTCAGGACAGTCTCTTCGGGAGGTGCGGATGACGGCCGTGGACGCTCGCGAGGACCTGGTGCCACTGCGGACCGATTTCGACCGCTCGTGGCGTGGCTATGACGCTCGTCAGGTGCAGGCGTACGTCCGCGCCGTGGAGACCGACCTGCGGATGGTGATCGCCGACCGGGACGCGGCCGCCGCTGCGGTCGAGCGGCTAGCCGCACAGATGGAGGACCTGCGCACGGAGAACGACGCTCTGCGCGAGAAGATCGACCGGATCAGCCGGACGCCCATCGAGGCGGAGGGGCTGACCGAGCGGTTGCTGCGGATGGTGGAGCTGGCCGAGGACGAGGCCGCGGAGGTCACCGAGCGGGCGCGGCTGGCGGCCGAACGGAGCTGGGCGGCGGCCGAACAGGCGGCCGGCCGACTGCGCGAGCGGCACGAACGCCTGGTCGCCGAGCTGGACTTCCGGCGCCGGGAGATGGCCGAGGAGCAGGCTGAGCTGATGCGCCGCACCGAGGCCGAGGTCGATTTGATGACCCGCCAGGCCGCGCAGAGCAGGCGTAAGCTGGACGAACAGGCGGCCCGCCGCCGAGCCGAAATCGAGCGGGACTTCGAAGAGGCGATGTCCGTCCGGCGAGCCACGTCGATGCGAGCGATGGCCGAGCGCGAAGCCGAGGCCACCGCAAAGGCCGACGAGCTGGTCAAGAACGCCCAGTCCAAGGCCGACGAGCTGCTACGCGCCGCCCGAGAAGAGGCCGAGTCCACGCTGACCTCGGCCCGCACGGAGGCCGAGTCGACGTTGACGTCCGCCCGCGCCGAGGCGGACCACCTGCTGACCTCGGCCCGCGAGGAGGCGAACGAAACGCTGACGTCCGCGCGCGCCGAAGCCGAGTCCACGCTGACGTCCGCCCGCACGGAGGCCGAGTCGACGTTGACGTCCGCCCGCGCCGAGGCGGACCACCTGCTGACCTCGGCCCGCGACGAGGCGAACGAAACCCTCACCTCCGCTCGCGCCGAAGCCGAGGAAACCCTGACCTCCGCCCGCACGGAAGCGGACGAAACGCTTGCGTCCGCCCGCGCCGTGGCCGAAACCACGGTGACCTCGGCCCGCGCCGAAGCCGACAGCCTGGTCGCATCCGCCCGCGCCCAAGCAGATGACCTGCTCTCCTCGGCCCGCGCCGAAGCCGAGGAGACGGTGACCTCGGCCCGCGCGGAAGCCGACCAGACCCTGGCCGCAGCGCGCGCCGAAGCCGAATCCCTCCAGGCGAAAGCCACCAAGCAGGAGGCCGACGCCCAGGCCAGGGCCGACGAGCTGGTCACCACCGCCACCGCCCAGGCGGAGAAGCTCACCGCCGACGCTCAAGCCAAAGCCGAAACGCTCGTCGCCGACGCCACCGCACAGGCCGACGCGAAGCTCGCCGACGCGACCTCCCGCGCCGACGCCCTCCTGGCCGACGCGACCAAGCGCGCGGACGCGATGGTCGCGGAGGCCACCGACCGGGCGAGCGCGATGATCGCCTCGGCGACCGCCCGCGCCGAGGACAAGGTCACCAGGGCCAGCACGCAAGCCGAGAAACTGCTGGCCGAAGCCACAGCCGAAGCGCGCCGCCGCACCGACGAGGCCGCCGCCAAGGTCGCCGAGCTGGACAAGATCCGCGTGGACATGACCGACCGCCTCCGCGCGATCAACACCCTCCTGGCCGAGGCGACCCCCCTCCTGTCCGAGACAGCCACAGCCAAGCCCCCGACGCCGACCGACGCGTCGCCGGCAACCCCTGTCACCAGCGCAGAGCCCCTCGACCAGCCCACGTCGGCCCAAGCCTCCAACGGCAAGCCCCCGTCGGTCCCGCGCGTCGAGATCGCCGTCCCGGAGCAGATCTCGGCCACGGAAAAAGCCCCGCTCGAAGTGACTCCCTGAGGCCCGCCACCCGGGTCGGCTCGCACAGACGGCGGGGCCGGCCCCAACACGACAACCTGCCGCCACCCGCCCAGCAGCGCTCACAGCAGGTGCCTAGCCGCACCTGGAGGTTGCCCTCCGATTGGGCCTGCCCCTACCAAGGCGCCGTAGGACGAGGCTGCCCTCCGATTGGGCCACCTGCCAAAGCGCCGTAGGACGAGGTCGCCCCCGATTGGACCCCTACCAAAGCGCTGCAGGACGAGGTCGCCTCCAATGAGGCCCCTGGAATGCGCTGCAGGGCGAGGTCCCCTCCCCGCCGACCCCGAACTCGCCGCAGGACGATGCCGACCGGACAACGTCGGCAACCTGGCCGCGCACCCAGTTGCGGCTGGTGACAGCCGCGCCTTCAGCTTCGCAACCGGCTCACCGCAACGCGCCGCATGGGCTGCGACCGTCCACCAACCTCGGCGAACGCTTGGCCAAGACAGGCGGAAAGCCGCGCTTCCGGCTCGCGCAGCAGCCAGCTCGGCACACTTGGCTGCCCCAGGCAGAGCGTTCGCCGCACGCCCGACGCCACCCCCGGACCGGCCCTCGGCTGAAGCCGAGGCAAGTCGAGCCCGGAGGCCGCGGATCGGCTGATCTCACCAACGCGACCCACTGGCACGCCACCTCGAGCCCGAGGCCCGACGCGGCGGAGCTGCGTCGGCCAGACAACCTCCAGCGATCCCAGGCAGACGAATCTCCCACCAGTGACCGCGCGGGCAGACGGACCTCTCCAGCGACCCTGCGCGGCCAGATGGACCTCCCTCCAATGGTCCCGCGCGGGCAACACGCCCGCTCTCCAATGACCCCCCGCAGGGGCAGACGGACCTCCCGCCCACCCGCGCAACGGTCACTCGCCGCTGGTGGAACGCGCCCCGAGGCGCTCCGGTCAGCTGCCGCGATGGCCCCAGACGCGGCCATCGCGACGAGGTCCCGGCACGGCAGCCACGCAACGGCACCCGCGCAGCCCGTCGCCGCAGTTTGGGCGAATCATGATCGACGCTGATCAAGCACTGCCGCGGAACCCATCGCAGCCCTCGTGCTCCCTGCTCGTGGCGGTACAGCGTCAGGAGCTGCTGCCCGCTCGGGACGACTGCCTCCTTTCCTGGGTCTCCCGGCGGACCCGGTCCATGTGGTCGCGGACGAGCGAGACCTCGACCGCCAGCTGGGGGTAGGTCTGGTCGAGGTGCTGGATCACCCCGCTCAGCGGTGTCAGCAGCGCTGCCGCGTCGTCTTCGGCCAGTGCTCGCCGCACCTTTCCCACGCCCGGCACGCCCTTCAGCGCGCTGATCTGCCCGGCCAGTCGGCGCAGCGAGGCCGAGTTCTCGCGCGCCCACTGCATGACCGCCTTCTCCTCGGCGCGGCGGTCTCGCGTCTTCTGCACCCGTTCGTCAGCCGTGTGGTCGCTGCCCACGGCATCCCGGAGCCGAAGGTAGCGACGCTCGGCCGCCTGCCTGCTGGCGACGCCGAGCGCGGGAGCCAGCTCCGCCCAGCTGACGCCCGCTTCGCGCGCGGCTTCGATGAGCTGCGGCTCCCAGACCGTCAGCGTGTCCCGTAGCGCCCGCAGCACCTCGAGTGCGGCGAGCACCCTCCTCGGGTCGTAGTCGGCGGTGGCTTCGCCGAGCACTCCCTCTACCAGTTCCAGCGCGTCGTGCAAGTTGTCGTAGGGCGGCACAACGTCATCATGCCGATGACGCGGGCACTTGTCAACGGAACGACGACGCGCTATAACTGTGGTGTGCGACGTCAACGTCCCAGGTGAACGAGACCGAAGGAGGTGGCGAGATGTTGATGCGCACCGATCCCTTCCGCGAACTCGACCGCCTGACCCAGCAGGTGTTCGGCCAGGGGTCGGGAACGTGGTCGCGCCCCGCCGTGATGCCGATGGACGCCTATCGCGCGGGCGACGAGTTCGTGGTCGTGTTCGACCTGCCCGGCGTGAACCCGGACGCGATCGAGCTGGACGTCGAACGCAACGTGCTGACCGTGAAGGCGGAGCGTCGTCCGTCCGCGGCCGGCGACAACGTCGAGATGCAGGTGGCCGAGCGGCCGCTCGGCGTGTTCTCCCGGCAGCTCTTCCTGGGCGACACGCTCGACACCGACCACATCAAGGCGAACTACGAGAGTGGCGTGCTGACGCTGAGGATCCCGGTGGCCGAGGCCGCCAAGCCGCGCAAGATCGCTATCGAGAGTGGTGAGAGCCGCAAGGAGATCACCGCCTGAGACCACTCCAGAGGGGGGTGATGCCCGGATGTCCGCGGGCGAGCGCCCGGGCATCACCCGGTTCTCTCGCCTACCTTCGCCCGATACGGTGAGTTCGTGGGACTCATCGCCGAGCTGGAAGCCGATTTCGTCACGACCGACCCGGACGTACTTGCGGGTTACCGTTTCGACCAAGCCGGGTTCGGCACGGCCGGCGTGCCGATGGCGCTGGCACGGCCGATCGAGACCAAAGATGTCGTAAGAATCCTGCGTGTCGCTTCCCGGCACCGGATCCCTGTCGTCCCGCAGGGTGCCCGGACGGGACTGTCAGGTGGAGCGAACGCTGTGGACGGGGCGATCCTGCTCTCCCTGGAGCGGATGACCCGCATCCTGGACATCGACGAAATCAACCACACGGCGACCGTGCAGCCGGGGGTCGTGAACGCGGTCCTGTCCCGAGCGGTCGAGGACAAGGGCCTGTTCTACCCGCCCGACCCCGGCTCGTGGGAGTCGTCGACGATCGGTGGCAACGTCGCCACCAACGCCGGTGGGCTGTGCTGCGTGAAGTACGGCGTCACCAGTGACTTCGTTCGGGAACTCGAAGTGGTGCTCGCCGACGGGCGGGTGCTGCGGACGGGCCGCCGCACCGCCAAGGGTGTCGCCGGGTACGACCTGGTGCGGCTGTTCACCGGCTCGGAGGGAACGCTCGGCGTGATCACCGAGGTCACGGTGGCGCTGCGGCCGGTCGCGGAGGCGCCGTTGACGGCGGTCGCGTTCTTCGCGGCGCCCCCCGCGGCGTGCCGGACGGTCACGGAGTACCTGAGCACCGGGCAGCGTCCGTCGGTGCTCGAGCTGATGGACAAGCCGACGATCGACGCGGTCGCGGCGTACCGGGACCTGGGTTTCCCGGACGACGTCGAGGCCGTGCTGATCGCCCAGTCCGATCGGGGGCCGGCGGCGCCGCACGACCTCGAGGCGTTCGCGAAGGTCGCGCGGTCCTGCGGGGCGACCGAAGTGCTGGTGGCGAGCGACCGCGCCGAGGCGGACATGCTCATCGCGGCACGGCGGCTGGCCGGGGTCGCGATGGAGCAGCTCGGTGATCGGCTGGTGGACGACGTGTGCGTGCCCCGCTCGCGGCTGGCGGAGTTCTTCGAGGGGGTGACAGCCATTTCCCGCGAGCACGACGTGCTGATCCCGACGTGCGGGCACGCGGGGGACGGCAACATGCACCCGAACGTGGTCTTCGACGCCGCAGACCCGGACTCGGTGCGGCGCGGGCAAGCCGCGTTCGACGCGATCATGGCGCTCGGTCTCCGGCTGGGCGGCACGATCACCGGCGAGCACGGCGTGGGCATGCTGAAACGGGACTGGTTGGAGACGGAACTGGGAGAGGTGGGCGTGTCCGTCCACCAAGCGGTCAAACAGGCCTTCGACCCGCTGGGAATTCTCAACCCCGGCAAGGTCGTCCGCCCGCTACCGTGAGGGACATGGACACAGCACTGTGGCATCCGTTCTCGGACATGGCGGTCGTCCGGGAAGACGAGTTCGTCCTCGAGCGCGGCGAGGACGTGTGGGTCTACGACGCGGCAGGCAACCGTTACCTGGACGCCACGGCCAGCCTTTGGTACGCCAACGTGGGCCACGGCCGGGCGGAGATCGCTGACGCCGCTGCTGAGCAGATGCGCAAGCTCGCCGGCTACTCGATCTTCGGCGACTTCACCAACGAACCGGCCCGTGCGCTCGCGGGGCGGCTCGCCGGGCTCGCGCCGATGCCGGATGCCAAGGTCTTCCTCACCGCGGGCGGTGGGGAGGCGATCGACAGTGCCGTCAAGATCGCGCGCCGCTACCACGTGGTGCAGGGGCAGCCCGAACGGGTGCACGTCATCAGCCGGACGAACTCCTACCACGGAACCAACGGCATCGGCACCGGCGTGGCCGGCATCGAAGCCAACCGAACCGGGTTCGGCGAGATCCTGCCGTCCTCGTCGCGCGTCGCCTACGACTCGGTCGACGCGCTGCGTGACGAGATCCGGCGGGTGGGACCGGAGCGCGTCGCGGCGTTCCTGTTCGAGCCGGTCATCGGCGCGGGTGGTGTGCTCGCGCCGCCGGAGGGTTACGTGCAGGGGGTGGTCGACGTGTGCCGGGAGTACGGCGTCCTGGTCATCGCCGACGCGGTGATCTGCGGTTTCGGCCGGCTCGGCACGTGGTTCGGGGTCGAGCGGTGGGGTGTGGAGCCCGACCTGATCACCTTCGCCAAGGGGGTGACCAGCGGATACCTGCCGCTGGGCGGGGTCGTCGTGCACGGGCGCGTCGCCGAGCCGTTCTGGGCCCGATCGGGCACGACCCTGCGGCACGGCGCCACCTACTCCGGCCATCCAGCCTGCTGCGCCGCGGCCCTGGCGAACATCGACATCCTCGAGCGGGACAACCTGTTGCAGCGGGGACAGCTGCTCGAAGGTGAGCTCGCCGCCGCGCTGCAGCCGCTGGCCGCGCACCCCCTCGTCCGCGAGGTTCGGGCAGGGGTGGGGCTGCTCGCTGCTGTCGAACTGCAGCCCGACCTGTTCGAGCGTCTGCCGTCGGCTGTGGCCGACCTCAGCCTGCTCATCCGTCAGCGGGGTGTGCTGACTCGGACGCTGGCCAAGGCGCTTGCCGTCTCGCCGCCGTTGACCATCCAGCGGCCGGAGATCAACGAGATCGCGCAGGCGTTCGCCGCGGGACTCGACGAACTGGCACTGAAGGCCGGGAGCTGACCCAGCGGGACCGGCGCGCGTGATCCCGGTGGCGGGATCGGCGCAGGGTGATTCTGGGGTGGCGCCGGTGCAGGGCGATTTCCGTGGTGGGCGGGTTCCGCGGTGATTCCGGTGGCGGGGCCGGCACGGTAATCCTGTTGGCGGGCAGGCGCGCGGTGGTCCTGGTCGTCGGGCGGGCGCGTGGTGGCCCCGATGCCGGAGCTGCCCCGAAGTCGGGACCGGGTCATCAGGGGAGATCAGGCAGCCAGAGGTTCAAGCGGACGAAAAGCAGGGGCGCTGGCGATCTCCGGCGAGATGGGACGGCGGGGTGCCGGACGCCTGGCGGCGGAGGTGGTTCTCGCGAGCGTGACGGGGGCGACCCCCAGCCGCCCCCGTCACGAGTCGGCCTTGGTCAGCTCGCGTACGGGCGGACTCGCCGCGCGTCTCGCAGCGAGTGCGCCCACCAAGCGAGCTGGTCGAGCAGCGCCTTGGCCGCTGCCGTCGGACCGTCAGGGTTGATCAGCTCGCCCTGGTCGTCGAACTGGCTCCAGGCGCTGTGGAAGCTCACCGTCTCCCGGATGGTCACCGCGTGCAGCTCGGCGAAGACCGGGCGCAGGTGCTCCACCGCACGCAACCCACCGGACAACCCGCCGTACGACACGAACGCCACCGGCTTCGCCTGCCACTGCGTGCCGTGCCAGTCCAGCAGCGTCTTCAGCGATGCCGGGTAGCTATGGTTGTACTCCGGGGTCACCACGACGAACGCGTCCGCCTTCTCCAGGCGCTCGCTGACGGCCGCCACCTCGGGAGTCGGCCGGCCGGACAGGGCAGCAGGGAGGTTCGCGTCCGCCAGGTCGATCACGTCGACCCGGAACTCGCCGTGCTCGGACGCCTGCCTGGCGACCCACTTCGCCACCACCGGGCCGAACCGGCCGTCCCGGGTGCTTCCGACGATCACCGCAACATCAAGAGGTTCCATGCGGATCAGGATGTAACCTCGACATTACTAGAGGTCAAGAGCTTCTGATCAGCGATTATGTGCGGCGAAAAGTTGGGGCTGCTGGGGCGGCGGCTGGCGACGACAGCGGGCTTGACCACACCGGCA
Source organism: Amycolatopsis thermoflava N1165 (assembly GCF_000473265.1). Classification (NCBI taxonomy): domain Bacteria; kingdom Bacillati; phylum Actinomycetota; class Actinomycetes; order Pseudonocardiales; family Pseudonocardiaceae; genus Amycolatopsis; species Amycolatopsis thermoflava. The sequence goes on from NZ_KI421511.1 coordinate 7,403,455, forward strand.
CCCGGCCGTGGGGAAGGTTGGTCAGGCGCCGGTGGGTCGGCAGGTGCTTGACCGTGCCGGCCTGTGGGGCGTCGGGTCAGGGGCCGGGGGATCGGCAGGTGTTGCCGCACCGGGGGCGTGGCCGTGGGGAGGGGTAGGCAGGGGCGGGTGGTCAGCAGGCGCTTGGCTGCGCCGGCGCGTTGGGCGTGGGGAGGTTGGTCAGTGGCCGGTGGTTCGCAGGTGTTGTCGTGGCGGCCCATGACCGCGTGGGGATGGCCAAGGGCCGGGTGGTCGGGAGGTGCCCGACCGCTCCGGCCCCTGACCTCGAGGAGCGTTCCGTCAGGCGCCGGTGATCAGCAGGTGCTTCCGCCGGTGCCGGGGGCTCGACGCCTCGTCGACCAGGGCGATCGCGAAGTCCGCGTAGGACACGCGCGCCTCGGGGTCGCCGGAGGCCGCCACCCGGTACCTGCCGGTGCGGTCGCCGCCGTGGTCGAAGTCTCCCGCGGGGCTCACGTACAGCCAGTCCAGATCACTGGCGCGCAACAGGTCCAGCCCGGCCGCGTGCGCGGCGGTGAACGGGCGGAACTCCGCTGGGAACCCGGGCGCATCCCGGAGGGGCCGGCCCGTCGCATCCGGGGCCAGCGACGACAGACCGACGACGACCACCCGCGCCGCGCCGGAAGCGGCCAGCGCGCGTCCCGACGAGGTGAAGAACGCGTGCGGATCGGTGTCCGCTCCGTAGACCGCGGCCGCTGAGATCACCGCGTCCTGGTCCTTCACCAGCGCGGCCACCGAAGCCGCGTCCGTGACGTCACCGGCCACCAGTTCGACCCCGTCGGGCGCCCGGTGCTTCGCCGGGTCGCGCACCACCGCCGTCACCTCGTGCCCGCGCCGCGCGGCCTCCGCGACCGCCTGCTGTCCCGCGCGCCCGCCGGCGCCGAAAATCACGATTCTGCTCATGGTGCGACCGTAGCCAGCGTCCCGGTTTCCTCCTGGATACCGATTACCGTGGCAGTATGCGCGAACCCCTGCCACCGGACATGTTCGACGAGATCTGCCCGTCGGGCCTGGCGCCGATCCGTTTCGGCGACAAGTGGGCCCCGCTGGTGATCGCCTGCCTCGAGCACGGTCCACGGCGCTTCTCCGAACTGCGGGTGCCCCTGCGGCGCGTCACCCCGAAGGGACTGACCAAATCACTGCGCGGCCTCGAACGCGACGGGCTCGTCAGCCGCACCAGCCACCCCGGCACACCGCCGCGCGTCGAGTACGAGCTCACGCCCCTTGGCCGCAGCCTGCTGGAGCCCATGAAGGTCGTGTGCGCCTGGGCCGGCGAGCACTGGGAGGAACTGCTCGACGCGCGCGAGGCCTACGACAATCGGCTGCGCGAGGCACGCTGACTGTCCGTTGTGGACCAGCAGGTGGGCGGCGGCTGGATTCCGGGGCAGGGCCGCCGCGGGTGCTGCGGCGAGTGGGCCGGCCGGTGGTCGGGCAGGTGGGTGGTGATTTCTGGGGGCAGGGCTGCCGCGGGTGTTGCGGCGAGTGGGCCGGCCGGTGGTCGGGCAGGTGGGTGGCGGCGTTTTCGGGGGTAGGGCCGCCCGAGTCCTGGAGTGAATGGGACGGCCAGCGTTCGGACAGGTGGGCGGCGATTCCAGGGAAGGGCGGTGCCGGCACTGCGGCTAGTGGGCTGGTCGGTGGCGGGTAGGCGAGTGGCGATTTCGGGGCAGGGGCCGCCGCGGGTGTTGCGGTGGATGGGTCGGCTGGCGGTGGGGCAGGTGGGTGGTGTTTTCGGGGGCAGGGGCGCTGCGGGTGCTGGGGTGGATGGGTCGGCTGGCGGTGGGGCAGGTGGGTGGTGTTTTCGGGGGCAGGGGCGCTGCGGGTGCTGGGGTGAATGGAACGGCCGGTGGTCGGGCAGGTGGGCGCCGATTTCGGGGCCGGGGCGCTGCGGGTGTTGCGGTGACTGGGTCGGCTGGCGGTGGGGCAGGTGGGTGGTGTTTCCGGGGGCGGGGTCGCCGCGGGTGCTGCGGTGAATGGGCCGGTCGGTGGTGGGCAGGGGGTGGCGATTCCACGGGGCAGGGGCCGCCGCGGGTGTTGCGGCGGGTGGGCCGGTCGGTGGTCGGGCATGTGGGCGGCGCTTCCGGGACAAGGGCCGCCGCCGGCGCTGCGGTGAATCGGCCGGCCGGGGCGGGCAACGAACTGGGGCGGCGCTGATCTGCCACCAACCGTGACCGATCGGCGCCGCCGTGTTCAGGCCAGCCTGGCCGCCACCCGGGCGCGCGCTTCCCGCAGCGGCGTGGTTCCCTTGTCCCGCGCCGAATCCAGCACTGCGGACACCGTGGCGCCGATCGCCTCCACGCGGGCGTTCGCCTCCTCGTGCGGCACGCCCTCCACCTCGCGCAGCAGCGTGTACACCGCGCCACCCGCGCTGGCGATGAAGTCCGGCACCCACACGATCCCCCGCGCGGCCAGCTCGTTCGCCACCGCCTCGGACGTGAGCTGGTTGTTCGCCGGGCCGACGACCAGCGGCGCGGACAGCTCGGGCACCAGCTCCGCGGACAGCACGCCACCCACCGCCGCCGGCACCACGATGTCCGCGGGCGTGCGCAGCGCCTTCTCCGGATCCACCCACTCGTAACCGGACGCGCGCTTCGCCGGGTCCACATCGGACACCAGAACCCGCGCGCCCGCCGCCGCCACGTGCTGCGCCACCAGCGTGCCCACCGAACCCAGCCCGCTGATCACGACCGTGCGGCCGGTCAGATCGGCGCTGCCGAACACGTGCCGCGCCCCGGCCCGCAGCGCGGCGAACACCCCCAACGCGGTCGGGATGCTCGACGAACCCGTCCCGCCGTGCTCCGGCGGCAGGCAGAACACCCGCGACGTCGAGCGCCGCACCACCACCATGTCGTCCGGGCCCGTCCCGACGTCCGGACCACCGAAGTACGTGCCCTCGAACGATTCGATCAGCTCGCCCGTGTCGAGCAGCGCCGCCTCCCGCAGCGACGGCGTCAGCTCGGTGTCCGGTCCGAGCGCGATCACCGTCTTCCCGCCGCCGAAATCCAGGCCGGCGGCGGCGTTCTTCGCGGTCATCGCCTCCGACAGGCGCAGTGCGTCGGCCAGGCCGTCCCGCCAGTCCGGATACCGGCGCAGCCGGATGCCGCCGGCCGCGGGGCCGAGCGCGCGGGAGTGGATCGCGACGACGACCGGCAGCCCCGAGCGGGGACCGCGCCGGACTTTCACCTCTTCATGCTCCATGCGCGAAAAGCTAGGCTGATGCACAACCACGAAGCGCCGCCGCCGAACGATATTCGGCACGACCACCGGAGCTGCGAACATGGACGAACTTGATTCGGCGATCGTGCGGCTTCTGCAGGAGGATGCGCGGCAGTCGAACCGGGACATCGCGCGCAAGGTCGGCATCGCGCCGTCCACCTGCCTGGAACGGATCCGCCTGCTGCGCAAGCGCGGCGTGATCCGCGGCTACCACGCGGACATCGACCTCGGCGCCCTCAACCGCGGCGTGCAGGCGATCGTCGCGGCGCAGATCCGGCCGCTGACGCGCGACGTGGTGGACGCGTTCGAACGCTCGCTCGCCCAGCTGCCCGAGGTCATCTCGGTCTTCACGATCGCGGGCAGCGACGACTTCCTCGTGCACGTCACCGCTCAGGACATCGACCACCTGCACGCGTTCCTGCTCGAACGGTTCACCAGCCGCAGGGAGATGGTCACGTTCCGGACGTCGATCATCTACCAGCACCACAGCAAGCAGGTGCTGGACCCGCTACCCGGTCACTGATCGGGGTGCAGTGCGGCGAACACCGACGGCCAGTCCGGCCGCGGTGAGTCCTCGTCGTCGTACAGCTCGAACGTCTTGCCGGACGCCGACGGGTCGAACAACGCGGCCACGACGGCGTCGGCCACCGCGTCGCGGGAGACCCGGCCCTCGCCGGTGTCGCCCTGCTCGACGCGCACCCCGCCCGCGGGCAGGTCGTGCAGCCAGCTCGGCCGGACGATCGTGTACTGCGCGCCGCTCTCCCGCAGCGCCTGCTCGCCCCGCGCGCGAGCCTCGATGCGCGCGCTCATCTCCGGGTGCTCCGCCGGCCGCGTCAGGTAGATCTGGGACACCAGCACCACCGGGATGTCCTCGCGCGCCGCGATTTCCGCGATCGCCGAGACACCGCCGTGCATCGCGGCCTGCGCCGCGTCCGGTTCCTTCGGCGGCTCCGCGACGATCACCACGCCCTCGGCGCCCGCGAAGAGCGTCGGGTCCGGTTTCGCCGTGAGGTCCAGCGGAGGCTTCGTACTCCGGCCGGCCACCACCACCCGGTGCCCGCCGTTCGCGAGCCGTTCGGTGATCCGGCGGCCCGTCCGCCCGGCGCCGCCGACCACGACGAAGGTGCTCATGGCTCTCTCCCGGCTCTCTCGGAGGGAACCAGGATGGACCCGCCGGCGATCATGGTCAACGGGTGGTGACTCAACCGTTCCCGCAGCGCGGCCGCCGCTTCTTCGGCGCCGAGCTCCGACCAGATCTCCAGTGAGCGCCGGAACAGGCCGTGCGCCTCGCGGACCTGCCCGAGACGTTCGTGCAACTCGCCGAGGAGCTGCCCAGCCTCGGCCTCGGACCGCCGGTCGCCGTCGCGCCGGTGCACCGACAGCGAGTTCACCAGGAGGAGCTTCGCGTGCGCGAGGTCGCCGCTGCGCAGGCACAGCTCGCCGAGGCTCTGGTGCGCGTACCCGACGCAGTGGTCGTCGCCGAGCTCGCCGAAGATCGCGATCGCCCGGTCCAGCTCCTCGCGGGCCCGTCCGAGTTGGCCGCGTTGCTGGTGCAGCAACGCCATCCGGTGCCGGGCGTGCGCCTCGCGGTGCCGGTCACCGATCTCGACGCACGCCTCGCGCGCGTCGGTGAACCAGCGTTCGGCCGTCGCGTGGCAGCCGCGCGCCAGCCACACCGACCCGATCGCGATCCGCACCACCGCTTCGCCATGCCGGTCGCCGCTGCGGACGAACAGCTCCAGCGCGTCGTGGCAGTGCGAAAGTGCCATCTCGTGCTCGCCCGCGACACGCCGGATCGTGCTCAACCCGGCCAGCGCGACGGCCGCGCCCTGGTCGTCGCCGATGCTCCGGAACAACGCCAGCGACCGCTCGAACGCCTCGCGCGCGGCGGTGTAGTCGTCCTGGTAGACCTCGAGCTGCCCGAGGTTGCGCAGCACCAGCGCCTGCCCGCGTGGATCGCCTGCCCGCTCGGCCGCGCCCAGCGCCAGTTCGTGCGTGCGCCGCCAGTCCTCGTGGTGCCCGCGCAGGTCGAAGTACGGGGTGAATGCCGCCGCAAGCCGCCACGCCAGCCCGTCGAGACCGTGGTCCACCGCCAGCTCGACGAGCGGCACCGGTCGCTCGCCCGCGAACCACGCCACCGGATCGTCGAACCGGTCCGGGCACCACAGGTCCGCCGACCTCGGCTCCGGCGCGGCGCCGAAGAAGCGGACCGGCATCCGCTCCGCCGCCTCGGTGGCGAGCGAGAGGTACCCCTCGACCACGCGGCGGACCCCGTCCGGATCCGGCTCCCCGAGTTCCCGTGCGTAGCAGCGCACCAGGTCGTGCAGCCGGTACCGCGGCTGGTCGCCGACCAGCTCCACCAGGTGCGCGTCGACCAGCGCGTCCAGCACGTCGTCCGCGTGCTCCCGCCCGAGCAGCGCCCCGACCACCCAGCCGGGGAACGGCAGCGGCCCGAGCCCGCCCAGCGCGCGGAACGCCCGCGCACAGCTGCCGGGCAGCTGGTCGTGGCTCAACGCGAGGCTCGCGCGCACCGCGAGGTCGCCGACGCGCAGCTCGTCCAGGCGACGGCGCTCGTCGGCCAACCGGACGGCTAGCGTGCGGAGTGTCCACTCGCGACGTTGCGAAAGCCGTGCGCCGGCGATGCGGATCGCCAGCGGCAACCGTCCGCACGCCTCGACGATCCCGGCCGCCGCCTCGGGTTCGGCCGCCACCCGGCCCGCCCCGGCGATCCGGGCCAGCAGCCGCGTGGCCTCCGCGGCGGTCAGCACGCCGACGTCGACGTGCCGGGCGACGGTGAGGTCGGGCAGCCTGCCCCGGCTGGTCACCAGCACCGCGGCCGCGCCCGCGCCGGGCAGCAACGGTCGCACCTGCGCGGCGCTGCCCGCGTCGTCGAGGACCACGCACACCCGCCGCCCGGCCAGGCGCGACCGCAGCAACGCGGCCCGTTCGCCGAGCCCACGGGGGATCCCGGCGTCCGGCACGCCGAGCGCATGCAGCAGTTCGGCCAGCACGTCCAGCGGCCGCCGCGGCGAGTCCGAAGTGCCGCGCAGGTCCACGTACAGCTGGCCGTCGGGGTAGCGGTCGCGCACGGCGTGGGCGGCGTGCACGGCCAGCGCCGACTTCCCCGCGCCGGGCGGACCGGACAGCACCACGACGGCGGGGTGTTCGCCGTCCAGCAACCCGGTCAGCTCCGCGAGTCCGGTCTCGCGGCCGGTGAAGTCGGGTAGATCCAAGGGCAGCTGACACACCGGCGCCGGCGTGTCCAGCTCGGCCACCGCCTGCCGCAGGCGGACGCCCGGCTCGGCGTCCAGCTCCGCACGCAACACGCGCTCGGCCTCGGCGTACGCGGCCAGCGCCTCGCCCTGCCGCCCGCTCGCGCCCAGCGCGACGACGAGCAGCCGCCACAGCTCCTCCCGCAACGGGTGTTCGGCCAGCAGGCCACGCAGTTCGACGATCGCCTCGGCGTGCCGCCCGGCCGACACGTGGCGCCGCAACCGTTCCTCCTGCACCGACAACCGCAGCTCGCTCAGCCGCGCGACGGCCGGCGACCAGGTGTGGTGGTGCGGCAGGTCTTCCAGCACCTCGCCGCGCCACAGCGCGGCCGCCTGGTCGAGCAGCGCCGGTGCCTCTTCGGCGCGGGCCCGTGCCACGAGTCGTTCGGCGAGCGTCGCGTCCAGCTCGTCCGGTCCGGCGTGCAGCTGGTACCCGCCTGGGCCGCTTTCGATGCGGTCGCCGAGCACGCGGCGCAGGCCGTGCACGTAGGTGCGCAGGTTCGCGGCGGCCGACCGCGGCGCGCGCCCCGGCCACAGCACGTCGGTCAGCGCGTCGGCGGACACCACGACTCCGGGCTGGAGCAGCAGGGCGGCCAGCAGCAGGCGCGGTTTCGGGCCGCCGAGTGGCACGCGTCGGCCCCTGGCCTCCGCTTCGAGCGGTCCCAGGATGCGGAAGAACACCAACGGCATCGCCCCCGACCGGAAAAAAGGAAATCCGATACTAGGCAAGCCCGTCAACGATTCACCAGTGCCGTTCGGCGGCTTTTTCCGAATTTCAGCGGAAGTATTCGCGCCGATTGTTCACTTGTTCACCGGTTCCGGCCGGGCGGCTCCGGGCGAATTCCGCGGCGGCGGGCAGCTTCGGGCCGCGCGGCTCGTCAGCCGCGAGACGGAGGCAGGCAAGCAGGCGCAGCCCCGTCCACTCCCGGTCGGTCCAGCCGCCGGGATCCGCGGGCGGCTGCCAGTCCAGCTCCGCCGCCTCGGTCCACACGTCGTGCGCGTGACCGGCCAGCAGGACGAGCCTGCTCACCGGCTCCTGGCGCGGGACCATGTCCTGCTCGCACCGCACCGCGTCGTCGACCGCGGTCAGGTGCCTGTCGAACGCCCGCCACACCGAGGGGTCTCCGGCCAGCGCCTGCCAGCCGGAGTCGAGCCGCCCGGCGATCCCGCGCAGCCACCGCCGCGCGGATCGATCTGCCAGGGAGTCGGCCCACTGCACCCCTCGATGATGAACCCTGAACGGCGTTTTAGCGACCGTATCCGGCCTTCCGGAGAGCGTCGGCCATCGAACCGCCGCCGCCGGCGGGCTCGCGCCGCTTCGGCTGACCGCCCTTGCGCGGCTGCCCGCCACGGCGCTCGCCACCGCCGCCACCAGCGGGTTTGGCACGGCCGCCGCCGACCTCGTCGTCCAGGCGGAGGGTCAGCGAGATCCGCTTGCGCGGGATGTCCACCTCGAGCACCTTCACCTTGACGATGTCACCCGGTTTGACTACCTCACGCGGGTCCTTGACGAAGTTCTTCGACATCGCCGACACGTGCACCAGGCCGTCCTGGTGCACCCCGATGTCGACGAACGCGCCGAACGCGGCCACGTTCGTCACGACGCCCTCCAGCCGCATGCCCGGCTTGAGGTCGCCGATCTTCTCCACGCCCTCGGCGAACGTCGCGGTCTTGAACGCCGGGCGCGGGTCGCGGCCGGGTTTCTCCAGCTCGGCGAGGATGTCGGTGACGGTCGGCAGGCCGAAGGTCTCGTCGACGAAGTCCTCCGGGCGCAGCTTGCGCAGCACCCGCTCGTTGCCGATCAGCTCCCGCAGTTCGATGCCGGTCTTCGACAGGATGCGCCGCACGACCGGGTAGGCCTCGGGGTGCACGCTGGAGGAGTCCAGCGGGTCGTCGCCGCCGCGGATCCGCAGGAAGCCGGCGCACTGCTCGAAGGCCTTCGGGCCCAGCCGCGCGACGTCCTTCAGCGCCGAGCGCGACCGGAACGGGCCGTGCGTGTCGCGGTGGTTGACGATGTTCTCGGCCAAGCCCGCGGTAATGCCGGAGACCCTGGTCAGCAGCGGAGTCGACGCGGTGTTGACGTCCACGCCGACCGCGTTCACACAGTCCTCGACCACCGCGTCCAGCGAACGGGACAGCGCCACCTCGGACACGTCGTGCTGGTACTGCCCGACGCCGATCGACTTGGGGTCGATTTTCACCAGCTCGGCCAGCGGGTCCTGCAGGCGCCGCGCGATCGAGACCGCGCCGCGCAGCGAGACGTCCAGCTCGGGCAGCTCCTGCGAGGCGAACGCGGACGCCGAGTACACCGACGCACCCGCCTCGGAGACGACCGCCTTGGTCAGCTTCAGCTCGGGGTGCCGCTTGATCAGCTCGACGGCGAGCTTGTCGGTCTCCCGGGACGCGGTGCCGTTGCCGATCGCGATCAGGTCCACCGAGTGGGCGGCGCAGAGCTTGGCCAGCTCGTCGATCGACTGGTCCCAGCGGTTCTGCGGCTGGTGCGGGTAGATCGTGTGGGTGTTGACGACCTTGCCGGTCCCGTCGACGACCGCCACCTTCACGCCGGTGCGGAAGCCCGGGTCCAGGCCCATCGTGGCGCGGGTGCCGGCAGGCGCGGCCAGCAGCAGGTCGCGCAGGTTCGCGGCGAACACGTTCACCGCGTCCTCCTCGGCCTTCTGCCGCAGCCGCATCCGCAGGTCGATGCCGAGGTGCAGGAGAATCTTGGTGCGCCAGGCCCACCGCACGGTGTCCTGCAGCCACTTGTCGGCCGGGCGGCCCTCGTTCGTGATGCCGAAGCGCTGCGCGATGCGGCGTTCGTAGTCCGACGGGCCCACCTTCGGCTCGTCGCTGGGTTCCTCCGGCTCGACGGTGAGGTCGAGGACCTCCTCCTTCTCGCCGCGCAGCATCGCCAGCACCCGGTGCGAGGGCATCTTCGTGAACGGCTCGGCGAAGTCGAAGTAGTCGGCGAACTTCGCGCCCTCGGTCTCCTTGCCCTGGCGGACCTTCGACGAGAAGTAGCCCTCCGACCACATCTTCTCGCGCAGCTCGCCGATCAGGTCGGCGTCCTCGCCGAAGCGCTCGACCAGGATCGCGCGGGCCCCGTCGAGGGCGGCCTGCGCGTCCGCGACGCCCTTCTCGCGGTCGACGAACACGGCCGCGGCGGCCTGCGGGTCGGTGTTCGGGTCGGTCAACAGGCCGTCGGCCAGCGGCTCCAAGCCGGCCTCGCGGGCGATCTGCGCCTTCGTGCGCCGCTTCGGCTTGTAGGGGAGGTAGATGTCCTCCAGTCGGGCCTTGGTGTCCGCGGCGCGGATCGCCTCCGCCAGCTCCTCGGTGAGCTTGCCCTGGCTGTCGATCGACTCGAGGATCGCGGCCCGGCGCTCGTCGAGCTCCCGCAGGTAACGCAGCCGGTCCTCCAGCGTGCGCAGCTGGGCGTCGTCCAGCGCGCCGGTCACCTCCTTGCGGTACCGCGCGATGAACGGCACGGTCGCCCCGCCGTCGAGCAGGTCCACGGCGGCCTTGACCTGCCCTTCGCGGACGCCGAGCTCCTCGGCGATCTTCTGCTCGATCGACTGCACGGCCACTGTCACGATGCTGATCACTCCCTGCTCGCGGTTGCGGGGGCCAATTCTGCCTGCGCCGCCCCCGGCGCGGCACGGAAGGGGTGCCCGCCGTTGCCGAATCGGGAGGATCGGCGCGGTAACCAACGGGGGCCCGGCCGCGACCTCGGGATACCGGGGTCGAGGTGGGCAGGTGCGGATGGGCGGGAAGCGGCAGGTGCGGGTGGCGATGCACCGCCGGCGGGTCGACGTGGACGGGCCGGACGGCGAGCCGGTGACGTTGTCGTACCCGGGGATGCTGCTGACCGGGTACGAGGACGGCCGCGAGGTGTGCCAGCGCTGGATCCCGCTGGGCAACGAGCCGAGCGTGTCCGACGACGAACGGCTGATCGCGGCCCTGCACGCGGCGATGCGGTGGCAGAACAACGACGCGGAGGAGGAGTGCCCCTGAGAGGCGTCCGCGCGGTGCCGAGCCTGGGCTAGAACGCCCAGAGGTGGACCGACGCGCCGTCCTCGGCCACCGTGTACCAGGCGCCGTCGCCCGCCGGGCGCGGCGGGCCCGCGACGGGGAACGGGTAGGTGACCTCGCCGCGCGGTGTCAGGTCGCGCAGGAGCCAGTGACGGGCCGGGCGGTTGCCCGCGCCGGCGACGATGACCGTGCTCTCGTCGGCGAACGCCGCCTCCAGGTCCCAGTAGACGCGGCTGCCGGCTCCCGGCGGGAGGGTGCCCGTCGCGTCCAGCTCGCGCAGCACCGAGCCGTCCTCGTCGTGCAGCGACAGGGTCTCCTGGGTGACGTCGACGGTGAGCAGCAGGCCGGACGGGCTCACCGCGAGCGCGACCAGCTCGTCGTCGACCTTCGTCACCGACAACCGCCCGTCCCACCGGCCGGACAGGACGGGTGAACCCTCCTCGCCCTCGCCGATGCTCAGGTGCATCCGGGTGGGATCCGGGTGCGCGGTGTGGAACGAGCCGGAGGCCACGGTGCCGGTCTCCGCGCGGCCGAGCACCCGGCCGTCGACCGCGTCCAGCACGAGCCACGCCTCGCCGTCCGGTTCGCGGACGTGGGCCCAGACGAGCTTGCTGTCGCCGGACACCGCGGCCGATCCGTGGTCCGGGTACTCGTGGTCCTCGTCGTCGAGGTACTCGGCAGCCGACGCGTGCGGCACGTCGCAGCCGCCCCAGCACGCGTGCCGCATCTCCCAGCGGATGTCACCGGCCGGATCGACCGCGCGTACCGCGTGCAGCCCGGCGAACACCGCGAAATCGCCGTGCGGGGACAGGGTCGCGGTGCCGAGACCGCGTGGCCACGGAGCCGGGAAGCGCACCTCGCGGCCCTCGCCGGGATCCAGCGCGACCAGTTCGGTGTCGCCGCGCTGCACGAGCAGCCCGTGCACCAGTTCAGGAGCGTCGGCGCCGGACGGGGGCAGCGGGGCGGCGAGGGTGGCGACGAGGCGGGCGACGGTCACGCGCACACCTTACGGTCACGCCGGCGGCGGGCTGAGCTTCAGCAGGAGCCGGTGCAGTTCGGCGCGCTCCGCGGCGTTCAGCCGGCTCAGCATCGACTCGTCCACCTCGCGCGCGACCGGGTCGGCCTCGCGCAGGGCGGCTTCGCCCGCGCTGGTCAGGCGCAGGATGCGGCGGCGCCGGTCGGTGCCGATCGTGCGGGTGATCAGGCCGCGCTGTTCCAGCCGCAGCATCAGGTTCGCCAGCGTCGCCTTGTCGATCGCCGCCTGCTGGCCCGCGCTCGCCTGGTCCACGTCGTCGCCGTCGGCGATCGCCTTCAGGACCGCGTACTGCGGCTTCGTCAGCGCGGGCAGCTCCGCCTGCCAGCGGGCGCCGTGCTCCTGCAGGGCGCGGCGCATGACGTGGAACACGGCTTCGTCGACAGCGGTCATGGGGGCATGTTAGTGTGCGTACGAAAGGTTCGTATACGAACTAACAGGGAGCGTGCGATGCGGCTGATCGTCGGCATGACCGGGGCGACAGGCGCACCCTTCGGCGTCCGCCTGCTCGAAGCGCTGCGCGACCTGCCCGATGTCGAGACCCACCTGGTGCTCTCCCGCTGGGCCCGCACCACCATCGAGCTGGAAACCCCTTACACCGCACGGGAAGTCGGCAAGCTCGCCGACGTCGTGCACGGCGCGGGGGATCAGGCCGCGCCGATCTCGTCCGGCTCGTTCCGCACCGACGGCATGGTCGTCGTCCCGTGCAGCATGAAGACGGTCGCCGGGATCCGCGCCGGGTACGCCGACGGGCTGGTCGGCCGCGCGGCCGACGTCGTGCTCAAGGAACGGCGCAAGCTCGTCCTGGTGCCGCGCGAGACGCCGCTGAGCGAGATCCACCTGGAGAACCTGCTCGCGCTGGCGCGGATGGGCGTGCGCGTCGTGCCGCCGATGCCCGCCTTCTACAACCACCCGGACTCCGTGGACGACATCGTCGACCACGTCGTCGCCCGCGTGCTGGACCAGTTCGACCTGCCCGCGCCCCGCGCCCGCCGCTGGTCCGGCCTGCACCGATAGGAGGAAACCCGTGCCCTACGACGACTTCCGCTCGTTCCTGGACACATTGGACGAACACGGGCAGCTGCTGCGGATCACCGAGGAGGTCGCGCCCGAACCCGACCTCGGCGCCGCCGCCAACGCCGCCCCGCGCCTCGGCGACAAGGCGCCCGCGCTGTACTTCGACAACGTCACCGGCTTCACCGACGCCCGGATCGCGCTCAACGTGCACGGCTCGTGGGCCAACCACGCGCTCGCGATGGGACTGCCGCCGCAGACCGGGATCAAGGACCAGGTCGCCGAGTTCATCCGGCGCTGGGAGGACTTCCCGGTGCCGCCCGAGCGGCGCGCGAACCCGCCGTGGGCGGAGAACGTGCTCGAAGGTGACGACGTCGACCTGTTCCGGGTGCTGCCGCTGTTCCGGCTCAACGACGGCGACGGCGGGTTCTACCTGGACAAGGCCGCGGTCGTGTCCCGCGACCCGGCGGACCCGGACCACTTCGGCAAGCAGAACGTCGGGGTGTACCGGATGCAGGTCAAGGGCCGCGCCAAGCTGGGGCTGCAGCCGGTGCCGATGCACGACATCGCGCTGCACCTGGCCAAGGCCGAGGAGAACGGCGAGGACCTGCCGGTCGCGATCGCGCTGGGCAACGAGCCGGTGATCTCGATCGTCGCGGCCACGCCGATGGCCTACGACCAGAGCGAGTACGAGATGGCCGGCGCCCTGCGCGGCGCCCCGGCCCCGATCGCGACCGCGCCGCTGACCGGGCTCGACGTGCCGTGGGGCTCGGAGGTGATCCTGGAAGGCGTCATCGAGGGCCGCAAGCGCGAGATCGAGGGGCCGTTCGGCGAGTTCACCGGCCACTACTCGGGCGGCCGGAACATGACCGTGGTGCGCGTCGACCGCATCCACCACCGGACGAACCCGGTGTTCGAGTCGCTGTACCTCGGCATGCCGTGGACCGAGATCGACTTCCTGATGGCGGCGAACACCTGCGTGCCGATCTACCAGCAGCTCAAGGAAGCGTTCCCGGAGGTGCAGGCGGTCAACGCCATGTACACGCACGGGCTGCTGGCGATCATCTCGACGAAGAAGCGCTACGGCGGGTTCGCGAAGGCCGTCGGGATGCGGGCGATGACCACGCCGCACGGGCTCGGGTACGTCAAGACGGTGATCATGGTCGACGAGGACGTCGACCCGTTCAACCTGCCGCAGGTGATGTGGGCGCTGTCCACCAAGGTCAACCCGGCCGGCGACCTGGTGAACATCCCGAACCTGCCGGTGCTGGAGCTGGATCCCGGCTCGCAGCCGGCCGGCATCACGAACAAGATGATCATCGACGCGACCACCCCGGTGGCGCCCGACGACCGCGGTCACTACAGCCAGCCGGTGCGCGACCTGCCCGAGGCCGCCGCCTGGCTGACCAAGTTGCAGGGAATGCTGGCGCGGTAAGGAGAATCCGATGTGCCCACGTTGTGAGTTCGAGGTCGTGGAGAAGCTGGCGGACTCGCCGGTCGCCGGGGTGTGGGAGGTGCTGCAGTGCCGGCGGTGCCTCTACACCTGGCGGACGACGGAGCCGCCGCGGCGCACGAGCCGGGAGCACTACCCGGAGGAGTTCCGGATGACCCAGGCGGACATCGACAACGCGCCCGAGGTGCCCGCCGTGCCGCCGCTGCGGGTGCGCTGATGGCGGACACGCTGATGTGGGAGGCGCGCGCGGTGCCCGGCGGGCGTGACGCGCTGGCGCGCTGGGTGGTCGAGAACGTGCCCGGGCCGGCCGACGTCTACCTCGGCGGGCAGGACCGGGTGGTGGTGATCGCGCGCGGCGCCGGGCGGCTGCCGGAGCCGCCGGCGGACCTGGTGGCGCGGCCGGTGGCGCAGTGGCCGTTCACGTTTCACCGGTCGGTGTAGCTGGCGATGCGCGAGCCCGCCCGGCTCGTTATGCCGACCGCGGACGAGGGCGGACCGGCCCGCCCGGAGGAGCCCGTCCCGCCACGAGCTCATGAATCTTGGTCGACAGTCCGCCACGGGGGCTGCCCAGCGCGTGGTCAGGCGGCTCGCTCCCGGGTTTCGTGTAGTTCGACGATGCCCCTGTGTGGCGGGGGATGTTGGTGGCGTGCTGATTCGCACGGGCGATGGCGGAGTCCACCGAGATCCCGCACCGATACCGGTAGATGATGCCCTCCACCATCGCCTAGGCCTGGTCGCGGGCAGCGGCGGGGTGGCAGCGTTTGAAGCCGATCAGCGTGCGGTAGCGCTCGCGGGCCGCGAACTGCGTCAGCGTCCACACTGCCGGCGTGCCGATCTCCGTGCACAGGTGCAGGACGCGGTCGTCGTCCGTCCAGACGCCCAGGTGCGCGCCGAACGGGTCCGCGGTCCGGTTGAACAGCGCCAGGTCCAGCGGCGCCGGCTCGGCCACCGGGCTGGTCGAGGCCGTGTCGTGCCACAGTTCCCGTGACCGCAGGTCCGGCGCGGCGAGCCCGAAGTGCCGGAGCACCGCGTAGGCGTAGACCTGGCAGTTCGCGCCCGCCGCCGGGTCGCCGGGTGAGCCGGGGATCCGGGAGCCGTCGTAGGGGACCGTGGTCAGCCACTCGGGCAGCCGGGTGAGCAGGGAGTTCACGAGATCATTCTGCTCGTCCGTGCCAACCCGCCGCGACTGTGCCAAGCTCGCCTCAGCAGGGGTCAGCGAGGACTTGGAGGGCGCACATGGAGCGGGTCGGCACCGGCGAGCACGTCGTTCTCGTGCTGCACGGGTGGTTCGGGTCGTCGAAGGCGTGGGAGGAGCTCACCCCGCACCTCGACGCCGACCGGTTCAGCTACTACTTCCCCGACTTCCGCGGCTACGGTACGCGCAAGGACGAGGCGGGCACGTACACCATCGCGGAGGCGGCCGGGGACGTGCTGCTGCTCGCCGACGAACTGGGCATCGACCGGTTCTCCCTCGTCGGGCACTCGATGGGCGGCAGCGTCATGCAGTACATCCTCGCCGAGGCGCCCGGCCGCGTCCGGTCGCTGTTCGGGATCTCCCCGGTGCCCGCGAGCGGGGTGCCGATGGACGCGGACACCTGGGGCCTGTTCAGCAGCGCCGCCGAGGACCCGTCGAGCCGCCGCGCGATCATCGACTTCACCACCGGCGGCCGCCACCCAGACTCGTGGCTCGACGGCATGGTCCTGCACTCGCTGGAGAACTCCGACAGGGCCGCGTTCGGCGCCTACCTGGAGGCCTGGGCGAAGACCGACTTCTCGGAGCGGATCGCGGGCAACGAGGTGCCGATCAAGGTCGTCGTCGGCGAGCACGACCCGGCTCTCAGCGAAGACGTCATGCTCGCGACGTTCGGGCAGTGGTACCCGAAGCTGGAGCTGGAGGTGCTGCCCGACGCCGGGCACTACGCGGCAGACGAGGTGCCGGTGACCGTGGCCAACATGATCGAGGTCTTCCTGGACGAGCACTGATGTCCGATGTGGACGTTTTCGACCCGAGGGTGTTCGCCCGCGGCGTGCCGCACGACGAGCTGCGCCGCCTGCGCGACACCGAACCGGTCGCGTGGCAAGAGGAACACGAGGTGCTGGACTGGCCGTCCGGTCCCGGCTACTGGGCGGTGACGCGGTACGCCGACGTGAAGCACGTGCTGCGCACGCCGGAGGTGTTCTCGTCCTGGCTCGGGGCGACGCAGATCCGCGACCCCGAGCCGGACGACCTCACGTTCATCCGGCGCATGATCCTCAACATGGACCCGCCGGAGCACAACCGGTTGCGCCGCATCGTGGCCGCGGTGTTCACGCGGCGGCGGCTGGAACGCTCGGCGGAGCAGATCGCCGAGCGGGCCCGCGCCCTCATCGGGGCGGTGGTGCCGCGCGGCCGGTGCGATCTGCCGGTCGAGGTGACCGACGACTTCCCACTGCTGAACCTGGCGGACCTGATCGGGGTGCCGCCACGGGACCGCGGGTTGCTGCTGAAGTGGACCAACCGCGTCATCGGCTACCAGGACCCGGAGCACGCCGAGGTCGTGCGCGGCCCGGACGGCAAACCGCTCAACCCGCGCTCGCCCGCGCTGCTGGCCGACATGTTCGACTACGCGCAGGAACTGGCCGAGGCGAAGCGGCGGGACCCGGCGGACGACCTGATGACGGCACTCGTCCAGGCCACTGTGGACGGAAGGTCGCTGGACGACGCCGAGTTGCGGATGTTCTTCTTCCTCATGGTGATCGCCGGGAACGACACGGTGCGCAGCGCGTTGCCCGGCGGGGTGCTGGCGCTGGTGCAGAACCCGGGCGAGTACCGGCGGTTGCGGGCCGATCCGTCGCTGCTGCCCTCGGCGGTGGAGGAGATGCTGCGGTGGCACCCGCCGGTGCTGACGTTCCGCCGCACGGCGGCTGTCGACACCGAGCTGGGCGGGCAGCGGATCGCCGCCGGGGACAAGGTCGTCGTGTACTTCGCGTCGGCGCACTACGACGAGCGGCAGTTCCCGGACCCGCACCGGTTCGACGTGTCGCGGACGCCGAACGACCACCTGGCGTTCGGACAGGGGCCGCACCTCTGCCTGGGCGCGCACTTCGGGCGGTTGCAGATGCGGGTGTTCTTCCGGGAGTTCCTGACGATGCTGCCGGAGGTGCGCCTGGACGGCGAGGTGCGGCGGTTGACGTCGAACTTCATCAACGGGGTGACGCATTTGCCGTTGGCTTGGTGATGGCGCTACGCGGGTTTTTCAGGCGCCGGGCTTCGCTTCGCTACGCCCGGATGAAAGAAGCCCCTTCCGAACCCGATCTCGAATTGTTCGGTTGCCGAGACACCGCGTCAAGGCGGGAAAGCGTGCCTTGACCCGGTGGCTCGGCAACCGATTTGGCTGGGGATCGGGTTGCGGGAGAGGAGTGGCTCGTGGGGTTGTTGCTTTTCGTTGCCGGCTTGCGGCTACGCAAACGAACGAACGGAAACCCCGGCCTCCACTAGCGCCGCCCGCACGCGGCGGCCGATCTCCACCGCGCCGGGGGTGTCCCCGTGCAGGCAGATCGACTGCGGCTCCACCTTCACCTCGGAGCCGTCGATCGCCGTGATCACGCCCTCGACAGCCATCCGCACGCACCGCCGCACCACCTCGTCGGCGTCGTGGATCACCGCGCCCGGCTCTCGGCGCGAGACCAGCGTTCCGGAGGGCGTGTAGGCCCGGTCGGCGAACGCTTCGCGCACCGGGCGCAACCCGGCCTTTTCCGCCTGCCGCAACCACTCCGAACCCGGCAACCCCAGCACCGGCAGCGACGGGTCGAACATCCGCACCGCCTCGACCACCGCCGCGGCCTGCTCCGCGTTCGAGACGATCGCGTTGTAGAGCGCGCCGTGCGGCTTCACGTACCCCACCCGGGTGCCTGCCGCCTTCGCGAACGCGTTCAGCGCGCCGATCTGGTACAGCACGTCGTTCGCCAGTTCGTCCGGCGGCACGTCCATGAACCGCCGCCCGAAACCGGCCAGGTCCCGGTACGCCACCTGCGCCCCGACAGTCACCCCCCGCGCGGCCGCGGAAGCCGTCACGCGCCGCAGCACGCTCGGGTCTCCCGCGTGGAAACCACACGCCACGTTCGCGCTCGAGACGATCTCCAGCAGCGCGTCGTCCTCGGTGAGGTGCCAGATCCCGAACCCCTCACCGAGATCCGCGTTCAGGTCCACCCCGGTCACTCGCCCTCCAGCTCACCTTCGGTCCGCAGGTACACCTCGCGCAACTGTCCCAGCAGCTCCGGGTCCGGCTCCGCCCACAGGCCGCGGTCGGCGGCCTCGGTGAGCCGCTCGATGATGCCGCGCAGCGCCCACGGGTTGGCCTTCGCGAGGAACTCCTGGTTCTGCTGGTCGAGGACATACGACTGGGACAGTTTCTCGTACATCCAGTCCTGCACGACCCCGGCGGTGGCGTCGAAGCCGAACAGGTAGTCCACAGTGGCCGCGAGCTCGAACGCGCCCTTGTAGCCGTGCTTGCGCATCGCCGCGATCCAGCGCGGGTTGACCACCCTGGCGCGGAACACGCGGGCCGTCTCCTCGGACAGCGACCGCGTCCGCACCGCGTCCGGACTCGTCGAATCGCCCACGTAGGACGCGGGAGCCGTGCCGGTCAGCGCGCGGGTGAACGCGATCATGCCGCCGTGGTACTGGAAGTAGTCGTCCGAGTCGGCGATGTCGTGCTCACGCGTGTCGGTGTTCTTGGCCGCCACCTCGATGCGCCGATACGCGCTCTCCATGTCCGGCCGCGCCTCGACGCCGTCCAGGCCCCGCCCGTAGGCGTACCCGCCCCACGTCGCGTACACCTCGGCCAGATCGGCGTCGTCCCGCCAGTTGCCCGAGTCCAGCAACGGCAGGATTCCCGCGCCGTACGCGCCCGGCTTGGAGCCGAAGATCCGCGTCGTCGCCCGGCGCTCGTCGCCGTGCGCGGCCAGGTCGGCCTGCACGTGCGCGCGCACGAAGTTGTCCGATGCGGGCTCGTCCAGCGACGCCGCCAGCCGCACCGCGTCGTCCAGCAGTGCCACCACGTGCGGGAACGCGTCCCGGAAGAACCCGCTGATCCGCACGGTCACGTCGATGCGCGGGCGGCCGAGTTCGGCGAGCGGGATCGGCTCCAGCCCGGTCACCCGGCGGGACGCGTCGTCCCACACCGGCTGCACCCCCAGCAACGCCAGCACCTCCGCCGCGTCGTCGCCGGAGGTGCGCATCGCCGAGGTGCCCCACACCGACAGGCCGACCGACTTCGGCCACTCGCCGGTGTCCTCGCGGTAGCGGCGCAGCAGCGACTCCGCGAGCGCCTGCCCGGTCTCCCACGCCAGGCGGCTCGGGATCGCCTTCGGGTCCACGGTGTAGAAGTTGCGCCCGGTCGGCAGCACGTTGACCAGCCCGCGCAGCGGCGAACCGCTCGGCCCGGCGGCGATGTACCCGCCGTCCAGGGCGTGCAGCACCGAGTCGATCTCCGCCGACGTCCCGGCCAGCCGCGGCACGATCTCGGTGGCCGCGAACGTCAGCACCCGCGCGACCTCGGGATCGGGAGCCACCTCCGCGACCGCCGACGGAGCCCAGTCCCGCTTCTCCATCGCCTCGACCAGCGCACGCGCCGACGCCTCGATCGCGTCCACTTCGGACGTCGGCGCGCCGTCGGTGAGCCCCAGCACGGACCGCAGGCCGGGCACCGCGCCGGCCTGACCGCCCCACATCTGCTGCGCCCGCAGCATCGCCAGCACCAGGTTCACCCGCGCCTCGCCGGCCGGCGCCGCGCCGAGGACGTGCAGCCCGTCGCGGATCTGCGCGTCCTTCACCTCGCACAGCCAGCCGTCGATGTGCAGCAGGAAGTCGTCGAACTCGGCGTCGTGCGGCCGTTCCGCCACGCCCAGGTCGTGGTCCAGCTTGGCGGCCTGGATCAACGTCCAGATCTGCTGGCGGATCGCGGGCAGCTTCGCCGGGTCCATCGCCGCGATGTTCGCGTGCTCGTCGAGCAGCTGCTCCAGCCGGGCCAGGTCGCCGTAGCTCTCCGCACGCGCCATCGGCGGGATCAGGTGGTCGACGATCGTGGCGTGCGCGCGCCGCTTCGCCTGCGCGCCCTCGCCCGGGTCGTTGATCAGGAACGGGTAGATCAGCGGCAGGTTTCCCAGCACCGCGTCCGGCCCGCAGGACGCGGACAGGCCGGCGTTCTTGCCCGGCAGCCACTCCAGCGACCCGTGCTTGCCCAGGTGGACCACCGCGTGCGCGCCGAACTCCTCCTCGATCCAGCGGTAACAGGCGAGGTAGTGGTGGCTCGGCGGCAGGTCCGGGTTGTGGTAGATCGCCACCGGGTTCTCGCCGAACCCGCGCGGCGGCTGGATCATCAGCACGACGTTGCCTGCCCGCAGCGAGGCCAGCACGATGTCACCGTCCGGATTGGACGATCGGTCGACGTAGAGGTCGCCCGGCGGCGGGCCCCAGTGCTCCTCGATCTCGGCACGCAGGTCCTCGGGCAGCGCGGCGAACCACTCGCGGTACCGCGCGGCCGGCACGCGGATCGGGTTGCCGGACAGCTGCTCCTCGGTCAGCCACTCCGGGTCCTGGCCGCCCGCGGCGATCAGGGCGTGGATGAGCGCGTCGCCGTCCGGCTGGTCGGTGCCGGTCGGCTCCACACCGGGGAACGGCTCGTCGCCCAGGTCGTAGCCCTGCGCGCGCATGCGGCGCAGCAGCTCGATCGCCGAGGCCGGGGTGTCCAGGCCCACCGCGTTGCCGACCCGCGAGTGCTTCGTCGGGTACGCCGACAGCATCAGCACGATCTTGCGCTGTTCCGGCGGGGTGTGCCGCAGGCGGGCGTGCGCGAGCGCGATGCCCGCGACCCGCGCGGCGCGCTCCGGGTCCGGCACGTAGTGCGGCAACCCGTCGTCGTCGATCTCCTTGAACGAGAACGGCACCGTGATCAGGCGGCCGTCGAACTCGGGCACCGCCATCTGGTTGCCCGCGTCCAGCGGGGACAGGCCGTCGTCGTTGTCCTCCCAGGTCGCGCGGTCGCTGGTCAGACACAGCGCCTGCAACGTCGGCACGTCCAGCGCGGCCAGCTCGGCGACGTCCCACGCCTCGTCGTCGCCACCGGCGCCCACCTCGGACGGCCGGGTGCCGCCCGCGGCGAGCACCGTGACCAGCAGCGCGTCGGCCTTGCGCAGTTCGGCCATCATCTCCGGCTCGCGCGAGCGCAGCGAAGCGCAGTAGATCGGCAGGGCCTGCCCGCCCGCGTCCTCGACCGCCTCGGCCAGCGCCTCGACGAACCGGGTGTTCCCGGACAGGTGGTGCGCGCGGTAGTAGAGGATCGCCACCACCGGGCCGTCGGTGCGGTGGGGCGTGCGCTCCAGCACACCCCACGCCGGCTGCTCGGCGGGCGGTTCGAAGCCGTCGCCGGTGAGCAGCAGCGTGTCGGAGAGGAACCGGTGCAGCTGGGTGAGGTTGTCCGGCCCGCCCTGCGCGAGGTAGGCGTGCGCCTCGGTGGCGATGCCTGCCGGCACGGTGGACAACGCCATCAGCTCGGCGTCCGGCGTCTGCTCGCCGCCCAGGACCACCACGTGCTTCCCGCTCGCCCGGACGGTGTCCAGGCCCTCCTGCCACGTCCGCGCGGATCCCAGGATGCGGACCACGACGACGTCGGCGTCCGCCAGCAGGCCGGGCAGCTCGGCCAGGTCGAGCCGGGCCGGGTTGGCCAGGGTGTAACCGGCCTCACTGGTCCGGGCGCTGAGCAGGTCGGTGTCCGAAGTGGACAGCAGCAGGATCACGCGGTTCCCTCCTAGGTCCCCCCAACACTGTCCGCTGGGCAGGCCCGGAGTCAAGCCGTCCGTTCGTCGCGGCCGAGGCGGGGGAAGGGTTGCGTGGAGAAGATCACCTCGACGGGCACCTCGAAGTACTCGGCGATGCGCAGCGCGAGGTACAGGCTCGGGCTGTATTCGCCGCGTTCGAGGTACCCGATCGTCTGGTAGTGCACCCCGACCGCCTCGGCCAGCTGCCGTCGCGAGATGCCGCGCTCGGCGCGCAGCATCGCGATGCGGTTGTAGATCGACTCACTCATCCCGGCATCCGCTGTAGTGCCTTCTCCCGCCGTGCGGCCACGGTCGACCCGGACTCGCGCCGCGCCATCCTACGCAGCACGATCGGCGCCAGTACCAGGCCCGCGACCGCCCACGCGCCGAGCACGCCGAGCGTCTCCCAGGTCCGCCACGACTGCCCGATCTCCACGGCCACCATGCTGTCCGGCAGGAAGGCCGAGCGCATGCCGAGGCCGAGCCAGTACAGCGGGAACACCTGCGCGATGCCCTGGATCCAGGACGGCAGCTCGCCGATCGGGTAGAAGATGCCCGACGTGCCGACCAGCGCCATCACCGGCAGCATGATCACGCCCATCGTGCGGGGGTTCTCGAACAGCGACCCGAACACCGCGCCGATCGGCAGCGTCGCGACCAGGCCGAGCACCAGCACCCAGGCCAGGGTCACCCAGGTCATGACGTCGATCTCCAGGCCGTCGAACATGAACAGTCCGGGCACGATCAGCAGCGCGATGCCGACGAGCGTCATGCCCGAGACCATCACGATCTTGCCGATCAGGTATCCGCTCATGCCGTTGGGCAGGGCCTTCGCGCGCAGCAGGGTGCCGTCCTCGCGCTCGACGGTGAGCTGCTGCATCGTGCTCATCATCGCGTTGAACCCCACGCTCGCGCCGATCAGGCTGGGCAGGGTCATCGAGCCGCGGGAGAACGTGGTGCCCGGGATGACCGAGCCTCTCATCAGGGTCATCACCACCAGGAACACCACGGTCGGGAAGAAGTACCCCCACAGGTCCTGGACTGTGGTGAAGCTCTGCCGCAGCTCGATCAGGCCGCGCTGGACCCCGGTGCGCACTGCCGTGGCGTTCATCGGGCGCCTCCCTCGAACTTGCGCAGCAGCGCCATGTAGGTGTCCTCCAGGCTCGCCCGGCGCACCTCCAGGTCCTCGATCTCCTCGCCGTACTGGGCGAACAGCTCGCGCACGTACTTCGTCGCGTCGGTGGTCGAGTGCACGTACCGCTGCCCGTCGCGGGACCAGCGGACCTCGGCGTCGGTGGACATCTCGCGGCTGAGCTGCTCGGCCGAGCCGTTCGCGATGATCGTGCCGCCGGCCAGGATGAGGATCCGGTCGGCGAGCTTCTCGGCCTCGTCCAGGTCGTGGGTGGTGAGCAGGATCGTGGTGTCCGACTCGTCGGCCAGGCGGTGCACCAGGTCGTGGAACTCGCGGCGCGCCTCCGGGTCGAACCCGGCGGTCGGCTCGTCCAGGAACAGCAGGTCGGGGCGGCCGACGATGCCGATCGCGACGTCCAGCCGCCGCCGCTGCCCGCCGGAGAGCCGGCTGACCCGCTTGTGCGCGTGCTGGGTGAGGCCGACGGTCTCGACCAGCTCGTCGACGTCCCACGGCCGCCGGTGGTCGACGTAGTACGAGCCGAGGTGGGCCAGCAGTTCCCGCACGCGCCACTTGCCGTGGTCCCGCCAGGACTGCAGCACGATGCCCAGCCGCGCGCGCCACGCCTCGGTGCCCCGGGCCGGGTCGACGCCGAGCACCCGCACGTCACCGGCCGAGCGCATCCGGAAGCCTTCCAGGATCTCGATGGTGGTCGTCTTGCCCGCGCCGTTCGGCCCGAGCAGCGCCAGCACCTCGCCCGGCGCGGCCTGGAAGGTCACGCCCTTGAGCACGTCGTTGGCGCCGTACCGCATGCGGAGGTCGCGGACGTCGAGCGCCGGCTGGTCCCGCGGCGGCTCCGGTGGTCTCGTCGCGACCTGGCTCATCGCTGTCATAGGTGTTCTCCCCAGTGCCACGCCTGTGCGATGAAATGTAGCAGACCTACTACATATGATCCAGGTAATACTTCGCGCCGATCCCGCCGTTTACAGTGAGCGCATGGCCCATCCCGGACGTGTCCGCCCCGACGCCTGTCCGGGTGTCTTCGCCACGCACGACGCCGCCGACGGCGCGCTCGCCCGGATCCGGCTGCCCGGCGGACGAGTGCGCGCCGACCAGGCCGAGGTGCTGGCCTCGTGCGCGGAGGAGCTCGGCGACGGTTCGGTGCACCTGACCTCGCGCGGCAACATCCAGCTGCGTGGCCTGTCGCGGGACACCGGCGAGCTGGCCGCCCGGCTGACGTCGGCCGGCCTGCTGCCCGCGCCCGCGCACGAGCGGGTGCGCAACTACCTGGCCTCGCCGCTGAGCGGGCTCACCGGCGGGCTGGTCGACGTGCGGGACACGGTGTTCGAGCTGGACCGGGCGGTGTGCGCGCGGCCCGAGCTGGCCGCCCTGCCAGGCCGGTTCCTGTTCGCGCTCGACGACGGCCGCGGCGACGTGTCGGGCGAGGACGCGGACGTGTGCTGGCGAGCGCTGGACTCCGCGACCGGCGCGGTGTTGCTCGCCGGGCGGGACACCGGCGAGCGGGTGCCGTTCGCCGGGGCGGTCGACGCGCTCGTGCGGAAGGCGTTGTGGTTCCTGGAGGTCCGGGGCAGCGCGTGGCGGGTGCGGGAGCTGGACCTGCGTCTCGGCGAGCGTCTGCCCACGTCACCCGGAGTGCCGATCGGGCCGTTCACCCGCGACGACGGGCGCACCGGTGTCGTCGGCGCGCCGGTGCTGGGGCAGCTCGCCGCCGCGGATCTGCGGGCGCTGGGGGAGGTCGTGGTGACGCCGTGGCGCTCGGTCGTCGTGCCGCTCGGTCTGGACGCGCCGGGACTGGTGACCGATCCGGCCGCGCCGGGGCTGGGGATCAGCGCGTGCATCGGACGGCCGGGCTGCGCGAAGTCGCGCGCCGACGTGCGGGCGGACGCGCGAGCCATGATGCCCCGCGTCCCCGCCGGGGTGCGGATGCACTTCTCCGGATGCGAACGGCGGTGCGGGCGACCGCACGAGCCGCACGTCGACATGCTCGCGGGCAGCGAGGAATACCAGAAGGGAACAGCGTGATCGACTACATCCGCGACGGGGCGGAGATCTACCGCCACTCGTTCGCCACGATCCGCGAGGAGGCCGACCTCGCGATCCTGCCGGAGGACCTGGAGCCGGTCGCGGTCCGCATGATCCACTCGTGCGGGATGGTCGACCTCGTCGACGACCTGGCCTACTCGCTCGACCTCGTCGAGTCGGCCCGTGCCGCGCTGCGCGCCGGCGCGCCGGTGCTGTGCGACGCGCAGATGATCGCCAGCGGCGTGACCCGCAAGCGGTTGCCCGCAGCCAACGAGATCCTCTGCACGCTGTCCGACGAGCGCGTGCCCGCGCTGGCCGAGCGGATGGGCACCACCCGTTCGGCGGCCGCGCTGGAGCTGTGGCGGGACAAGCTCGCGGGCTCGGTGGTGGCGATCGGCAACGCGCCGACAGCGTTGTTCCGCCTGCTGGAGATGATCGAGGAGGGCGCCGGGGTGCCCGCCGCGATCATCGGGGTGCCGGTCGGGTTCGTCGGCGCCGCCGAGTCGAAGGAAGAGCTGGTCAAGCGCGCGCCCGCGCCCTACCTGGTGGTGCACGGGCGGCGCGGCGGCAGCGCCATGGCGGTGTCGGCGGTCAACGCGCTCGCGAGCGAGGTCGAATGAAGACGGGCAAGCTGTGGGGTGTCGGACTCGGCCCGGGCGACCCGGAGCTGATGACGGTCAAGGCCGCGCGGCTGATCAGCGAGGCCGACGTGATCGCCTACCACTGCGCGCGGCACGGCCGCAGCATCGCGCGGTCGGTGGCCGAGCCGTACCTGCGGGAGGGCCAGGTCGAGGAACGGCTGATGTACCCGGTGACGACCGAGGGCACCGACCACCCCGGCGGGTACGAGGGCGCGATCGCCGAGTTCTACGAGCTGAGCGCGAAGCGGCTGGCCGAGCACCTGGACGCCGGGCGCGACGTGGTGGTGCTGTGCGAGGGCGACCCGTTCTTCTTCGGCTCCTACATGTACATGCACGAGCGGCTGTGCGACCGGTACGAGGCCGAGGCGGTGCCCGGGGTGACGTCCGTTTCAGCGGCGTCGGCGGTGCTCGGCAAGCCGCTGGTGCAGCGCGACGAGGTGCTCACGATCCTGCCGGGGACGCTGCCCGCGCCGGAACTCGCGCGGCGGCTGGCCGACACGCAGGCCGCGGCGGTGATGAAGCTGGGCCGCACGTTCGGCTCGGTGCGGGAGGCGCTGGCCGAGTCGGGACGGCTGGACGAGGCGTACTACGTCGAGCGGGCCACGTGGCCCAACCAGCGGGTCGAGCCGTTCGCTGACGTGGACCCCTCGACGGTGCCGTACTTCTCGCTGGCGCTGGTGCCGAGCCCGGCTTACGCGTCGCGGAAGGAGCCGGCTGCTGAGGCTGCGGAGGTTGCCGCTGAGGGCGGCGAGGTCATGGTGGTCGGGCTGGGGCCGGCCGGGCCGGAGTGGCTGACGCCGGAGGCCTCGTCGGCGTTGGCCGAGGCCGAGCACATCGTCGGGTACGGGCCGTACGTGGCGAAGGTGCCGCAGCGGGCGGGGCAGGTGCGGCACGCGTCCGGGAACCGGGTCGAGGCCGACCGGGCCCGGCATGCGCTCTCGCTGGCCGCGTCCGGTGCTCGGGTGGCGGTGGTGTCCTCGGGTGATCCTGGGGTGTTCGCGATGGCTTCCGCGGTGCTGGAGCAGGCGGCTTCGTTGGAAGAGCCGGTGCGGGTGCGGGTGATTCCTGGCGTGACGGCTGCTTCCGCTGCGGCGGCCCGGGTCGGGGCGCCGTTGGGGCATGACTACTGCGTTTTGTCGTTGTCGGATCGGTTGAAGCCTTGGGATGTCATCGAGCGGCGGCTTGATGCGGCTGGGGCGGCGGATCTTGTGGTGGCTCTGTACAACCCGGCTTCGCGGACGCGGACTGAGCAGTTGGTGCGGGCTCGGGATGTGTTGCTGCGGCATCGGGCTGTGGAGACGCCTGTTGTTGTGGCGCGGGATGTTGGGGGTCCTGAGGAGTCGGTGACTGTTACCTCGCTGGGGGAGTTTGATCCTTCGGTGGTTGATATGCGGTGTTTGGTGATTGTCGGGTCGTCGCGGACGCGCGTGACGCATGGGCAGGTGTGGACGCCGCGGTCTTATTGATTGCGTAGCCGCTACGCGCGTATCTGAAAAGCGCCGGCTTCGCTTCGCTACGCCCGGATTTGGCCCGCCGCCCCGTTTTTCATTGTTTCTACGCCCGAGCAGGGGTTGTCAAGGCTGGAAAGAGTACCTTGACAACCCCTGGTCGGGCGCAGAACTGGGCTGTGGATCGGGGTGCGGGGGAGGGGTGGGCGGTGTGTGTGGTCGGTTTTGTTGCCGGGTGGCGGTTGTGTTGGTGGTGATAGAGAAAGCCCCCGCCTTGTGTCTGGCGGGGGCTTCTCTTTAGCGGGTTGGGGTTGAGCCGTTTGGTTGTTGGGGGCCGGGCCCTGGGCTTTGCCAGCCCCACATCGTTTCGGTTCCGTGTTCCACCTGGGGTGCCACGCCGTCGGTGTACGGCTCGATCTGCAGCAGGCGTCCCCACGAGCGGCCGGACTGGTCGCCCTCCAGGTAGCTCGGCACCTCGGGCTGGTCGGCCAGCTCCTCGATCCACCCGTTCGGCCCGCCGCCGATGTTGTCCGCCACCCCGGCCTCCGCGGCCAGATCACCCGCGGTGATGCGGTACGCCGGGATCTGCGAGATGCCGTCGTGCGAGGCGACCGGGTTCATGCACGGGTACACGAACGCCGCGGGCCAGTCCATGTAGACCGGCGCGCTGCCCACCCGCTGCGTGAGAGTGGTGAACGTCGGCACGCGCGGGGCGCTCACCGCGACCCAGCCGTCGCCCGTGATGTCGTCGTCCTTGGCCACCACGCGCACCCGGTTGACGTCCGCGGGCAGATCACCGATGTCGAGCCGCTCGTCGGCCCACTTCGTCTCGTCCGCCGACGCCCCGGTGCCGACGTTCTCCGCCAGCACGGTCGTCGACCGGACCACCTCGACGCCCGCCGGCGTCTCCCGGCCGAACTCCAGCGCCACGCTCGTCGCCTTGCCCGGGGGCGCCGCGGCGGCGATCGTCACCTGCGCGCCCGCGTGCTGGTCCGGCAGCGCGTACCAGTCGGTGCGCAGCCGGCCCGTCGCGGAGCCCTCGTGGTAGCTGCTCCACATCGGCACGGTCGCCGTGGTGAAACCGTGCGGCGGCGAGTTCAGCGGGTCCTCGTCGCCGTTGCCGTCGGTGTGGAAACCCGCCGACGACTTCTCGTTGCCCTCGTCCTCGGGCCGCGGCAGCGTCGAGTTCTCCTGCGCCGTGGTCTCCGGCACGGTCACCGCCGACACCGGTTTGAGCATGCTCGACACCGGGTCCTGCTCGACCATCACGTGATCGGACAGGTTGCAGCTCTTGCCGAACAAGTGGTCCACGTTCGCCGCGGCCAGGCTGTAACTGCCCGTCGACATCTGCTTCTGGATGCCCTTCGCCATGCTGGCGACCTCGAACACCACGACCGCGCCGCACACCACGACCAGCGACGTCGCGCCCAGCCGCAGCGCCCGGCCACGCCGCTCCTGCACCGGCGGCGGCGCACCCGGCCGCTGCATGCGCACGTTCTCCACGAACGCGAACACCGCCGCCACCGCCGCGGCCAGCAGCAGCGCCGTGGACAGGTGGTAGCCCTTGATCGACGGCGCCTTGTCCCACCACGGCACACCGAGGCTGGACACGAACCAGTACGCGTTCGGGCCCGTCGCGGCCAGCGCGGACACCACCAGCAACCCGGCGGTGAACGCCGCCCGGTTGCGCCGCGACCGCAGCACCGTCGAACTCGTCGCCAGCGCGGTCAGCGCCGCCATCGCAGCCCCCACACCGGCGAACGCGCCGAAGTGGTGCGTCCACTTGGTCGGGGTCAGCGCCAGCAGCAGGAAGAACAGCGCCACGGTGCCGATCAGGCGGCGGGCCGGACCCAGCGCCGCACCCTGGATGCGGCCGCGGCGCAGCAGCACCACAAGGCAGGTGCCGGTGCACAGGATCAGCAGCAGCACCGGGAACCGGCGGGTCAGCGCGCCGTCCGCGCTGCTCTCGAACAGCAGCTCGTACCGCGACAGCTCCTCGTACCACGACTTGTTCGGGCCGACCGAGCCACGCAGGCGGGTCGCCTCCATCACCGTCGAGAACGTCTGGTCGGCGAAGACCACGATCAGCACGATGAACCCGGCCGCCGCGATCGGCGCCAGCACCGCGGCCCAGCCCGAATCGCGGGCCCGGCTGCGCAGCAGGTGGAACAACGGCTTCGCGGCCACCAGGAACGGCGCCACCGCGATCAACGCGGTCGGCGTCGCGGCCAGCGCGAACGCGGCCCCGATCAGGCCGAGGCACAGCGGCAGCAGACGCCGCGTGACCAGCGAGCGCTCCACGGCGCACAGCGCGATCAGCGAGCCCAGCGCCGCCCACGGCTCGGGACGCACACCGTTGTTGAACGGCAGCCACCACACCAGGAACACCACGGCCGCGGCCCAGCCCGCCGCCGGGCTGATCCGGACCTCCTTGCCCAGCCGCGGCAGCACCTCACGGCTGATCAGCAGCCAGCTCAGCACGCCGAGCAGGAACGACGGCAACCGGATCCACGGCGGCACCGTGGACACCGTCGCCATCAGCTCGTAGATGTGGTCGTTCCACCCGAACGGCGCCTCCGCGACGCCGAACCACCGGTGGTAGTTGGTCAGGTAACCCACCTGGTCGGCGACTCTGGCCATGGTCAGGATGTAGCCGTCGTCCGAGGTCACCGGCCCGATGAACACCCACGCGCCGAGCACGCCGAAGACGGTCACGTCCCGCTTGGTGAGCTTCCACCAGCCGATCGGCGCCCACCGCGGCGCGCGCCGCGCGGTGCCCGAGTCCAGCCGGTTGACCGCGATCAGGCAGCCGATCAGCGACAGCACGCCGAACACGCCGATGCCGACCTTCAACCCGGTGGGGGACGACTGGTAGCGGGTGTCCGGGGTGATGCCGACCGACAGGCCGGCGATCGGGTCCCGCGCCGACGAGATGTCGGTGTAGATGCCCAGCACGCGTGGCCGGACGTCGCCCGTCGAGTCGTAGACCGGGGTGCCCGCCACCGACAGGGTGGTGTGCGTCGCGGTCGAGCTGACCCGCACGTCGCACCCCGCGGCCGGCAGCGGCTGGCGCGCGACCTGCTGGCCGCGGCTGGTCGCGGTGAGCACGCCGTCCTGGACGTTGAGCTGCAGGCCGGCGCCGTTGCCCGCGCGGGCGGGCGGCACGGTCGAGAACAGCAGCCCCGCGCCCGCGGTGCGCGCGTCGAGCGACTGGATCGTCGCGCACGGCACACCGACCTGCAGGTCCTGCGCCCAGTAGCCGACGAGCGGGGCGTTCACCGGGCGCGTGTCGCTGCCGGCCGGCCACACGATCTTCGCCGTGTCCTGGACGACCGGCAGCAACGGGAAGGCGACCGCGCAACCCGCGGCGAACAGGCCCAGTACGACGGCGAGGAGCCGCCACAAGAACGTGCGAGGTCGCTCCGGGGAGGTGCGTGCCGAAGTGCCCGGCTGGTCCGGGTCGGTCACCTCATCCGGTGCGACAGTAGGTGTCCTGCTGGCCATCCACATTGGCAGAACGCTATCGCGATGCTTCCTCGCGCTCGCTTCGGGATGGGGGTGTGCCGAACCGCTCACGGTGCGTCGCGGCCGACAACGGCCGCCGCTCGCGCCACCCGTGGCGCTCCAGGTCCGGAATGTCCTGGAGCCGGGTCACCGGGCCGAGGCAGAGCCACGCCACCGGCCGCACCCCGGCCGGGATCCCGAGCAGGTCGCGCAGGAAATCCTCGCGGTAGAAGCTCACCCAGCCGACGCCGAGGCCCTCCGCGGTGGCCGCCAGCCAGAGGTTCTGGATGGCCAGGCACACCGAATACAGGCCGGCGTCGGCGATCGCGTGGCGGCCGAGCACGTCCGGCGCGCCGCGGCTCTCGTCGTAGGTCACGACGATACCGAGCGAGGACGACAGGATGCCCTCGATCTTGATCGGCGCGAAGGTCTCCCGGCGCTCCGGCGGCAGCGACGCGGCGAACACCTCGCGCTCGGCGAGCACGTGGTCGCGGAACGCGGTGCGCGTCCGGGTGCTCTCGACGAGCACGAAATCCCACGGCTGGGTGAGTCCGACGCTGGGCGCGGAGTGCGCGGCCTCGAGCACGCGGGTCAGCACCTCGTCGTCGATGGGCTCGCCGGTGAACTCCGCGCGCACGTCCCGCCGTCGCCGCAGGACCTCGTAGAACTCCTCGATCATGCGTCCAGGATCGCCGACACCCAGCGCAGGGCGGCGTCCACGTCCGCGACGGTGTGCGCGGGCGGGCGCGGCGGGCGCCGCACGACGACCACCGGCACGCCCTCCTGACGGGCCGCGACGAGCTTCGCGGTGGTCATGTCGCCGCCGCTGTCCTTGGTGACCAGCACGTCGATGCGGTGCTCACGCAGCAGCGCGGTCTCGCCTTCGACGGTGTACGGGCCGCGGTCGAGGAGGATCTCCAGGCGCGGCGGCAGCGGCGGCTCCGGCGGGTCGACGCAGCGGGCCAGGAAGTGCGGTCGCGTGCAGCGCGCGAAGGCGGACAGTCCCTGGCGGCCGCTGGTGAGGAAGATCCGGTCGCCGAGGCGTTCCACCAGGTCGGCGGCCTCGCCGAGGGTGTCCACCCAGTGCCAGTCGTCGCCGGGGCCCTGCTGCCAGCCGGGGCGCTGCAGGCGCAGCAGAGGGACGTCCGCCCGATGCGCGGCCTCGACGGCGGAGGCGCCGATGCGTTCGGCGAACGGATGTGTGGCGTCCACCACGGCGGCGGTGCCGTGCTCGGTCAGCCAGCGCGCGAGGCCGTCCGGCCCGCCGAAGCCGCCGACGCGCACCTCGCCGACCGGCAGACGCGGGTTGGCGACCCGCCCGGCCAGCGACGACGTGACCGCGACGCCGCGTCGCACGAGCCCGGCGGCCAGCGCGCGGGCCTCACCGGTGCCTCCGAGCACGAGTACTTCCGTCACGCCAGCCATACTGCCTGGTGATGAGGTACGGGTGGACCACCGGAGCGTGTGCGACCGCGGCCACCACGGCCGCGTACACCGCGCTGCTCACCGGCGAGTTCCCCGACCCGGTCGAGGTGGAGCTGCCGCAGGGGCGGCGCCCGGCGTTCGCGCTGGCCACCGAGCGGTTGGACGCGGACTCGGCCACCGCCGGGGTGATCAAGGACGCCGGTGACGACCCGGACGTGACGCACGGCGCGCTGATCCTGTCCACCGTCCGGCGCGGCGAGCCGGGCAGCGGCGTGACGTTCCGCGCGGGCATCGGGGTGGGGACGGTGACCCTGCCCGGGCTGCCGTTGCCGGTCGGCGAGCCGGCGATCAACCCGGTGCCGCGGCGGCTGATGACCGAGGCGGTGCGGCGGGTCGCGGCCGCGTTCGGCGATGCCGGGGATGTCGTGGTCGAGATCTCCGTGCCCGAGGGCGAGGAGCTGGCGCGGCAGACGTGGAACCCGCGGCTCGGCATCCTCGGCGGGCTGTCGATCCTCGGCACGACCGGCGTGGTGGTGCCGTACTCGTGCTCGGCGTGGATCGACAGCATCCGGCGCGGGGTCGACGTCGCGCGGGCGCTGGGGCACGAACACGTCGCCGGCGCGACGGGCAGCACGTCGGAGCGGGCGGTCGCCGCGCGGTACGGGCTGCCGGAGACGGCGTTGCTCGACATGGGGGACTTCGCGGGCGCGGTGCTCAAGTACGTGAAGCGCCATCCCGTGCCGCGGCTGACGATCGCGGGCGGGTTCGCGAAGATGTCGAAGCTCGCGGCCGGGCACCTGGACCTGCACTCGAAGCGGTCGCAAGTGGACCTCGCGCTGCTGGCCTCGCTGGCGCCCAAGCCGCTGGCCGCGCGGATTCTCGAGGCGAACACGGCGCTGCACGCGCTGCAGCTGTCGCAGGAGGCGGGCTTCCCGATCGGCGAGGCGGTCGCGGACCGGGCGCGGGCGTTCGCGGCGTCGGTGCTGGCCCCGGCGCCGGTCGCGGTGGACGTGCTGGTGATCGACCGGGCGGGGAACGTGGTCGGGGTCAGCGGGGCCTGAGCTTTTCCGACCGGTCCCGCGCCGCCGAGTACAGGTAGCTGTCCGGGAACTTCTCCGCCCCCAGGACGCGGCCCACGAAGATCACCGCCGCGCGGTCGATTCCCGCGGCGCGCACCTCCTGCGCGATCCGCGACAAAATCCCGCGCAGGATCCGCTGCCCCGGCTGGCTCGCGCAGTGCACCACGGCCACCGGGCAGTCCGCGCCGTAGTGCGGCAGCAGCTCCTCGACCACCTGCTCGATCCGGTTGATCGCCAGGTGCACGGCCAGCGTCGTGCCGGTCGCGGCGAAGTTCGCCAGCGTCTCGCCCTCCGGCATGGCCGTCGAGCGGGCCTGGACGCGCGTGATGACCAGGCTCTGCCCGATCGTCGGCACCGTCAGTTCGCGCCCCAGCTCCGCGGCCGCCGCGGCGAACGCGGGCACGCCGGGCACCACCTGGTACGGCACGCCGGCCGCGTCGAGGCGGCGCATCTGCTCGGCCACCGCGCTGTAGATCGACGGGTCGCCCGAGCACAGCCGCGCCACGTCGTGGCCCGCGCGGTCCGCCGCGACCAGCTCGCCGACGATCTGGTCCAGCGACAGGTCCGCCGTGTCGATCCGGCGCGCGTCCGCGGGGCAGTGGGCGAGCAGGTCGGGCGGCGTCAGGCTGCCCGGGTACAGGCAGACCCCGCAGCGCGCCAGCAGGTCGCGGCCGCGCACGGTGATCAGGTCCGCCGCGCCAGGGCCGGCGCCGATGAAGAACACGGTCATTTCACGAAACTCCATTGCGTCACGGTCCGGGCCGGGGTCCAGCCGGCGAATCCGCCGAGCGGCGCGGCGTGCTCGACGGCGATCCGGGTCAGCTCGCCGCCGTGTCGCTGGTATGCCGTCGCCAGCGCCTGTTCCGAGTCGAGCGTCACCGCGTGGGCGACGAGCCGTCCGCCGGGCCGCAGCGCGTCCAGGCAGACGTCCAGCGACGCCAGACCGCCGCCGACGAACACCGCGTCGGGCGTGGGCAGGTCGGCCAGGACCTCGGGCGCCGCACCCGTCACGACCCGCAGCTCTGGCACCCCCAGCCGGTCCGCGTTGCGCTGGATCCGCGCGGCCCGTTCCGCACTGCGCTCGACGGCGATCGCGCGGTTCGCCGGATGTGCCCGCGACCACTCGATCCCGACGCTGCCGGCGCCCGCGCCGACGTCCCACAGCAGCTCGCCGGGCACCGGCGCGAGCCGGGCCAGCGCGCTCGCCCGCAGGTCCCGCTTGGTGATCTGCCCGTCGTGTTCGAAGGCGTCGTCCGGCAGCCCGGGCAGGGCCGGCAACGCCGGGCCTGAGCACTCGACAGCGACGACGTTCAACGGGTCGCCCGCCGGGTGTGACCAGTCTCGCGCGAAACCTTCGACGCGGCGCTCGGCCGGACCGCCGAGCTGCTCCAGCACCGTGAGTTTGCTCTCGCCGAAACCCCTTGCCACCAGCACCTCGGCGAGTTCCGCGGGCGTGCCGCCGTCGGAGCTGAGCACCACCAGCCGCGCCCCCGGTGCGAGCGCGCGGCTCACCCGGTGCACGCTGCGGCCGACGACGCTGACCACCTCGGTCTCCTCCGCGGACCAGCCCATCCTGGCCCGCGCGAGCGCGACCGACGACACCGCGGGCACGATCCGCACGTGCTCCGCGCCGAACCGCCTGACCAGCGTCGTCCCGATGCCGGACAGCAGCGGATCCCCGCTGGCCAGCACGCCGATCCGGCGTCCGGCGTGCTCGGCGAACAGGCCGTCCAGCGCGGGCAGCAGCGGGCTCGGCCACGCCACTTTCGGCACGTCGAGCGGCACCAGGTCGAGCTGGCGGCGGCCGCCGAACAGCACCTCGGCCGCCGCGATCTCGGCGCGCGCGGGCTCGGTCAGCCCGGCCCACCCGTCGGCCGGGACACCCACAACGACGATCCTCACGGGGCTGACCGTATGCGATGATCCTGGGGACGGTCGCCGCAGGAACCCGGTGCGATTCCGGGGCGGTCCCGCCACTGTGACCGGCCCGCGGGCCGGGAGCCAGAGCTTCGGCGGCCGTTACGTGCCCGGCACGTGCCCTGTTCAGGCGGGCGAGGACACCCGCGCGTGGCGAAGGAGTTCGCTTGAGGCCGTATCCGTTCACCGCCGTCGTCGGGATGCCGGACCTCCGGCTCGGACTGGTGCTCTCGGCGATCTCCCCGGCCATCGGCGGCGTGCTGGTGCGCGGCGAGAAGGGCACCGCGAAGTCCACGATGGTGCGCGCGCTGGCCGGCCTGCTGCCCGAGGTCGACGTCGTCGAGGGCTGCCGGTTCTCCTGCGACCCCGCCGCGCCCGACCCGAACTGCCCCGACGCGCCCCACGGCACGCGCGCGGTCCGCCGCCCGGCGCGGCTGGTCGAGCTGCCGGTCGGCGCGGCCGAGGACCGCGTGATCGGGTCGCTCAACCTGGAACGCGCGCTGACCGAAGGCGTCACCGACTTCCAGCCCGGCCTGCTCGCCGCCGCGCACCGCGGCCTGCTCTACGTCGACGAGGTCAACCTGCTGCACGACCACCTGGTCGACACGCTGCTCGACGCGGCGGCGATGGGCCGCGCGACCGTCGAGCGCGAGGGCGTGTCGGTGTCGCACGCGGCGCGGTTCGTGTTGATCGGCACCATGAACCCGGAGGAAGGCGAGCTGCGGCCGCAGCTCCTCGACCGGTTCGGGCTGACCGTCGAGGTGGCCGCGAGCCGCGATCCGGAGCAGCGCGCCGAGGTGATCCGCCGTCGGCTGGCTTACGAGGCGGACCCGGACGCGTTCGCCGCGCGGTTCGAGGACACCGACGCCCAGCTCGCGGCCGAGATCGCGGCGGCGCAGAAGCTCCTGCCGTCGGTCGAGCTGAGCGACGAGGCGTTGCGGCAGATCGCCGAGGTGTGCGCGGCGTTCGAGGTCGACGGGATGCGCGCGGACATCGTCACCGCCCGCACCGCGGTCGCCCACGCGGCGTGGAGCGGGCGCACCGATGTGTCCACAGAGGACATCCGCGTCGCGGCGCGGCTCGCGTTGCCGCACCGGCGCCGCCGCAACCCGTTCGACGCGCCCGGGATCGACGAGGAGCAGCTGGAACAGGCGCTGCGCGACGCCGAGCCGCCGGAGGACCCCGGTCCGCCGGACGACGACGGCCCCGGCTCGGGTTCCGACGCCCCGGCCGAAACCCCGCAGGGGCAGCAGAACGACAGCGGCGGGGAACCCGGCGGCGGTGGGAGCGAGCAGCAGTCCGTCGGCGCCGGAAAGCCGTACCGGGCCAGGATGTTCAGCGTCGCCGGTCTCGGGGAGGGGGCGCACGGCAAGCGGTCCCGCGCGGTGACCGACGCCGGGCGGACCATCGGCGTCCGGCCGCCCGGCACGCGCGCGGGGCGGCCGCACCTGGTCGCGACCGTGCGGGCAGCCGCGCCGCACCAGCGCTCCCGCGGTCGCGAGGGCGCCGGCCTGGTGCTCCGGCCGAGCGACCTGCGGTTCGCACTGCGTGAGGGCCGCGAGGGCAACCTCGTGCTGTTCTGCGTCGACGCGTCCGGCTCGATGGGGGCCCGGTCCCGGATGCGGGAGGTCAAGGCCGCCGTCCTGTCGCTGCTGCTGGACGCCTACCAGCGGCGGGACAAGGTCGGGCTGGTGACGTTCCGGGCGGGCGCCGCCGAGCTGGCGCTGCCGCCGACGATCAGTGTCGAGGCCGCCGCCGCGCGCCTGGAGGGCTTGCCGACCGGCGGGCGGACGCCGCTCGCGGAAGGACTGCTGGAGGCCGCGCGCGTGCTGCGGGTCGAGGCGGTGCGGGACCCGCGCCGTCGTCCGCTGCTGGTCGTGGTCACCGACGGCCGGGCCACCAGCGGCGCGGACGCGGTCGCGCGCTCGCAGCAGGCCGCGGACATGCTGGCCGGTGCGGGCGTCGCGTCCGTGGTGATGGACTGCGAGACCGGGCGCATGCGGCTGGGGCTCGCGGCGGAACTGGCCGCGCGGCTGGGCGGCGAGCACGTGCCGCTGGGCGAGGTCGCCGCCGACACGCTGGCCACCGAGGTACGCAGGAGGGCTGCCTGATGCCGCAGGGGAAACCGCTGGTCGTGCCGGACGACGGCCTCACCACGCGCCAGCGCCGCAACCGGCCGCTGCTCGCCGTGCACACCGGTGAGATGAAGGGCAAGTCCACCGCCGCGTTCGGGATGGCGCTGCGGGCGTGGAACCAAGGCTGGTCGATCGGCGTGTTCCAGTTCGTCAAGTCGGCGAAGTGGAAGGTGGGCGAGGAGAACGCCTTCCGCGCGCTGGGCGCCCTGCACGAAAGCGGCGGCCAGGGCGGGCCGGTCGAATGGCACAAGATGGGCGAGGGCTGGAGCTGGTCGCGCAAGCAGGGGTCGGACGAGGACCACGCCGCCAACGCGCGGGAGGGCTGGGCGGAGATCAAGCGCCGCCTCGCCGAGGAGCGCCACGACTTCTACGTGCTCGACGAGTTCACCTACCCGCTGCACTGGGGCTGGATCGACACCGCCGAGGTGGTCGCCGCTCTGCGCGACCGGCCGGGCCGGCAGCACGTGGTGATCACCGGCCGCAACGCGCCCGAGGAGCTGATCGAGGCCGCCGACCTGGTGACGCACATGACGAAGGTCAAGCACCCGATGGACGCCGGGCAAAAGGGCCAGCGGGGCATCGAATGGTGAATCGCGTCGTCATCGCCGCGCCCGCGTCCGGGCACGGCAAGACGACGATCGCGACCGGGCTGATGGCCGCGTTGCGGGCGCGCGGGCTGGCGGTGTCCGGGCACAAGGTCGGGCCGGATTTCATCGACCCCGGCTACCACTCGCTGGCGACCGGACGACCGCCGCGCAACCTGGATCCGTTCCTGCAGGGCGAAGATCTGTTGGCGCCGTTGCTTCGGCACGGTTCCGCGGGCGCGGACATCGCGGTGATCGAAGGCGTGATGGGCCTGTTCGACGGGCAGCTCGGCACCGAGGGCTACGCGTCGACCGCGCACGTCGCGCGGCTGCTGGGCGCGCCGGTGGTGCTCGTGGTGGACGCGTCGGCGGCGAGCCGCAGCGTCGCGGCGATGGTGCTCGGGTTCGCGCGCTACGAGCCGGGCGTCGAGATCGCGGGCGTCATCCTCAACAAGCTGGGGTCGCCCCGGCACGAGGAGGAGATCCGCGCGGCGCTGGTGCGCACCGGGATCCCCGTGCTGGGCGCGTTGCGGCGCAGCGACGACATCCACGCGCCGAGCCGTCACCTCGGGCTGGTGCCCGCCGCCGAACGGGACGCCGAGTCCCGGGAACTGCTGCCGAAGCTGGCCGCGTGGGTGGCCGATGGCGTCGACCTGGAAGCGATCGTGCGGGTGGCGCGGACGGCCGGTCCGCTCAGCGCGCCGGCGTGGGAGCCGACCGGGTCGTATTCGGGACCGCGCCGGGTGGTCGCGGCGGCCGCGGGGCCGGCGTTCACGTTCCGCTACACCGAGACGGTGGAGTTGCTCGCGGCGTCCGGTGTGGACGTGGTGGACC
This sequence comes from Amycolatopsis thermoflava N1165, assembly GCF_000473265.1. Classification (NCBI taxonomy): domain Bacteria; kingdom Bacillati; phylum Actinomycetota; class Actinomycetes; order Pseudonocardiales; family Pseudonocardiaceae; genus Amycolatopsis; species Amycolatopsis thermoflava. Next base: position 7,442,038 of record NZ_KI421511.1, read on the forward strand.
TGGATCCGTTGCACGACAAGGCGCTTCCCGAGGGGTGTGCCGGGTTGTACTTCGGGGGCGGGTTCCCGGAGGTGCACGTCGAGGACCTGTCGGCGAACGCGCCGTTGCGCGAGGAGCTGGCCGCGGCGATCCGGAGTGGGATGCCGGTGGTGGCGGAGTGCGCTGGGTTGCTGTACCTGTGCGGGGAGCTGGACGGGCTGCCGATGGTGGGAGCGCTGGACGCGTCGGCGGAGATGACCAAGCGGGGCGCGCTCGGGTACCGGACGGCTTCCGCCGCGCAGGACCACCTGCTGGCTCGCGCCGGGGAGCGGGTGACCGGGCACGAGTTCCACCGGACCGTGGTGACGCCGCGGGCGGGCGCGGTGCCGGCGTGGGAGTGGGATGGCGTCGCCGAGGGTTTCGCCTCGCCCACGCTGCATGCGTCCTACCTGCACGTCCACTGGGCCGGGCACCCCGCGCTGGCGCACCGGTTCGCGGCGGCGGTGCACGCGCGTGGCTGACTACGACCTGCACCACCACGGGGATCGCGAGGTCGGGGACGGCCTGGTGGACCTGGCGGTGAACGTCCGGCTGCCGTCGCCGCCGCCGTGGCTGCGCGCGGAGCTGGCCGCGGCGCTGGAAGACCTGGCCGCTTATCCCGATCCGGGCGCGGCTGCCGAGGCGGTCGCCGCGCGGCACGGCCGTGAGGTGTCGGACGTGCTGGTGACGGCGGGCGCGGCGGAGGCGTTCACGTTGCTGGCCAACGCCTTGCGGCCGCGGCATGCGGTGGTGGTGCACCCGCAGTTCACCGAGCCGGAGGCGGCGCTGCGCGCGGCGGGCCACGAGGTCGACCGGGTCGTGTTGTCCGCTTCGGACGGTTTCAGGCTGGGACCGGTGCCCGCGGACGCGGACCTGGTGTTCGTCGGCAATCCCACGAACCCGACTTCCGTGTTGCACCCGGCGTCCGCGTTGCGTGCGCTCGTGCGACCTGGCCGGGTGCTGGTGGTGGACGAGGCCTTTTTGGACGCGGTGCCCGGCGAGCCGGAAAGCCTGGCGGGGGAACGGATTCCGGGTGTGGTGGTGATCCGCAGCCTGACGAAGACGTGGGGCATCGCGGGCCTGCGCGCGGGCTATCTGCTGGCCGAACCGTCGCTTGTGGACATGCTGCGGGCCGTGCAGCCGCCGTGGTCGGTGTCGACGCTCGCCGCGCGGGCGGTGGTCGCCTGCATGCGGCCGTCGGCGCTGGACGAGGCGGACAAGCTGGCCGTGCGGGCGGAGCAGGACCGGGAGCACCTGATCGCCGGGCTGCGCTCGCTGGGCGTCGAGGTGGCCGGTGAGCCGCGCGGTCCGTTCGTGCTGGTGCGGATCCCCGGCGCGGCGGACCTGCGGCTGCGCCTGCGGGCGGCGGGATACGCCGTCCGCCGCGGCGACACGTTCCCCGGCCTGGACGGCGACTGGCTGCGGATCGCGGTCCGGGAGCCCGCGGTGACCGACTCCTTCCTGGACGCGCTACGACGCCTGCGCTGACTCCGGGATGCCCAGCAGCGCGAGGAAAGCGGCCGCCGCGGGCGTCGGGCCGGAGCGGCTCCACGCGACGTACTCGACGCGGGCCGGCGCGTCCGTGACCTCGATGGTGACCACCCCCGTCAGCTGGGGCACGTAGGCGGACGGGAGCATCGCCACGCCGAGACCCTGCCGGACCATCCGCGCCAGCAGCGCGGCGTTGGTCACCTCGAAGGCGACGTCCCGGTCCAGGCCCGCCGCGGCGAACGCCTGGTCGCTCTGCACCCGGCCGGCCGTCGCCGCGGGCAGGTCCACGAACGTCTCGCCGGCGAGCCGCTTCAGGTCGACCGCCGGTTCGCCGGCGAGGGGGTGGTCCGGCGCGACGATCGCGACGTGGGTGTCCCTGGCGAGTTCGCGCGCGTGCACGCCCTCGGGTCGCGTGGTCGTGGGCAGCCCCAGGAACGCCACGTCGACCGCGCCCCGCACGACCCGCTCGGTGAGTTCCTCGCTCGGGCTCACCCGCAGGCTGACCCGCACGTTGGGGTGGCGCTGGTGGAACTCCCGCAGTGCGGCCGGGATGTCGACCGCGGCGACGGTGGAGATCGACCCGACGGCGAGGCGCCCGCGGACCTCGCCGACCGCCGCGGCGACCTCGGCGGCCGCACGCTCGGCCGCGTGCAGGCACTCCCGGGCGGCGGGCAGGAACGCGGCGCCCGCCGGGGTCAGCCGGACCCGCCGGCTGGTGCGCTCGAAGAGCCGGGCGCCCAGTTCCCGTTCCAGGCGCGCGATCTGCTGGCTCAATGCGGACTGGACGACCAGGCAGCGCTGCGCGGCCCGGGTGAAGCTGTTGGTCTCCGCCACGGCGACGACGTAACGCATCTGCTGGAGCTCCATGGATCAATCATGACGAGTGATCGATGGAATGACAAAGATGCGTTGGACTCATCGATCGCGGGGCGGGAGGCTTTGTGGCATGGTCATCCAAGAAGTGCGCCCGCTCTCGCCCGTGAGAGCGTGGTCGGGGGTCGCGGCGATCACCGCGAGCCTGTTCGTCTTCCTCACCACCGAGTTGATGCCGGTCGGTCTGCTCACCCCGCTCAGCACGAGCCTCGGCGTCACCGTGGGCGTCGCCGGGCTGATGGTCACCCTGCAAGGTGTTTCGGCCGGTCTCGGCGTGCCGTTCATCGTCGCGTGGACCCGGCGGGTCGACCGGCGCATCCTGCTGTCCGCGCTGCTGGCTGTGCTGGCGCTGGGGAACCTGGTGACGTCGGTGTCGCCGAGCTACCCGCTGATCCTGGCGACGCGCCTGGTGATGGGGTTCGCCAGCGGCGTGTTCTGGGCCATCGGGGTGAGCATGGCGATGCGCATCGTGCCGGAACGCCACGCGAGCCGGGCGGCCGCGGTCGTGATGTCCGGCATCTCGATCGCCACGGTCGCCGGGATCCCGCTGGGGACCGTCGTGGAGAGCCTCACCGACTGGCGCACGACGTTCCTCATCTGGGCCGGGCTGAGCGTGCTGGTGTTCCTCGCGGTCGCCATCGTCGTGCCGTCGCTGCCGTCGGCCAACGCGGTGCCCGTCCGGGAGGTGTTCGCGCTCCCGGTCCGGAACCTCCCGCTGCGCCGGGTGTTGTGCACCGTCGTCCTGTTCGTGCTCGGCCACTTCGGGGCGTACACGTTCGTCCGGCCCTACCTGGAGGAGAACGCCTCCGCGCCGCCGGTGTTCATCACCGTCGTGCTGATGGTCTTCGGCGCGGCGGGGGCGGTCGGGAACTTCGCCGCCGGGTACACGGTGAACCGGAGCCTGCGGGGCAGTTTCCTCGTCGGCTGCGCGGGACTGGTGGTGTCCATGTTGCTGCTGCTCACGATCGGCAGCGGGCCGGCGGGCGCGGTGGTCGCGATGGTCCTCTGGGGACTGTCGTTCGGCGCCGTGCAGCTGTGCCAGGTGAACATGACGCTCGCGGCCGCGCCGGAGACGTTCGAGGCCGCGATGTCGCTGAACACCATGGCCTACAACACGTCCATCGCGCTCGGCGCGCTGTTCGGCGGGCTGTTCGCCGACCACCTGGGCGTCACGAGCGTCGTCTGGTTCGGCGTGGCGCTGACGGCGGCCTCGCTGCTCCTCACGCTACGGCGCCAGCGCTAGCCAGGCTGCGGCGGCCGCGATCTCCACGCACGCGCCGAGCACGTCCCCGGTGATGCCGCCCAGCCGGGTGGTGCAGCGCCACAACACGAGCCCGGCCGCGGCGACGGCGGCCGCCACCGCGACGGGGCCGCGCCACCACTCCAGCCCGGGCGCCAGGGTGGCGAAACCGGCGGCGGCACACAGGGTCGCCACCGTCCACGGCAGACGGATGCTGCCCGCGACGGTGGCGCCGAGGCCGTCGGGCCGGGCGGACGGCACCCCGCGGGTGCAGCACAGCGCCAGCACCCAGCGGCTCATCAGCGTGCCGGCGGTGGCGGCGGTGACCCCGTGCCCGGCGGAAATCGCGCCGCTGAGCGCTCCACACTGGACGATCAGCACGAGGACGAGCGTGGCGACCCCGGTGGGACCCGAATCGCCGCGGCGCATGATCTCCAGGGCGCGCTCGCGGTCGAAGGACGCGCCGAGGCCGTCCGCGGTGTCGGCGAGGCCGTCCAGGTGCAACCCCCGGCTGGCCAGGCCCACCGCGCCGACCGTGAGCCCCGCCACGGCGATCGCGGGCAGCCCGAGCGCGTCCCCCGCGAGGACGACGAGCCCGGCCAAAACGGCGAGCGGCACCGCGGCGAGCGGCGCCAGCAGCATCGCCCCGCCCGCGACGCGCCGGTCGATGGTGCGCGGCGCGGGGACGGGGAGGGCGGTCAGGGTGCCGAGCGCCATCCGCAGCGCATCGCCGATCACGGCCGGCCTCCCGCGAGCCGCCGGCGCGTGATCCGGCGGTGCCGGGCGCGCCTGCATCCGGCACGGTCGCGAAGCTCAGGCAAGGTCGGCCAGCAGACCCATGTCCGCGATGATCGCCCGAGCGGCGCGCAGGGTGGGGATCGCCTGGACCGCTCCGCTGCCCTCGCCGAGACGCAGGCCCAGGTCGACGATGGGCGTCAGCCCGAGCGCCTTCAGCGCGACCGCCTGCGACGGCTCCGTCGACCGGTGCCCGGCCAGCCACCACCGCACCGCCTCCGGCGCGATCTCCGCGGCCACTACGGCCGCGGCGGCGGAGAACACCCCGTCCAGCAGCACCGGCACCCCGCGGACGGCGCCCTGCACCAGGAAACCGGCCGTCGCGGCGGCGCACGCGCTGCCCAGCGCCGTGAGCAGCTCGAACGGGTCCGACACCCGCTCCCCGGCCCGCTCCACCGCGGCCCGCACCACCGCGACCTTCCGCGCGCGCCCAGCCTCGTCGACACCCGTCCCGGTGCCGACGACCTCTTCGGCGGGTACCCCGAGCGCCGCGGCGACCAGGGCCGCCGCCACCGCGGTGTTGCCGATCCCCATGTCACCGGGGATGAGCAGGTCCGCGCCGTCGTCCACCTCGGCGTCGGCGACCCGGCGGCCGACCTCGAAGGCCCGCGCCGCCTCGCCTGTTTCCAGCGCGTCCTCGGCCTCGATCGACCCGGAACCACGCCGGACCTTCCACGCCCGCACTTCCGCGGGCACGTCGGACAGGTCGTCGTCGACGGCGATGTCCAGCACCCGGACCCCCGCGCCGACCTCGCGGGCCAGCACGTTGACCCCGCTCTTGCCCGCCAGGAACACCCGCACCATCGCCGCGGTCACCTCACGCGGGTACGCCGACAGCCGGCTCACCCCGTGGTCCCCGGCGAACACGACCACCCGCGGCCGCTCGATCGGCGGCGGCGGGACCTGCCCGGACGCGGCGCACAGCCACGCGGCGAGCTCCTCCAGCCGCCCCAGCGCGCCGACGGGTTTGACCAGCGCGTCCAGCCGTTCCAGTGCGGCGGCGTGCGCGGCCGCGTCCGGTGCGGGAATGTCGAAGCTGGTCACAGCCGAGCCCTTTCGTCGAGGTGCAGGACGCGCCCCGCCACCACCAGCTGGACGCTGTCCGCCTGGGCCGCGACGCGGTCGTTGAGCGCACCCAGCACATCACGGAACAGCCGTCCGGAGGCTGTCGCGGGCACCACACCCATGCCGACCTCGTTGGTCACCGCCACGATCGGCACGTGCGCGATCCGCCACGCCTCGAGGAACTCCTCCATCCGCTCGTCCAGCCGCAGTTCCCAGCCGTTCTTCGCGTCCCACGCGCCGACGTCGCCGAGCACCCGCGTGACCCAGGTGCCGAGACAGTCGATCAGCAGCGGCCGCGACGCCTTCCGGACCGTCGTGGCGAGGTCGCCGGTTTCGACCGTGCGCCAGTTCGCCGGTCTGCGGGCCTGGTGCAGCGCGATCCGCGCCGCCCATTCGGGGTCGTCGCCGGCAGGCACCGGGCCGGGCGCGACGTAGACGACTTCGGGATGGCGGGCCATCAGACGCTCGGCGTGGCGCGACTTGCCCGAGCGGACCCCGCCCAGGACCAGCACCTTCGCCTCGTCGTCCCCGTACCGGCGGAGCAGCCGGGCGGCGGCCTCCAATGAGGCGGCCAGCCGCTGGGTCAGCTTGGTCATACCCGGCATTGTCGTGCACGGGCTACCGTCCCGTGTGTGGTGTATGCAAGATCGTTGACCGCGGTCGGCCTTGTGGCCGGTTATGCGCTGGACGCGGCCTTCGGTGATCCGCGCCGCGGGCATCCGGTCGCCCTGTTCGGGCGCGCGGCGAAGGCGCTGGAGCAGCGTGTCTGGGCCGATTCGCGGGCCCGCGGCACCGCATACGCCGCGACCTGCGTCGGTGCCGCGGCGGGGCTCGGCGTGCTCGCCCAGGCCGCCGCCCGGCGGCCGTTAGCCCGCGTGGCGGTGACGGCGCTCGCCACGTGGACCGTGCTCGGCGGCCGGGGCCTGGCGGCGGAGGGGGAGGCGATGGCGGTCCGGCTCGAATCGGGCGACGTGCCCGCCGCGCGGCAGCGGCTGGGGCACCTGTGCGGCCGCGACGCCGCCGAACTGGACGAGAAGGGCCTGGCCAGGGCCGCGACGGAGTCGATCGCCGAGAACACCAGCGACGCCGTCGTCGCGCCGCTGGTGTGGGGCGCGGTGGCCGGGGTGCCGGGGCTGCTCGGGTACCGGGCGCTCAACACACTCGACGCGATGGTCGGGCACCGCACGCCGCGCTTCGAGCGGTTCGGCTGGGCCGCCGCGCGCGGTGACGACCTCGCCAACCTGCTGCCCGCCCGCCTGGGCGCGCTCGCCACCGCCGCGTGCGCACGCGTGGTGGGCGGCCGCCCCGGCCGGTCGCTCGCGGTGTGGCGGCGCGATGCCGCGCGGCACCCGAGCCCGAACGCCGGGCAGATCGAGGCCGCCTTCGCGGGCGCGCTCGGCGTGCGGCTGGGCGGCGTCAACACCTACGCCGGCCGGGTCGAGGACCGGGGCGCGCTCGGCGACGGCCCGGCGCCGGACGCGGGCGACCTGCGGCGCGCCGTCCGGTTGTCCCGCGCGGTCGGGCTGGCTGCGCTCGCGCTGGCCGCGGCGGTGGCGCGATGAGGGGCCTGCTGGTCGCCGGGACCACTTCGGACGCCGGGAAGAGCCTCGTCACCGCGGGCATCTGCCGGTGGCTCGCGCGCCGCGGGCTGCGGGTGGCGCCGTTCAAGGCGCAGAACATGTCGAACAACTCGATGGTCTGCGCCGACGGCGCGGAGATCGGGCGCGCGCAGTGGCTGCAGGCGGTCGCGGCCGGGGTGGAGCCGGAGGCCGCGATGAACCCGGTGCTGCTGAAACCGGGCAGCGATCGGCGCAGCCACGTGATCGCGCTCGGCAAGCCGTTCGGGACGCTGGAAGCGGGCGAGTTCGCCACCGGCCGCCGTGAACTGGCGCGCATCGCCTTCGAGGCCTTCGACGAGCTGCGCACGCGGTTCGACGTCGTCGTGTGCGAGGGCGCGGGCAGCCCCGCCGAGATCAACCTGCGGCAGGGCGACTACGTGAACATGGGGCTGGCGCGGCGGTTCGGGCTGCCGGTCGTGGTGGTCGGCGACATCGACCGCGGCGGCGTGCTGGCCGCGATGTACGGCACGGTCGCGTTGCTGGAGCCCGCGGACCAGGCGCTGCTCGCCGGCTGGGTGGTGAACAAGTTCCGCGGTGACGAGGCGTTGCTCCGGCCCGGCCTGGACCGGATCGCGGAGCTGACGCACCGGCCGGTGCTGGGGGTGCTGCCCTGGCTGGACGGGGTGTGGATCGACTCGGAGGACGCGCTCGCCGCGGCGGGCTGGCGGCACGAGCAGCAGGCCACCGGTGGTCTGCGGGTTGCCGTGGTGCGGTTCCCGCGCGCGTCGAACGCGACCGACGTGGACGCGCTCGCCGCCGAGCCGGGCGTGACGGTCACGCTGACCGTGGACCCGGACACCGTGCGGGCCGCGGACCTGGTGGTGCTGCCCGGAACGCGTGCCACAGTGGGCGATTTGCGGTGGTTGCGGGAGCGTGGCTTGGAGCCGGCGCTGGCCGCGCGGGCCGCCGCGGGGCGCCCGGTGCTCGGCATCTGCGGCGGTTACCAGATGCTGGCGGAGACCATTGTGGACGATGTCGAGTCGGGCGCGGGCACGGTGCCGGGGCTCGGCCTGCTGCCGACGCGGGTGTCGTTCAGCGCGGACAAGGTGCTCGGCAGGCCGGTCGCGCGGTGGCGCGGGCACGAGGTCGCGGCCTACGAGATCCACCACGGCAGCTCGACGCCGACTGGTGCGGCCGAGCCGTTCCTGGACGGCTGGCGCCGCGGCGCGGTATGGGGCACGACCTGGCACGGCACCCTGGACAACGACGGTTTCCGCCGGGCGTGGCTCGCCGAGGCGGCGGCGCAGGCCGGGGTGAGTTGGTCGCCGGCCGGGGACGCGCCCGGGTTCGCCACCCTGCGCGAGTCGATGCTGGACCGGCTCGCGGACGCCGTCGAGGAGCGCCTGGACACGGATGCCTTGCTGCGGTTGATCGAGCGTGGGGCGCCGGAGGGGCTGCCCGGCGTGCGCTGAGCGTGGTGCTCGCCTGTGGTCGCTGCCGCTGGGATGGGCCGGGGATGTGGTGGTGCGGTTGCGGCTGTCCGGGGCGCGGCGTGCTGGGTGGGGTGAGTGGCGCTCGCCTGCGGGGCCGGCGCCGGTGCGCTTCGTGTGAGCGTGGCTTGCCCGCGGTGCTGGCACCGGGGTTCGGCTGGGCGGATGTGGTCGAGCGACGGCTGCGGCGGTTCGGGCGCGGCCTGCCGGGTGATGCCAGTGCGGGCTGAACGCGGCCAGCGCGTTTCAGCTCAGACGAGCGTCACCCGCACGCCCTCGAGTTCGAAGGCCGACACCAGACTCGGCTCGGCGGCCGAATCGGTGATCAGCAGGTCGATGTCGAGCGTCGGGCAGATGCGGGCGAACGCGTAGGCGCCCAGTTTCGAGCTGTCGGTCACCACCACGACCTTCTTCGCGCGGTGCGCCAGCAGCTTGTTGATCGCCGCCTCGGATTCGTGGTGCGCGTAGGCGCCCCGCAGCGGGTCGACGGCGTCCACCCCGATGAACGCGAGGTCCAGGCTGACCTCCTCCAGCACCATCCCCGCCAGGTGCCCGGTCAGCTCGAACGACTGCGGCCGCGCCACCCCGCCGGTGCTGACCAGCCGGATGCTCTGCCGCACGGTCAGCTCGTGCGCGATGTTCACCGCGTTCGTCACCACCGTCAGCACCGGCGAACTGCCGCGGTCGTTGAAATCCGGGCGGCTGGCGATCGCCCTGCTGACCTCGGTCGTGGTGGTGCCGCCGTTGAACCCGATCACCATTCCCCGATTCACCAGCCGGGCCGCGGCCTCGGCGATGCGGCGCTTTTCCACCGAGTGCCGGTCGGCGTGGTTGCGCCCGGGGAGGTTGTAGGCGACGTTGCCGGGCACGGCGCCGCCCCGGGCTCTGGTGAGCAATTGGCGGCCTGCCAAATGATCGAGATCGCGCCGGATCGTGGCGGGGGAAACGTTCAGTTTCGCCGCCGCTTGGTCTACCTCGATCCGCCCCTGCTGCCCGATCATTTCGAGCAGCGTGTTCAGCCGCTCATGCCTGTCCACGCATAAGTAATACCGCCTCGCGCGCGCCTTGGAAACCCGATCACCGCAACAGCCGCCGCGAGGAAATCCGGCGGGCTGTCGGAATTTCACTCACAGACTCCGCAGGAAGGCAAGTGACGGCATGAAGAAATACTCGCCGCCCTTCATCGTGACCGCCTGCGGAATGGGATCGGTCGCCTCGACCACGTTGTTGTGGCCCCATTCCGGGGCGTATTTCTGCGGTGCCCGCGCGCCCTGCCCGATGACCGGGTCGAGACCCGGCCGCGAACCGTCCGGCGGGAACGGGAACGCGGGGTTGTCCGCCCAGATCTGCTGCGTGAACTCGAACTGGTTGCCCAGGTTCGAGTTGAAGGCCATGAACAGCAGGCCGACGTCCTTCGCAGGGCGCAGCCGCGGCGGCAGGTCCGCGTTCGGGTCGTCGTGGCGGCGGCCGTAGGTCTGGCCGCGCCGGGCCATCAGGTGCTTGCGCTCCTCCTCCGGCGCCTCCGCGCCACCCGAACCACGCGGGTTGGTCTTGCGGATGTGCGCGTGGAACGGGCACTTCTGGCCCAGTTTGTCGCTGTCGTAGCTGAAGTCGTTGCCGACCGGGTGGTGCGAGCCGGGCGCGCTCTGCACGGTCAGCGGGGTGCCGTCCTCGAACCGGCCGACCAGCATCGCGCCTGCCCGCTCCCGGTCCTCGCCGCGCAGCCCGAGGTCGTGCGCGAGATCGTGCTCGGCCTCCTTGAACAGCCGGACGTTCTGCTCCAGCTTGCGGAACACGAAGTAGCTTCCGAAGTGGACGGTCGGGTCCGGCGCGGCCGGGTCGGGCACGAGGACCTGCTCCAGCGGCGCCGAGGGGTCCCAGTCGTTGACGCCGTCGGTGGTGTCCCGCTCGGCGTCGACGTCCTCGGTGAGGAACAGCGGCTGGCTGCGCCCGTCGACGTAGCCGAAGTGCTCGATGCCGTCACCGTTCGCGTTGGCGAGCCCGAGCCCGGACTCCTCGCCCAGCACGGTCACCGACGCCGGGCGCAGCGCCTCGACCTGGCGGCGCAGGGTGCGGACCGGTCCGGCGGTCGCGTCGCCGAGGAGGAGCACGGCGTCGATCGTCTGCTGGTAGTGGCCCTCCCACTCGGCGACGGCCGGGTCGGCGAGCTTCTCGACCGCCGCCTTCGCGCCCGCGGTGAACGACGGGTCGGCCGGCGCGGTGACGCCGAGCGTGGCGTAGCCGTGCGCGGTCAGGCCGACGCCCAGGTAGGGCGTGCCGCCTGTCTTCGTGAGCTTGTGCGCCTCGACCTCCTGCAGGTGGATCCGTGCGGACTTCATCAGCCCGCTCAGCCCCTTCAGGAAGGCGCGGGCTTCGGCGGGGTCGCCGAAGCCGAGGAACAACACGGTGAGGCGGTCCCGGACGTGCGCCTTCAGGATGTTCGGCTGCAGCTCGTCCAGCATGGCGGCCGCTTCACCGGTGGCGGACTTCCAGGACAGCGTGGTGGACAGGTCGACAGGCATGTACGCCCCCTCTTGGCTTCTCCCCAGTTACGGTGGCGGCGCCGCGAGGCCCCTGTCGTGCGGCGCCGTCACCTGCTCCTAAGTCGCGCTGAGTGGCGGCCAAGTACGGATCGGGCGGGTTTTCACCCGATCGGCTCAGGGGTCGAACGGGTCGGCGTCACTCTCCAGGCGTGCGCGCAGCCGGTCCAGCTCGGCGCGCGTCCACGTGTCCGGGCCGGGTTCGAGGTAGGTCTGCGTGATCGCGACCAGGCCGAGCGCGGGCCCCGGCGATCGTGGCCGCGGTGCGCTGCTCCGCCAGTTCCGGCGTGGTGGTCGCCTTCGTGATCAGGCCACGCACCAGCGCGTTGCCGAGGTGGGCGATGGTCTCGAACGACACGCCTGCCGGCCGCAGCCCGAGCAGGTCCGCCACCCCGCGGTGGCTGCGCGATCCGGGCGGTGAACGTGCGCTCCGAGTCGGCCAGCGCCGCGACGACCTGGTCGCGGAGGTCCCCGTCGGGAAGGCCGGCTGCGGTCGCGGTCAGGGCCGGGTAGGTCTGCCACACCGGCGAGCCGAGCAGGTGCCGGAAGTCCTGGAGTGCGCTCTCGCGGACCAGCTCCGCGGCGGCGGCGCGGCGGCCGTCCGGGATGGTGAGCGTGTCCAGCCGCGCGAGGAGGATCCGCCGGACCAGGGCGCCTGCCGCCTCCCCGCCCGTCGCGCCGAGCGGGGCCTGGCCGCGGGCGAGTTCGAGGAGGAGGTCGCCGAGGAAGGCCTCCTTGTTCGGCCACTTCCGGTACACCGCGCTGCGCGCGACGCCGGCCTGGCGGATCAGCCCCTCGAACGGGAGGTGGTCCAGGTCGACCGTGAGCCCGGTGCGGGCCACGACCTCGGCCGCGGTGGCCAGCATGCGTCGCTGCGTCTCCTGGTCGGAACCGGGCAGCCGCGACGCTGTGGGCCGGGCTGGTGCTGCAACTGGGCACGATCGCGGCGGCGGTCGCCTCGGCGGATTCGCTGGCGGCGCACCTGCGCGGGGTGTATGCGGCCTACCGGCCGGACGGGGCAGGCCAAGCTGCGACGCCGGTCACCGCATACCTGGTGACGGTGGGGGTGCTGGGCGCGCTCGGCTGGCTCGGGACGGAGTGGGCGCACCGCCGCGGCCGCCGCTGGACGTGGCCGCTGGCCGTGACGCTGCTGGTGCTCGGCACGGCGCTGACGGTCACGAACCTGACGATCAGTACGGCGCACAGTTGGTGCCGACGTGGCTCGGCGTGGTGGGACTGGCGCCGTCGATCGCGGGGCTGGTGGCGGTGATACTGCTCCGCCGTGAGCGCGACGCCTAGCTGCGAGGCGGAACGGGCGGAGGTAGCGGCACGCCGGGCTCGGGGGCTGCACGCGAAACTCGCGTGCGCGAGCAGAGGGTTCGCCTGGGGGCCTCGCGCCATTGCGGCGGTGGCGCTGGTCCATCGCGCGCGACGCCTAGCTCGGTGGCGGAACGTAGCGGCGCGCGTGGCGCGGCGGGCCTCGGGGCGCTCCGGCACTCGGGGTGCTGCAATTGAAACTCGCGAGCGAAAGCAGAGGTCCAGTCTGAGGGCCTCCCGCCATTGCGGCGGTGGTGCTGCCCCACCGCGCGCGACGGGACGGGCGGGAATAGCGGCGCGCGTGGCGCGGCGCCCCTCGCGGCGCGCCTCGCGGAACCTGCGCGGCCTACGGGACCGGCGTACTGAGCCCTCTGCTCGTGCGCGAGCAGAGGGTTCGCCTGCGTCACCTGGAATCCGCGCCGCTTCGGTGTGGCGCGAAGGGCGGTGGCGCGAAGAGCTGGGCTCGGGGCGGGCCGTCGTGGCTTCGTTGCCGCGGCGGCCCGCCCCGGGGCTCTAGGCGATCGGCCGGTCCGTCGGCGCGATCGGCGCCGGCAGGACGTTCCGGCCGGTCAGGTAGGCGTCCACACCGGCCGCGGCGGAGCGGCCCTCGGCGATCGCCCACACGATCAGCGACTGCCCGCGGCCCATGTCACCGGCCACGAACACGTTCTCCACGCTGGTGCGGAAATCCGCGTCCCGCGCGACGTTGCCGCGCGCGTCCAGCTCCACGCCGAGCTGCTCGAGCAGGCCTTCGCGCTGCGGGCCGACGAAGCCCATCGCCAGCAGCACCAGCTGCGCGGGCAGCTCCCGCTCGGTGCCCTCGACCTCGACGAACTTCCCGCCCTCGTTGCGGACCTCGACCAGCCGCAGCGCCCGCAGGTTCCCGTCCTCGTCGGCGAGGAACTCCTGCGTGCTCACCGAGTACAGCCGCTCGCCGCCCTCCTCGTGCGCCGAGGACACCCGGAAGATCATCGGGTACGTCGGCCACGGGTGGGCCTCCGACCGGGTCTCCGGCGGGCGGGGCATGATCTCCAGCTGCGTCACCGAAAGCGCGCCCTGCCGGTGCGACGTGCCGACGCAGTCCGCGCCGGTGTCACCGCCGCCGATCACCACGACGTGCTTGCCCTCGGCCGAAATCGGTGACGACTCCAGCTCGCCCGACGCCACCCGGTTCGCCAGCGGCAGGAACTCCATCGCCTGGTAGATGCCCGGGATCTCGCGGCCCTGGACCGGCAGGTCGCGCCACGCGGTCGCGCCACCGGCCAGCACCACCGCGTCATACTCAGTCCGCAGCTCTTCCGCCGTGATGTCGACGCCGACGTTCACGCCGGTGCGGAACTCCGTACCCTCGGCCCGCATCTGGTCCAGCCGCCGGTCCAGCCTGCGCTTCTCCATCTTGAACTCGGGGATGCCGTACCGCAGCAGCCCGCCGATCGCGTCGGCCCGCTCGAACACGACCACGTCGTGCCCGGCGCGGGTCAGCTGCTGCGCCGCCGCCAGACCCGACGGACCGGACCCGACCACCGCGACCTTCTTGCCGGTGCGCGTCTTCGGGGGCTGCGGCGTGATCCAGCCCTCCTCCCACGCGCGGTCCACGATGGAGATCTCGACCCGCTTGATCGTCACCGGGTCGTCGTTGATCCCGAGCACGCACGCGGTCTCGCACGGCGCCGGGCACAGCGTCCCGGTGAACTCCGGGAAGTTGTTCGTGGCGTGCAGCCGCTCGATCGCGTCGCGCCAGTCGTCGCTCCAGACCAGCGTGTTCCACTCCGGGATCAGGTTGCCCAGCGGGCAGCCCTGGTGGCAGAACGGGATGCCGCAGTCCATGCAGCGGCCGGCCTGCTTCTCCAGCTTGCTGGACGCGAAGTCCTCGTACACCTCGCGCCAGTCGAGCAGCCGCAACGGCACCGGCCGGGTCTTCGGCGTCTCGCGCGGCGTCGTCAGAAAACCCTTGGGGTCAGCCATGTGCGGCCTCCATGATGGCTTCGTTCACGTCCCGGCCGTCGCGCTCGGCTTCCGCCTGCGCGGCCAGGACCCGCTTGTAGTCCTTGGGCATGACCTTGGCGAACCGGGCGATCGTGGTCTCCCAGTCGGCCAGCAGCTCCCGCGCCACCGGCGACTCGGTCTCCACGAAGTGCGCCTCGACCGCGTCCCGCAGGAACTCGACGTCCTCGTCGTCCAGCGGGTCCACGTCGACCATCTCCGGGTTCACCCGCAACGGCGACAGGTCGAGCACGTAGGCGATCCCGCCGGACATGCCCGCGGCGAAGTTGCGGCCGGTCGGCCCGAGCACGACCACGCGACCGCCGGTCATGTACTCGCAGCCGTGGTCGCCGACGCCCTCCACGACGGCCAGCGCGCCCGAGTTGCGCACGCAGAACCGCTCGCCGACCTTGCCGCGCAGGAAGATCTGCCCGCCGGTCGCGCCGTAGCCGATCACGTTGCCCGCGATGATGTTCGCCGACGTGTCGAACTTCGCCTCCTTGGGCGGCCGCACGATGATGCGGCCACCGGAGAGGCCCTTGCCCACGTAGTCGTTGCCGTCGCCGAACAGCCGCAGCGTGATGCCCTTCGGGATGAACGCGCCGAACGACTGGCCGGCGGTGCCGGTGAAGGTCACGTCGATCGTGTCGTCCGGCAGGCCCTCGCCGCCCCAGCGCTTGGTCAGCTCCGACCCGAGCATGGTGCCGACGGTCCGGTTCACGTTGCGCACCGGCAGTTCCAGCCGCACCTTGTCGCCGGAGTTCAGCGCGCCCTCGGCGAGCTGGATCAGCGTATTGTCCAGCGCCTTCTCCAGGCCGTGGTCCTGCTTGACCACCTGGTGCCGCGCGGCGCGCGGCTCCAGCTCGGGCACGTGGAAGATCGGCGACAGGTCCAGCCCGCGCGCCTTCCAGTGGTCGACCGCGGGACGGGTGTCGAGCACCTCGGCGTGCCCGACGGCCTCCTCGATCGACCGGAAGCCCAGCCGCGCCAGGTACTCGCGCACCTCCTGCGCGATGAACTCGAAGAAGTTCACCACGTACTCGGCCTTGCCGCTGAACTTCTCGCGCAGCTTCGGGTTCTGCGTCGCGACGCCGACCGGGCAGGTGTCCAGGTGGCAGACGCGCATCATGATGCAGCCGGACACCACCAGCGGCGCGGTCGCGAAACCGAACTCCTCGGCGCCGAGCAGCGCGGCGATCACCACATCGCGGCCGGTCTTGAGCTGGCCGTCGGTCTGCACCACGATCCGGTCGCGCAGCCGGTTGGCCAGCAGCGTCTGCTGCGTCTCGGCCAGGCCCAGCTCCCACGGGCCGCCCGCGTGCTTGATCGAGGACAGCGGCGAGGCGCCGGTGCCGCCGTCGTGACCGGAGATCAGCACGACGTCCGCGTGCGCCTTCGACACACCCGCCGCGACCGTGCCGACGCCGACCTCGGACACCAGCTTCACGTGGATGCGGGCCGCCGGGTTGGCGTTCTTCAGGTCGTGGATCAGCTGCGCCAGGTCCTCGATCGAGTAGATGTCGTGGTGCGGCGGCGGGGAAATCAGGCCCACACCCGGCGTGGAGTGCCGCGTCTTGGCGATCCACGGGTACACCTTCGCGCCGGGCAGCTGGCCGCCCTCGCCGGGCTTCGCGCCCTGCGCCATCTTGATCTGGATGTCGTCGGCGTTGACCAGATACTCGCTGGTGACGCCGAACCGGCCGCTGGCGACCTGCTTCACGGCGCTGCGCCGCTCCGGGTCGTACAGCCGCTCCGGGTCCTCGCCGCCCTCACCGGTGTTGGACTTGCCGCCCAGCCGGTTCATCGCGATCGCCAGCGTCTCGTGCATCTCCTGCGAGATCGAGCCGTAGGAGATGGCGCCGGTGGCGAACCGCTTGACGATCTCGGAGACCGGCTCGACCTCCTCGATCGGCACCGGCGGGCGCACGCCCTCCTTCAGCTCGAACAGGCCGCGCAGCGTGAACAGCTTCTTCGACTGCTCGTCGACGGCGTTCGTGTACTCCTTGAACACCTCGTAGCGGCCGGTGCGCGTGGAGTGCTGCAGCTTGAAGACCGTGTGCGGGTTGAACAGGTGCGGCTCGCCCTCGCGCCGCCACTGGTAGTCCGAGCCGATCTCCAGCTCGCGGTGGTTCGGCCGGAACCCGTCGCGCGGGAACGCGCGGGCGTGCCGCTGCCGGACCTCCTCGTGCAGCACGTCGAAGCCGACGCCGCCCAGCCGCGAGGTAGTGCCGGTGAAGCAGGTGTCGATGACCTCCTGCGACAGGCCGAGCGCCTCGAAGATCTGCGCGCCGGTGTAGGAGGCCACAGTGGACACTCCCATCTTCGACATGGTCTTGCGGACGCCCTTGCCCAGCGCCTTGATCAGGTTGCGGGTCGCCTGCTGCGCGGTGACGCCCGGGATCTTGCCGTCGCGGGCCAGCTCCTCGACCGTGGCCATCGCCAGGTACGGGTTGACCGCGGCGGCGCCGTAACCCAGCAGCAGCGCGATGTGGTGCACCTCGCGGGCGTCGGCGGTCTCGGCGATGATGCCGACCTGCGTGCGGGTCTTCTGCCGCACCAGGTGGTGGTGCACCGCGCCGGTGAGCAGCAGCGACGGGATGGCCGCGTGGTCGGCGTCGACCCCGCGGTCGGACAGCACGATCAGCCGCGCGCCCTCGGAGATCGCGTTGGACACCTCGGTGCGGATCTCCTCCAGGCGCGCCAGCAGCGCGTCCCCGCCGCCGTGCACGTCGTAGAGACCGTGGATGGTGACGGCGGTGAACTCCGGCAGGTCGCCGTCGTCGTTGATGTGCACCAGCTTGGCCAGCTCGTCGTTGTCCAGCACCGGGAACGGCAGGACGACGCGGCGGCACGACTCGCCGGTGGCCTCCAGCAGGTTCGGCTGCGCGCCGAGCTGGGTGCCCAGCGACGTCACCAGCTCCTCACGGATCGCGTCCAGCGGGGGGTTGGTGACCTGGGCGAACAGCTGGATGAAGTAGTCGAAGATCGGCCGCGGGCCGGACGACAGCGGCGCGAGCGGCGAGTCGTTGCCCATCGAGCCGATCGGCTCGGCGCCGGATTTCGCCATCGGCGACAGCAGCGTGTCCAGCTCTTCCTCGGTGTAGCCGAAGGCCTGCTGGCGGCGCACCAGCGACGCATGCGTGGGCACCTCGCGCTCGCGCTCGGGCAGCTCTTCCAGGCGCACCAGGCCCTGGTCGACCCAGTCGCCGTACGGGTGCTCGGCGGCCAGCTGCCCCTTGATCTCCTCGTCGTCGATGATGCGGCCCTCGGCCGTGTCGACGAGGAACATGCGGCCCGGCTCCAGCCGGCCCTTCTTCACGATCGTCGACTGGTCCAGCTCCAGCACGCCGACCTCGCTGGCGAGCACGACCAGGCCGTCCTCGGTGACCCAGTACCGCGCCGGGCGCAGGCCGTTGCGGTCCAGCACCGCGCCGATCTGGGTGCCGTCGGTGAACGACACCAGCGCCGGGCCGTCCCACGGCTCCATCAGCGTGGAGTGGAACTCGTAGAAGGCGCGGCGCGCCTCGTCCATCTCCTCGTGGTTCTCCCAGGCTTCGGGGATCATCATCAGCACCGCGTGCGGCAGGCTGCGGCCGCCCAGGTGCAGCAGTTCGAGGACCTCGTCGAAGCTCGCCGAGTCGCTCGCGCCGCGGGTGATGATCGGGTAGATCCGCTTGAGGTCACCCGGGATCAGGTCGGTGGACAGCATCGACTCGCGCGCGTCCATCCAGTTCCGGTTACCGCGCAGCGTGTTGATCTCGCCGTTGTGCGCCACGTACCGGTACGGGTGGGCCAGCGGCCACGACGGGAACGTGTTGGTGGAGAAGCGGGAGTGCACCAGCCCGATCGCGCTCGTCACGCGCTCGTCGGTCAGGTCCGGGAAGAACCGCGGTACCTGCGGCTCGGTGAGCATTCCCTTGTAGACGATCGTCCGGGCGGACAGGCTCGGGAAGTACACGTCCTCGTCGGCCAGCAGGTGCTCGGCGCGCTTGCGCACGCAGAACGCGGCGCGCTCCAGGTCCAGCCCGGTGCGCAGGCCTTCGCGCGAGGCCAGGAACAGCTGCGCGAAGTGCGGCATGGTCGAGGCCGCCGTCGGCCCGACGTGCTCGGTGTCCACCGGGACCTCGCGCCAGCCCAGGACACGCAGGCCCTCCTCCGCGACGAGGCCCTCGATCGCGCTCATCGCGCGGCCACGAGCGGTCTCGTCGACCGGCAGGAACGCGGTGCCCACGGCGTAATGGCCCGCTTCGGGCAGCTCGAAGTCGACGACCTCGCGGAAGAACGCGTCCGGGACCTGGATCAGGATGCCCGCGCCGTCGCCGGTCTCCGGTTCCGCTCCTCTGGCGCCACGGTGTTCGAGGTTGCGCAGGGCCGTCAGGGCCTTGGTGACGATGTCGTGACTGCGTCGGCCGGACATATCGGCGACGAACGCGACACCGCAGGCATCGTGCTCGTATTGCGCGTCGTACAAGCCTTCCGGCTTGCGAACACTGTGGCGGGTCACGGCTGGCCGTCTCCTCACACGTGGGCGCGGCACGGGCTGTTGTTAACGCAACAGCCCTCCTGCGCGATGGTCAGTCGAGAGCAGAAGTCCGAGTCGCCTGAACGAGGGCAGGACTCGGCACACCGGCCACACGTCGTTGGGTGGCCGCCGGTCGGCACGTCTTCGGGCCGCTGGCGCGCATCAGCGAGTTCCCCGGGTTGTGGTGGGCGGGTTCCCGCGGCGCGCCAGTTACCCCCGGGTTCGCCGGGTCTTATGACAGTAGTGTGAACTCGCCGTTATCGACATACGTCGAGCGGACCTCGTGGCATATGCCATACGGACGTTGACGCGACAGCCTCCGGTGTGGAAGTACCGTTGCACCAGCGTTGACCTGCGCAAAGATGTGCCGGTGGGGTGCCGTGATCGATTCACCGGTTCGAGTGAGTGTCCGATTAAGTAATCAAGGTGTTACGGACGCGGAGCGCCTTCCGGCCGGGATACTCGGGGTCATGGACGGCCTGGCGATGCGTTTCCTCGGCCACTCGACGGTCCGACTGGAGATCGCCGGCCGGGTCGTGCTGACCGACCCCGTGCTGACGCGCACGGTGGGTGGGCTGGTGCGAGTCGCGCCGCCGCTGGACCCCGCCGCCTACGCCGACGTCGATCTGGTGCTGATCTCCCACCTGCACGGCGACCACCTGCACGCGCCGTCGCTGCGGCTGCTGGGGCGGGACGTGCCGATCGTGGTGCCGCGCGGGGCCGGCGCGTGGATGCGACGGCGGGGGTTTTCGGCAGTGGCGGAACTGGACATCGGGGAGCAGTTGCCGTTCGGCGACCTGCGGGTGACCGCGGTGCCGGCGGACCACTCGGGGCACCGCTGGGGGCCGCGTTTCACGCACGGCCCGCAGGCCCGCGCGAACGGTCATGTCGTGGAGGCGCCGGGGGTGCGGGTGTACGTCGCCGGGGACACGGACCTGTACCCGGGGATGGCCGAGCTCGGCCCGGTGGACGTGGCGTTGCTGCCGGTGTGGGGATGGGGGCCGAACCTCGGCCCCGGGCACCTGGACCCGACGCGGGCCGCGGAGGCGGTCGCACTGGTGCAGCCGCGCGTGGCGGTGCCCGTGCACTGGGGGACGCTGGCCGTCCCCGGCCTGGCGCGAACCCCCCGCATGCGGCGGTTGCTGGTCGCACCGCCACGAACGTTCGCGGCGGAGGTGGCGGACCGCGGCCTGCCGACCACGGTGGCCCTCACGGAGCCCGGCGAGCCGGTGCAGCTGCACAGGTCCCCCCGATGAGGCCACCCGCAGAGCCCGCAACCGCGGACTTCGCCCGCCTGAGCGTGGGACTCGCGGGGTGGTGCGCGAGTTCCGCGCTCGTCGGTGTGAGATCGGCGATCGTCGGCGCGGCGGTCACCGGGCCGGGGCGGGTGCGTGATGGGGTGGCTGGGTGAACTGGACCGACCTCTCCAGCGTCGGCTACCCGACCCTCTTCCTGGGCGTCCTCGTCGGCTCGATCGTGCCGATCGTCCCGACCGGCGCCGTCGTCGGTGCGGCGGCCGCGATCGCCATGACGACCGGGCACCTGTCGTTGCCCTTGGTGCTGCTGCTGGCCGCTGCGGGCGCGATGGTGGGTGACGTCGTGACCTTCGCCGTCGCGCGGCTGGGCAGTGACGCGGCGGTCCGCTGGCTGGCCCGCGGGCAGAAGCCGGAACGTCTCGTCGCGGCCCGGCGGCGGTTCGCGCGGCAGGGGTGGCAGCTCGTGGTCGTCGGGCGGTTGCTGCCGGCCGGGCGCATCCCCGTGCTGCTGGCCGCGGGCGCGATCGCCTACCCGTGGCGACGGCTGTTGCCCGCGACGGCCGTGGCGTGCGTGCTGTGGGCGGTCGCGTACGCGTTGCTCGGCGTGCTCAGCGGCGGCCTGTTCGACTCGCCGCTCGTCGCGACGTTGCTGGCCGCCGTGCTGGTCTTGCTGGTCACCGGGGTGATCAACCTGGTGGCGAAGCGCCGCAGGGAAAGGGTGGGGAACCGGGGATGACAACGGCGGAGAGGGGCCGGCTGTTCCGGCGTGGACGGTCGCTCGCGCGGTTCGCCCTGGTGTGGCTGACCACGTCGCTGGCGCTCGTCGGCATGGACGACCTGCTCGACGGCTTCGCGATGCCGGACTGGTGGCAGCCACTGGTGTGCGGCCTGCTGCTGAGCCTGCTGACCGCCGTGGTGTGGCCGCAAGTCCTGCGGGTCGCGTTGCCGCTGGCGTTGTTCACGCTCGGTATCGGCAGCTTCCTGGTGCTCGGCGCGGGCGCGGTGGCGGCGTTCGCGGTTGTGCCGGGGGTCGAGGTCAACGGGCTGCGCACCGGGTTCCTCGTCGTGGTCGGGGTGTCCGCGGTCAGCGGCGTGGTGTCGAGCGTGCTGGCCATCGACGAGGACGAGGTGTTCTTCCGTCGCGCCCGCCGTCGGTCGCGCCGCTGCCCGGACCCCGGACCGGACCTGCCGCCCGGGCTGATCTTCCTGCAGGTCGACGGCCTCGGGTACGACGTCGTGCGCCGCGCGGTGCGGGACGGCGACATGCCGACCCTGGCGCGCTGGCTCGCCGAGGACAGCCACGCGCTGGTGCGCTGGCAGACCGACTGGAGCTCGCAGACCGGCGCGAGCGTGTGCGGCATCCTGCACGGCTCCAACCACGACATCCTCGGCTTCCGCTGGTACGAAAAGGACCGCGACCACGTGATGGCGTGCGCCCACCCGCGCGACGCGGCCGAGATCGAGCGGCGGCACTCGAACGGCCGCGGCCTGCTCGCCGTCGACGGCGCCAGCCACGGCAACCTCTTCACCGGCGACGCGCCCCACGTCAGCCTCACCATGAGCGCCGTGTCCGTGCTGCTGCCCAGAGGCCTGCGCCGACGCCGTGCGGACCGCGTCGGCGCGGGCTACTACGCCTACTTCGCCAACCCGGTGAACGCGTTGCGCACGTTGGGTTCGGCGCTGGTCGACATCGTCCGCGAGGTCTCGGCGTCGGCGCGGCAGCGGCGGGCGGGCGTGGTGCCGCGGGTGCCGCGCGGCGGGATCTACCCGGTCGCCCGGACCGGCACCACGGTCATCTCCCGGGACGTCGTGGTGTCCGCGGTGCTGGAGGACATGCTCAACGGCCGCCCCGTGGTCTACGCGGACTTCCTCGGCTACGACGAGGTCGCCCACCACTCCGGCATCGAACGGTTCGACACGCTCGCCGTGCTGCGGGCGATCGACCAGCAGATCGGGCGGCTGCACCGGGCTTCCCGGCTCGGGCCGCGGCCCTACCACCTGGTGGTGCTGTCCGATCACGGCCAGACGCAGGGGTGGGCGTTCGCGCACCGGTTCGGCGAGTCACTGGAGGAGCTGGTCGGGCGGCTGTGCGGCGGGCCGGCCCCGGAAGCGGTGTCCGGCGGCCCGGTCGCCACCCGCCTGCAGGAGCGGGTGACCGGGGCGCGGCGCATCGAGCACCGGCCACGGGAGGACGAGCGGCACGAAGTGACTCGCGTGGCGCCCGGCGTGGTCGTCGTGGTGTCCGGCCACGTCGGGATGGTGTCGTTCACCGAGCACGACGGCCGGGTCTCGCTGGAGACGATCGAGCGTGAGTACCCGGAGCTGCTGCCCGCGCTCGTCGACCACCCGGGCATCGGGTTCATGCTGGTGCGCAGCGACGTCCACGGCCCGGTCGTGCTCGGCCGTGACGGCGTCCACCGGCTGGCTTCGGGCGAGGTGCTCGGGGAGGACCCGCTGGCGCTGTACGGGGAGCACGCCCCGGACCTGATCCGCCGCGTGGACACCTTCCCGCACTGCGCCGACATCATGATCAACAGCCGGTGGGACCCGGAAACCGGGGAGGCCTCGCCGTTCGAGATCCACGTCGGCTCGCACGGCGGGCTCGGCGGGGAGCAGGAGCGCGGGTTCCTCATCTACCCCAAGGAGTTCGAGCCGCCCGGTGAGCTGGTGGGGGCCGAGTCGCTGCACCGGTTGTTCCGGGTGTGGCTGACGAAGCTGGGCCATCCCGAGCCCGAGTGAGTCAGCCCGCGAGCGTCACCGAACCCAGGCTGGTGAAGTGTGCCGCCACCCGGGTGCCCGGCGAAACGGGTACGGCGTCGGTGAGGCCGCCGGTCAGCACGATCCATCCGGCCTCCAGCGCCAGGCCCCGTTCCGCCAGTGCGTTGGCGGCCAGTGCGAGCGCCTCGCCGGGGTGACCGAGCACGGCCGCGCCGGTCGCGCTGTCCACGATCGCTCCGTCGGCCTCCAGCAGGCACGCCTCCAGCGTCAGGTCCAGCCCGGTGGGCGCGACCCCCACCGAGCCGACCCGGAACACGCTCGACGAGGCGTTGTCGGCGATGGTGTCCGGTGCGGCGAACCGGAAGTCGGCGTACCGCGAGTCGATGACCTCGATCCCGCCGTACACCCGGTCCACCGCCGCCATCGCGGTGGCCGCCGTCACGCCGGGGCCCGCCAGGCGCGAGCCCAGCACGAACACGATCTCCGGCTCGGCCCGCGGGTGGATCAGCTTCGGCACCGGGTCCGCGGCAGGCAGCACCATGGCGTCGGTCAGCCAGGCCATCACCGGGCGGTCCACGCCCATGCGCTCCTGCTTCGCCTTCGACGTCAGGCCCAGTTTGAGCCCGATGAGTTTTTCGCCGCGCGCGAGCCGCAACCGCAACGCCTCGTCCTGCACCGCGTACGCGGTGCGCACGTCCAGGCCGGGCCACTCCTCGGTGATCGGGCCGCGCGCCGTTCCCGCGTCCTCCGCCGCCAGCAGCACCCGCGCCGCCTCGGCGATGCTCCACCCGCTCACGCGTCCTCCTTCGACCCGAACACAGCCGTCACACTGCCCAGCCCCGCCACCGTCGAGACCACCGTGTCACCGGGGCGCAACGGGATCGCCTTCGTCATCGACCCGGGCAGCACCACGTGCCCCGGCTCCAGGTCGATGCCCAGCGGGCCGACGGTGTTCGCCAGCCACACCAGCGCGTTCAGCGGCGACCCGAGCACCGCGCCGCCCGCCCCGGTCGCCACCAGCTCACCGCCCGAGTGCAGCGTGCAGCCGGCCAGGCGCAGGTCCACCGAGGACAGTGCGGTCGGCCTGCTGCCCAGCACCACCCCGCCCGAGGACGCGTTGTCGGCGATGGTGTCGACGATCGAAATGCGCCAGTCCTCGATGCGGGAGTCCACGATCTCCAGCGCGGGCACCACGAAGTCCACGGCACGCACCGCGTCGGCCACCGTCACGCCGGGCCCGGACAGCTTCCGCCCGAGCACGAACGCGATCTCCGGCTCGATCCGCGGCTGCAGGAAGCTGTCGACCGGGATCGGCTGGTGCTCGAGGTGGAACATGGTGCCGGTGAGGTGCCCGTAGTCGGGCTGGTCGACGCCCATCTGACGCTGCATCGCGGCCGAGGCCAGGCCCACCTTGTGGCCCTTGATCTCGTCGCCGCCCTCGGTCCACACGCGCACCTGGTCGAGCTGGATCCGGTAGGCGTCCTCGACGGTCGCGCCCGGGTAGGTCTCGATCAGGGGCGCGATGGGCTTGCCCGCCGCGTAGGCCTGCAGCAGGAGGTCGGCCGCCTCCCGCACCGCTGTCGCATCCATGGCCTGAACTCTCGTGGCCGCCCCCGCCGATCGCAACCATCGCGTCCCGCTGGGCGGCACGCGTCAGACCCGCGCCCCCTGGTCCGCCGCGACGATCTCCGCCGCGGTCGGCGCGTTGCCCGGATCGGTGAGCCACTGCAACGCGACCCCGACCAGCAGCGAGTAGTAGTGCGAGCCGGCGATCCGCACCCGGTCCGGGTCCGCGTCCGGCCCGAGCCCGGCGAACGCCTGCGCGAGCGCCGTGCGCGCGGCCTGCTGGCCCCGCGCGTTCATCTCGCGGATCTTCTCGTCGTGCTGCAGGTAGGCGACACCCTCGAAGTTCACGAACCACAGCTGCCGGTTCGCCTGGATCGACTCGATGATCCGGCCCCAGCGCGCCTCGTTCGTGTCGCCCTCGCCGAGCGCCTGGAACAGCAGCTCGCCCCACTCGGCGTTCAGGTCGTTCAGCGCTCGCGTGAGCAGGCCCTCCTTCGACCCGAAGTGGTAGTTGATCGACGCCAGGTTCGCGCCGGAAGCGGCGGCCAGGTCACGCGCGGTGGTGCGCGCGTAGCCGGCGCGGAGGAGGCAGTCCCGTGCCGCGATCAGCAAGTTCTCCCGGTGTCCCATGTGTGCTACCGTATCATATAAACGTTCGTTTAAAACGAACGTTCAAGGGTTGAGGAAGGGATCTGACATGGGGACTCCTGCTGTGCGCATCCGGGGCTTGCGCTGCAGATTCGAAGGGGAAGCGGGGCCGGTCGACGCGCTGCGCGGCATCGACCTGGACGTGCCGAGGGGCTCGTTCACGGCGATCATGGGCCCGTCGGGCTCGGGCAAGACCACGTTGCTGCACTGCGCGGCCGGGCTGCGGACGCCGACCGCGGGCACGGCCGAGCTCGACGGCGTGAGCCTCGCCGGGCTCGACGAGACCAAGCTGGCCGAGCTGCGCCGGCGGCGCGTCGGCTTCGTGTTCCAGGCGTTCAACCTGCTGCCGGCGCTGACCGCGAAGGAGAACGTCGAACTGCCGCTGCGGCTGGATGGGCGCAAGCCCGACCCGCGCCGGACCGCCGCGCTGCTCGAGCGCGTCGGGCTGGGCAACCGCGGCGGCCACCGGCCGGACCAGCTCTCCGGCGGTCAGAAGCAGCGCGTCGCGGTGGCGCGGGCCCTGATCACCGACCCCGAGGTCGTCTTCGCCGACGAGCCGACGGGCGCGCTGGACATCCGCAGCGCCCGCGAGGTCCTGAGCCTGCTGCGCGGGCTCGCCGACCAGGGCCAGACGATCATCATGGTGACGCACGACCCGGTCGCGGCGTCCTTTTCGGACCGGGTGCTGTTCCTGGCCGACGGCCTGATCGTCGACCAGATGGCCCGCCCGGCGGCGGCCGCGGTCGCCAACCGCATGGCGACCCTGGTCGAGTCGGCCGAGCGGGCCGCCGCGATGGGGGTGAACTGACGTGGTGAGCCTCGCCCTGCGGCTGTTCCGCCACCACCGCGGCGCGGCGATCGCCACCGGCTTGATCGCGCTGATCGGGATGGCGCTGGTGTCGACGATGACCACCCTGCTCGCCACCGGGCTCGCGGACGGCACGGCCGAGGCGGACCGGTCGTTCCTGACCCAGTTCCCGATGATCATGGGCGGCTGGGTGGTGGCGATCGTCGTCTTCGCGATGGTGTCCACGATCGGCGTGACGCTCGGCGGCCGCGCCGGGGAGATCGGCGGGCTGCGCCTGATCGGGGCGACGCCACGGCAGATCCAGGTCATGGTCTCGGCGGAGACGCTCGCGGTCTCGGCGGTCGCCGCGCTGCCCGGTCTGCTGCTGGGTTACCTGCTCGGCTGGATCGTGCTGGCCGCGGTCCGGTCGTCGGGGCTCATCGCCGAATCCTCGGCCTACTCGCCGGGCCTGGCGCTGCCGGTCGCCGGGGTCGTCGTCGTGCTGCTCGCGAGCATCGCGGCGGCGTGGATCGGCAGCCGCAAGATCGCCGGGCGGAGTCCGGTGGACGGGCCCGCACCGGCGGTGCGCAAGCGGTCCCGCCGGTCGCCGCGCCGCGTCCTCGCGGCCGTGCTGCTGGTCGCGGGGATCGGGTCGTCCTCGGCCGTCCTCGCCATGGATGCGGACGACATCGCGACCACCGCGATGACCGGTCCCGCCACCGTGCTCGTCGCGATCGGGCTCGCGGTGCTGGCGCCGGAACTGGTCGTCCTGGTGAACCGGGTCCTGAAGGTCGCCTCGCCCAGCGGCGCGGCCGGGCACCTGGCGG
This sequence comes from Amycolatopsis thermoflava N1165, assembly GCF_000473265.1. NCBI lineage: Bacteria > Bacillati > Actinomycetota > Actinomycetes > Pseudonocardiales > Pseudonocardiaceae > Amycolatopsis > Amycolatopsis thermoflava. Next base: position 7,468,733 of record NZ_KI421511.1, read on the forward strand.
CCGTGAACCTGTCCGCGGCGCCGGAACGGGTGCGGCCCGCGGTCACCTTCCTGACGCTGCTCGTCGGTGTGTCCGCCGGGACGCTCAGCATGCAGGGCATCGAGAACCGGCACTCGGCCGAGGGCAGCACCGCGCAGGTCCTGGCGTCGATCAACTACCTGGTGGTGGTCCTGATCGCGGTGTTCATGGCGATCGCGCTGACCAACAACCTGGTGGCGGCGCTGGGCAGGCGGCAGGAGGAGTTCACGACCATGTCGCTGATCGGGTCGACCTCCGGGCAGACCCGCGGGATGCTGCTGCGCGAGATCGTCGCCGCGACGCTCGTCAGCGTGATCGCGGCCGGGATCGGCGCGCTGGTGTGCGTCATCCCGTTCGCCGTCGTCAAGACCGGCAGCCCGGCGGCCGCGTTCGCCGCCGGGCCGTACCTGCTGAGCATCGTGCTCGGCGCGGTGATCGCGCTTGGGGTCACCACGGTCGCGGGCAACCGCGTGGTCCGCACGGCCGCGGTGCACTGACCTGGTGGCCCGCCGACGGGGGCGGGCCACCAGGCGCGCTCACTTCTGGTGCGGCGCCACGTAATCCTTGGCGTCCGGGGCCTCGAACAGCGGCTTCACGTACTTGATGCCGCCCTCGACGCTCGCGTCGGGCTGCGCCACGTAGACCTCGCGGGTCGGCGGCGCACCGGGCTTCGAGAAGTCCAGCGCCGCGACCAGATCACCGGTGTCGGCCGAGGTCGTCTGCTGCAGCGCGGTGAGGATGCCGTCGCGGGTCAGGTCCTTGTTGTCGCAGGCCTTCTTCAGCACCGAACCCCACACCTCGGCCACCGCGTAGCCGTACGGGACACCGGCGTTCGGCGGCTCCGGGAACTTCGCGGCCTTGTACTTCGACAGCACTTCCTTCGCCTTGGGCACGTCCGCGGCCACCGGCACGCTGCTCGCGACGACGTACAGCCGGTCCAGCGCGTTCGCGGCGGGGCTGTTCAGCAGCACCGGGTCGAACGTCGGGTTGTTGCCCAGCAGCGGCACGTTCAGCCCGAGCGCCTTGTTCGCCGCGGCCACCGAACCGGTCTGCGCGGGCGTGGTGGTCAGCATGATCGCCTTGACGCCCTCGCCACGCAGGCCGGTGACGATGTTGGTCAGGTCGTTGTCCGACGAGGTGATCTTGACCTCGCGCAGGTTCAAGCCGTGCTTCTGCGCGTAGTAGCGGGAGCCGCGCAGGCCGTTCGCGCCGTACTCGCCGTCGATGTAGATGTGCCCGACCGTGTCGCCGTCCTTGATCATGCCCTGTTCCTGCAGGTAGGACATGCCGTCGATCATCTCGACGTCGTAGGTGGTGCCGACGATCATCACGTACGGGTTGTCCAGCAGCTCCGACGACCAGGACGCCGGGGTCGTGGTCACCTTGTCGGACTTGATGTTCTGCTTCAGCGCCGCCATGATCGGCGACCCGACGACCTGCACGAAGCCGAGCACCTTCGGCTCCAGCTGCGGGTACAGGGTCTTCGCGGTGTCGGCCTTGTAGGCGTGGTCGACGACCTCCAGTTTGACCTGCCGCCCGCACACACCGCCCGCCGCGTTGAAGTCGTTGACCCACAACTGGTTGCCGTGCGTGATGCCGATCGAGAGGTTCTTGAACGGGCCCGTCATGTCGGTCATGACGCCGAGGGTGAGCTCGTTGGCGGTGACGCCGAGATCGGTCTTGACGCCGGAGGCGTCCGAACCGGACGATCCCTGATCGCCCGCCTTGGTGCCGCACGCGGCGATGACCAGCATCGCCGCGAGGACCAGGGAAAGCCGTCGCTTCATCGGGACGTTCCTTCCTTCTTCCGTTCCCTGTGCAGGCCGCCGGTGATCCGGCGCCCGATCGCCGCGAGCCCGCCCGGCTCGAAGAGCACGACGAGGATGATCGCGGCGCCGTAGACGAAGGTGCTGACGAGGATCGGGGTGAACGCGCCCTCGCCGCTCCCGGTGAAGATCCCCAGCTGCGTCGAGTAGAGCGACAACACCTGCGGCAGGCCGAACACGATGAGCGCGCCGACCAGCGCGCCCCCGATCGAGCCGAGGCCGCCGATGATGACCATCGCCAGGTAGGCGATGGAGACGTTGATCCCGTAGGTGCCGAACTCGTTCTCGTCCGGCTTGAGGATGTCGAACCACAGCACGGTCATCACGCCGGCCAGCCCGGCGTAGGCGGAGGACACGGCGAACGCGCCGGCCTTCGCGCGGGCGACGCTGACACCCATCGCGGCCGCGGAGGCTTCGTGGTCGCGCACCGCGCGCCAGGACCGGCCGACCCGGCTGTTCACCGCGCCGCGTGCCAGCACGAACGCGATCACCGTCAGGGCCAGGTAGAGGTACCACATCTTCTCGGCCTGCCGGAACGGCACGCCGAGCACCACGAGCCCGCCGGAGTTGTCGAAGGTGATCCCGAACAGCTCGAACGGCGCCGGGGTGCGGCCGGTGGACGTGCCGCCGGTCAGCCGGTCCGCCGACTGCCCGAAGTAGAGCCCGATGAACACCAGCGACAGCGACGCTACCCCGAGGTAGATGCCGCGCAGCCGTCCGGACACCGGCGCGAACGCCAAGCCGAGCAGGGCGGTCACGACGATCGCCGCGACCATCGAGAACAGCGGGTTCAGCTCGAAGCCGATGACCCGGCCGTCCTCGGTGCCGCTGGCCAGCACGGTGTAGGTGGTGCCACCCATGAGCAGGAAGAACGCGTGCGCCAGCGACAACTGACCGGCCTGGCCCACCAGCATGGTCAGCCCGATCGAGCCGACCGCGCCGGTCATCATCCACTGGCCCGCCTTGAGCCACTCCGAGCCGAGGTACAGCGGCAGCACCAGCAGCAGGGCGAGCAACGCCAGCCACGCCGCCAGCCGCAGCCAGCGCACGGGCTTCGCCGGGGCCTTCGCGGACGCCGAGGTGACCGTCGCCCGCGTCGCGAGTTCAGACACGGGTGATCTCCCTCGTTCCGAACAGCCCGGACGGCCGGATCACCAGGACCAGCAGCATCACCAGGAACACCGCGCTCTTGGAGAAGTCGAACGAGATGTACTGCGCGGACAGCGCCTCGACCAGGCCGACCACCAGCCCGCCCACGACGGCGCCCACCGTCGAGTCCAGCCCGCCGAGGATGGCGGCGGGGAACGCGGCCAGCGCGATCGCGTGCGTGCCGCGGGACAGGCCCGCGCCGGAGAAGTCCTGCGTGGCCAGGAACAGCACGGCGACCCCGGCGAGCAGGCCGGCGACCAGCCAGGCCGTCATGGTGACCCCGCGACTGCGGATGCCCATCAGCGCGGCCGCCTCCCGGTTCTCCGCCTGGGCCCGCATCGCGACGCCCCAGTTGGAGAACTTGAACGCGAGGTAGAACGCGGTGATCAGGACCGCGGCGACGAGCATCGCGACGAGGTGCGTGCGGAACAACGTGATGCCGCCGACCTGGATCGGTTTCGCGTCCCACGCCTCGCCGAGGAACGGGATGCCGACGCCGAGGCGCCGCACGAGCTCCTCGACGACGATCACGTCCACGCCGATCGTGAGCAGCGCCAGGCTGTGCGGATCGGCCAGCTTCGAGCGGGACAGCAGGAGCCGCTCGATGACCACCGCGAGCAGGCCGGCGCCGGCGATGCCGACCAGCGAGGCGCCGACCCAGCCCAGCGACTCCCTGGTCACCACGACCAGGTAGCCGCCGAACAGCACCAGCGAGCCGTGCGCGAAGTTGATCACCTCGGTGGCCTTGAAGATGATCACGAACCCCAGCGCGAGGAGCGCGTACACCGCGCCCTTGCCGAGGCCGTTCACCACCAGTTGCAGGAACGTCTCCATCTACGCGGCCTCCGTTCCCAGGTACGCCTTGATCACTTCCGGGTTCCGCTGCACCTCGGCAGGCGGGCCGTCGGCGATGCAGCGGCCGAAGTCGAGCACCGTGACCCGGTCCGCGATGCCCATCACCAGGCCCATGTCGTGCTCGACCAGCAGGATCGAGATGCCCAGCTCGTCACGCACGTCGTGGATCGTGGCCGCCAGGTCGGCGGTCTCCGCCGCGTTCATCCCCGCGGCCGGCTCGTCCAGCAGGAGCAGCACCGGTTCCACGGCCAGCGCGCGGGCGATGTCCACGCGCTTGACCTCGCCGTAGGGCAGCGCGGCGACCGGCGTGTGCAGCAGCCTGCCGATGCCGAGGAAGTCGCAGATCTCCTTGGCCCGTTCGGTGTGCTTGCGCTCGGCCCGCACCGTCCACGGCGCGCGCAGGGCGCACTCCAGGAACCCGCCGCGGGTGAGGGCGTGCCTGCCGAGCATCACGTTGTCCAGCACGGTCGAGCCCGGCGAGAGCGCCGCGTTCTGGAAGGCGCGGCCGATGCCGAGCTTCGCCATCTTGTGCGGCCGCATGCCGGTCAGCTCCTTGTCGCCGAGCAGCACGCGGCCCTCGCTGGCGCGGTAGAGGCCGCTGATCACGTTGAAGCAGCTGGACTTCCCGGCGCCGTTGGGCCCGATGAGGGCGTGCAGCGAACCGGGCGCCACGGTGAAGGAGACGTCGTCCAGCGCGGTCAGCCCGCCGAAGCGGAGCGTGAGGTGCTCGACGCGCAGTTCCGGGATCATCCGCCCCACCTCGACAGGAAGTGCTTGCGCGGCTCGGCGGCCGCCTCCGCGACCTGGGTGTCCGCGTGCCCGCCCAGGTACAGGCGCTGGACGTCCTCGCTGCGGGACAGCTCGTCGGAGCGTCCGGCGAGCGCGACGGTGCCGACCTCCAGCACCACGGCGTGGTCGGCGACGTTCAGCGCCATCACCGCGTTCTGCTCGACCAGCACGACCGAGGTGCCCTGGGCGTGGATCTCGCGGATGATGCCGCTGATCTGGTCGACCACCTTGGGCGCCAGGCCGAGCGACGGCTCGTCGAGCAGCAGCACCTGCGGCGTGGACATCAGCGCCCGCCCGATCGCGAGCATCTGCTGCTCGCCGCCGGAGAGCAGCCCGGCGCGCTGCCGGGCACGCTCGCCCAGCACGGGAAACAGCTCGTGCACGCGTTTGCGGGCCTTGGTCCGCCGCTCCGGCGAGACGGCGATGCCACCGGCGCGCAGGTTCTCGTCGACGGACATGCGGGTGAAGATCTGGCGGCCCTCCGGTACGCCGACCACGCCGAGGCGGACGATGGCCGCCGGGTCGAGCCGGTCGATCCGCGTTTCGCCCAGCCGGACCTCACCGCGCGTGACGACGCCGCGGTGCAGCTTGAGCGTGCCGGAGATCGTCCGGAGCAGCGTGGACTTGCCCGCGCCGTTGCTGCCCAGTACGGCGAGGACCCCGTCGTCGGGTACCGCCAGGTCGACGCCGTGGAGTGCGGCGACCGAACGGCCGTAGCGGACGTGCAGGTCTCGGACGTTCAACACCGGGGGCGCACACCTCCTCCGATCGCGTGACGGGCGTCACTCTCGGTGGCGGCAATCCTTGATCGGCCCTCGCCGGTCCGACACCCCCACTTGGAGAGGTATGCCGGACTTTTGCCCAACCGTGCCCTCTCCAGGAGGGGATGTCCGGATCGGATCCGATGTGCGATCGTTGGCGCGTGACCGCAGAGCAGCGCGTCGCCGCGGATCGTGCCGTCGAGCACAGCAACGTGCTCGACGAACTGCTGCGCGAGCGCGAAGGTCTGCTCGGGACCCTCGACCGGGTGATAGCCCTGCAGGGCACCGCGCACCTCATCCGGGAGTCACTGGGCGTGCACGCCGCGTTCGTGGGTGAGCTGGAGCGGCCCGGCACCGCCGTCATCCGGTGGATGGCGGGCAACCGGACCGACGCGATCCAGAACCTCGTGGTGCCCACCGGCCAGGGCGTCGGCGGCCGGGTACTGGCGTCCGGCAAACCGGTGAAGGTGTCGGACTACCTGCGGGCGCCGACGATCACGCACCAGTTCGACGCGCAGGTCGCGGGCGAGGGGCTCGCCGCGTTGCTGACCGTCCCGATCATCAGCCGGGTGCGCGGCAAACCGGAGACGCTGGCCATCGCCTACGCCGCGATGCGCGAGCCCGCCGACTTCGGCGACGACGCGGTGCGGCGGCTGGAGGGCATCGCCGACCAGGCCGCGTTCGCGCTCAAACTGGCCGGAGTCGCCGAGTCCGACCGCGCAGACGCGATCTCCGCCGAGCGACGCCGGATGCAGAGCGCGCTGCACGATTCGGTCGGGGCGCTGCTGTTCTCGATCGGCGTGCAGGTGCGGAACCTGCACCAGGACGTGGCGGGCGACCCGGTGCTGGAGGGCCGGTTGTGCCGCCTGGAAGGCGACGTGTCGGCGGCGTCGCGGGCGCTGCGGGAGTCGTTGCTGTCGCTGTCGGAGTCCACACCGGAACGGGCGCTGCCGGTCGAGCTGGCCGAGCACTGCCGCTCGTTCGAGGCGCGCTGCGGGCTGCCTGCCCGGTTCGTGCAGCTCGCGCCCGTGCGGCCACTGGACGCCGAGCGCACGGCACTGCTGGTGTGCGCGGTGCGGGAGGGGCTGCTCAACGTCGAGAAGCACGCGCGTGCCTGCTCGGTCGTGGTGAGCCTCGGGCCGAGCGGGGGCGGTGTGCAGGTCGTGGTCGCCGACGACGGCACCGGCGAGGACGCCGAGGATTCGCCCGGCACCGGGATGGGCCTGCGCTCGCTGGCGGAGCGGGCCGCGCGGCTGGGCGGGCGGGTGAGCCTGGTCCGCGACGAGGACGGCGGCTGCACGCTGCGGGCCTGGGTGCCCGAAGTGCCATGACGGCCACGGTGCTGGTGGTCGACGACCACCCCGTGGTCCGCGACGGGGTCACCCTGCTGCTGCGGGCCGAGCCGTCGCTGAAGCTGATCGGCAGCGCGGAGTCCGGGCGGGTCGCGTTGCTGCGGGTCGGCGAGCTGCGGCCCGACCTGATCCTGCTCGACCTGCGGCTGCCGGACATGCTGGCGCCGGAGGTGATCGCCGGGCTGCGCCAGGTGCACCCCGCGGGGCGCATCGTGGTGTTCACCGCGCACGGCGACCACCAGGGGCTGCTGGCCGCGCTCGACGCGGGTGCCAACGGATGCCTGCTGAAGGACGTGGCGGGCACCGATCTGGTGTCCGCGCTGCGGCGGGTGCTGCGCGGGGAGCGCGTGGTCGACCCGCGGATCATGCCGGACCACTCGTCGCGCTCGGACGCGCTGGCGCGCAGCGGCCTGACCCGGCGGGAGTACGAGGTTCTGCGGCTGGCCGCGCAGGGCCAGACGAACCCGGAGATCGCGGAGACGACCGGGCTGACGCGGAACACGGTGAAGACGTACCTGCAGTCCGCGCTGCACAAGCTGGGGGCGCGCAACCGTGTCGAGGCGATCGGGAAGGCGTCCGAGGCCGGGCTGCTGTAGTCAGGTGGCGCGCGGGGTGGTGCCGGTGAGGCGGCGGTAGAACTTGACGACGTCGCGGGGCGGGATCGTCGAGCTGCGGCGCTTCCCGGAGACTGGCGTGCTGCGCGGGCGGGTGCGCCGGCAGCCGGTCCGCCCGGACTTCCGCGGGTTGACCTGTTTCGACCACGGACCTGCCGATCCCGCCGGAGGCCGGGGCCGCCCTCGCCGCCGCGCTGCCGGCCGCCAAGCCGGTCGAGGTCCTCGACGGCGTGGCGCACACCCCGCCGGTGACGCATGCGGCCGAGTTCAGTGGGTTGTCGCACCGGTTATTGGAGGCGCACCGCTGACCGGCCACCAGGTGTGAGCCAGCGCCTCCAGCGTCGGCTCCGCCGGTGCCGGGAGGTGCTTGAAGTAGGAGGCGAGGTTCGAGTAGCGGTGCAGCAGCAGGTAGGCGAGGCAGCGTGCGGGGAACTCGTCGTCCGGGGCGAGCCCGTACCCGTCCAGGAGGGCACGCAGGTACTCGGGCGAGCCGCGGGTCACGAAGATCCCGATCGCGGCGAACTCGTACTCGGGCGCACCGCGCATGGCGGGCTCGAAGTCGAACAACCCGGACAGCCGCCACCCGCTGCCGTCGGGGACGGCCAGCACGTGCTCGGCCATCACCTCGGTGTGCAGCAGCACCGGCGACGGCGATCCCAGGACGACCGAGTCCAGAAAGGACGGTATCTGCCGGGCCCACACGTCGTCGAGCGCCGGTTGCCGCGTCACCGCCGACGCCGCCTGCTCGGTGACGAACCCGGCCCAGCTGGACGGACCCAGATCCGGCGCGTCCAGGTCGTGCAGCGCCGCTAGGGCTTCGCCGAGCGCGGGCGCCAGCCGGATCTGCTCGGCGGCCGGCACCTCGCCGAGCGGCACGCCGGGCAGGCGGGTCATCAGCAGGTACCGCCAACCGTCCACCTCGCCGGCGTCCAGGACGCGCGGCGTCGCGACCGGCAAGCGGCCGTCGACCACCCGCAGCACCCGGCTCTCGGTGGCGAAGTCGGCAGGGTAGACGGGCGGGTACAGCTTGAGGACCAGCTCGTCGCCACACGCGTAGACCGGCAGCGAACCCGTGACGAACCGGCTCACGTCACCGCGCAGCCCGAGCCGCCGGGCCAGCGCCTCGACTCCGGTGGCCAGGTCCTGGGGGTTCAGTGCCTCGAACTGCTCTTCGGTCTCAGCCGTTGGTAGTCCCACGCAGCGAAGATATCCGCGGCGGCCACCGGTTTTCGGTGGCCGCCACGTGTGCGGCTAGGGCTTGCCGGGCGGCCCGAGCTACTGGGTCAGCGGCGCCGGTGGCCCGGTCCTGGGGGTTCAGTGCCTCGAACTGCTCTTCGGTCACCGCCGTTGGTAGTCCCACGCAGCGAAGATATCCGCGGCGGCCACCGGTTTTCGGTGGTCGGCATGGGTATGGCTAGGGCTTGCCGCGCGGCCCGAGCTACTGGGTCAGCGCTTCGGCGCCGGTGGCCAGGTCCTGGGGGCTCAGTGCCTCGAACTGCTCTTCGGTCTCCGCCCTTGGTAGTCCCACGCAGCGAAGATAACCGCGGCGGCCACCGGTTTTCGGTGGCCGCCGCGGGCGCCGCTAGGGCAGGACCAGGAACGCCAGGCCGTTCGGCACGCCCAGCCCGGTCACGTTGTCGTACCCGGGCGTCGTGTGGATGGTCAGGCCCGGCCAGTCCAGTTCACGCGCCGAGGTGATCAGGCCGCCGCTCGCGTCCACCGAGTTGGCGTAGTCGACCCGCATCACCGCGCCGTCCACGTGGCGCACGTCCTTGATCGCCGGCGTGCCGCCCGCCCGGTAGATCACCGGGTTGACGAATCCGTGGTGGAACCCGGTCAGGCTGTCCGACACCGCCATGATCCCGGCCAGCAGCGGCGACGACAGGCTGGTGCCGCCGATCCGGTACTGGTCGTAGTACACGCCGTCGGGGAAGGTCTGCGTCTGCCCGACCAGGAAACCGGTGTTCGGGTCGCCCACCGCGGAGATGTCGGGCACCACGCGGCCCTTCGCCTTGCCGTGCTGGTTCTGCGCCGCGAGCGCGTCCGGCACGACACCCCGCTGGTAGAACGGCTCGTCGAACAGCACGCTGGTGCCGCCGCCGGAACCGGACGTGTACGCGGCGGGGCCGTACGTCCCGCCGGTCAGGGTGCTCTTGCCGGTCTCCCAACCGGTTTCGAACAACGTCCGGCCGTCCTTGCCGACCGCGAGGCTCGTCCCGCCGACCGCGGTCACCCACGCGTCCGACGCCGGGAAGTCCGCCGACGGGCTGCCCAGCCGCGCCGCCTCGTCACCGTTGTCGCCGGAGGAGAAGTAGACGCCGATGCCCTCCAACGCCGCCTGCTGCGCGATCTGCGTCCACACCCGCACCTCGGCGGCCGGGATGTCCTCGCCCGCGTCGCCGTAGGAGTTGGAGATGATGTCGGCCTCGTGCCCGGCGACGATCCAGTTCAGGGCCTCGTCGAGCGAGGCGTCCTGGCAGTCGGACCCGCCGACGTACAGGATCTTCGCACCGGGCGCCATCGCGTGCACGGCCTCGACGTCCAGCGTCTGCTCGCCGTACCAGCCTGCCGCGTCGCACTGGTCCGGCGGCTCCTGGTCGACGTTGGCGGGGAAGACCTTCTCCGCGAACTGGGACCGCCGCAGCGGGTGCGCCGGATCGTTCCGCCTGGCGTACTCGGCGGCGTCGGCGTACAGCGTGGGCGAGGCGAAAGCGTCCACAATGGCCACGGTGGTGCCGCTGCCGTCCGCCCGCACCCCGTCCAGCCCGTAGGCCGACCGCAGCTGCGCGGGCGTGTAGCCGCACGGCGCGTACGGCCGCTGCTGCCCCTGGTACGCCGGGTCCGTGGTGTCGATCTTCTCGCCGTAGTAGGCGCTGCACGGCGGCGCGTTGCGGAAACCGTCCGACGGCGGCACGTCCGCGGGCGATCCGTCCGTGGTGTCCGGCTTCATCAGCGCGCCGGCCTGGTCGACGCCGATCACGCCGAGCACGTCCCCGGCCAGCGCGGCCGGCACCGACAGTTCGCGGTCCGCGGCCCGCAGCACCTGCCCGTCCACGCGGTAGCGCGCCAGGTCCACGCCGAACGCCTGCTCGACCTGGCCGGTGGTGCCGGTCGCCTCGACGTAGGCCCGGTTGGCGGGGACGTCGCCGACGCTGAACCCGCTGCCGGACAACCAGTTCCGCACCGCGCCGAGCGTCGCGTCGGTCGCGGCGAACCGGTCGCGCACCTGGTCCGGCGTCAGGTACCGGCGGAACGACGGGCTGGACGGGTCGGACACGGCGCGGGCGGTGGCGTCCGCGCCGGCCTGGTCGCGCATGGTCAGGTACACCCGGAAGCTGAGCTTCGTGGACGGGGCGGAGTCGGCGACCTTGGCCTGCGGGGTCGCCCACAGCGGGTGGGACAGCGGGATCACCGCGCGCCCCTGGGCGGCGGCGGTGCCCGGCACGAGCACACCACCCGCCAGCGCCAGCGACGCGACAACAGTCAATGCTCTTCGCATTGCGCAGACATTAGAACCGCGCCCGGGAAAAGCCAGCGCGTCCACGAATTCGTTACCAGGTTACCGAATAAAGTAGGGAATCCGGCAAACGGAATTCAGGGTGCCATCGGGCCCTTTTCGGTTACCACGGCGGTGATCAGCTCCGCCGGAGTCACGTCGAACGCCGGGTTGAAGACGTTCGTCCCGGGCGGTGCGACCGGAATGCCGGAAATGGTGGTGATTTCCTCCGGCGACCGTTCTTCGATGACGATGGATTCACCCGATGCCAGGTCCTGGTCCACTGTGGACGACGGCGCGACGACGACGAACGGCAGCCCGTGCCGCGCGGCGGCGATCGCCAGGCCGTAGGTGCCGATCTTGTTCGCCACATCGCCGTTGACCGCGATCCGGTCCGCGCCCACCACGACGCAGTCGACCATCCCGCGCGCCATCGCGGCGGCCGCCGCGGCGTCCGGCAGCACCCGGTGCGGCACGCCAGCCTCGGCGAGTTCCCACGCCGTCAGCCGCGCGCCCTGCAGCAGCGGGCGGGTTTCGTCGGCGAGCACGTACTCCAGGTGCCCGGCGGCCTGCAGGTGCCACACCACGCCGAGCGCGGTACCCCAGCCGACAGTCGCCAGCCGTCCGGCGTTGCAGTGCGTGAGCAGGCGCAACGGGCGGCGCGGGCACTTCTCCAGGATGAGCTCGGCGGCGCGGGCGGAGGCCTCCCGGTTGAGCCGCTCGTCCTCGTCGAGCAGGGCGAGCGCCTCGGCGAGGACGGCGTCGGGACCGTCGCCGAGCCGGGCCAGCGCGCGGGACACGCCCCAGCTCAGGTTGACCGCGGTGGGACGGGCGCCGGCCAGCCGCTCCGCGTCCGCGCGCACCGCCGCCGGGTCGTCGTGGGCGAAGGCCGCCAGCGCGGTGCCCAGCGCCCCGGCGCCGCCGAGGGCGGGCGCGCCGCGCACGGCCAGCCTGCGGATCGCGTCGATCAGCTCGTCCACGGTGGTCAGCCGCACCGTCCGGTACTCGCCCGGCAGGGCTACCTGGTCGATGATCTCGACGGCACCGTTCACCCAGTCGATGGTCCTGCGCACGTCTTCCATTGAACGCCATCGCGAGCCAAGCTGGGGGAGCCGCCACGAGGGAGGTGCATCCGATGACCGGTCGCACGAAGTACCTGCTCGACGAGTCGGACCTGCCCACGACCTGGTACAACGTGATCCCCGACCTGCCCGAGCCGCCGCCACCGCCGCTGCACCCCGGCACGCGGGAGCCGGTCGGGCCGGAGGACCTCGCGCCGCTGTTCCCGCAGGCGATCATCGCCCAGGAGGTCACTCAAGATCGCTTTGTCGACATCCCCGGCGAGGTGCTGGACGTCTACCGGCTGTGGCGGCCCTCGCCGCTGTACCGGGCGCGGCGCCTGGAGAAGGCGCTCGGCACGCCGGCCCGCATCTACTACAAGTACGAAGGCGTCAGCCCGGTCGGCTCGCACAAACCGAACACCGCCGTGCCGCAGGCGTTCTACAACGCGGCGGAGGGCATCCGGCGGCTGACCACCGAGACCGGCGCCGGGCAGTGGGGCAGCGCGCTGGCGTTCGCGTCGGCGACCTTCGGGCTGGAGTGCGAGGTCTGGCAGGTGCGGGCCTCCTACGACCAGAAGCCCTACCGCAAGATCATGATGGAGACCTTCGGCGCCACGGTGCACCCGAGCCCGTCGAAGGAGACCGCGGCCGGGCGCGCCGTGCTGGAGTCCGACCCGGACTCGACCGGCAGCCTTGGCATCGCGATCAGCGAGGCCGTCGAGCAGGCGGCCGCCGACCCGGACACCCGGTACGCCTTGGGCAGCGTGCTCAACCACGTCCTGCTGCACCAGACCGTGATCGGCGAGGAGGCTCTGCTGCAGTTCGCGCAGGCCGGGGACACGCCGGACGTGATCGTCGGCTGCACCGGCGGCGGGTCCAACTTCGGCGGGCTGGCGTTCCCGTTCCTGCGGGAGAAGCTGGCCGGGCGGATCGACCCGGTGATCCGGGCGGTCGAGCCGGCCGCGTGCCCGTCGCTGACCCGCGGCCGCTACGCCTACGACTTCGGCGACACCGCCGGGCTGACGCCGCTGCTGAAGATGCACACGCTGGGCCACGACTTCATCCCGGACCCGATCCACGCCGGTGGCCTGCGCTACCACGGGATGTCGCCGCTGCTGTCGCACATCTACGAGCTGGGCCTGATCGAGGCGCTCGCGGTCGGGCAGCAGGAGTGCTTCGCGGCCGGGGTGCGGTTCGCGCGCAGCGAGGGCATCATCCCCGCGCCGGAGCCGACGCACGCGCTGGCGGCGTGCATCGCCGAGGCCCAGCGCTGCACGGAGACCGGGGAGGAGAAGGCGATCCTGACCGCGTTGTGCGGGCACGCACACCTCGACCTGCCCGCCTACGCCGCGTTCCTGTCCGGGCAGATGACCGACAACGAGCTGCCCGAGTCCGCGCTCGCCGACTCGCTGGCGGGCCTGCCGTGACCTCCGGCGAGCACGCGTCCCTGACCTACACGTCGTACCTGGCGCTGGACGACCTGCTGGCCGCGCAGCACCCGCGATCGGAGGAACACGACGAGCTGCTGTTCATCGTGATCCACCAGGTGTACGAGCTGTGGTTCAAGCAGATGCTGCACGAGCTGGCGCACCTGCAGGCCAGGCTCGAGGCCGGCGACACCGCGCACGCGATCCGCACCCTGCGGCGGGTGCTGACGATCCTCAAGGTCGTGGTCGCGCAGATCGACGTGCTGGAGACGATGACGCCGAGCCAGTTCACCAGTTTCCGCACCCGGCTGGACGCGGCGAGCGGGTTCCAGTCGGCGCAGTTCCGGGAGCTGGAGGCGGTGCTGGGCCGTCGCGACCCGGGGATGGTCGCGCACTATCCCGAGGACAGCCCGGCGCGGGAGCGGATCGCGGCGGCGATGGCGCGCCCGTCGCTGTACGACTCGTTCCTGACGTTCCTATCCGTGCACGGCTACGACGTCAACGGCGACCGCCGGAAGTTGCTGCTGGGGGTCTACACGGACGACGGCGGCCCGGCGACGGTGGCCGAGCACCTGGTCGACCTGGACGAGGGCGTGCAGGAGTGGCGGTACCGGCACGTGAAGATGGTGGAACGCACGATCGGCGACAAGGCGGGCACGGGCGGCTCGTCGGGCGCGAAGTACCTGCGGGGGACGCTCTTCCAGCCGCTGTTCCCGGACCTGTGGGCGGTGCGCGCCGACCTGTAGCCGCCGCGAACGACCAGCCCGGCGCGGCACCGGGGAACTCGCCGGGCGCGGCGGGTTGGCTGTTCGGCGTGGCGAGTTGCCGGTACAGGGCAGTCAAGCGCCGCGTAGACGCGACAGCAGCGGGTCCAGCGCGGCGGGGTCCTCGACGTGCGCGTTGTGCCCCAGCCCGGGCAGGATCACCGCGCCGTCCGGCAGGTGCTCGGCCCGGCACATCGGGTCGTGCTCACCCGCCGCGAGGATCACCGGCGCCCGCGCCGTGGCCAGCAGTCCGTCCAGGTCCGGGGCACCCACCCCGAACGCGGCCTGGTCCAGCGCCGGCCGCTGTTCCCGGGCCTGTGGGCGGTGCGTGCCGACCTGTCGCGGTCAAGCGTCGCGCAGGCGCGCGAGCAGCGGGTCCAGGGCCGCCGGGTCCTCGACGTGCGCGTTGTGCCCCAGCCCGGGCAGGATCACCGCGCCGTCCGGCAGGTGCTCGGCCGGGCACATCGGGTCGTGCTCACCCGCCGCGAGGATCACCGGCGCCCGCGCGGCGGCCAGCAAGCCGTCCAGGTCCGGGGCACCCACCCCGAACGCGGCCTGGTCCAGCGCCAGCCGCCACCCCTCGACCAGCCCGCTGTCCACGATCGGCGAGTCGGCGGGCACCAGGCCGTGCAGGCCGGACACCTTCAGCCAGCGCGCGGCGGCCTCCTCGCGGGAGCCGAACACCTTCGCCGGGCGCGTGGCCTGGTCTGCGGCCCGCGCCAGCTCCTCGTCGCTCCAGCGCACCTTCATGCCGAGTCCGCAAGCCCCGCTCACCCGCACCCCGAACCAACCGCTCGCCAGGGTGAGGGCCACCACCCCGCCGAGGGAGTGCCCGAGCACCGCGACCGTCGTGCCGGGCGGCACGACCTCGGCCACCGCGGCGGCCAGCGCCCCGAACGAATACCGGGGGAGCGGTTCCGACCGGCCGTGGCCGGGCAGGTCGGGCACGATCCAGCGGCCCGGCCACCGCTCGACCAGGTCGTTCCACACCGCCCCGGTCGCGCCGAGGCCGTGCAGGGCGAGCAGGGTTGGTCCGTCCGGACCACCGGTGCGCACGTGCATCGTCCGATCTTCCCATGGCTTTTCGCCCGAAGAACGCTAAGTTTCTCCTCAGGAGCCGACGGGAACGACCTTCCCGGGAGCTCCACCCACAACCGGTACCCCTCCGCGGCGCCACGAACGTCGCCGGACGGGTCGCAGATGAGGAGTCACCACCGTGACGGATGGAGTGTTCGGCCGCGAAAGCGGTCACGAACAGGTCGTGTTCTGCCAGGACCAGGCGACCGGCCTGAAGGCGATCATCGCCGTCTACTCGACCGCGCTCGGCCCCGCCCTCGGCGGCACGCGCTTCTACCCCTACAGCCGCGAAAGCGACGCGCTCGACGACGTCCTCGCGCTGTCCAAGGGCATGGCCTACAAGAACGCCCTCGCCGGGCTCGACCTCGGCGGTGGCAAGGCCGTCATCATCGGCGACCCGGCGACCACCAAGACCGAGGCGCTGCTGCGTGCCTACGGCCGGTTCGTCCAGTCGCTCGGCGGGCGGTACTACACCGCCTGCGACGTGGGCACCTACGTCGCCGACATGGACGTCATCGCCCGCGAAACCCGCTTCGTGACCGGCCGCTCCCGCGACGACGGCGGCGCGGGCGACTCCTCGGTGCTGACCGCGTTCGGCGTGTTCCAGGGCATGCGCGCCGCCGCCGAGTTCCGGTGGGGCAGCGCCGACCTGGCCGGGCGGCACGTCGGTGTCTCCGGCGTCGGCAAGGTCGGGCACATCCTCGTCGGGCACCTCGTCGAGGCCGGCGCCCGCGTGTCGGTCACCGACGTGTCGCAGGCGGCGGTCGAGCGCGTGAAGGCCGCCCACCCGGCGGTCGAGGTCGTCGAGGACAACGCCACGCTGCTGCGGATGCCGCTCGACGTGTTCGCGCCGTGCGCGCTCGGTGGCGCGCTCAACGACACCACGGTGCCCGAGCTGGGCGCCGAGATCGTGTGCGGCGCCGCGAACAACCAGCTCGCCCACCCCGGGATCGAGAAGTCGCTGGAGGACCGGGGCGTGCTGTACGCGCCGGACTACCTGGTCAACGCGGGCGGGGTGATCCAGGTGAGCGACGAGCTGCACGGCTTCGACTTCGAGCGGGCCAAGCGCAAGGCGGCAGGCATCTTCGAGACGACGAAGGCGGTGTTCGAGCTGGCCAAGGCCGAGGGCGTGCCGCCGGCGACGGCCGCCGACCGCCTCGCGGAGCGCCGCATGTCGGAGGTCGGCAGGCTGCGGTCCATCCTTACCGTGTGACACCAGGGAAGATCTTCGAAGCGGCGGGCGTGCGGGGTTGGCTGCACGCCCGCTGCCTCGACTGCGACGGCGAAACCGGTCACCACCCGGACGAGCCGGTCGTGCTCGCCTCCGTCGTCAAGGTTCCGCTCGTCCTCGAACTGGCCCGACAGGTCGCCGCCGGTCAGCTCGACCCGGCCGACCGCCTGCGGGTCACCGCGGCCGACCGGCTCGGCGGCACCGGCACCGCGGGCTGCGCCGACGACGTCGAGATGAGCCTGCGGGACGCGGCGTTCTTCGCGCTCTCGGTCAGCGACAACACCGCTGCCGACCTGCTCTTCGACCGCGTCGGCCTGGACAACGTGCGCTCACTGCTGCGCGAGTTGGGGCTGGCGGACACCCGGGTGATCGGTTCGCCGCGGGACGTCGTCGCCACCATGGCCGAGGACATCGGCGCCCGCGACGCCGCCGATTTCGCCCGCCGCTTCCCGGCCCTGTCCGCCGAGGAGGTCTTCGCCACCCGCGCACTCGACCCGCTCCGGACCTCGGCGAGCACCCCGCGCGACATGACCACGCTGCTCGCCGCGATCGCCGGCGACACCGCGGGCCCGCCGGAGGCGTGCCACTGGGTCCGGCAGCTGATGGGCCAGCAGGTCAACTGGCACCGCCTCACCGCCGCGTTCCCGCCCCAGGTCCGGGTGTGGGGCAAGACCGGCTCCCTGCTCGCGGTGCGCAACGAGATCGGCGTCGCCGAGTACCCCGGGGGCCAGCGCTACGCCGTCGCGGTGTTCACGAAGGCGCCGACGCTCGAATCGCGCCTGCCGGACGTCGACCACGCCATCGGCGAGGCCGCGAAGGCCGCGATCGAGGAGATCGTTCACGACCGCCCGAACACCACGCTCCACGGCCGCTGCACCGGGTCCTGAACCGGCGCGAGCGTGGTCACCCCGTCGCGCGCCAGCACGTCCGCGACGACCTCCGCCAGCCGCGCGGCCTCCGGGTGCGGGTTCACCGCGGGCCAGGCGACCGACATCCGCCACGACAGCGATCCCGCCGCCAGCGGCCGCCACACCACGCGCGGCTCCTTGCGCGCCACCAGACCCTGGTCGAACGCCACGCCCTGCCCGGACAACACGAGCCCCAGCACGAACTCCGGGTTCCGCGCGTGCCGCACGTGCGACGGGCGGAACCCCTGCTCCCAGCACGTGCGCAGCGTCGCGTCGTACAGCCCGGGCGCGGCGGCCCGCGGGAACAGCACCAGCCCGTGCCCGGCCAGGTCGCCCAGCGCCAGCTCGGACCGGGCCGCCAGCGGCGAATCCCGCGGCAGGACGACCCCCAGCGGCGTCTGCACCGCCGGACCCAGCTCCAGCCCCGAGACGTCCACCGGGTGCTGCAGCAGGCCGGCGTCCAGCTCGCGGTCGGCCAGCAGCCGCACCTGCTCGGTCGTCGTCAGCTCCTGCAGGTCCAGCCGCACGTCCGGGCACGCGCGACCGAACTCGGTCAGCAGGTCGGCCAGCACCCGCCCGGCCAGTTCCGGCGGCACGCCGACCCGCAGCGCGTCGATCTCGCCGCGGTGCGCCTTCCCGACCAGCGTGCGCATCCGCTCCCACCGGGCCAGCAGGTCCCGTGATTCGGTGAGCAGGATCTGCCCGGCCTCGGTCAGCTCGACGCGACGGCTGTCGCGTTCGAACAGCCGCGCGCCGAGGTCGGTTTCGAGCCTGCGGATGCGCTGGCTCAGGGGCGGCTGGGCGATGCCGAGCCGCTCCGCGGCGCGTCCGAAGTGGAGTTCTTCGGCGACCGCGACGAAGTAGCGCAACGCGCGCAGGGGGTCCACGCTGTGACGATATCCGGGGGCGTATCACGGCAGGCCAGGACTGGTCTTGGACAGCCGTACCAGTTCCGTGCTGGGCTGGCGCCATGACTGATCGACTGAGCAGGCGCGGGGTGTTCGGGGCGGGCCTGGGGGCCGCCGCCGTCCTCGCCGGCGTGGCGCCCGCGGCCGCCCGTGCCGCGACCGGTGGGGGACTCACGTTGCGCTGGTGGGGCAACAACAGCTGGGAGATCCGGATGCCCAGTGCCGACGGCAAGACCACGAAGACGGTCCTGATCGACCCGTGGCTGACCCGCTTCCACACCGGCACCTACTCGCCCGCGGGGGCGGACCCGAAGACCCGGCTGTCGGTGGACACCGTCCTCATCGACCGCTACGTGGACAGCGGCGAGCTGCGGGCCGACCACATCCTGGTGACCCACGGCCACTACGACCACCTGACCGATGTCCCTTACCTGGCGCGGAAAACCGGGGCGACCGTGTACGGGACGGAAACGCACCTGAACCTGATGGCCGCGCTCGGCGCCCCCGAGGACCAGCTCGCGGTCGCGAGCGGCGGCGAGTTCCTCACCTTCGACGGCTACACGATCCGCATCCTGCGCTCGCTGCACTCGGCCGCCGGGGCGCGGGCGGCGGTGCCGTTCCCGGGGACGCGGCCGGGCCTCGGACTCGGCAACCTGCCCAAACCGAAATATATTCAGGACCTTGTGGAGGGTGGAACGCTCGCGTACCACGTGACCTCCGCCCGGGGCGGCAGCGTGATCGACTTCGGCGGATCGAACTACGTCGAGTCGGAACTGGCCGGTCTGCGCCCCGATGTGGTGCTGCTTCCCGCCGGCGGCGGCAAGATCGCCGACTACGTCGGCCGCCTGCTGCGCGTGCTCGGGCAACCGCCCTACGTGATCCCCACGCACTGGGACGACTTCGACCACCCGCTGACCGAACCGGCGCGCGACTGGGGCGGCCTGGACGCGCTGCGGTCCGCGGTGGCGGCGACGTCCCCGGCCTCGCGGTTCGTCGTGCTCGACCACCTGCGGACCTTCACGCTCTGACCCGGGGTGGCGTGGGTGCCGGCGCGGGCACCCACGCCGTCCGGTCAGCCGCTCTTGCGGCGGAAGGTGCGCTTGCTGGCCGCCGGGCCGTGTCCGTGGACGTGGCCGCCCTTGCCACCCCCGCTGTCGTGCTTGCCGGACGACTGGGCGTTCGCCTGCTTGCGTTCGAGGGCCTCGCGGAACCTGCGCTTGACGTCGTCTTCCGATTCGCCTGGTGAACTGTTCTCGGACATACGACCTCCTGGGTGTCACGCGCTTGCTCGTCCAGCCTCCCAGGCCCGGTCCGCCTTGGCGAGCCGTTTTCGTCACGATTCACGGCGGTGTTGACTGGCGCGCCAACACGAGGGAGCTACTGTTACGCCATGGCGAAGTCTGCTCCCGTGCCCGGCCGTCCGCGCTCCCGTGACGCGGCGGGGTTGCCCGCGGTCACCCCGGATCGCATCATCGACGCGGCGCTCGAGCTGACCGCCAGGCACGGGGTGGAGTCGTGGACGCTGCGCCAGCTCGCCGGCGCGGTCGACGCCTACCCGGCGGTGATCTACCACCACGTCGGCGACCGGGACACGGTCGTGACCGCGGTCGTCGACCGCGTCATAGCCATGTACGAGCTGCCGCCCGCCGAGATGGAGTGGCGGGCCTGGTGGCGCCAGTTCCTCACCAACCTGCGGCTGGTGTTCATGCGCTACCCCGGGGTGGCGCGCCGGGTCGCGCTCAACGGCCCCTCGGTCGAGGCGGGCGGGCCCACTGTGGACCGTGCGATGAGGACACTCCTGGGCGCCGGGTTCGAGCAGGACGAGGCCACCATGGTGTGCCGCCTGCTGGTGAGCCAGGCCTGCCTGTTCATCTCGCTGGAGGACGACCAGCGCAAGGCCAGCGAGGTGAAGGCCCAGATCTCCGGCGGGTGGGGCGAGCCGACGGCGGACCCGGACCTGTCCGGCTTGGCCACCCTCAGCGAATCGGTCCACGAGCGCCTCGCCGACCCGGAGAAGAACCGCGACTACTTCGCCGAGCTGTTCGACTACGCGGTGGACCGCGTGCTGGACGGCGTTCAGGTGCGGCTCGACGAGATCAAGCGCGGCTCCTGACCGACGCGAAACGGGGCCGCACCGGATCGGTGCGGCCCCGTTTTCACGCCCCCGTCAGGGGCAGACGATCTTCGGCTGCGGGTTGTAGTGGACGGTGCGCGTCTCACGCTTGACCTCGCGGCCGGTCTTCGCGTCGCGCAGCACCCGGGTGTCGCTGGTGGTGAAGCCCTGTGCCCCGTTGGAGGGGTGGCAGTTCTCCGCCGGGCCCGGCTTCTCCTGCGGCGGGACGAAGTTCGACTTCGGCCCCGGGATCGACTCGACGGTGTACCGCTTGGTGCCCCACAGCTTCACGGTGATCGACGACGGCGTCCAGATCGTCTGGATCGCCACGCCGGTGTCGGAGTCGTTGGTGAACTTCAGGTCGATCACGCTGCTGCCGCCTGCGCTCTGGAACACCGTCGCCTCCCGCGCGGCGGGGTAGCGGCTGATGTAGTAGCTGTGCTCCTTGTGCCCGGCGTCCTTCAGCCCCGCGAAGTAGGCCGCGTTGTACAGCGTGGTGGCGAACTGCGAGATACCGCCGCCGACCTCGCGGGCCGGGGCGCCGTTCTCGATCACGCCGGCCTCGACGTAGCCCTGTGCCTTGCCGCGCGGCCCGGTGAACCCGTTGAGGCTGAACGTCTCGCCCGGCTTCACGATCGCGCCGTTCACCTTCTGCGCGACGGTCCGGATGTTCACGCCCGAGTCGGCGGCGAACCCGCCGGTGGTGAACTCGCCGATGACCTCGGTGATACCGAGCTGGTTGGCCTGCTCGGTGGTCACCTTCGCCGGGGTCGTGTGGTACTTCGCGACCAGCTCGTGCGTGCCCGGCGCCTTGAGCACGTCGAACAGCGGCTGCAGCGTCGGGTTCCAGTCGACGCCCTTGCCGTCCACCGACGGCTGCACCGTGGGACGACCGCCCTCGAACACGATCTGGGCGTCCTTGCCCTCCTTCTCGGAGGACTTGAGCTGCGGGCCGGCCGCCTCGACGATCTTGTTGTGGTCGACCTTCGGCACCAGGGTGCCGCCGTCGCCCGGCTCGAACGACAGTGCGGCGGCCACGGCCGCCGGGGCGAGCGTCGCGGTGGCGCCCTCGCCGCGGATGACCAGCGGCGCGGACACGGCGGGCCTGGCGAACCCGTCCAACGTGGCCTGCACGGCCTCGGCCGAGACCTGGACCGGCGTGGTCGTCACCGGCAGGGACAGCGTCTGGCCGGTCGCCCAGTGGCGCAGCACCTCGTTCTTGGCGGCGTCGGCGTCAAGCTGCTGGCCGGGCTGCGGGGGCACCGCGACCGGCTGGGCCTGCTCGAACCGGATCGTGCCCTCGACGGGGAGGCGGTCCGTGCGGGCGCGCAGCTCCTCGATGGCGGCGGCGAGCTTGCCCTCGTCCGCGTGGGTGACCACGCCGACCTCGCGGTCGCTGAAGAACGACGCGATGCGGGTGAACGGGTTGAGCGGCTGATCGCCAGCTTGGTCCAAAGTGGACGGCCAGTCGAGCGTGAGGCCCGCGGTGGACGGGTCGATCGCGGCGGTGGCGTCACCGGCGCGCACCGGGATCGTCTGCGTCAGCCGCGGCTCGATCTCCTCCCGCAGCTTGTCCTCGGCCGCCGTGCGCTTGAGACCGCCGACCTCGACCCCGGCGACGGTGACGCCGCGGGGCACGTTGCCCTGGCTCACCAGCAGGTCGACGGCGTAGAGCGCGGCCAGCACACCGAGCACCGAGCCGGCGATGATCGCGGCGCGCTTGGCGGACTTCTTCTTCCGCGGTTGCTCCTGCGTCACCTTCGGCAGCACGTCGGTGACCGGGGCCATGACCTCGGTCCGCTCGTCGTCGGACGTGGGCCACGCGGGTTCCTGCGTCAAGGCTCACCCCTCCTGATCCGGACAACCCGGATGAAGGTTACGGGCGGGGGGATCGGCGCCCTGCTCCGGGTGGCCCAGCGTGATACACCGGTGACCATGCGGGTCCTCGTCATGTCCGACACCCACCTGCCGAAGCGGGCGCGTGATCTGCCGGAACAGCTGTGGCAAGAGGTCGCGCGCGCCGACGTCGTGGTGCACGCGGGCGACTGGGTGGAGGTCGCGCTGCTGGACGAGCTGGAGAAGCGCAGCAGGCGGCTGATCGGCGTGTACGGCAACAACGACGGCCCGGAGCTGCGCGCGAGACTGCCCGAGGTGGCCAGGGCGGAGTTGGACGGCCTGCGGCTGGCGGTGGTGCACGAGACGGGCCCGGCGAAGGGCCGGGAGGCGCGGTGCGCGCGGGACTACCCGGATGCCGACGTGCTGGTGTTCGGGCACAGCCACATCCCGTGGGATACGGTGGCGCCCAACGGGCTGCGCCTGCTCAACCCCGGTTCACCGACAGACCGGCGCCGCCAGCCGGAACACACGTACCTGACGGCACGGGTGCGCGCGGGGCGGTTGGAGCAGGTGAAGCTGCACGCGCTGCCGCCCCGCTGATCCGGTCTCGCGGAGCCGTGCCGCCGCGGTCCCGGTGATCCCGGCGCTGCTGGTGCCCCGGCGATCCGGGTGCTGCTGGTGTCCTGGCGATCTCGGTGCACGCTGGTGCGCCGGCGCTGCTGGCAGTCGCGTTGCCCGCCGCCGGCGGGCAGGCAGTGTTCGCTCCCCGCTTCCCGGGGCTGTGTAGCTGCGGTCGCGGTGATCCGGGTGCTGCTGGTGTCCTGGCGCTGGTGGTGGTCGCTCTCGCTTGGTGGGGCCGGGCCACTGCGGTCCCGGCGATCTCGGTGCTGCTGGTGCCCTGGCGCTGCTGGCAGTGCTCGCTCCCGCTGCGTGGGGGGGCGTGCCGCTGCGGTCCCGGTGATCCCGGCGCTGCCGCTGGTGTCCTGGCGCTGCTGGCAGTGCTCGCTCCCGCGCCGCGGGGCGCCGTTGGTGCAGTGCCGCCGCGGTCGCGGCGCTGCTGGCGCCCCCGGTGCTGCTGGCGGCAGCGCGCACCGCTTGGCGGGCGAGACGGCGCCCCGGCCCGGTTCTCGGCTCGGCGCTGCTCGTCGCGGCGCGCCTGGCCCGGCGGGCGGGCGGATGCCGCTCCCAGCTTCGCGGGGGCGCAGCCAACCTCGCCGCCCCGCGGGCTCAACCGGTGGTCACTCCAGGTTCGAGTCGGCGTCCGCAGTCGCCGAGCGCGCCTCCGGCACCTTCACCTCCGCCGGCTGCGCCAGCAGCCGCACGATCGAGGTGAACGAATCCACCCCGATGGCCGGGTCCACGGAGCGCAGCAGGCCCAGCCCGAGCGTGATGCTGAACAACGCGTACGCCGCCTGCCGGGCGTCCATCGGCAGCCGCACGCCCAGGCGCCGCGCGTTGGTGTTCAGCAGGCCGGTCACCAGGTCGGCGATCTCGGCGTTGCTCTTCGCCAGCCGCCCGAGGAGTTCCGGGTCGCGGCGGCAGTTGAGCAGGTACTCCGCCTCCAGCCGGATCCACTCCTGGTCGCCGCCGGTGCCCGCGGCCCACACCGCGAACGCCGCCAGGAGCTCGTCGAGGCTGTCGGTGCCTGCCAGTGTCGCGTCCACCGACGCCGCCTTCTCCGCGCGCACCCCTTCCAGGACGGCCAGGCACAGCTCGTCTTTGTTGCGGAAGTTGGAGTAGACGGCGCCCTTCGAGAACCCCGCCTCCTCGGCCACCCGCTCCAGCGAGGTGCCGGTGTAACCCTCGCGCAGGAACAGCTCCGTGGCCGTGGCCAGCAGGCGGCGGCGCGTGTGCGCCTGACTTTCAGCGCGCGTCAGTCGAGCCATGCGATCACTGTAAGGCTCGACTTGAACTGTGTTTAAGCCTGGTCGGGGTTTCGGTTTTGACTATCCCCCGTCCGGGTGGTTCAGGACGGCAGCGTGCGGAACGCCAGACCCGCGTTCTTCAGCCGGGTCAGCAGCGCGTCGCCCATCGCGGCGGCCGGGGAGAGCTGCCCGGCGCGGGACGGCAGGTCGTCGTGCGCCAGGCAGAGCGCGGACTCGGCGAGCATCTTCGCCGTCTCGTCGTAGCCGGGGTCGCCGCCGGAGACCTCGGTGACCACCCGCTTGCCGCCGCCGTCGGCGACGAACCGGACCTTGAACCAGGACTTCGCGCGCCGCTGCTCGCTCGGGCCCTCGCCGGGCTTGCGCAGGTTGCCCAGTGCCTTGCGCACCGGCGGCAGCTGCACGAGCGCGACCGCGGCCCCCAGACCGGCGAGCCCACCCGCCAGCACCGGCAGGTGCTTGACCGCCGCGTAGTGGCTGTAGGTGAAGTCCGGCCCGTACTCGGGCAGCTCCCGTGCCGAGCCGACGACGATCTGCGGGTCGATGGTCGGCAGCGGCACCAGCCAGTGGCCGGTCTCGCCGTCGCGCCGCGGGGTGCCGGTCACCGCGCGCACGCGGCGGCCCTCGGGCCGGTGCTGCATCTTCCGTCGTTCCCGCGCGGCCTGGGCCATCGGCAGCAGCCGGGACGCGGCGCCGAGCGCGGAGGCGTAGGTGCCGCCGGAGAACGTCGCGCCGACGCGCACCTGGCCGCGCACCCGGATGGGCACGTCGTCCGGCAGCTGCTTGACCGTGTAGTAGACGCCGAGGTCGTGCGGGATCGAGTCGAAGCCGCACGCGTGCACGATGCGGGCCCCGGTTTCGGCGGCGCGGGCGTGGTGGCGGACGTACATCAGGTCGGTGAACTCGGGCTCGCCGCACAGGTCCACGTAGTCGGTGCCGGCCTCGGCGCACGCGGCCACCAGCGGCTCGCCGTACTGCACGTAGGGGCCGACCGTGGTGATCACGACCTTCGCCGACCCGGCAACCGCTTTCAGCGACGCCGGGTCGGTGACGTCGGCGTAGAGGAGCGGCAGCTGGGCGAACTTCGGCCCGAGGCCGTCGCGCACGCCCTCCAGCTTGGCGCGGCTGCGGCCGGCGAGCGCCCACCGGCAGTCGTCGGGGGCGTGCCGGGCCAAGTACTCCGCGGTGAGCCGGCCGGTGAAGCCGGTCGCGCCGAACAGGACCACGTCGTAAGCCATGCGCGCCACCCTAACGGCTGCCTAGGCTCGATGGATGATCAATGGCGCTCACGTGATCCTGTACAGCCACGACGCGGAGGCTGACCGCGCCTTCCTGCGCGACGTGCTCGGGCAGCCGCACGTCGACGCGGGCGGCGGCTGGCTCATCGTCAAACTGCCCCCCGCCGAGATCGCGGTCCACCCCACGGACGCCGCGCAGGCGCACGAGCTGTACTTCCTGTGCGACGACGTGGAAGGGACGGTCCGGGAGCTGACCGCGCGGGGCGTCGAGTTCACCGAGCCGGTCACCGACGCGGGCTGGGGCCTGCTCACCCGGCTGCGGCTGCCCGGCGGTGGGGAGGTCGGCCTGTACGAGGCCCGGCACCAGCGGGCCACCGATCTCTGAAAATCCGCTGGACCGTCCCGTCACGATGGACCCGTGTGGACGATCAACCCGGTACCCGTGAGGGACCCCGCCGCGCAAGCGATCCTGCGCGCCTACTTCGACGACGTCGCGAGCCGCTACTACGGCCGCCCGGCGACGGTGGCCGAACTGGACACCGCGATGGCCGACGACCCGAGCGACGACCTCGTGCCGCCGACGGGCCTCTTCCTGCTCGCGCGGTCGCACGATGAGGTGACGGGCTGCGTCGGCATCCGCGTGCTCGACGTCACGACCGCCGAGCTGACCCGGATGTTCGTCCTTCCCGGATCGCGCGGCCGGGGAGGTGGTGACCAACTGCTCCGCGCGGCCGAAAGCGCAGCTCAGGCACTGGGTTGCGAGCGGATGAGGCTGGACACGCGGCACGATCTGGTGGAGGCTCGTGGGCTCTACGCCAAACACGGCTACCGCGAGATCGAAGCCCCTGAACAACGCTTGTACGCCGATCACTGGTTCGAGAAGCGGCTGGCGCTCGGCCGGCAGGTGTAGTGGCCGAAAAACCGGGGTAGTCCTGCGCGCAACTGAGATGGTCGCGGAGGTGAGGTCGAGATGGCGGACACGTCACGGCTCCCGGTGCCTGTTGCCGAAACGTGGGAGTGGCAGAGGCACGGCAACTGCCGGAACTTGGACAGCTCGGTGTTCTTCCACCCGGACGGCGAACGGGGTTTCGCGCGGGCGGACCGGGTCGCGCGGGCGAAGCAGATCTGCATGTCCTGCCCGGTGATCGTCGAATGCCGGCACCACGCGCTCACCGCCGAAGAGCCCTTCGGCGTCTGGGGTGGGCTCGACGAGACCGAGCGGCGCGCGATGATCTCGCGGCGCAAGCAGCTGCTGGCCGGTGCTGAGAAGGAGCAGGAGTGCGTTTCGGCTACACCCTGATGACCGAACAGGCCGGGCCGAGGGAGCTGGTCCGGCACGCGGCGGCCGCCGAGCAGGCGGGGTTCGCGTTCGAGGTGTGCAGTGACCATTACTCGCCCTGGCTCGACGAACAAGGGCATGCCCCGTACGCGTGGAGCGTGCTGGGCGCGGTCACCCAGGTGACCGAACGCGTCGAGCTGCTGAGCTTCGTGACCTGTCCGCTCATGCGGTACCACCCGGCGGTGGTGGCGCAGAAGGCGGCGACCGTCTCCCTGCTGTCGGGCGACCGGTTCACGCTCGGGCTGGGTGCTGGGGAGAACTTGAACGAGCACGTCGTCGGCCGTGGGTGGCCGCCGGTGAACGTGCGGCACGAGATGCTGAACGAGGCGCTCGCGATCATCGGCGACCTGTTCGACGGCGGGTACGTCAACTACTCGGGTCAGCACTACCGCGTCGACTCGGCGAAGCTGTGGGACCTGCCGGAGCGGCGCACGCCGATCGGTGTGGCCGTGTCCGGCAAGCAGTCGGTGAGGCGCTTCGCCCCGGTGGCCGACGCGCTGATCGCCACCGAGCCGAAGCCGGAGCTGGTGCACGCCTGGGACGAGGAGCGCGCCCAGCTGGGGCAGGACTCATCGCGCAAGTACGCGCAGCTGCCGGTGTGCTGGGACCCCGATCCGGGGGCGGCCAAGCAGCGGGCGCACGAGCAGTTCCGCTGGTTCGGCGGCGGCTGGAAGGTCAACGCCGAGCTGCCCGGCACGTCCGGGTTCGCCGGCGCGACCCAGTTCGTCACGCCCGACGAGGTCGCCCAGGCCATCCCGTGCGGCCCGGACGTCGAACCGATCGTGAAGAGCGCGCAGGCCTTCGCCGACGCGGGCTTCACGGATCTGGCGCTGGTCCAGATCGGCGGCGACCACCAGGACGGGTTCTTCGAGTTCGCGTCGCGCGAACTCCTGCCCGCCCTGAACGAGGCCTACGGCTAGGGGCGCATTTCAGAACCCGCGGCGGCGCCAGGTGACGGCCACCGCAAGCGGCTCCGCCGCTTATGAAACAGAACCTAGCTTGAGTTTTAACGTTTGGGGTGGTGGCGAGGACCCAGTTGATCATGGATGAAGCCCTTGGTTGATCATTCTTCTTGCGACAGAAAGACGATCACACCAAGGGCTTCAGTTGATCAGTGTGCACGATCCGGATGCGGGTGGCGCGTCCGGGGACCTTGTCCGTTTCCGGCACGAGTTCTATCGGTGCCTGACCCGCCGGGCGGACGCGTTGTTCGAGCTGGCCGAGGCGGTGTTGTGTGCCGAGGGACCGGTGCGGTCGCTGCCGGAGTTGTCTCTGCTCGCGGAGCATCGCCGCGGTCATGGTGGGCTGTATGCGGGTCTGGCTCACGGCCGGATCGATGTCGATCGGCTCCGCGACGCGATCCTGGCCGGACCGCTGCCGCAAGCGGCCGACGGCCGGCTGGTGCTGGCCGTGGACATCACCTGCTGGTTGCGGCCCGAGGCGCACACCGCGCCAGAACGGGTCATGTGCCACGCCTACGGCCGCAACCGTAACCAGCACCTGGCGATTCCCGGCTGGCCTTACTCGGTCGTGGTCGCGCTGGAAAGCGGCCGTAGCTCCTGGACCGCGCCCGTGGACATCCAACGCCTGGCACCCGGGGTCGATGCCGCCACGGTCACCGCACACCAACTCCGCCGGGTGGTCACCGGACTGATCACCCACGGGCACTGGCAGCCCGGGGATCGCGAGATCCTGATCGTGGCCGACGCCGGCTACGACGGACCACGCTTGGCCTTCCAGTTAGCCGACCTGCCCGTGGCGGTGCTGGTGCGGATGCGCTCAGACCGGGTCCTGCGCCGCTCGGCCCCGCCCCACACACCGCACACGGTGGGCCGACCGCGCCGTCACGGCAGCGAGTTCGTCTTCGGTGATCCGGCCACCTGGGGTCAACCCGATGTCGCTATCGACGCCGACACCCGTCTCTACGGTCCGGCCATCGTCCGGGCCTGGAACCGGCTGCATCCCCGGCTGACACACCGCACCGCCTGGACCACGCATGTCGGACACCTGCCGATTCTGGAGGGCACCGTGGTGCGTTTGCAGGTGGACCGGTTACCGTCCGGGGCGATCCCGAAACCGGTGTGGTTATGGTATTCCCGCGTCGATCTGGACATTGAGATGGTCGATCTGCTCTGGCAGGCGTTCCTGCGCAGATTCGACATCGAGCACACGTTCCGACTGTTCAAACAGACACTCGGTTGGACCCGCCCGAAGCTGCGCACTCCCGAGCAGGCCGATCGGTGGGGCTGGCTGATGCTGGCCGCCTACACCCAACTCCGACTGGCCCGCCGGCTGGCCGCAGATCTACGGCGCCCCTGGGAGAAACCCGCACCACCGGGCCGGCTCACCCCAGCTCGAGTACGTCGCGGGTTTCGGCACCTACGCGCACAGGCCGGCTGTCCCGCGAGTGCACCGAAACCAACACGCGCCGGCCCAGGGCGGCCAACCGGCCGTCGCAACGACCGCCCAGCCACCCGCCATGACGTGCACGTCATCACCTCAACAACATCCAAGAAATACAAGTCGAGCACGCCTCGACCACGCCGAACAGGTTAAAACTCAAGCTAGTCGAGCAGGTCGCCGTCGCGGGTGATCATGGCGCGCAGCTTGCCGAGGGCGCGGTGCTGCGTGACGCGGACGTTGCCCGCCGAGATGCCCAGCGCCTCGGCCGTCTCGTTCGCCGACAGGCCGACCGCGATCCGCAGCGTCAGGATCTCCTGCTGCAGCTGCGGGAGGGTGGCCAGCAGCTTGGTCATCCGGTCGCCGAGGTCGACGTCGAGCGCGTGTTTCTCCGGCTCGTTGTCGGCCAGCGGGCGTTCCGGCAGCTCGGCGACCGGGTCCGACCGGTCCCGCGAGACCAGGCGGTAGGCGTCGGCGACCTTGTTGGACGCGATGGCGTGCACCAGGTAGAGGAACGATCCGCCCCGGTCCTGGTACTGCGGCAGCGCGTGCAGGACGGCCAGGCAGACCTCCTGCGCGACGTCGTCCGCCGAGAGGTAGGACAGATCGCGTCCGCCCAGCCGGGCCCGGCAGTACCGGACGGCGACCGGGGTGATCATCTGGATCAAGCGGTCCACGGCTCCGCGTTCACCGGTGGCGGCTTCGCGGACGACCGGGTCGAGCTCTTCCTTCGTGAGCCGCTGTGATGCCCGAGGAAAGGCCTGGGGTGTCAGCCCCGGCGCCTCGGGCTCGGCTCTTCCGGCAGTGACAGGCGGGACACTCGTTCGCATGGTCGGCTCCCCAACGACAACAACGATGACCCGTCGACCGGTCGCCGTCGGGGGCCCGCGTTTCTTGTTACTCTCGGTGAACGGGTACTCCCTCTAGGTCCCTGCCGACCCGTTCCCGATGAAACTGTGCGTAATCGTATGTGGTGACCGCCCGGCAGTCCAGATTTCAACTAGACATACCCCATTCGCAGCAAGAGCCCGCTCGATCGAGTTCTCCAGGTGTGTGAACCGAGCACTCGCGAACAATCAAGCGCAAAAGTGACACACTTCTTGGCTATGTGACAACACCCAGGTCATGGGCGTGCGAAGACCCACCAACGCAGTACCGCGAAGCGGACGACGCCGCCAAGGCCGCTCGCCACCGCGAGTGCGACCGCCTGGAGGGTGGCCGACGGATTCGCGGTGAACAGGTGCAGCGAAAGCAGCACGAGCGATCCGTAGCCCGCGTAGAAGGCGAATGTCCCCGCGGACTGCAGGTGCAGCCGAACGGGTGACGTGGAATGGCCGGCGAACGTCACGCGGCGCTGGAACTCGGTGTTCGCGAGGGTGGTCAGCGCGATGGCGAGCACGTTCGCGGTCACGGCGCCCAGCAGCGGGCGGGCGCCGAGGAAGAGGAGTTCCTGCAGACCCGTCGTCAGCACTCCGGCGACGACGTACCAGGCGACCGGGTGGTGTTCGGCCGGACGGTGTGCGGCGGGAGCCTGCCGCGTCACCGGCCCGCTGATCCACGTTGCGGTCATACCCAAAACTTACCTACGCTCAGCAATTGTTTGTACTGTACAACCACGTGAGCTTGATCTCGGGTTTGCCTGTTCCGCCACTCGGGTATCGCCACCGCTAGGACAGCAGGTGAGGAGGACCGATGAGTGAGGCTCATGGCCATCCCGTGCCGGACGCGGTGGAGAGCGACCCGGCCGCGTTGAACAGCGCGGAGGACCTCGACGAGGACCGGTTGCGCGTCGACCCGCTCGAGGAGGGCGTCGAGCCGCCGGAGCGGTACATGGCCTCCGACCGGTTCGGCACGACCCCGAACGAGGAGCGCGAGGGCGAGAGTCTCGACGGGCGGCTGGCCCAGGAGCGGCCGGACGTCCAGCCGGAGGACGTCCCCGCCGACGAGACCGAAACCCGCGACGGCCTCGACGTCGCCGATGCGGGGCAGAACCTCGGCGACGCGGTCGACCAGAAGGCGGACAACCCGCCCGGCTCGGTGCCGGACGCCATCCGCACGCCGCCGGACGAAGACCCCGTGTGAAATCGGTCACATTGGCGCTGACCTGGTGAAACCCAGGGTGAGCGGCGATGACGGCCGGTGCAGGACAGCGCTCGCGCTGGGGTGCCCCTACGGTCGGAGGTACGAGTGCACGTGACGCGAAGGGACTGACACGATGCTCGCTTTGACCGATGCCGCCGCCGAGGCCATCAGCGCCCTGACGGCACAGGAGGGCCAGACCGACAGTGGTGGCCTGCGCTTCGCCGTGCAGGCCCAGCAGGACAGCGGCGCGCAGCTGGCGCTGTCCGTGGCACCGGCTCCGGAGGACGGGGACCAGGTCGTGGGTGCGGACGGGGGCGCGAAGGTGTTCCTGGAGCCGCAGGCCGCGATCTTCCTGGACGACAAGGTGCTGGACGTCCAGCAGGACGAGCAGGGGCAGCTGAACTTCGCCGTCCTGCCGCAGCCGGACGCGCAGCAGCCGGGCCTGTAGAACAACGGACTTCCGCTGAGGGAGGGCGCCGCTGCGGCGCCCTCCCTCAGCGCGTTCCGGGGGCCGCGCGACCATGCGCGGCGCGGGACTTCTCAGAAGTGGCGCACGAGCTCCCGGAACGAGCCCAGCGTCAGCACGCGCTCGTCGGCGTCGTCCAGCTCGTCGTGTTCCAGCACCCAGGTGTGCGCGTTCGGGATGAACACCGCGTTCATGCCGGCCGCGCGGGCGGGGCGGATGTCCGACTTCGGCGAGTTGCCGATCATCCAGGTCGACTCCGGTACGAGCATGCGCGCCGACGCCAGGCCGCGGTACACCTCGACGTGCTTCTCCGGCACGATGTGCACCTCCCGGAAGTGGTGGGCCACGCCGGAGGCGTCGATCTTGCGCTGTTGCTCCTCGCGGTCGCCCTTGGTCAGCAGCATCAGCTCGTGCCGCGAACCCAGCTCGCCGAGCGTCTCGGCGACGCCTGGGATCAGCTCGACCTCGTGGTTGATCAGCGCCGACGCCAGCTCCTCGATGCGGGCGCGCTCGGCCGCGGTCGCCGGACGCTCGCGCAGCTTCTCGAAGCACTCGCCAAGACTGTGCAGGAACACCTTGGTCCCGTAGCCGTGCGACACCGCGTTCGCCCGCTCGATGTCGTCGAGGATCTCCCGCACCGCGGCGCGCTCCAGCGTGGGGTGCGCGATCCAGTCGAGGTAGTCGTCGATGACCCGCTCGAAGATCACGTTGTTCTCCCACAACGTGTCGTCGGCGTCGAGGATCAGGACCTGTCCACTCAGTCGCACGCTGCGCAGACTAGGAGCGGTCACCGTCCGGGCGCACCTCATTAACGGCGCCATCGCCCGCCAGCACCGCCGCGACGTTGCGCGCCGCGAGCAGGGCCATCTCGGTCCGCGTCTCGACCGTCGCGGAGCCCAGGTGCGGTGTCACCACCACGTTGTCCATCTCCAGCAGCCGCGGCTCGACCTCCGGTTCCTTTTCGAACACGTCCAGCCCGGCGCCGGCGATCTCCCGGCGCAGCAGCGCGTCGGCCAGCGCGGCCTCGTCCACGACCGGTCCGCGGGTGGTGTTGATCAGGAACGCGCTGTGCTTCATCGCGCCCAGCGCCTCGGCGTCGATCAGGTGCCGCGTCTCCGGCGTCAGCGGGCAGTGCAGCGACACCACGTCGGCGGTCCGCAGCAGCTCCAGGAACGACAGGTGCTCCGCGTGCAGCGCCGACTCCACGTCCGGCTTCGCGCGGGACCGTCCGCTGTAGACGATCCGCATGCCGAACGCGCGGGCCCGGTGGGCCATCGCCTGCCCGATCTGGCCGAGCCCGACGATGCCGAGCGTCTTGCCCTGCAGGCCGGAGCCGAGCATGAACCCGAGGTGGAACGACCAGGGCGTGCGGGACCGCAGCAGCCGTTCGCCCTCGCCGATGCGCCGCGTCACCGCGAGCAGCAGCCCGAACGCGAGGTCCGCGGTGGCGTCGGTCAGCACCCCCGGCGTGTTGGTGACGGTCACGCCCCGCTCGGCCAGCGCGGGCACGTCGATGTTGTCGTAGCCGACCGCGACGTTGGCCACGACCTTCAGCTGCGGCCCGGCCGCGTCCGCCACCGCGCCGTCGACGCGGTCGTGCAGCATGCACACCACCGCGTCCGCGCCGCGCACCGCTTCGCGCAGCATGTCGGGGCTGAGCGGCCGGTCCTCGCCGGACACCCAGACCTCGCCCGCCTCGCGGAGCACCACCATCGCTGCTTCCGGAACCCGCCGCGTCACCACGATTCGCATGGGCTCCAGCTTCGCAGGATCGGCGGCCGCTCGCGCTATTCGGGGTCCATGCCCCCGGGGCCGCCCTCGCCCTCCGGCTCGGCCTCGTCGGTGCCGACCTCGGGGTCCTGGTCGCGGTAGGTGGGCTCGGTGTGCTCGCCGCCGATGTCGGCGTCCTGTTGCTCGCTCTCGGCCGTCACCGGATCGATTTCGGGTCCGCTCATGCGTCCACCCTTCCTTGCGTGGCTCCGGTCGGCCAGCTATGTTCATATGTAGAACTTGTGTGCGGAATGCGAACGGAAGCAGCTCAATGGCCGAGATAACGTCGCTCCGTGACGCCGTCGCCCAGCTGGTGCACGACGGGGACACGGTCGCCCTCGAAGGATTCACCCATCTGATCCCGCACGCGGCGGGGCAGGAGATCATCCGCCAGCGGCGCAGGGACCTCACGCTGGTCCGGATGACGCCCGACATCGTCTACGACCAGCTCATCGGCGCCGGGTGCGCGAAGAAGCTGATCTTCTCCTGGGGTGGCAACCCGGGCGTCGGGTCGCTGCACCGCTTCCGCGATGCCGTGCAGAACTCCTGGCCGGTGCCGCTGGAGATCGAGGAGCACAGCCACGCCGGCATGGCCAACCGCTACGTCGCCGGCGCGTCCGGGCTGCCGTTCGCGGTGCTGCGCGGCTACCGCGGCACGGACCTGCCCAAGCACACGGACACGATCAAGACGATCACCTGCCCGTTCACCGGCGAGGAACTGGCCGCGGTGCCCGCGATCAACCCGGACGTGTCGATCATCCACGCGCAGCGGGCCGACCGGGCGGGCAACGTGCAGATGTGGGGCCTGGTAGGCGTGCAGAAGGAGGCCGTGCTGGCCGCCAAGCGCAGCCTGGTCACGGTCGAGGAGATCGTCGACGAGCTGACCCCGGTGCCCGGCCAGGTCATCCTGCCGACCTGGGCCGTCACGGCGGTCGCCGAGGTCCCGAACGGTGCGCATCCGTCCTACGCGGCCGGGTACTCGGAA
The DNA here is from genome assembly GCF_000473265.1 of Amycolatopsis thermoflava N1165. NCBI lineage: Bacteria > Bacillati > Actinomycetota > Actinomycetes > Pseudonocardiales > Pseudonocardiaceae > Amycolatopsis > Amycolatopsis thermoflava. The sequence continues at coordinate 7,503,081 of NZ_KI421511.1, forward strand.
CGCGACAACGAGTATTACGCCTATTGGGATTCCATTGGGCGGGAGAGGGACTCGTTCCAGCGCTGGGTGGACGAGAAGGTGTTCGGCGTGGAGGTGGCCCAGTGACAACGACGGTCGAACGGACGTACACGTCCGACGAGATGATGTCGGTCGCCGCGGCCCGCGCCCTGACCGGCGGTCAGCGGGTGTTCGTCGGCATCGGGCTGCCCTCCACCGCGGCCAACCTGGCGCGCCGCACCCACGCCGAGGACCTGGTGCTCATCTACGAGTCCGGCACGCTCGGCTCGAAGCCCACCCGGCTGCCCGCGTCGATCGGCGACGGCATCCTCGCCGACACCGCCGACGCGGTCATCAGCGTGCCGGAGGTGTTCAACTACTGGCTGCAGCCCGGGCGGATCGACGTCGGCTTCCTCGGCGCGGCCCAGCTGGACAAGTTCGGCAACATCAACACCACGGTCATCGGCGCCGACTACGCCGACCCGAAGGTCCGCCTGCCGGGCGCCGGTGGCGCGCCGGAGATCGCCGCGAACTGCCACGAGGTCTACGTCGTGGTGCGGCAGAGCAAGCGCAGCTTCGTCGAGCAGGTCGACTTCATCACCTCCTTCGGGCACGGCCGCGGCAAGGGCGAGCGGGAGAAGCTGGGCCTGCCCGGCGCCGGCCCGACCCTGGTGATCACCGACCTCGGCGTGATGCGCCCGGACCCGGAGACCGCCGAGCTGGTACTGACCCAGATCCACGAGGGCGTCACGGTGGAGCAGGTCAAGGACGCGACCGGCTGGGACCTGAAGGTCGCGCCGGAGCTGGAGACCACGCCGCCCCCGACCGAGGCCGAACTCACGGCCCTGCGTGAACTGAAGGCGGCCAAGTGATGACCGAGGCATACGTTCTCGATGCCATCCGGACCCCGTTCGGCCGCTACGGCGGCGCCCTGGCGGGAATCCGTCCCGACGACCTCGCCGCGCACGTGCTGCGTGAGCTGGCGTCCCGCAACGACCTCGACCCCGCCACGGTGGACGAGGTCGTGCTCGGCGACGCCAACCAGGCGGGCGAGGACAACCGCAACGTGGCGCGCATGGCCGCGCTGCTCGCGGGCTGGCCGACCTCGGTGCCCGGCACCACCGTGAACCGGCTCTGCGGCTCCGGCCTGGACGCGGTCATGCAGGCCAGCCGCACCATCGCGACCGGCGACGCGTCGCTGGTTGTCGCGGGCGGCGTGGAGTCGATGACCCGCGCGCCGATGATCCTGCTCAAACCGGAGAAGGCGTACTCCCCGGCGGCGCAGACCCTGCATTCGAGCACCCTCGGCTGGCGCATGGTCAACCCGGAGATGCCCGAGCAGTGGACGATCTCGCTGGGTGAGAGCACCGAGCGGCTGGCCGAGAAGTACGGCATCAGCCGCGAGGCGCAGGACGAGTTCGCGCTGCGCAGTCACCAGAACGCGGCGAAGGCGTGGGACGCGGGCTTCTACGACCACCACGTCGTGCCCGTCCCCGGCACCGACCTGACCCGCGACGAGGGCATCCGCGCCGACTCGACGCTGGAGAAGCTGGGCAAGCTCAAGCCGGCGTTCCGCAAGAACGGCACCATCACCGCGGGCAACGCCTCGCCGCTCAACGACGGCGCGTCCGCCGTCCTGCTGGGCGACCAGGCCGCGGCCGACCGGCTCGGCAAGACGCCGCTGGCCCGCATCGCCGGGCGCGGCGCGGCGGGCGTCGACCCGGACGTGTTCGGCATCGGCCCGGTGCGGGCGGCGGAGATCGCGCTGGAGCGCGCCGGGATCGGCTGGGAGCAGCTGGCCGCGGTCGAGCTGAACGAGGCGTTCGCCGCGCAGTGCCTGTCCTGCTTCGCCGACTGGCCCAAGCTCGACCCGTCGATCGTGAACGTCAACGGCGGCGCGATCGCGATCGGGCACCCGCTGGGCGCCTCCGGCGGCCGCATTCTCGCGTCGCTGGCCTACGAGCTGCGCCGCCGCGGCGGTGGCTACGGGCTGGCCGCGATCTGCATCGGCGTGGGCCAGGGGCTCGCGGTCGTGCTGGAAGCGTGAGGAGAAAGGAAAACGTGCTATGGCAGCACCGACGAGTAACAAGCTGATCCTGCCGCGCTACCGGCGGGACCCGGAGGGCACGCACCCACCGCTGGACTCACCGGGCTACCGGTCGACGGCCCTGCGGCACCCGAAGCAGCCGCTCGTTCTGCTGCCGCAGATGCTCACCGAGGTGACCGGCCCGCTGCTCGGTCCCGGCCGCCTCGGTGAGTTCGACAACGACCTGACCCGCCAGCACGCGGAAGAGCCGCAGGGGCAGCGGATCCTGGTGCACGGTCGCCTGCTCGACGGTGACGGCCGGGGCATCCCGAACTCGCTGATCGAGATCTGGCAGGCCAACGCGGGCGGCCGCTACCGGCACATCGGCGACAACTGGCCCGCGCCGCTGGACCCGAACTTCGACGGCGTCGGCCGCACCATCACCGACTCGGCGGGCCGGTACGAGTTCACCACCATCAAGCCGGGCGCGTACCCGTGGAAGAACCACGACAACGCTTGGCGGCCCGCGCACATCCACTTCTCGGTGTTCGGCCAGGCGTTCACGCAGCGCCTGGTGACGCAGATGTACTTCCCGGACGACCCGCTGTTCTTCCAGGACCCGATCTTCAACTCGATCCCGGACGAGAAGGCGCGGCAGCGGATGATCTCGCGGTTCGACTACAGCCGCACGACCGACCACTGGGCGCTGGCCTTCGAGTTCGACATCGTGGTGCGCGGCCGCGAGCAGTCGGTGTTCGAGAACGAGGAAGAGGAAGACGAATGACGACCCCTTCGCAGACCGTCGGCCCCTACCTCGCGATCGGCCTGCCCTGGGAGGACGGCCCGACGGTGGTGCCCGAGGGCACCGAGGGCGCGGTGTGGATCCGCGGCACCGTCACCGACGGCGAGGGCAACCCGGTCCCGGACGCGATGATCGAGACCTGGCAGGCCGATCCGCAGGGCCGCTTCGACCACCCGGACGACCCGCGCGGCCGCGTTCCCGGCTTCCGCGGGTTCGGCCGCTGCCCGACCAAGCCGGACGGCAGCTACGAGATCCTGACCCTGCTGCCCGGCGCGATCCCGGGCGAGAACGGCGCGACGCAGGCCCCGCACATCGACGTGTCGGTGTTCGCGCGCGGGCTGCTGAACCGGGTCGTCACGCGCATCTACTTCCCGGAGAACACCGAGGCCAACGCCGCCGACGCGGTATTGAACTCGGTGCCGGAGGACCGGCGCGGCACACTGATCGCCGCCAAGACCGACGACGGGTACCGCTTCGACGTGCGTCTCCAGGGTGGGGCTGAGACAGTGTTCTTCGATGTCTGACCTGTTCGACCCGATGCTCGCCGCCGGGCCGGTCCGCGACGAGGTCTCCGACGCCGCCTGGCTGCGGGGCCTGCTCGACGCGGAAGCGGCGCTGGCGGAGGCGGAGGCGGACGCGGGCGTGATCCCGCGCGAGCACGCCGACCGGATCGCCGCCGTGGCTCGTGACGGGCAGTTCGACGCCGCCGCGATCGGTGCGAAGTCGGTCGGCGTCGGCAATCCCGCCGCGCCGCTCGTGCGGGAGCTGACCGCGCAGGTCGGCGGCGAGGCGGGCCGGGTGGTGCACCTCGGCGCGACCAGCCAGGACATCGTGGACACCGCGGCGATGCTGGTGTCCGCGCGTGCGGTGGACGTGCTGCTCGGCGAGGTGGAGGCGTGCGCGGACCGGCTCGCCGAGCTGGCGCGGGAGCACGCCGGCACTGTCCAAGCGGGACGGACGTTGCTGCAGCAGGCGCTGCCGGTGACGTTCGGGTTCCAGCTCGCCGGCTGGTTGTCCGGGCTGGACGCGGCCGCGGACCGGTTGCGGGCGCAGCGGTTCGCTGTGCAGCTCGGCGGGGCCACCGGCACATTGGCGTCGCTCGGTGAGCAGGGGCCGGCCGTGCTGGCGGCCTTCGCACGCAGGCTCGGGCTTGCGGAGCCGGCAATGCCGTGGCACACCGAGCGGACGCGCATCGCGGAACTCGCCGGTGCGCTCGGTTCGTTGTCGGGTGTGGTCGCCGGTGCGTCGCGGTCGCTGGTGCTGCTGGCGCAGACCGAGGTCGGTGAGATCGCCGAGGTCGCCGAGGGCAGCGGCGGCTCGTCCACCATGCCGCACAAGCGGAACCCGGTCGCCGCGGTGGCGGCCGCGGCGGCCGCGCAGCAGGCGCCCGGGCTGGTCGCGACCCTGCTCGGCGCGATGGCGCAGGAGCACCAGCGCGCCGCCGGTTCGTGGCACGCCGAGTGGCGGCCGCTGACGGAACTGCTGCGCAGCACCGGATCCGCCGTGCACTGGCTGCGCACGAGCCTCGACCGGCTCCAAGTGGACGCGGACCGGATGCGCGCGAACGTCGACCTCACGCGTGGCGCGCTGCTGTCCGAGCGGGTCACGACCGCGCTCGCGGCGGAGACCGGGCGGCTCGAAGCACACGACGCCGTGAGCGCGTGCACTCGCCGCGCGCTGGCCGGTGAGGGTGAGCTGGCCGACCTGCTGGCCGAGGACGCCTTGGTGGGCAAGCACCTGTCCCGCGAGCGCATCGGCGAGCTGCTGGACCCGGCCGGTTACCTGGGGAGCGCGCGTGACTTCGTCGAACGGGTGCTGGAGAAGCGAAAGGGGACTTCGTGAAGGTCCACTACGAGACCGCGGGCGATGGTGACGTCGTCGTCCTGAGCAATTCCATCGGCAGTAACCTGCGCATGTGGGAGCCGCAGGTGAAGCCGTTGACGGACAACGGTTTCCGCGTCGTCCGGTACGACACCCGGGGCCACGGGCAGTCGCCGGTGCCGCCAGGGCCGTACTCGATCGCCGACCTCGGCCGTGACGTCGTCGAGCTGCTGGACACGCTCGGCGTCGAGTCCGCGCACTTCGTCGGGCTGTCGCTGGGCGGGATGACCGGCGCCTGGCTCGGGCAGCACGCGCCGTCGCGAATCCGGTCGCTGGCACTGACATTCACCTCGGTCAACCCCGGCAACGTCGACATGTGGACCGGGCGGGCGAAGCAGGTGCGCGCCGAGGGCATGGCGACGATCGCCGAGGGCAGCATCGGCCGCTGGTTCACACCGGACTGGATCTCGGCGAACCCGGAACTGGCCGAGGAGCTGCGGCAGATGACAGCGACCACCCCGGCCGAGGGCTACGCGTCGTGCTGCGAGGCCATCGCCGGGCTCGACCTGACCGCCGGGCTGGGCACGATCACCGCCCCGACCCTGGTGATCTCGGGAGCCGACGACGCCGCGCTGCCGCCCTCGCACGGGCAGGTCATCGCCGACGGCATCCCCGGTGCGAAGTTCGAGGTGATCGACCACGCGGCCCACCTGGGCAGCTACCAGCAGGCAGGCAAGTTCACCGAACTGCTCCTGGAGCACCTGAAGGGGGCGCGATGAGCGACGAGCTGTACGACGCGGGCATGAAGGTCCGGCGTGAGGTGCTGGGCGACGCGCACGTCGACCGCGCCACCGCCAACGCGACCGAGTTCACGCAGAAGTTCCAGGACTACATCACCCGCGCCGCCTGGGGCTCGATCTGGACGCGCGAGGGCCTGGACCGCAAGACCCGCAGCTGCATCACGCTGGCCGTGCTCACCGCGCTGCACTGCCACGGCGAGATCGCGATGCACGTCCGCGCCGCCGTCGGCAACGGGCTGACCGCCGACGAGATCGGCGAGGTGCTGCTGCACGCCGGCGTGTACGCGGGGGTGCCTGCGGCCAACGAGGCATTCGCCATCGCGCAGAAGACACTGGCCGAGATGGGAGAGCCCACCGCCCAGCCGCGCGCCCACTAAGTTGTCCGGTATGGAATCAACCGAGCGCGGCGCGCACCACGTCCAGTCGCTGGAACGCGGCCTGGCCGTGATCCGCGCGTTCGGCGCCGGGGCGCCCGAGCTGACGCTGTCCGACGTGGCGCGCTCGACCGGCCTGACCCGCGCCGCGGCCCGGCGGTTCCTGCTCACGCTCGTGGACCTCGGGTACGTGCGCACGGACGGGAAGTACTTCTCGCTGACCGCGCGCGTGCTGGAACTCGGCTACGCGTTCCTGTCCAGCATGACCCTGCCCGAGGTCGCGCAGCCGCACCTGGAGCGGTTGTCCGCGGAGGTGCGCGAGTCGAGTTCGGTGTCCGTACTGGAGGGCGCCGACATCGTCTACGTCGCGCGGGTCGCGGTGTCCCGGATCATGACGGTGAGCATCAACGTCGGCACCCGGTTCCCCGCCTACGCCACCTCGATGGGGCACGTGCTGCTCGCCGGGCTCGACGATGAGGGGTTCGCCCGGTACCTGGAGCAGGCCGAGTTGCAGCGCCTGACCTCGCACACGCTCACCTCGCCCGCCGCGTTGCGGGCCGAGCTGGCGGCGGTCCGGCAGCAGGGCTGGGCGCTGGTCGACCAGGAGCTGGAGGAGGGGCTGCGGTCGGTCGCGGCGCCGATCCGGGACCGGCAGGGCCGCGTCGTGGCGGCGGTGAACGTGTCCACTCACGCCAGCCGCACCCCGCGGGAGACGGTGATCGAGGAGATGGTGCCGCCGCTGCTGGCCGCCGCGAAGCGCATCGAGGACGACCTGGCCGTCGCACCCGCGCAGGCGCGCCGTGGCTGAGTGCGCCGGGTTGCTGCTGGCGGCCGGCGCCGGGCGGCGGATGGGGCGTCCGAAGGCGCTGGTCGAACTGGACGGGGAACCGTTGCTGCGCCGGGCTTTGCGCGTGCTGACCGACGGTGGCTGCGCGCCGGTGCGGGTGGTGGTGGGCGCGCAGGCCGACGAGGTGCGGGCGTTGCTGCCGGATCCGTCGTGGGCCGTTGAGTCGCCCGACTGGGCCAGCGGGATGGGCGCGTCGCTGCGGGCCGGGCTGCGCGCGTTGCCGGAAGCGTCGGCCGTGCTGGTGCACCTGGTCGACCTGCCCGGAGTGGACGCCCGCATCGTGTCGCGGCTGCGGGCGCTGGCATCGGTGGAGGTGGTCGCGCGCGCCGCGTACGACGGCGTGCCGGGGCATCCGGTGCTGTTCGGGCGCCGCTGGTGGGACGAGGTCGCGGAGAGCGCTTCGGGCGACCGCGGAGCCCGCGACTGGCTCCGCGGCCGCACCGACCTGCGGCTGGTGGAGTGCGCCGACCTGGGCGGCGGCCAGGACGTGGACACCCCAGCGGACCTCCGACGCTAGGCGGCGCCGGCGCCGCGGAGGCTGGTCCGCCGGCAGCCGCACTTCGCCGGGATTCCGGCCCCGAACCCGCCCCGCTAAGCGGCGACCACCGGCTGACACCGGTCCGCCCGGCGGGTGTCCAGTGGAGGTCGGTGGTCACCCATGGCCGGACGTGGATGCCCCCGCGGACCTGCCCCGCCAGGCGGCGACAACTCCGGGCCACGCCGGTTCACCGGCAGGCGCCCTTCGCCGGGATTCCGGCCCGCAGATGCTTCCTGCTGGACCTCGGACCTGCCCACTAGGCGGCGACCCCCCGCCGATACCAGGCCGCCCGCCGGGTGTCCCGTGGAGTCCGGTGGCCGCCCTTGGCCGGAGGCGGATACCTCAGCGGACCCGGTCCGCTAGGCGGCGTCGACTCCGTGGAGGCTGGCCGGCCCGGCGGGTGTGCCGCCGAGTTCGACGGTCCCCCTTGGTTGCATGAGGACCCCCGGCGGACCTGCCCCGCTGAGCGGCGCCATGCCGCAGGTGCACTTCGCCGGATGCCGGCCCCGGACCCGCCCCGCTAGGCGGCGACCACCCCGCCGACACCCGTCCGCCCAGCCGGTGTCCCCACCAGCTCCACAGTCAGCCCGGCTCGCACGCGCTCCCCGAACACCGCCACGATCGCGTCGGTCACCCCGGCCACCAGCCGGGCCACGATGGCGTCCGCGTCCGGGCGCTCGAACGCCGCTTCCCGGATGCCGAAGATCACCGACGGCGCGGGCGCGGACGCCGGCTTGCCCCCGATGCCCCACCGGTTCGACGGCACCCCGACCAGCCGCACGACCGCGATCTCCCGCGCCCACTCGCCGTACACGGCGACGATCGCCTCGGTCAGGCCTTCGATCAGCTCGGTCTCACGTCCGGCCAGGTCGCTCTCCAGGACGTGCACGGTCAGATGAGGCATCTCAACTCCCAAAGTAGATTTGCAAGCAAAGATAATTGCGGGCGGAGTGGCTGTCAACGACGGGCGAACCCCTTAGGGTGGAGGGGTGAAGGTCAACTCACCCGAAGAGCTGGCGACGGAGCTGGACCGGGTCGGCTACCTCGCCGACGAGGGCGTCGCCACCGCCGCGTTCCTGGCGTTGCGCATGCAGCGCCCGCTGTTCTGCGAAGGCGAACCCGGCACGGGGAAGACCTCGCTGGCCGTGTCGCTGTCGGAAGCGCTCGGCCTGCCGCTGGTGCGGTTGCAGTGCCACGAGGGCATCGACGCGGCGCAGGCGCTGTACGAATGGGACTTCCCGCGCCAGCTGCTGCACCTGCGCGCGCTGGAAGCCGGCCGCGAGCACCTGGACGTCGAAGCCGCGGAGCAGTCGCTGTTCACCGAGCGGTTCCTGCTGGCCCGGCCGTTGCTGCGGGCGCTGAAGGAGTCGCCGTGTGTGCTGCTGGTCGACGAGATCGACCGCGCCGACGACGAGTTCGAGGCGTTCCTGCTGCAACTGCTCGACGAGAACGCCGTGACGATCCCGGAGTTCGGCGAGATCCGCGCCGTGCAGCCGCCGCTGGTGCTGCTGACCTCCAACCGGACCCGCGAGGTGCACGACGCGCTGAAGCGACGCTGCCTCTACCACTGGCTGGAGCACCCCGACCTGGCCCGCGAGGTCGCCATCCTGCGCCGTAGGCTGCCCGGGGTCGGCGAACGGCTCGCGACGCAGGTGGCCGCGGCCGTCCGCCGGCTGCGTGAGCTGGAGCTGCTGAAACCGCCGGGCATCGCCGAGTCGCTGGACTGGGCGCAGGCGCTGCTGGCGCTCAACCGCACCGAACTCGACGCGGAGATCGCAGCCCGGACCCTCGGCGCGGTGCTCAAGTACTCCGAGGACCTCGACCGCGTCCGGGCCAAACTCGACACGGTGCTGGCATAGCCGACCCGGGCGAGGGCGTTCCACGAACGTCGGCATCTCGCCGGACGCCGTCGGGCGCGTCCAGGTACATCTCCTGCAGCAGCTCCCACAGTTCCTTCGCTGTCACCTCCCCACCGGTCCGGTCGGTGTGCCGCTGGACGTGCCGGGCGAAGTCGATCTGCAGCCGCCGCGGGAGTTCGACGCCGTAACCGGTGCTCAGCAGGTGCGCGATACCGCCCTTGCCGGACTGGGAGTTCGCAGGTTCAGCGCGAGCGTGGCGATGTCGACGTTCCCGGTGCGCTCGCCGTTGCCGAAGATGCAGCCTTCGACGCGCCGCGCCCCGGCGAGGAGGGTCAGCTCCGCGCAGGCGATCCCGGTGCCGCGGTCGCCGTGCGGGTGCATCGACAGGATCACGCTCGATGAGGTCGCGCCGCGCCGGGGCGAACACCACGACCGTGACGTCCTCCGGCGCCAGGCCGGTTTCCGCGATGAGGCGGACCAAGTCGTAGTCGCTCGGCGAGAGCCTGGTTGCCGTCCCGCAGGTCGACCGCGCCCCACACCGGCGCCTGCGTGAGCCGGGCGTCCGACAAGCGATGATCGACATGCTGCGGCTTCGGCCCGGCGGCCCCGACCACGATGCGCAGCAGAACGTCCTGGACGTCATCACGGCCGGGGACGCGGCCAGGGCTGGTGGTGAGCCGGGCCCACCCTGGTGTCGATGAAGGAGGCCCTCAGCGCGGGCGGTGCGCGAGCAGGTACGCCTGCGGAGTCGTCTCGTACTCGAACGCGGGCTCGCGGATCAGCCGCGCGGTCACCGGGAGCCCGGCGTCCGCCAGCAGTTCCGTGATGCGGTCCGGCGGCAGGCGGTACGCGTCGTAGGAAACCGTGTGCCCGTAAGCCTGTTCGAGGCGCTTGCGCTCGTCGCCGACCTGGAACGCCACCATCAGGTGCCCGCCCGGCGCGAGGACCCGCGCGAACTCCGCGAACACCTCCGGCAGCAGCTCCGGCGGCGTGTGGATGATCGAGTAGAACGCGAGGATCCCGCCCAGGCTGGCGTCCTCCAATGCCAGGTCGGACATGGAGCCGACCTCGAACCGCAGGTGCGGGTAGCGCCGCCGCGCCTCCGCCAGCATGCCAGGCGACAGGTCGATGCCGAACACCGGAACCCCCAGTGAATCCAGGTACGTCGTAACCCGCCCCGTGCCGCACCCGATGTCCGCCACCTGCCCGCCGTCCCGGCGCACGTAGTCGGCGAAGAGCCGCAACATCGCCAGGTCCTCCGGAGTCTGCTCCAGGAGGCCTTCGAGGAGTTTCGCGTAGTCGACCGCCACGGTGTCGTAGGCGGCGCGGGTCATGTCGAGATGGGTCACGCGGCGACCGTATCGAGGGCGGGGTGGCCGGTGTGGCCCGACTCGCCGGTGCGGGAGAAATTCTTGTCCCGCAACGGTTTCCGCGACGAGGGTGGGCTCATCACCCGGCTGATCCCGCTGCGCTCCCGCGACGTGATCGCGGCGGCTTCGCCCCGTCGAGGCCGTGCTGCAGCAGGTCGAAGGCCCGGTCGATCACCGCGGGCTGGTCCCGGTGCACGTCGTCGGGGTCGTCGCCGTCCAGCAGGCGGCTGGTCGCCCGCTCGTAGATCGAGTCGATCGCGGCGGTCAGCAGGTTCGCCGTCAGCCGCGCTTCCACCGGGTCGCCGGTCTCCTCGGTCAGCACGTCCGCCAGCATCGCGGCGATCTCGCGGGACTGCTCGTAGGTGCGCGTGACCAGCGCGGGACTGGCGCGCAGGATCGACAGGAAGCCCGCCGTCCCCGGCCGCGTCCCGGACAGCGGATGGCGTTGCCGCACCAGTTCGTGGTGGTACCGCCGCAGCGCCGTCACCACGTCCTGTCCGGCGGGCCGCTCCCGGACGACCCGCTCCAGTTCGCGGAGCCGGTCGGCGTGCCGGTCGAGGAACAGGTCCTCCTTGCGTGGGAAGTAGTTGAACACGGTCATTTTGGAGACGCCGGCGGCCTCCGCGACCTCGGCGACGGTCACGTTGTCGAAGCCTTTGACGGCGAACAGGCCGGTCGCGACGTCGGAGATGTGCCGTCGCGTGGCCTGCTTCTTCTCTTCGCGCAGTCCCACGCCGGAATCCTATACCGAACAAAAACATTGACCCGGTAAAAGTTTGTGGCACGATGGGTGCATGGACTTCGACGTGGTGATCTCCGGGGGCGGACCGACCGGCCTGATGCTGGCGGGCGAGTTGCGGCTCGGCGGGCTCGACGTGCTGGTCGTGGAGCGGCGGACCGAGATCGATCCGACCCTCAAGGCGGGCTCGATCAACCTCGCGACGGGTGAGGCGCTCTACCGGCGCGGCCTGCTGGAGCGGCTCGAGCACGAGACGCGGCAGGGCATGGCGCAGGTGAAAGCGATGCTGTCGCGGGCGAAGTCGGCGCCGCCGCCGATCGCCGGGCACTTCGCCGGGATCATGGTCGGCCTCGACCTGGTCGACTTCGCCGATCCCGCGTTCCGGGACGCGGGCCCGGCCGCCAACCTGCAGCTGGTGGGCCAGCAGACGGTGGAGAAGGTGCTGGAGGAGCACGCGACCGGCCTGGGGGCGGTCGTGCGCCGGGGCGCCGAGGTCACCGGATTCGAGGCGGACGACGACGGTGTGACGGTCTTCGTCGGCGGCGAGCGGGTCCGCGCGGGCTGGCTCGTCGGCTGCGACGGTGGCCGCAGCCTGGTGCGCAAGCTGGCCGGGTTCGATTTCCCCGGCACCGATCCGGAGATCACCGGGCGTCAGGCGCTGGCCGACCTGGACGGCACCGAGGCGCTCGGGCTGGGCTGGCGCCGCACCGGCACCGGCGTCTACGTGCACGGCCCGCTGCCGGGGCGGATCCTGACCGTCGAGTTCGACGGCCCGCCCGCGGACCGCACCTCGCCGGTCACGGTCGCCGAGCTGCAGGACAGCATCCGGCGCGTGTCCGGAGTGGACGTCACGGTCAGGTCGATCCGCAGCGCCACGCGGTTCACCGACAACGCCCGCCAGGCCACCACCTACCGCAAGGGCCGGGTGCTGCTCGCCGGCGACGCGGCGCACGTCCACTCGCCGTTCGGCGGGCAGGGCCTCAACCTCGGCATCGGCGACGCGGTCAACCTCGGCTGGAAACTCGCCGCGACCGTCCGCGGCGACGCGCCGGACGGGCTGCTCGACACCTACCTGGTGGAACGGCACCCGATCGGCGAGTGGGTGCTGGAGTGGACGCGCGCGCAGATCGCGGCGATGCGGCCCGATCGGCACGCCAAGGCCCTGCGCTCGGTGCTCACTGACCTGCTCACCACCGGCGACGGGGCGACGTACCTGGCGAAGAAGCTGTCCGGGGTGCTGCACCGGTACCCGGTCGACAGCGATCACGAGCTGGCGGGCAAGAGCGCACCGGACTTCGAGTTCACCGACGGCAGCCGTCTCGCCGACCACTGCCGCGACGGCCGGGCCGTGCTGATCGGCGCGCGGATCGACGACGAGCGGGTCCGCGTGGCGCCGGGCGAAGTCGTCGGGCGGCCTGGTCTCAAGGCTCTGATCAGGCCCGACGGTCACGTCGCGTGGGCGGCCGGGGACGGCGGCACGGCCGGTCTGGAGAAGGCGTTCGCGACCTGGTTCGGCACGCGGACCCCCTCACATCGGATTTTCGCGTAACAATGAACAGGTGAGCACCCAGGACCCCCTGGCCGGATTCGTCGGCTTCGCCACCGCGCTGCGCGAAGCCGGCGTCGCCTGCGGGCCGCAGCGGGTGCAGGCCTACCTCGACGCCGTCGAGCGGCTCGACGTCGGCGAGGCGGACCAGCTGTACTGGGCGGGCAGGCTGACGCTGTGCTCGGACCCGGACGACCTGATCCGCTACGACGACGCGTTCGCGCAGTGGTTCGCCGCCGCGCCACCGGAACCGCGGCCGGCCACCGTCCGCCGCGAGCAGCGGTCCCGCATCGCCGCACTGGTGTCGCAGCCGGCGGGCGAGGGCGAGGCCGGGGCGGACGACGAGCAGCTGCGGGTCGCGGCGACCGACGCCGAAGTGCTGCGCGAACGGGATCTCGCGGAGCTGAGCAAGGCCGAACGCGAGCACCTGCGGGAGCTGATGGCGGTGCTGCGGCCGCAACCGCCGATGCGGAAGTCCCTGCGCAGCAGGCCGGCGCGCCGCGGCTCGCTCGACCCGGGCCGGACGCTGCGCGCGATGCTGGCCGGCGGCGGCGAACCGGTCCGGCTCGCGCACCGGAACCGGTCGACCCGCCCGCGCCGGGTGGTGCTGCTGCTCGACGTGTCCGGGTCGATGAGCCCGTACGCCGACTCGCTGCTGCGGTTCGCGCACGTCGTGGTGCGCCGTGCGCCTGCCGCCGTCGAGGTGTTCACCCTCGGCACCCGGCTGACCAGGGTGTCCCGGCAGCTGCGGCAGCGCGACCCGGAACGCGCGATGCTCGCCGCAGGCACCGCGGTGCCCGACTTCGCCGGCGGCACCCGGCTCGGCGAGACGCTGCGGATCTTCCTGGATCGGTGGGGGCAGCGCGGCCTCGCGCGCCGTGCCGTCGTCACGGTGTTCTCCGACGGCTGGGAGCGCGGCGACCCCAGTCTCCTCGGCGAGCAGATGGCCCGGATGCGCCGCCTGGCGCACGCGGTGTTCTGGGTGAACCCGCACGCGGGACGCGAAGGCTACGCTCCGGTGCAGTCCGGCATCGCGGCCGCGCTCCCGCACGTCGACCGCTTGCTGGCCGGCCACAGCCTGGCCACCCTGGAACGACTGCTGCTGGAGATCCGCGATGCATGATGTGCTCGACGAGTTGTACAAGCGCTGGCGCGAGGGCGAAGCCGTCGGCGTCGGCACGGTCGTGGCGACCTTCTCCTCGGCGCCCCGTGCGCCGGGCGCCGCGATGCTGGTCACCGAGGACGGGACGGCGGTCGGCAGCGTGTCCGGCGGCTGCGTCGAGGGCGCGGTGTACGAGCTGGCGCAACAGGTCGTCGCCGACCGCGAGCCGGTGCTGCAGCGCTACGGCGTCAGCGACGACGACGCGTTCGCGGTGGGCCTGACCTGCGGCGGGATCATCGACATCTACGTCGAGCGGATCGACAGGGAGACCCTGCCCGAGCTGGGCGACGTCGTCGACTCGGTGCACCGCGGGGAGCCGGTCGCCGTGGTCACCGTGATCGAGCACGAGGACCCGGAGCGGCGCGGTCGGCACATGGTCGTGTGGCCGGACCGGACCGCGGGGACGCTCGGCACCGACCGGATCGACGACGCGGTTGCCGACGACGCGCGCGGCCTGCTCGCCAACGGGCGCACCGGAACGCTGCACTACGGCCTTGAGGGCGAGCGGCGCGGCGAGGGCATGGCGGTGTTCGTCAACTCCTTCGAACCGCAGCCGCGGATGCTGGTGTTCGGCGCGATCGACTTCGCGGCCGCGATGGCGCGCATGGGCTCCTACCTCGGTTACCAGGTCACGGTGTGCGATGCGCGTCCGGTTTTCGCCACCGCGTCGCGGTTCCCGGACGCCGACGACGTCGTCGTGGACTGGCCGCACCGCTACCTCAAGGCCGAGGCGGAGGCGGGCCGCATCGACCGGCGGACCGTGATCGCGGTGCTCACCCATGACCCGAAGTTCGACGTGCCGCTGCTGGAGGTCGCGTTGCGGCTGGACGTCGGCTACATCGGGGCGATGGGGTCGCGGCGCACGCACGACGACCGCCTCGCCCGCTTGCGGGAGGCGGGATTGACAGAGGCGGAACTGTCGCGATTGGCCTCTCCGATCGGGCTCGACCTCGGCGCCCGCACACCGGAGGAGACCGCGGTGTCGATCGCCGCGGAGATCATCGCGCTGCGGTGGGGCGGTGGCGGGAAGCGGCTCACCGAGTTGTCCGGGCGCATCCACGGCTGACCCTGTCGTGCGGCTACGACTGGCCCTTTCGCAGGCCTGCGACTGGTCACTTCGTACGAGCCGATTCCGCGGTTGCGGTGGTGGAGCCGGGTTTTTCCGTGCAGCTGCGGGAGCCGGGGTGAAGTGTCACCCAACCAGGACTTGTCCGAACGGCACGGAAGTAGCACGCTCGCTTGTGAAGCCGATCACCCAGCTCCCACCACTGGAGGCCTCATGCGAATCACCGTCAACGTGGACGGAACCAGTTACACCGACGAGGTCGAACCCCGCACGTTGCTCGTTCACTACCTGAGGGAGACGCTCGGGAAAGTCGGCACCGTCATCGGGTGCGACACCAGCAACTGCGGTGCCTGCACCGTGCACCTCAACGGCCAGAGCGTGAAGTCCTGCTCGGTACTCGCCGTGCAGGCCGACGGTGCCGAGGTGACGACCATCGAGGGCCTGGCCCGCGACGGCAAGCTCCACCCCGTGCAGGAAGCGTTCCACGACAACCACGCCCTGCAGTGCGGGTTCTGCACGCCGGGCATGATCATGCAGTCGATCGACCTGCTCGCCGACAACCCGAACCCGGACGAGCACGCCGTCCGCGAGGGGCTCGAGGGCAACCTGTGCCGCTGCACCGGTTACCAGAACATCGTTCGCGCCGTGCGGGACGCGGCGCAGCGGATGAGCCCGGGCGCGGGGCCGGAGGCCGAGCGCGTCTCCGGTGACGTCTCCCGCGCGCCCAGCGCGTTCGCGGGCGGGGGCGAGTGACATGACGTCGACGATCGAACCCGAGGTCGGCAAGGCGCGCACCCGCAAGGAGGACGCGCGGCTCATCACCGGCCGCACCCGCTGGACCGACAACATCACGCTGCCCGGGATGCTGCACGTGGCGATCCTGCGCAGCCCGTTCGCCCATGCCCGGATAAGTTCCATCGACACGGCCGCGGCACGGGACATGCCGGGCGTCGTCGCCGTCTACACGGCCCGCGACCTCGACCCGGACAACGCGATCGGCATGCCGTGCGCGTGGCCGATCACGCCGGACATGAAGCAGCCGCGGCGGCCCGTGCTGGCCGCCGACCAGGTCAACTTCGCCGGTGAGGGCGTCGCGGTGGTCGTGGCCCGCAGCAAGGCCGAGGCCGCCGACGCGCTCGAGGCCATCGACGTGGACTACGAGGAACTGCCGGTGGTCCTCGGCCTGGAGAACGCGATCGCCGACGACGCGCCGCTGGTGCACGACGAGCTGGGCACCAACAAGCAGGCGACATGGGTCTTCGACTCGGCCGAGGCGGGCACCGGCGGCAACGTCGAGGAAGCCCTGGCCGGCGGCGAGGTCGTGCTCAAGCGGCGGTTCCGCCAGCAGCGCCTGGTGCCCGCGTTCATGGAGCCGCGCTCGGTCGTGGTCGACCCGACCGGCACCCAGATCACCATGTGGTCGGCCACCCAGGTGCCGCACATCCTCAAGACGATGACGGCGCTGACGCTCGGCATTCCCGAGCACAAGCTGCGTGTCATCGCGCCGGACGTCGGCGGCGGGTTCGGCGGCAAGATCGCCGTGCTGCCCGAGGAGACCATGGCGGTCCTCATCGCGCAGAAGCTCGGCAAGCCGGTCAAGTGGACCGAGACCCGCTCGGAGTGCATGCAGACCGCGCACCACGGCCGCGACCAGATCCAGGACATCTCGATCAGCGCGAACCGCGACGGCACGATCACGGGCCTCAAGGTCGAACTGCTCGCCGACATGGGCGCCTACAACGGGCTCGTCGGGCCCGGCGTGCCGATCCTGGGCGCGTTCATGTTCAACGCGATCTACAAGATCCCGGCCTACCACTTCGCCTGCACGAACGTGTTCACCAACACCACGCTCACCGACGCCTACCGCGGCGCCGGGCGGCCGGAGGCCACGTTCGCGATCGAGCGGATGATGGACGAGCTGGCCGCCGAGCTGGGCATGGACCCGCTGGAGCTGCGCGAGAAGAACTGGATCAAGCACGAGGAGTTCCCGTTCACCACGGTCTGCGGGCTGACCTACGACTCGGGCAACTACGAGGCCGCCACCGAGCGCGCCAAGGAGCTGTTCGACTACGAGGGCCTGCGCCGGGAGCAGCAGGAACGCCGCGAGCGCAAGGATCCGGTGCAGCTGGGCATCGGCATCTCGACGTTCACCGAGATGTGCGGGCTGGCGCCGTCGCGGGTGCTCGGGTCGCTGGACTACGGGGCGGGCGGCTGGGAGCACGCGGCGATCCGCGTGCTGCCCACCGGCAAGGTCGAGGTCGTCACGGGCGCCTCCGCCCACGGGCAGGGGCACGAGACGGCGTGGAGCCAGATCGTGGCCGACCGGCTCGGCGTCGCGTTCGAGGACATCGAGGTCATCCACGGCGACACGCAGTCCTCGCACAAGGGCATGGACACCTACGGGTCGCGGTCGCTGGCCGTCGGCGGCATCGCGGTGGTCAAGGCCGCCGAGAAGGTCGTCGACAAGGCCCGCACGATCGCCGCGCACCTGCTGGAGTGCTCGCCGGACGACCTGGAGTTCGAGGGCGGCAAGTTCACCGTCCGCGGCACCGACACGTCGACGACGATCCAGGACGTCGCGTTCGCGACGTTCGCCGCGCACAACCTGCCCGAGGGCATGGAGCCCACGCTGGACTCCGAGGCCGTGTTCGACCCGGAGAACTTCTCGTTCCCGCACGGCACGCACCTGTGCGCCGCCGAGGTGGACACCGAGACCGGCCGGGTGCGGTTGCGCTCGTACGTGTGCGTGGACGACGTGGGCAAGGTGGTCAACCCCCTGATCGTGGAGGGGCAGGTGCACGGCGGTCTCGCCCAGGGCATCGCGCAGGCCCTGTACGAGGAGGCGGTGTTCGACGAGAGCGGCACGCTGACCACCGGCACGTTCGCCGACTACCTGCTGCCCTCGGCCGCCGACCTGCCGTCGTTCGTCACCGACCGCACCGAGACGGCGGCGACGTCGAACCCGCTGGGCGTCAAGGGCGTCGGCGAGGCGGGCACGATCGCCTCCACCCCCGCGGTGGTCAACGCGGTCGTGGACGCCGTGCGGCAGTTCGGGGTCAACGACATCGAGATGCCGTGCTCGCCCATGCGGGTGTGGTCGGCGATCCACCGCGGCCGCACCGATGCCGGCGGCGTCGGTGCGGAGGCCGGCGGCGGACTGGGTTCCATCGACGCTTCGGGAGGTGCGCAGTGATCCCCGCTGCCTTCGACTACGTCGCGCCGTCCACTGTGGACGAGGCGGTGCAGGCACTGGCCGCGGCCGGTGAGGACGCCAAGGTGCTGGCCGGCGGGCAGAGCCTCCTGCCGGTGCTGCGGATGCGGCTTGCCGCGCCCACGACGCTCATCGACCTCGGCAAGATCACCGAGCTGCGGGGTGTCCGCGACGACGGCGACGCGATCGTCATCGGCGCCATGACCACGCACTACGACGTGCAGCGCGACCAGCTGGTCGCCGAGCACGCCGCACTGCTGGCCAAGGCGACCGACACGGTGGCCGACCCGCAGGTGCGGCACCGCGGCACGTTCGGCGGTTCGATCGCGCACGCGGACCCGGCAGGCGACCTGCTGGCCCCCGCGCTGGCGTTGGACGCCGAGATGGTGATCGCGAGCAGCAGCGGCAGGCGGACGGTGCCTGCGGCGGAGTTCTTCCAGGACTTCTTCACCACGGCGCTCGAGCCGGGCGAGATCCTGGTCGAGATCCGCGTGCCGAAGCACACCGGGTGGAAGGCGCACTACGAGAAGTTCAACCGGGTCGCCCAGGCGTGGTCGATGGTCGCGGTGGCGGCCACGGTCCGCACCGACGGCGACACGATCGCCGAGGCCCGTGTGGCGCTGACGAACATGGCGTCGGTGCCGGTGCGGGCCACCGCGGTCGAGCAGGCCCTGGTGGGCCAGTCCGCGTCCGACGACACGATCCGCGCCGCGGCCGCCCACGCCGCCGAGGGCACCAGCCCCACGGCGGACGGCAACGCGGACGTGGAGTACCGGCAGGAGCTGGCCAAGGTGCTGACGGGCCGCGCGGTCTCGGCAGCCCTGGCCGCGGTGTAGCCCCGGCCCCCGCGGCCGCCCAGCACGTGGGCGGCCGCGGGCACCGGCCGGGCGAGCGCAGTGCTCTCATCGGTGAGCGCTGGCCGTGCCGGCGTGGTGCTCCCGCCCGTGGGCCCCGGGCTCCGAACGCAGCAACGTGATCATCCGACCACCGTTCCCCCATGCGGGGCGCGCCGATCCGGGTCCCGCGAAGTCACGCACATGCCGTTTCCGGCACTAAGGTGACTGCGAGGGACTTGAAGCTTTCTGGAGAAGGGAGGTCGGCCCGTGCGGCTCGACCATGAATTCACCGTTCCGGCCCCGCCCGCCGAGGTGTGGAAGGCGGTCACCGACCCGGAACGCGTTGCCCCCTGCATGCCGGGTGCGACCCTGACGAAGGTCGAGGGCGAGACGTTCACCGGCACGGTCAAGGTGAAGCTGGGGCCGATCTCCCTGCTGTACAAGGGCTCCGGCGAGTTCCTGGAGACCGACGAGCAGGCCCGCAAGATCGTGATCAAGGCCTCCGGCAAGGACTCGCGAGGAGCAGGCACCGCGGCGGCGACCGTCACGGTCACGCTGTCCGAGGAGAACGGCGGGACGAAGGGTTCCGTGGCGACGGACCTGAACGTGACCGGGCGCCCGGCCCAGTTCGGCCGGGGCATGATCTCGGAGGTCGGCGGCAAGATCCTGGACCAGTTCGCGACGAACCTGGCCGACCGCCTCGGCGCGGCGGAGACCCCAGCGGCCCCCGCCGAGGAGAAGCCGGCCGAGTCCGGGGTGACCACCGAACCGGCCCCGGAGAAGCCCAAGCTGGAGACGGTGAAGCCCCAGCCCCAGGAAGCCGAGGCGATCGACCTCTTCGAGTACGCGGGCAGCTCCATCGGCAAGCGCCTGGCCCCGGTGCTCGCCGGAGTCGCCGCGGTACTCGGCATCGTGGCCATTGTCCGCCTGATCCGCCGCCGCTGAGGCCCAGCGCCGAGCGGGCGCCCACCTGCTCGGCGCACCCCCACCCGACCACCGGGCATCGCCGCGGCCCCCCGGGTTCGCCGCACCCCACCGGGCTGGCACGCGGCCTGCTGGCGCGCAACCCTGCCGTGCTGGCTCGCGGCCCGCCCGCGCATGTCCCCATTGCGGAGACACGCGGCCCGCTCGCGCGCACTCGCACCGCGCTGGCAGGCGGCCTGCTCGCGCGCCTCCCCACCGTGCTGGTACGCGGCCCGTTCGCGCACCCCACGGTGCGCCCACGCGGCCGCTCGCGCACAGGCCTGCCCAAGCGTGGCATCACCCGGTCTCGCGCCCGCTGCATCGCGACCAGCGTGCCGCCCCGCGCCGGGCGCTGCCCATCGCTCAGGGCCGGGCGTTACCTGTCGCCCCGCTGCGCGCCGGGTGCTGCCTGTCGCGCCGCCCCGCGCCGGGGGCTGGCCATCGCGCCGCTCCGCGCCGGGGGCTGGCCATCGCGCCGCTCCGCGCCGGGGGCTGGCCATCGCGCCGCTCCGCGCCGGGGTGCCGCTCCGCGGAGTTCTGCCCACTCCGCATGGTGCGGTCGTGCGCCCCGCGCCCTCCACCCCGCGCCGGTCCTCCCGCCCACCGCCGCGCCCGCACTTTCAGCCAGGCGCCCGGCCGTCCCACCCAGCGCCGCGGCGCGCCGCCGCCTCCGCCCGCCGCGCCCGCACCGACCCGCCTCACCCCGACGTGCCGAGCGCCACGGCGGGGAAGTGGGTCGCCGCGGGCGATGTTGTACCTCTTGTGCGTACCGAAACCGATGTCGTGGTGATCGGAGCGGGGCAGGCCGGCCTGTCGGCCGCCTACTTCCTCCGGCGGTCCGGCCTGGAGTTCGTCGTCCTCGATCGGGATTCCGCGCCGGGCGGGGCGTGGCAGCATCGGTGGCCCTCGTTGCGGCTGGACAAGGTCCACAAGTTCCACGACCTGCCTGGCATGGCGTTCGACGAGCAGGACGAGCACCGGAAGGCGTCGGAAGTCGTCGCGGAGTACTTCGCGCGCTACGAGCGCGCCTTCGAGCTGCCGGTGCGGCGCCCGGTCGAGGTGGTCGCCGTCCGGGACGTGGGTGAGCGGCTCCTCGTCGAGAGCGCCGGTGGCGACAGCTGGGCCGCCCGCGCCGTGATCAACGCGACCGGCACCTGGACGCGCCCGTTCTGGCCGCACTACCCCGGCCAGGAGACGTTCACCGGCCGCCAGTTGCACACCGCCGACTACCGCGGCGCGGAGGAGTTCCGCGGGCAGCACGTCCTGGTCGTCGGGGGCGGCACGTCGGCCGTGCAGCTGCTCATCGAGATCGCCGAGTTCGCGAGCGGCACCACCTGGGTCACCCGGCGCCCGCCGGTGTTCAAGGACGTCGAATTCAGCCCCGAGCTGGGCCGCGAAGCCGTGGCGCAGGTCGAGCGCCGCGTGCGGGCCGGGCTGCCCCCGGGGAGCGTGGTGAGCGTGACCGGCCTGATGCGCACGCCGCAGGTGCGCGAAGCCGAGGCCCGCGGGATCCTCGACCGGAAGCCGATGTTCGACCACCTGACGCCGACAGGCGTTGTGTGGCCGGACGGCACCGAGCAGCACGTCGACGCGATCCTCTGGGCGACCGGTTTCCGCGCCGCGCTGGACCACCTCGCGCCACTGCACCTGCGCGAACCCGGCGGCGGCATCCGCATGGAAGGCACCCGCGCGGCCGCCGAACCCCGCCTGCACCTGGTCGGCTACGGCCCGTCCGCGAGCACGATCGGCGCGAACCGAGCGGGCCGCGCAGCAGTCCGCGAGATCCGGCAGCTGCTGGCCGCACCCGAGGTGGCCGCAGCGAGCTGAGCGACTCGCCTGGGGTGACTACCGGGGGAGTAGTGGCCGCACGGCGCGGGCCCGCAGGACCGGCGTGGGCGCACGGGGGTGGCCGCGATACGGCTAATTCCGGGTGGGCACCGGAGTGGGGATGGGGTGGGTGAGCGCGCCTGGGGGCGGCGGCGCAGTTGGTTGGGGGCGAAGCCGTGGGCCGAGGGGGTGGCGGCGCGCCGCGGGCCTCTGGGACCGGCGTAGGCGCACAGGGGTGGCTTCGGGGTGGGGCCGGGATGGGGGTAGCTGGACGCGCCCGGGGGCTCAAGGGGAGCTGTGGGGCCGAGGGGGCGCTGTGGGCGAGCCGTGGCGGTGCGGAGTGGAGCTGCGGGGTGCATCGGGGGTGGTGGCGGCGCCGCTGGTCCGGCACCGGAAGCCCAGGCCGCGCAGGGCGCCGGGTCGCCGTAAGCGCCCAGCCGCCGAAGGCCCCTGCCGCCGGAAGCCCAGGCCGCGCAGGGCGCCGGTCCAGCCGCCGTAAGCGCCCAGCCGCCGAAAGCGCCCAGCCGCCGAAAGCGCCGGGCCGCCGAAAGCGCGGGGCCGCCGAAAGGACCCTGCCGCCGGAAGCGCCGGGCCGCCGGAAGCGCCCAGCCGCCGAAAGCCCGGGCCGCCGGAAGGACCCAGTCGCCGGAAGCGCCGGGCCGCCGAGAAGCGCGCCGCCGTCAGTTCGGCAGTGCGAAGACCCTCCGCGCGTTGCCACCCAGAAAAGCCTCCCGTGCGGAAACCCCCAGCTCCAACGCGGGCAGCTGCTTCAGGGCCTGTGCCGGGGTGAGCATCGGGTAGTTGCTGCCGAACATGACGCGCGTCCGGCCGCGGTCGCGCATGAACTCGACCAGCTCGGCGGGCAGCCGGTGCACCGCGTAGGCCGACGTGTCCACGTGGAAGTTCGGGTACTTCGTCGCCAGGGACAGGACCTCCGCCATCCACGGGTAGCCCACGTGGCCGCCCACCACGACCAGCTCCGGGAAGTCCAGCAGCACCTCGTCCAGGTACGGGATCGGCCGCCCCGGCTCGGACGGGCACCGCGGGCCGGTGTGGCCGATCTGCGTGCAGAACGGCACGTCCTCCTCCACGCAGGCCACGTAAACCGGGTAGTAGCGGCGGTCGTTCGGTGGCAGGTTCCACAGCCACGGCACCACCCGCACGCCGACGAAACCGTTCCGCACGCACCTCCTGACCTCCCGCACCGCCCGCACCGGGTCCGTCAGGTCCACCGTTGCGACCCCCGCGAACCGGTCCGGGTGCGCCGCCACCAGCTCCGCCACCTCGTCGTTCGTGATCAGCGCGCCACCCGGCCCGTGCCAGGCCGACAGCAGCCCGACCCGCACCCCGGCCTCGTCCATCGCGTCGAGCGTCGCCCTCAGCTGGGGCGTCCTGCGGGACATGTTCGTCCACCGCACCAGCGTCTCCAGCCACGGCTGGTCCATGAACCGCTGATTCGGCTGCTGCATCCACACGTCGACCACGTCAGCCATCGCTCACCCTCCCAGTGGCCCGCCGAAGATCCGCTTGACAGCATCCCACGCCCACCCCAAGGGTTGTCACATGAACAAGGGCATGCTCACCCTCGACCAGCTCCGCGAACTGGCCGAGGAGGGCGCCGTGGACACCGTGCTCGTCGCGATGACCGACATGCAGGGCCGCCTCCAGGGCAAACGCTGCTCGGCCGCGTACTTCCTCAACGAGGTCGTCACCCACGCCACCGAAGCCTGCAACTACCTCCTCGCCGTCGACGTGGACATGAACACCGTCGACGGCTACGCGATCTCGAGCTGGGAAAGCGGTTACGGCGACTTCGTCCTCCGCCCGGACCTGTCCACGCTGCGCCGCGTGCCCTGGCACGACGGGACCGCCCTCGTGCTGTGCGACGTCGAGCGCGTCGAGGGCGGCGAGGTCACCGCCTCGCCCCGGCAGGTCCTGCGCCGCCAGCTCGACCGGCTCGCCCAGCGCAACCTCGCCGCGTTCGTCGGCACCGAGCTGGAGTTCATCGTCTTCGACGACACCTACGAGCAGGCCTGGCGCGGCGGCTACCGCGACCTGACACCCGCCAACCAGTACAATGTGGACTATTCGATGCTCGGCACCGCCAGGCTGGAGCCGTTGCTGCGCCGCATCCGCAACGACATGGCCGGCGCGGGCATGTACGTCGAGTCCGCCAAGGGCGAGTGCAACCCCGGCCAGCACGAAATCGCGTTTCGCTTCGACGAGGCCCTGCGCACCTGCGACAACCACAGCATCTACAAGACCGGCGCGAAGGAGATCGCCGCGCAGGAGAACCGCAGCCTCACCTTCATGGCCAAGTACAACGAGCGCGAGGGCAACTCCTGCCACATCCACCTCAGCCTGCGCGGCACGGACGGCGCCCCGGTGTTCGCGCAGGACCCCGCGCTGATGCGGCACTTCATCGCCGGGCAGCTGGCCTGCCTGCGTGAACTGACCTACTTCCTCGCGCCGAACATCAACTCCTACAAGCGTTTCGTCCCCGGCAGTTTCGCGCCGACCGCCGTCGCCTGGGGCACCGACAACCGCACCTGCGCGCTGCGCGTCGTCGGCCACGGCGAGTCGCTGCGGGTGGAGAACCGGGTGCCGGGCGGCGACGTCAACCCCTACCTCGCCGTCGCCGCGATCATCGCCGCCGGCCTGCACGGCATCGAGAACGAGCTGCCGCTGGAGGACGAGTTCACCGGCAACGCCTACCACTCGGGCAAGCCGACCGTGCCGACTACGCTGCGGGAGGCGGCGGAGCTGCTGGCCGACAGCAAGGTCGCGCGCGAGGCGTTCGGCGAGGACGTCGTCGAGCACTACCTCAACGCGGCCAGGGTCGAGCTCGCCGCCTTCGATGCCGCCGTCACCGACTGGGAGCGCCAGCGTGGGTTCGAACGCCTCTAAGCCCATCATCGGTCTGACCACCTACACGGAAAAGGCGAGCTGGGGCGTCTGGCACACCGACGCCGCACTCCTCCCACGTTCCTATGTGGACGCGACAAGCAACGCCGGTGGTATCCCGGTCCTGCTCCCGACAGGGGGCACCCAAGCACTGTCCGCTGTGGACGCCCTCGTCCTGACGGGCGGAGCCGACGTCGAACCCCACCGCTACGGCCAAGATCCCGAGGACAAGACCGTCACCCGTCCCGAACGCGACGCCGCCGAGTTCGCCCTCGCGCGGGCCGCCCTCGACCGCGGCCTGCCGGTGCTCGGCGTGTGCCGCGGCATGCAGGTCCTCAACGTCGCCCTCGGCGGCAGCCTGATCCAGCACCTGCCGGACCGCGTCGGCCACTCCGGGCACCAGCCGTCGCCGGGCGTCTACGGCCCGACACACGTCACCCTCGCCGAAGGCAGCCGGATCGCGGGCATCCTCGGCGCGGATGCGAAGTGCCAGTGCTACCACCACCAGGCCGTCGACCGGCTCGGTGACCGCCTGCGGGCCGTGGGCCACGCCGCGGACGGCACGATCGAAGCCGTCGAGCTGCCGGGCGCGGGGTTCGTGGTCGGCGTGCAGTGGCACCCGGAAGAGGACACGCAGGAGACCCGGTTGTTCGCGGCGTTGGTGGAGGCGGCGTGCAGGTGATCGACCCGGCCACCGAGGACGTCATCACCGACGTCCCGCTGGCCACCGAAGAGGAAGCCGACGCGGCCATCGCGCAGGCTCGCAGGGCGTTCCCCGCGTGGCGGGACACCGCCCCCGGCGACCGCGCCCGCCTGCTGCGCCGGTTCGCGGAGGCCGTCGACGGCGACCTGGAGAACCTCGCGCGCCTGGAGGTGCGCAACTCCGGTCACACCATCGGCAACGCCCGCTGGGAGGCCGGCAACGTCCGCGACGTGCTGCACTACTACGCCGGCGCGCCGGAACGCCTGCTCGGGCAGCAGATCCCCGTCGCGGGCGGGCTGGACGTGACCTTCCACGAGCCGCTGGGCGTGGTCGGCCTGATCGTGCCGTGGAACTTCCCGATGCCGATCGCGGGCTGGGGACTCGCGCCCGCCCTCGCCGCCGGCAACACCGTCGTGCTCAAACCGGCCGAGCTGACCCCGCTCACCGCGCTCCGCCTCGCCGAGCTGGCCCGCGAGGCCGGGATCCCGGAAGGCGTCTTCCAGGTCGTGCCCGGTGCCGGCCCCGTCGTCGGGCAGCGGTTCGTCACGCACCCGGACGTGCGCAAGGTCGTCTTCACCGGGTCCACCGCGGTCGGCAAGCAGGTCATGGCCGGCTGCGCCGAGCAGGTCAAGCGCCTGACGCTGGAGCTGGGCGGCAAGAGCGCGAACATCGTCTTCGCCGACGCCGACCTGGAGAAGGCCGCCGCGACCGCGCCCTACGGCGTGTTCGACAACGCGGGCCAGGACTGCTGCGCTCGCTCCCGCATCCTCGTCGAACGCAGCGTCCACGACCGGTTCCTGGAGCTGCTGGAGCCCGCCGTGCGGAACCTCGTCGTCGGCGACCCCGGCGACGAGAAGTCCGAGATGGGCCCGCTGATCTCCGCCGAGCACCGCGAAAAGGTCGCCTCCTACCTCGACGACGCCGAGGTCGCCATCCGCGGCAGCGCCCCCGACGGTCCGGGCTTCTGGTTCCCGCCCACGGTCGTGACGAAGCCGGGCGAACGCCTGCTGACCGAGGAGGTCTTCGGCCCGGTCGTCGCGGTGGTGCCGTTCCGTGACGAGGCGGACGCGGTGCGCATCGCCAACGACACCACCTTCGGGCTGTCCGGCTCGATCTGGACCCGCGACGTGGGCCGGGCCCTGCGCGTGTCCCGCGCGGTCGAGGCGGGCAACCTGTCGGTCAACTCGCACTCGTCGGTGCGGTACTGGACGCCCTTCGGCGGCTTCAAGCAGTCCGGTCTGGGCCGCGAGCTGGGGCCCGACGCCCTGCACGCGTTCACCGACGTCAAGAACGTCTTCATCAGCACGGAGGCATGGATGCAGCGGTTCGACGGCCGGGTCGTCGTGATCACCGGCGGCGGCAGCGGGATCGGCCTGGCGACCGCCCGCCGCCTGGCGAGCGAGGGCGCGAAGGTGGTGGTCGCCGACATCGACGCCGACGCGGGCAAGAAGGCGGCCGCGGAGGTCGGTGGCGAGTTCGTCCCCACCGACGTGACCAGCGAGGAGCAGGTCGAGGCCCTCTTCGCCACGACGGTCGACCGGTTCGGCTCCCTCGACGTGGCGTTCAACAACGCCGGCATCTCCCCGCCGGAGGACGACTCGATCCTCACCACCGGCATCGACGCCTGGCAGAAGGTCCAGCAGGTCAACCTGACCTCGATCTACCTGTGCTGCAAGCACGCCATCCCGCACATGCAGCGGCAGGGCAAGGGCTCGATCGTCAACACCGCGTCCTTCGTGGCGGTGATGGGCGCCGCGACCTCGCAGATCTCCTACACCGCGTCCAAGGGCGGCGTGCTGGCGATGACCCGCGAGCTGGGCGTCCAGTTCGCCCGCGAGGGCATCCGGGTCAACGCGCTGTGCCCCGGACCGGTGAACACGCCGCTGCTGCGCGAGCTGTTCGCCAAGGACCCGGAGCGGGCCGCGCGCCGCCTGGTGCACGTGCCGCTGGGCCGCTTCGCCGAGCCGGAGGAGATCGCCGCCGCCGTGGCCTTCCTGGCCAGCGACGATGCGTCGTTCATCACGGCGTCGCAGTTCCTGGTGGACGGCGGTATCTCGGGCGCGTACGTTACCCCGCTGTAGACTGAAGCCGGACAACTGAACAGCAGGCCGTCACGAGCCGGAGCGGGAGAGTCCCCAGGTCAGCCCTGGGGCGCCGAAGGAGCAACTTCCCCGCCAATCTCTCAGGTACCAGTTACCGCTCCGCGCCAGGCCACTCTGGAAAGCAGGCGCGCGCATCGCGCCTCACCCAAGGTGAAAGCCGCGAGCGCGGTGAAACTCTCAGGTGCCGATGACAGAGGGGGAGTTCCCGCACCCGTAGATGAGGAGCTCCCGATGTCCTTCGCCGATCGCCACATCGGACCTTCCGAGCACGAACAGGCCAAGATGCTCGCCGAGTGCGGGTTCGGGAGCCTGGACGCGCTGGTCGAGGCCGCCGTCCCGGCGTCGATCCGCACCGCGGGCGCGCTCGACCTGCCCCCGGCCTCCGAGCAGGAGGCGACCGCCGAGCTGCGGGCGCTGGCGGCGAAGAACCGCCCGATGACCCAGATGATCGGCCTCGGCTTCAGCGACACCGTCACCCCGCCGGTCATCCGCCGCAACGTGCTGGAGAACCCGGCCTGGTACACCGCGTACACGCCGTACCAGCCGGAGATCTCGCAGGGGCGGCTGGAGGCGCTGCTCAACTTCCAGACGATGGTGTCGAACCTGGCCGGCCTGGACATCGCCAACGCCTCCCTCCTCGACGAGTCCACCGCGGTCGCCGAGGCCGTCCTGCTCATGCGACGCGCGTCGAAGGCGAAGTCGTCGCGCGTCGTGCTGGACGCCGAGTGCCTGCCGCAGACCATCGCGGTGGTGCGGACGCGGGCCGAGGCGATCGGCATCGAGGTCGACGTGCGGGACCTGGGCACCGGGCTGCCGGAGGACTTCTTCGGCGTCGTCGTGCAGTACCCGGGCGCGTCCGGCGTGCTGCGCGGCAAGGGCTTCTACGAGGCGATCGGCAAGGTCGCCAAGGACGCCGGCGCGCTCTACACCGTGGCCGCGGACCTGCTGGCGCTGACGCTGGTCACCGCGCCGGGCGAGTTCGGCGCCGACATCGCGGCAGGCACCACCCAGCGCTTCGGCGTGCCGCTCGGCTACGGGGGCCCGCACGCCGGGTACCTCGCCGTGCGCAAGGGCCTGGAGCGGTCGCTGCCCGGCCGCCTGGTCGGCGTGTCGGTCGACGCGGACGGCAACACCGCGTACCGGCTTGCGCTGCAGACCCGCGAGCAGCACATCCGCCGCGAGAAGGCGACCTCGAACATCTGCACCGCGCAGGTGCTGCCCGCCGTGCTGGCCGCGATGTACGCCGTCTACCACGGTCCGGAGGGCCTCAAGGAGATCGCGCAGCGCGTTCACGGCCTGGCCGCCGGGCTGGCCGGGGCGCTGCGGTCCGCGGGCGTGGAGGTCGTGCACGAGAGCTTCTTCGACACCGTGCTCGCGCGGGTGCCGGGCCGGGCCGCCGCCGTGGTCGCCGCGGCGCGCGAGTCGGGCGTGAACCTCGGCCGCGTGGACGACGACCACGTGCGGGTCGCCTGTGACGAAGTGACCACTGTGGACATCGTGGACCGCGTGCTGCGGGCGTTCGGCGCGGAGCCGGGCATCGCCGACGGCGCCACCGCGCTGCCCGCCGGGCTGGCCCGCACCAGCGAGTTCCTGACGCACGAGGTGTTCCACACCCACCGTTCGGAGACCGCGATGCTGCGGTACCTGCGCCGTCTGTCCGATCAGGACTACGCGCTGGACCGCGGCATGATCCCGCTCGGCTCGTGCACGATGAAGCTCAACGCGACCGCCGAGATGGAGCCGATCAGCTGGCCGGAGTTCGCGGGCCTGCACCCGTTCGCGCCCGCCGAGGACGCGGCGGGCTACCGCGAGCTGATCGACCAGCTCTGCGGCTGGCTCGCCGAGGTCACCGGCTACGACGAGGTGTCCCTGCAGCCCAACGCCGGCAGCCAGGGTGAGCTGGCCGGGCTGCTCGCCATCCGCGCCTACCACCGCGCCAACGGGCAGCCGGAGCGCGACGTGTGCCTGATCCCGTCGTCGGCGCACGGCACCAACGCCGCCTCCGCCGTGCTCGCCGGGATGCGCGTGGTCGTGGTGGCCTGCAACGACAACGGCGACGTCGACCTGGACGACCTGCGTGCCAAGGCGGAGCAGCACCGCGACGCGCTGTCCGCGATCATGGTCACCTACCCGTCCACGCACGGCGTGTACGAGGAGGGCATCGGCGAGATCGCACGCATCGTGCACGAAGCCGGCGGGCAGGTCTACGTCGACGGCGCGAACCTCAACGCGCTGCTGGGCCTGGCGAAGCCGGGCGAGTTCGGTGGCGACGTGTCGCACCTGAACCTGCACAAGACGTTCTGCATCCCGCACGGCGGTGGCGGCCCCGGCGTCGGCCCGGTCGCGGTGCGCGCGCACCTCGCGCCGTACCTGCCCAACCACCCGCTGTCCGACGGCGCGGGCCCGGACACCGGCGTCGGCCCGATCTCGGCGGCGCCGTTCGGCTCGGCGTCGATCCTGCCGATCTCGTGGGCCTACATCCGGATGATGGGCGGGGCCGGGCTGACCAGCGCCACCAAGGTCGCCGTGCTCGCCGCGAACTACGTCGCCGCGCGGCTGTCCCCGCACTACCCGGTGCTCTACACCGGGCGCAACGGGCGGGTGGCGCACGAGTGCATCCTCGACCTGCGCGCGCTGACCAAGCGCACCGGCGTGACGGTCGACGACGTCGCCAAGCGCCTGGTGGACTACGGCTTCCACGCGCCGACGATGTCGTTCCCGGTCGCCGGGACGCTGATGGTCGAGCCGACCGAGAGCGAGGACGTCGCCGAGCTGGACCGGTTCTGCGACGCGATGATCGCCATCCGGCGGGAGATCGAGGAGGTCGCCGAGGGCCGGTGGGCCATCGAGCAGAGCCCGCTGCGCAACGCGCCGCACACCGCGGAGATGCTCACCGGTGACTGGGACCTGCCGTACGACCGCAAGACCGCGGTCTACCCGGGCGGGATGTCGCCGAAGAACAAGTACTGGTCCCCGGTCCGGCGCATCGACGGCGCCCACGGCGACCGCAACCTCGTCTGCTCGTGCCCGTCCATCGAAGCCTACGGGAGCTGACCATGCGCACCGCACTGTATTCCGTCCACAAGGGACTGGGCGCGCTGTTCACCGACTTCGCGGGCTGGGAAATGCCGGTGCGGTACGGCAGCGAGCTGGCCGAGCACCGCGCGGTGCGCGAGGCGGCCGGGCTGTTCGACCTCTCCCACATGGGCGAGATCGAGGTGACCGGCCCGCAGGCCCCCGACGCGCTCGACCACGCGTTCGTCGGCAGGCTGTCCGCGGTCAAGCCGGGCCGCGCCCGCTACACGATGATCTGCGACGCCGACGGCGGGGTGATCGACGACCTCGTGGTGTACCGGCTCGAGGACGAGAAGTACCTCGTGGTCGCCAACGCGGGCAACGCGCCGGCGGTCGCCGCCGAGCTGACCGAGCGCGCGTCCCGCTTCGACGCGCGGGTCACCGACCGGTCGGCGGAGTTCGCGTTGATCGCGGTCCAGGGCCCGAAGGCGGTGGACGTGGTCGGTGCGGTCACCGACGCCGACCTGGCCGACCTGAAGTACTACGCGAGCATGCCCGCCACGGTGAAGGGCCACGAGGTGCTGCTGGCGCGCACCGGCTACACCGGCGAGGACGGCTTCGAGCTGTACGTCCCCGCGGACGAAGCGGCGTCGGTGTGGCACATCCTCACCGAGGCCGGTCAGCCGCACGGGCTGGTGCCCGCCGGGCTCGCCTGCCGCGACACGCTGCGCCTGGAGGCGGGCATGCCGTTGTACGGCAACGAGTTGTCCCGGCAGCGGTCGCCGTTCGAGGCGAACCTGGGCCGTGTGGTCAAGCTGGACAAGCCCGACTTCGTCGGCAAGGCGGCGCTGGCAGGGCGGCAGGAGCCGTCCGAGGTGCTGGTCGGGCTGCGTGGCACCGGGCGGCGCGCGCCGCGGCACGGGTACCGCGTGCTCTCCGGCGAGGAGCCGGTGGGCGAGGTGACCAGCGGCGCCTTGTCGCCGACGCTGGGCCACCCGGTGGCGATGGCCTACGTGCCGGTCGCGCTGAGCGAGCCGGGCACGCAGCTGTCGGTCGACATCCGCGGCCGGATCGAGCCGGTCGAGGTCGTCGCGTTGCCGTTCTACCAGCGGGACGCAACGAAGTAACTTCCTGACCGCGTTTGTGGTGTGTGAAAAACAACCGCAGGCGGGTGTGGCGACGGGTCCGGCGGGTCCCGTACGTGCTGGCCGGGCTCGTCATCGGGGTGCCGGCGATCGCGTTCGCGATCGGCTACCTGGTGTGGGACGTGCGCAGCCCGCAGGAGGTGCTGGCCGAGCTCGACAAGACCGTGGTGGTCGAGTACGCCGACGGCACCGAGCTGATGCGGGTCGTGCCGCCGGACGGCGACCGCACCTTCACCCCGTACGACCGGATCCCGCGCAAGCTGGTGCTCGCCACGAAGATCACCGACCGGCAGAGCAAGGAACAGATCTTCGAAAGCTACGTCAACATCATCTCCTTCGGCCGCAACACGCACGGCCCGGCCGCCGCGGCGCAGGCGTACTTCGGCAAGCAGCTGGCGGACATCTCGTGGAGCGAGGCCGCGTTCCTGGCCGGGATGCTGCAGGCGCCCTACGGGCACGACCCGGCGACGGTCGGGCCCGAGCAGGCCGCGCGGCGCTGGACGTACGCCGCGGACAAGCTGGCCGAGCGCGGCTACGTCTCGCCGGCCGACCGGTCCGGCATGGCGTACCCGCAGGTCCTCGACCCGGACGAGACGCGGGCCGGGCGGACCTCCTACAGCGACTACCACATCCGCCAGCAGGTGCTCACCGAGCTGGAGACGCGGGGGTGGCCGTTGGAACGGCTGCGCCGCGAGGGACTGACGGTGCGCACCACGCTCGACCGCGACGCGCAGGGCCGCGCCGAGCGCGCGGTGCGGGACCGGCTCGCGGGCGAACCCGCGGAGCTGCGGGCGGCCGTGGTGTCCGTGCGCCCGCGCGACGGCGGGGTCGCCGCGTACGCGGGCGGGAACTGGGGCGTGACGGACTACGCCGTCACCCCGCGGCGCCCGGGTTCGGCGTTCCGGCCGGTCGTGCAGCTGGCCGAGTTCCGCGCCCGCGCCGACGACCCGCCCGTGGTGACCGGTCCGAAGATCCGGCAGGCTGCCTACGACGCCGGCGTTCCGGAATTCCTCGACGGCGCCCGGACCCTGACCGCGCCCGACGGGGTGCGGATCGCGTCGAGCATCGCCGAGGGCACGTACCGGTTGCGACCGCTGGACCTGGCCGGCGTGTTCGCGACCTTCGCGAGCGGCGGGATGCGGGTGGCGCCGCACTTCGTGGCCGAGCTGCGGCGCGGCGACGAGGTGGTGTGGCGCCAAGACACCACGCCGGTGCCCGCGCTGCCGCGCGAGGCCGCCCTGCCGGCCGGCGGCGTGCCGGGCGAGTACGGCACGTCCGACGCGTGGATGGCAGGCGCGAGCACGTCGATGGCCACCCTGGTGTGGGTCGGCGGCGACGAGGAACGCCCGCGCGCGGACTGGAAGGGCGTGCCCCTGACCGGCGCCACCCTGCCGTCGGACATCTGGCGCGAGGTGATGTCGCCGGAGCTGTCTACGCGGTGAGGTCCCCGCGGCGGCGCAGCTCCTCGAACACCTGCTGGAACGCCCGGGAGCCGCGGTGGCGGTCGGCGTAACCGAGCCAGGCCACCTCCGCGATCTCGGCGGACGGCGTGATCGTGCCCTGGTAGTCCGCGGTGTAGCAGGTCATCCGCAGCAGCTGCGCCTGCCCGTCGGCGGGCGCCTCGATCGTCGCGGTGTGCACCGCGGTCGCCGGGTCGATCGACACCGACAGCTCCTCGGCGACCTCGCGCACCAGCGTCGCCACGTCGCTCTCACCGGGCTCGCGCTTGCCGCCGGGCAGGTACCACGCCGACTTGCCGTGCGAGCGCGCCGCGAGCACGCGGCCGGACTCCACCCGGAGCCAGGCGACCTTGTCGATCACTCCGTCACCAGCGCGAGCGTGAACCCGTCGTAGCCCTTCTGTCCGACGGTCTGCACCACGGTGGCCTCGACCCGCGGCTCGACGGCGATCAGCTCGTGCATCTCGCGGGTCGCGACGATCGCGGGGTCCGTGCTGTCCGCGTCGGCGAGCGCGCCGTTCCGCACCACGTTGTCGACGATGATCACCGAGCCCGGCCGGGACAACCGCAGCGCCCAGCGGAAGTACTCCGGGTTGTTCGGCTTGTCCGCGTCGATGAAGATCAGGTCGAACGGGCCCTCGACGGAGGGCAGCGTGTCCAGCGCCTTGCCGACCTTGACCTCGACGAGCTCGCCGAACCCGGCCGCGTCCAGGTTGTTCTCCGCCACCTGCGCGTGCTTGCGGTCCGCCTCCAGCGTGACCAGCCTGCCGTCCGGCGGCAGCGCCCGCGCGAGCCAGATCGTGCTGTACGCGCCGAGGGTGCCGATCTCCAGGATCGAGCGGGCGCCGTGCATCCGCGCCAGCAGGTGCAGCAGCTTGCCCTGCGCCGGGGACACCGCGATCGGGGGCAGCCCGGCGTCGGCCGCAGCCGCACGCGCGTCGTCGAGCACCTGGTCGGCTGGGATGAGCGTCCGGTCGACGTAGTCGTCGACCGCGCTCCACACGTCCTGGCTCACAAGAGCCGAAACTACCGGCGCGCCTTCGGGATGACCAACGGGGTTCCGGTCTCCGGGTCGGGGATGACCGAGCACGGCAGGTCGAAGATCTCCTCGACGCGCTCGGCGGTGACGACTTCCTCCGGCGTGCCGGTCGCGAGTACCTCGCCGCCGCGCATGGCGATCAGGTGCGTGGCGTAGCGGGCCGCGTGGTTGAGGTCGTGCAGCACCGCGACCAGCGTGCGGCCCTGCTCGGCGTGCAGCTTCGCGCACAGGTCGAGGATGTCCATCTGGTGCGCGATGTCCAGGAACGTGGTCGGCTCGTCCAGCAGGAGCAGCTCGGTCTCCTGCGCGAGCGCCATCGCCAGCCACACGCGCTGCCGCTGCCCGCCGGACAGCTCGTCGACCATGCGGTCGGCCAGTTCCGACACGCCGGTCGCGGCCATCGACCGCTCGACCACCTCGGCGTCCTCGCGCGACCACTGGCGCAGCAGCCGCTGGTGTGGGTACCGGCCGCGGGACACCAGGTCGGCGACCGTGATGCCGTCCGGCGCGATCGAGCTCTGCGGGAGCAGACCCAGCTTGCGCGCGACCTGCTTGGCCGGCAGCGACGTGATGACCTCGCCGTCCAGGTAGACCATGCCCTGCCGCGGCTTGAGCAGCCTGCTCAGGGCCCGCAGGAGTGTGGACTTGCCGCACGCGTTCGGCCCGACGATGACGGTGAACGACTGGTCCGGGATGGTGACCGAAAGGCCCTCGGCGACGACCCGGCCGTCGTACCCCAACGTCAGGCCGTCACCGTGCAGCCGGGTGCTGGTGGTCGGCTCGGCGACAAGATCCACGGTCTGGGCCATAGAGGTTAGGCTAACCTACAAGTCTGGCGAACGGTACGGATCATGCCTACCTTGACAGGGTGTTCGACGTCACGGATCTGACTCGCGTCACGCCCGTGCTCGACTCGCGGGCGGTCACGTTCGAGAACCCCACCGGGGAGCGCGGCGCCGGCGGCCGCGCCGGAGGCGGCCGCAAGGGCGCGCCCAGCCGGGTGATCGAAGGCGGCGAGCGCGTCACCCTCGCCGATCTCGCCGGGCCGGGGACCATCCGGCACATCTGGATGACGTTCCCGCCCGACCGGCCGGCCCGCATGCGCGCCGTCACCCTCGAAGTCCGCTACGGCGGCCTGTCCTACCCCAGCGTGTCGGTGCCGTGCCTGGACTTCTTCGGCTCCCCGCACGGCCGCCCCGTCGCCTACTCCAGCGCGCTGACCAGCATGCCGGAGGCCCGCGGTTTCAACAGCTACGTGCCGATGGCCTTCGGCGAGCGCATCCACGTCGACCTGGTCAACGGCAACCCCGACCCGATCGTCCTGTACTTCCAGATCGACTACACGCTCGGCGAATCCGCGTCCGGGCGGCTGCACGTGGGTTTCCGCCGGGAGAACCCGACGGTGTCGAAGCGGGACTTCGTGGTGACCGAGGGGCTGCGCGGACCGGGCCGGTTCCTCGGCTGGGTCGGCGGGGTGCGGCCGATCGACGGCGGCCAGTGGTACGGCGAGGGCGAGGTGAAGGTCTACCGCGACGGCGACCGCGAGTTCCCCACGATCTGCGGGACCGGGCTGGAGGACTACGTCGGCTCGGCGTGGGGGATGGGCCCGCACGCCGGGCTGTACGCGGGCGTGCCGCTGGAGGTGCCCGGCCGCGGGCCGATCCCGAAGTACGTCGGGTTCTACCGCTGGCACGTGCTCGACCCGATCATGTTCAGCACCGACCTGCAGGTGACGCTGCAGCAGATCGGAGCCGACCGGGGTGGTCTGGTCGAACGCGTCGACGACTTCTGCGCCGCCGCCTTCACGGTGTGCGAGCGCGCGCAGCCGGTGCCGCCGGTCGACGTCGCCGCGGCCGTCGCGGATCTGGAGTGACTACTGGGACCGCTCGCCGACCACGACGACGGCGTCGCGCAGCGCGGCGCGCAGCCTGCCGACGTCGAGCGGTTCGAGCACCGCGGCTTCGCCCGGCGGCGCCACCAGGACCACACGCCCGCTGCTCACGAACACAGTCAGGTCGCGTCGCCTGCCGGCCAGGTCCCGGCAGCTGATCGACCATTCGTCTCGAGCCGCCACGTCCGTCGCCTTCCTTCGGTGGTCTTGCAGGTGACAGTGGGACGGCCGAGCGGGGCGGGCGTGACGCGGTGGCGCGGAAAAAATGTCCGCAGTAGCGTCAGGTGGCACAGATCACACGGATGAGGAGTGGCCCATGTCCGAGCCCAGGCGGATCGTGATCGTCGGCGCCGGCCTCGCGGGCGCGTCGGCCGCGGCGGCCCTGCGGGAGAACGGCTACGACGGCGAGGTGGTGGTCCTCGGCGCGGAGGCGCACCCGCCCTACGAGCTGCCGCCGCTGTCGAAGAAGGTCCTGCTCGGCCAGGGCGACGAGCCCGACTGGGTGCGGGACGCGGACTTCTACGCGCAGCACGGCATCGACCTGCGCTCCGGCACCAGCGCGACGCGGGTGGAACTGGGCGCGCGGGTGGTGCTGGACGCCCGCGGCGGACGGCACCCCTACGACCGGCTGCTGCTGGCGACCGGGTCGCAGCCGCGGACGCTGCCGGTGCGCGGGGTGGACCTGCCGGGCGTGTACACGCTGCGCACCCTCGACGACGCGCTCGCCCTGCGCTCGGCGTTCACCGGGTCGCCGCGCGTGGTGGTGATCGGCACGGGCTGGATCGGGACGGAGGCCGCGGCGGCGGCGCGCCACCACGGCGCGGACGTGACGATGGTCGACGTGCTGCCGGGGCCGCTGTGGGTGCTGGGGCCGGAGATCAGCAAGGTGTTCGCCGACCTGCACACCGAGCACGGCGTGCGGTGGCGGCTGGGCAGCGGCATCACGGAGGTGACCGGCGGGCCGGGCGGCGTGGCCGGGGTGCGGCTGGCCGACGGGAGCGAGCTGCCCGCGGACGTGGTGCTGGTCGCCGTCGGCGCGAAGCCGCGGGTGGACCTGGCGCACGCGGCCGGGCTGGACCTGGCCGACGAGGGCGGGGTGGCCGTCGACGCGTCCCTGCGCACGGCGGCGCCGGACGTGTACGCGGCGGGGGACATCGCAGCGCAGTGGCACCCGCGGTACGGGCGCCGGATCCGCGTCGAGCACTGGGCGAACGCGAAGAACCAGGGCACCCACGTGGCGGCGAACCTGGCCGGTGGGCAGGAGCAGTACACGCGCACCCCGTACTTCTTCACGGACCAGTACGACCTCGGCTGCGAGTACCGCGGCATCGCCGACCCGGAGCGGGACGAACTGGTGGTCCGCGGCGACCTGGGCGAACGCGAGTTCACCGCCTTCTGGCTGCGCGACGGCCGGGTGACGGCCGCGATGAACGTGAACATGTGGGACGACGGCGACGCGCTGAAAGCACTGGTGGACGGCGACGCGACGGTGACGGCGGAGCAGCTGCGTGAGGGGGACCTGGCTGCGCTCGGGTGAAGGCTCGCGTGGCGGCCGGTTGGTCGGCTTGTCCGGCGAAGCTCGTGGGCTGGTGGAGCAGCTGCGTGAGGGGGACCGGGCTTGCTCGGGTGAAGGCCCGTGTGGCGGCGGAGCGGCTGCGTGAGGCGGATCTGGTCGCGCTTGGGTGAGGGCTCGTGTGGCGGTTGGTTGGTCGGCTTGTGCGGCAATTGCCGGCTGGTCGAGCAGCTGTGTGAGGGGATCTGGTCGCGCTCGGGTGAGGGCTCGTGTGGCGGTCGGTTGGTCGGCTTGTGCGGCAGGTCTTGTTGGCTGGCGGAACCGCTGCGTGAGGGGATGGCTTGCCGGCTGGTGGACCACCTGCCCCAGGGGATCTGGCCGCGCCCGGGTGAGGCCGCCCGGTGCGGGCGGCCTCCGCAGGTCAGAGGCTGACGCAGGTGCGCGCGATGTAGGCGTTCCGCCCGCTGTAGTGGACGATCACCCACGTGGACGAGGAGCTGCCGCACGCGCTGTAGCTCCCGCCCGAGGTGGTGCCCCAGGTGCAGATCTCCGCCCCCTTGCTCACCTGCCCCAGCGCGGTGTAGCTCGTGCCGGCGCCCGAGCGGATCTTCACCGTCTCCTTGACCACGCCCACCCGGCAGGACGGGGTGGCGTTCGCGGCGGGTGCGGTGACCAGCACCGAGCCCGCGGCGATCGCCAGGCCCGCCAGTGCGGCCACGCTTCTCTTCAGCATTCGTTGCCTCCCAGGTCGGTTGTGCGCGGGTCGGACGTGGCGGACGCGATCTTGGTTCCGCCTGCCGCCCGGGTGAGGAACGCGTTGTCCGCGACACCGCGGAGAACTAACGTCGGACGATGCGGTTCGTCGTGGCGGGCGGCGGCGTGGCCGGACTCGCGTCAGCGCTGGCGGTGGCCAGGGCGGGGCACGACGCGGTCGTCCTGGAGCGCGACGCGCCGGATCCCGCCGCGCCGCCGGAAAGCGCCTTCGCGCTGGAGCGCCGCGGCATCCCGCACTACTTCCAGCCCCACGCCTTCCTGCCCCGTGGCCGGAAGCTGCTCGACGAGCACGCCCCGGACGTCCTCACCTCGCTCGCGGAGGCCGGCGCGAGCGAACAGGACCTCACGGAGAAGCTGCACGGGCCCCGTGAACCGGGCGATGAGGACCTGGTCTACCTGTGGGCGCGCCGCCCCCTCATCGAGTGGGCGCTGCGTCGTGCGGTGGCCGCGGAACCGGCCGTCGACCTGCGGGGTGGCGTGCACGTCGACGGGCTGTCCGAGGACGGCTCGGTGGTGGCCGACGGGCAGCCGGTGCCCGGCGACGTGGTCGTGGACGCGCTCGGCCGCTACCGGCGGCCGCCGGGCTGGCCGGAGGCCGCGGGGGAGCCGACCGACTGCGGCGCCGTCTACTACTGCCGGTACTTCCGGCTGCGGCCCGGCGCCGGATACGTGGACGCGCCGCTGCTGAACCCGCGCGGCGACCTGGGCTACCTGGGGTTCAACACCTTCCGCGGCGACAACCGCACGTTCGCCGTGATCATCCTGGTCCCGAGCGAGGACCGCGACCTGCGCGTGCTCCGCTTCGAGCAGGTCTGGCAGGCGGTCTGCGCCCGGATCACGCCGCTGGACGTGATGACCTCGCCGGACTTCGCCGAGCCGATCACCGGGGTCATGCCGATGGGCGGCCTGCGCAACGTCGACCACACCCGGTCGGCAGCGCTCCTCGCGGTCGGGGACGCCTTCTGCCACACCGATCCCGCCTTCGCGTACGGGTTGTCGTTCGCCCTCGCACACGCACGCGCCCTGGCCGACGCGGCCGCGGAGGCGCCCGGCGACGTCGCGGAGTGCTTCCGCGCGAAGGCGGGCCCGGAGTCCCGTGAGCGGCACGCGCTCGCGTGCGGCATCGACGCGGGCCGGTCCGCGCGGTGGCGGGGCGAACCGGTGGACCCCACGCGTCCCGACAGCCACTACCCGCTGTTCTCGTTCGCCGGCGCGCTGGCCGCCGCGCCGCACGACGATGGGGTGCTGCGCCGGACGGTCCGGCG
The DNA here is from genome assembly GCF_000473265.1 of Amycolatopsis thermoflava N1165. Taxonomy (NCBI): domain Bacteria; kingdom Bacillati; phylum Actinomycetota; class Actinomycetes; order Pseudonocardiales; family Pseudonocardiaceae; genus Amycolatopsis; species Amycolatopsis thermoflava. The sequence goes on from NZ_KI421511.1 coordinate 7,542,675, forward strand.
GATCGGGTTGCTGGACCGCGTCGCGGCGTTCGACGAGGACGCCGCCCTGCACGACCGCATCGCGGCGATCCTGGCCGCGCTCGGACCGCCGAAGCCGCCCGGTCCGCCCCGCGACGAGCTGCTGGCGCACCTGAGCGGAAGCCACCTGCTCGGCTGAACCTGCGCCTCGCGTGCAGCCGGGGCGCGTGCCCGCCAAATACCCTCGGTCCTCGTGATCGACGAAGCAGCCAGGCGGGGCCGCGTCGCCAGCTGTCCGGACCCGGCGGGCGGTCCGGTGGCCGCGTTCGCGCACCGGTTGTGGGCCCTCAAGCGGTCGGCGGGCGATCCCTCCTACGACCGCATGCGCACCGAACTCGGCGCGCTCGCGTCGAAGTCCGCCCTCTCGGCGGCCGCGCGGGGGCAGCGGTTGCCGTCATGGGACACCACCTGGGAGTTCGTGCGCGTGCTGGCCGTCGGGGTGCTCGGCGAGCACGAGGAGGAGGTCCGGGCCCGCTGGCGCGCCGACTGGGAACGGGTCCGCGACGGCGTCGCGAACCCGGCGCCCGCCCCGCGCCGCTGGAGGCGTCCGGTGGTCGTCGCGGCCGTGGCGACCGCCGTGCTGGCGATCGGCGTGGTCGCCGGGGCCGCACTGCTGCGCGACCCGGAGCCCGCGGCGCCCGCTCCGGCCGCCCTGTCGCCGCTGGTCCCCGGTGACGAGTCCGAGTTCGCCGGCGACGTGACCGTCCCGGACGGGACCGTGGTGCCGACCGGGGCGCGGTTCGTCAAGACGTGGGAGTTCCGCAACACCGGGACCGTGCCGTGGGTCGACCGCTCGCTGCGCCGCGAGGGCGGCTTCGGCCCCGGCGACGGCTGCCAGACACCCGCGGTGGTGCCCGTCCCGGACACGCCGCCCGGCCGGTCCGCGCGCGTGTCGGTCGAGGTGCGCGCGCCGGACGAGCCCGGCTACTGCCAGGTGTACTTCAAGATGACCGACAGCGCGGGCCGGCTGCTCCTGCCGGGCACCCGCGCGGCGTACTTCTTCGTCCGGGTGGCGGGCTGATTCGGCTACCCGCGCCGGTGGTCAAAGCCGTGACCTGCGTGGACGTCCGGATTTGGCCACCGGACGCGGTGTGGCCGTCACGAGCCTTCCACTGGTGGTCCAGACCTCTCTAGCGTCGGCGCCAGTCCACCGACGAAGGAGATCCCGGATGCGGAAATCGATCAGGACACTCGCCGCCGCGCTGCCCCTCGCCGCGGCACTCCCGCTGCTCGTGGCGCCGCAGGCGTCGGCGGCGGAGAAGGTGTGCGCGGGCGGTTCGCTGATGGGCGGCCGCACCACCACCGCCGGGGTGGCCGCCGACCAGGTCATCCACATCAAGGTCCACAACCACGACTACCGCGGCCTCGCGCTGGTGATCCGCGACGTCACGCGTAAGAAGCAGCTCTGGAAGGGCGTCATCGCGCCAGGCAAGGAGCACACCGTCAGGACCGACGTGTTCGGCGAGCCGCCGATCGGCTACGAGATCGCCTTCGACGTCACGTCGAACCTGTCGAACAACTACACCTACGCGATCTCCTCCGCCCGCTGCTACTGAAAGGCCACGACATGCGCACCCTCCTGATCGCGGCCGTCGCCGCGACCGCGGCCGCCCTGCCCGTGCCGGCCTCGGCCACGCCGGCCCCCGTGACGGGCTCGGACATCATCACCACCTGCGGCCAGGGCTACTCCGGCTACATCCGCCGCTTCGGCAAGGACGCGCTGTGCCTGCGGCCCGGCACCCGCACCTGGGTCGCGTTCAAGGCGTTCGAGTGCAAGGGCGCCATCACCGTCTATTTCAAGAACGGCACGAAGCTCGAGTGCGGTGGCGGGGTCGACTTCCCGGACAACGGCGGGATCGTCAAGACCGTCGCCCGCTGACGCCGACCACCACGCGCGCGACCAGCGCGGCGACGGCGAGGACGCCGACGCCGATCGAGGGCGCCAGTTCGGCGAAGGTGGGCCGGTGCGCGCCGGTGCCGAGGAACATCACGGCCGCGGTGACCACCAGCGCCGCGGTCACCAGGCTCAGCGAGCACGCCCACCGCTGCCGGCGCCGCGCCCGCGCGGTGGGCTGCTCCGGCTGCAAGAACCACCACGTCACCAGGAACAGCAGGCCCATCGCCGCGAACACGAACCCGAAGCCGTGCCCGTCGAGCACGAGGCTCCCGCCGAGGGGGACGAACAGCACGCCGACGAGGAACAGCGCGGGGCGCGCCGCCCAGGCCGGGGTGCGGGGTGAGACGTGGGGCATCGCCGGACCCTAGCGGGTCCGCTGCCGGGTCAGCGTCGCGAAAACCAGGAGAGCCACCACGGCGAACGCGGCCATCACGACGCCCATCGGCACCGCGCTGGCCTCGCCGCCGATGCTCACCAGCGGCGTCGCCAACCCGCCGACCACGAACTGCATCACCCCGAGCAGCGCGGACGCCGCACCGGCGTTGTGCGGGTGCTCGGCCAGCGCCAGCGACGACGCGTTCGGCATGACCAGCCCGATGCTCGACACCATCACCAGCAGCGGCGCCAGCAGCACCCCCAGCGGCAGCCCGGCCAGCGCCGCCGCCAGCACGCCGGCACCGCCGACCGCCGAGGCGGAGAGGCCGACCGTCAGCAGCGTCCGCTCCCGCACCCGGCCCACGATCCGCCCGTTGACCTGCCCGGCGATCACGATCCCCAGCCCGTTCGCGCCGAACACCAGGCTGTACTCCTGCGGGCTCAGCCCGTACACGTCCTGCAGCACGAACGACGACGCCGAGATGTAGGCGAACAGCCCGGCGAACATCAGCCCGGCCGACAGCGCGTACCCGACGAACGAACGGTCCCGCAGCAGCACGCCGTACCCGCGCAGCGTCGAGCCGATCCGGGCCGGGCGGCGGCGGTCGGCAGGCAACGTCTCGGGCATCGCCAGCGCCGCGGCCACCAGCAGCACCGCGCCGAACACGGCCAGCACCACGAACACCCCGCGCCACGACGTCAGCCGCAGCACCTGCCCGCCGATCACCGGCGCCAGAATCGGGGCCAGCCCGCTGACCAGCATCAACATCGAGAAGAACTTCGTCATCGCGGTGCCTGCGAACAGGTCGCGCACGCTCGCCCGCGCGATCACCATCCCGGCCGCCGCGCCGAGCGCCTGCACCGACCGGCCCGCGATCAGCAGTTCCGCCGTCGGGCTCACCGCGCACAGGACCGACGCGACGGCGTACAGCACGAGCCCGGCCAGCAGCGGACGGCGGCGGCCCAGCGAGTCCGACAGCGGCCCGGCGATCAGCTGCCCCAGCGCCAGCGCGATGATGAACGCGGTCAGCGTCAGCTGCAGCGTCGGCGCCGAGCTGTGCAGGTCGTCGGCCATCCGGGGGAGCGCGGGCAGGTACATGTCGATCGAGAGCGGCGCGAACGCCGACAGCCCGCCGAGGATCAGCGCGTACCGCAGGGTGCCGGGTGTCCGTCTGGTCGTCGCCGTTGCCGGGACCGCTGTCGTGCTCACTCCGCCTCCACTCGACCAGATCCACCCGGCAACACCGAACACCGGAGATCGCGTTCGCATTCCCCGCTGTGGTGCGGCACACCCGAACCCGATCAGTCCATAATGGACTCAACTGTCTGGTATACTGGACAAACCGGACCGATGTCGAGGGGAGTGCCGTGGGGCGGAAGCTGGGAACGGAATCCCGGCACCGGTCCGTCCGCGGCCTGCTCGTCCTGGCCCTGCTGCTGCTCAGCCTCGTCACGCCGACGACGCCGGAGAGCCACCCGCACCCGCCCGCGCCGGACGGTATCGCCGCCCTCGCGGCGGAGCCGTTGCCGCACGTCACGGCCACCCCGCTGCCGGTCGCGGACCTACCGCCGGTCGTCGGCGTCGAACCACCGCTCGGCCACGCGGAAGTCCGGCCCTCGCCCGACGCTCCCGCACCCGCCCGCGAACAGGGCACCGCTCTCGGCGCTCGCGCGCCGCCCTCCAGGTAACGCCCCGGACCCCATCCGCACACCGCGCCGACCCGCGGTGCGCTTCGCCATGCCCTGGAGGGACTTCACCACATGCAAACCGGACACGCCCTGCTCGCTGTCGGCGGCGCCTTCCTCGCCGCAGGCGTGCTGGCCAGAGCCGGCGCCCGCATCGGGCTGCCCACGATCCCCCTGTTCATGCTGGCCGGGTTCATCTTCGGCCCCAACACCCCCGGACTGTCGCTGGTGCACGATCCGGGCGAGCTGAGCGTGCTCGCCGGGCTCGGCCTGGTGTTCCTGCTCTTCTACCTGGGCCTGGAGTTCTCCCTCGACGACCTCGCCAAGGGCGGCCGCAAGCTGGCCGTGTCCGGTCTGGTCTACCTCGCGCTCAACATCGGCGGCGGGCTCGCGTTCGGGTTCCTGCTCGGCTGGGGCTCCAGCGAGGCGCTGGTGATCGCGGGCGCGATCGGGATCTCGTCCTCGGCGATCGTGACCAAACTGCTCGTCGAGACCGGCCGCACGCGGCACCCGGAATCACGCCTGATCATGGGCATCATCGTGATCGAGGACCTGTTCCTCGCGCTGTACCTGGCGCTGCTGCAGCCGGTGCTCTCCGGCGCCGACTCGTTCTGGCCCGCGCTCGCCGACTTCGGCAAGGCGCTCGGCTTCCTGCTGGCGCTCGCCGCGCTGGCCCGCTGGGGCGGGCGGCTGGTGTCGAAGCTGTTCGGCTCGGCCGACGACGAACTGCTGACCGTGTGCTTCGTCGGTGTCGCCGTGCTGGGCGCCGCGGTCGCCGAGGAGCTGGGCGTCTCCGACGCGATCGGCGCGTTCATGGTCGGCATGATGCTCGGCGGCTCGAAGGTCGCGCCCCGCATCCACAAGCTGGTCCTGCCGCTGCGGGACGCGTTCGGCGCGTTGTTCTTCTTCATCTTCGGGCTCAGCATCGACCCGGGCGCGGTCGGCACGGTCGTGGTGCCGGTGCTGATCGCCGTGGCGCTGACGCTCGCGTTGAACCTCGCGGCGGGCGCGATCGCGGCGAAGCTGCACTCGTTCGACGGCCAGGCCGGGCTGAACATCGGGCTCACCGTGCTCACCCGCGGCGAGTTCTCGCTGGTGCTGGCCACGCTCGCGGCGGCGGCCGGGCTGGACTCCCGCGTCGCGCCGTTCGTGGCGGGTTACGTGCTGCTGCTCGCGATCATCGGCCCGCTGGCGGTGCTGCGGTCGGCGAACCTGGCGCGGCTGTTCGGAGCGCGACGGGCATCACCAGTGTCGTGAACGAGCCCTGGTCGGCCGAGCGGACGCGGGCGACCTGCAGTGGCCCGGCGAACTCCAGCAGCACGTCGGGCCCGACGCCCGACTCCAGCGCCGCGCCCAGGACGGCGGGGTCGAAGCCGATACGCAGCTCGTCACCGCAGACGGCGGGCAGCACCGTGCCGCCGACGGCCAGCCGGTCCGGTCCGAGCACCAGCTCGGCCGGGCCGTCGGCGGGGAGCGCGTCCCGGAGCGCGACGCGGTCCACGACGACCCGCTGCGCCGGCACGGGCAGCGCGTCGAGCACCGCGCGGTAGTCCGGGAAGTCCTGGTCCAGCAGCGGCAGCGTCGTGCCGTCGAGGGTGACCTCGTCCTGCCGTGCCAGCCGCGGGCCGAGCGCGGCCAGCTCGCCGGCGGACACGACGAACCGGCCGGTGCCGCCGTGCACGGGCTGCAGTACACGCAACGCGAGCCGGTAGCGGTCGGTGGCGACGACGCGGACCTCGTCGCCGTCGGCCTCGATCAGCACGAAGTCCAGCGGCGCGCCCGCGGCGGGGGCGACCTGCCGGATCGCGCTCGCCAGGTCGAGGCCGGCGACCCGCACCGGGCCCGGCAGCAGACGCCCGACCGCCGCCGACGCGGCCCGGAAGTCCTCCCGCAGCCGCCGCCGGTGCGCCTCCAGCACCGCCCGCGCCTCGGTCGACGGTCCGTCGAGCACGGTCGTCACCTGCGCCAGTGGCAGGCCCGCCGCCCGCAGTTCACGCAGCCGCACGGCCCGCTCGACCTGGTCCTCGCGGTAGTAGCGGTAGCCGGTGGCCTCGTCCACGCGCGCGGGCGTGAGCACGCCGCAGTCGTCGTAGAAGCGCAACGCGCTCGGGGTGAGCCCGGCCAGCCGCGCGAAGGCGCTGATGGTCAGCATGCCGTCGATTCTGTGGCTTCCAGTGGCTCGAAGGTCAACAGCGGTTCAGCATGTCGGTCAGCGCCGCCTGCTCCGCGGTGGTGACGCTCAGCTGGTAGTAGTGCTTGACCTCGATCCAGTCGGTGGCGTAGGTGCACCAGAACGACTCCAGCGGCGGCCGCCACTCGTCCGGCGCCTTGTCGCTCTTCGACTGGTTGACGTTGTCGGTGACCGCCCACAACTGCGGGCGCACCAGGTCGTTCGCGAAGGCCTCGCGCCGGTCCTGCGTCCACGCCGACGCGCCGCTGACCCAGCTCTGCGCGAGCGGCACCATGTGATCGATGTCCACATCGGACGCCTTGGTCCAGGTCGCGCCGTCGTAGGGGCTGACCCAGGTGCCCGAGGTGGGCGAGCAGTCCTTGCCGACGACGACGTTCGTGCCCGAGCGCTTGAGCACCTCCTCGCGGGTGTTGCAGGCGCCCTCGACGGTGTCCCAGTGCGGGTACTTCTCCCGCGAATAGCCGTTCAGCGTGCCCCGCGGCTTGACCTGCAGCTCGGCGAGCTGCTGCCGCGCCACGCCTGGATCCGTCGCCGGATTCGCCTTCGACGGCGGCACCAGACCCGGCCGCCACACCACCACCAGAACCGCCACCACGACCGCCACCACCAGCGGCACCCACACCCGCGCCTTCACGTCGGTGAGGTTAAGTGATCAAGTACCGGCGGTACGCTGCGGTCTCCGGCGTGTCGACGAGGAGGTGCGCGTGGCCGAGCGGTTCGGTGGCTACCAGAACGAGATCTACCTGCACGGACTCGGCGGGACGAAGCCGCCGTTCACCACGGATCCGGTGCGGCTGGTCGAGTCGGCCCGCGAGGTGATGACCCCGGAGGCCTACGGCTACGTGGCGGGCGGCGCGGGCTCGGGCGCGACGATGGACGCCAACCGCGCGGCGTTCGACCGCTGGAAGCTGGTGCCGCGCATGCTGACCGACGCCACCGCGCGCACCACGTCGGCCACGGTGCTCGGGTCCGAGCTGCCGGCGCCGGTGCTGCTCGCACCGGTCGGGGTGCAGTCGATCGTGCACCCGGACGCCGAGCCGGCGACGGCGCGGGCCGCGGCGGCGCTGGGCCTGCCGATGATCCTGTCCACCGCGGCGTCGCACACGATCGAGGAGGTCGCCGAAGCCTCCGGCGACGGCCCGCGCTGGTTCCAGCTGTACTGGCCGTCCGACTCGGATGTCACCGCGAGCATCCTGACCCGCGCGAAGAAGGCCGGCTACACCACGCTCGTCGTCACGCTCGACACCTGGACGCTGGCCTGGCGCCCGCGGGACCTCGACTCCGCCTACCTGCCCTTCCTCAAGGGCGAGGGCCTGGCCACGCCGCTGTCCGACCCGGCCTTCCGCGCGCTGCTGGAGAAGGCGCCGGAGGACGACATGCCGTCGGCGATCCTGCGGTGGGTGTCGCTGTTCACCGGCACCGACCACAGCTGGAACCAGCTGCCGTTCCTGCGCGAGCACTGGGACGGCCCCATCGTGCTCAAGGGCATCCAGCACCCCGACGACGCGCGGCGCGCGGTCGACGCCGGGATGGACGGCATCGTGGTGTCCAACCACGGCGGACGGCAGGTCGACGGCGCGATCGGCTCGCTGGAGGCGCTGCCGCCGATCGCGAGCGCCGTCGGAGACCGCATCGAGGTGCTGTTCGACTCCGGTGTGCGGACCGGCGCGGACATCCTGAAGGCGCTGGCGCTGGGCGCGAAGGCGGTTCTCGTCGGGCGGCCCTGGGTGTACGGGCTGGGCCACGCGGGCGAGGACGGCGTGCGGCACGTGCTGCGCAGCCTGCTCGCGGACCTCGACCTCACCCTGGGGCTGACCGGGCACCGTTCGGTCGGGGAGCTGGGCCCGGAGTCGCTGCAGCGGTCCTGAGCACACCGAGCAGCCGCGACGCCAGCGGTTCCCGGGGCGGGCGGGTGAGGAAGTCCGCGAGCGCGAACAGGTCCAGCGCTCGGGCGGCCTCCCGCCAGCCCGCGGGGCACGGCCCGAAGCCCTCCAGCACGCCGTCCGTGAACGGGGTGTCGCCGAAGCGCAGGACGTTGCCCAGATCGGTGAGCGGGCTGCCGCTGTGCGCGAACTCCCAGTCCAGCACGGTCACCCGCCAGCCGTTGCCGTCGCGGGCGGCGATCAGGTTCTTCGGGTTGAAGTCGGAGTGCACCAGGCGCGCTTCGCCGTGCGGCACCAGCGGTGCCCATTCCCGCGCCCGCGCCAGGAGCCCGCGCAGGTCCGCGTCGGTGAGCGGCCAGCCAGGGTGCCGCCGTGCCAGGCAGGCGGTCACGAACCCGGCCAGGTCTCCCGGCATCTCGCCCAGCCGCAACGAGCCGTCGAGGAACCAGCCCGGCCGCACCAACCGCACCTCGCCGATCCGGGCGAGGGCCCGCCCGGCCGCGAGCCCCACCTCGCGGGCTTCGGTGCCGGGAAGCTCCGCCAGCAGGACCTCGACACCGGTGCCCGGCACGAACGCGCTCACCGACGCGTCCTCCGTGACGGCGATCACCTCGGGCGCGATCCCGGGCACCAGCCGGGCCACCGCGGCCTCGACCGCGGGCCGTCCGCCCACTTTGAGCACGTACCGGTCGTCCAGCGACCACACGGCTCCCCGGTACCCGCCGGACAGCTGCCGCCGCGGCAACCCGCCCAGGCCCAGCTCGTCCAGCCACTCCACGTGCGGTGCGGACATATTCGCAGGCTAGCCGGATCGCGCGGAGCTATCCTGGAAGCCGTATGTCTACGCGATCCCCCCTCGAAGACCTCCGGGCCCGGCTGCCCGGCTTGATGCTGCGCGACGAGCACCGGTTGCGCCGCCGGCTCGACGGCGCCCGCCGGGCACGCGACAAGGACCGCGTCGCGCGGGAGATCGCCGCCGACATCGACGCCGCCGAGGCCCGCGTGCAGCGCCGCCGCGCGCCGGAGATCCGCTACCCGGACGAGCTGCCGGTCTCCCAGCGCAAGGACGACATCGCCGCCGCGATCCGCGACCACCAGGTGGTGATCGTCGCGGGCGAGACCGGGTCGGGCAAGACCACGCAGCTGCCGAAGATCTGCCTCGAACTCGGCCTGGGCGTGCGCGGCCAGATCGGGCACACCCAGCCCCGCCGCCTGGCCGCGCGCACGGTCGCCGAGCGCATCGCCGAGGAGCTGAAGACCGAGCTGGGCAGCACGGTCGGCTACAAGGTGCGCTTCACCGACTCCAGCGGCGACGACACCATGGTCAAGCTGATGACCGACGGCATCCTGCTCGCCGAGATCCAGAGCGACCGGATGCTGCGCCGCTACGACACGCTCATCATCGACGAGGCCCACGAACGCAGCCTCAACATCGACTTCATCCTCGGCTACCTCAAGCAGCTCCTGCCGAAGCGCCCCGACCTCAAGGTGATCATCACCTCGGCGACCATCGACCCGGAGCGGTTCTCCAAGCACTTCGGCGACGCGCCGATCGTGGAGGTCTCCGGCCGCACCTACCCGGTCGAGGTCCGCTACCGCCCGATCGTCGACCCGGACGACCCGGCGTCCGAGGACCGCGACCAGGTCACCGCCATCGCCGACGCGGTCGAGGAGCTGTGCGCCGAAGGCCCCGGCGACATCCTCGTGTTCCTCTCCGGCGAGCGGGAGATCCGCGACACCGCCGACGCGCTGAACAAGATGGACCTGCGCAATACCGAGGTGCTGCCGCTGTATGCGCGCCTGTCCGCGGCGGACCAGCACCGCGTGTTCAGCCGCCACACCGGCCGCCGGATCGTGCTCGCCACCAACGTCGCCGAGACGTCGCTGACCGTGCCCGGCATCAAGTACGTCATCGACCCGGGCACCGCGCGCATCTCCCGCTACAGCCACCGCACCAAGGTGCAGCGGCTGCCGATCGAGCCGGTCTCGCAGGCCTCGGCCAACCAGCGCAAGGGCCGCTGCGGCCGCACCTCCGACGGTATCTGCATCCGGCTCTACAGCGAAGAGGATTTCCTGTCCCGGCCGGAGTTCACCGACCCGGAGATCCTGCGCACCAACCTCGCGTCGGTCATCCTGCAGATGACCTCGCTCGGCCTCGGCGACCTGGCCGCGTTCCCGTTCGTCGACCCGCCGGACCGCCGCCAGATCACCGCCGGTGTCCAGCTGCTGCAGGAACTCGGCGCGCTGGAGGAGTCCACGAAGGAGCGCCGGCTCACCGAGATCGGCCGTCAGCTCGCGCAGCTGCCCGTCGACCCGCGGCTGGGCCGGATGGTGCTGGAGGGCGCGCGCACCGGCTGCGTCCGCGAGGTCATGATCATCGCCGCCGCGCTGTCCATCCAGGACCCACGCGAGCGGCCCGCGGACAAGCAGGAGGCCGCGGCCCAGCAGCACGCCCGGTTCGCCGACAAGTCCTCGGACTTCGTGGCCTACCTGAACCTGTGGGAGTACCTGCGGGAGCTGCAGAAGACGCTGTCCAACAGCCAGTTCCGCAAGCGCTGCAAGGCGGAATACCTGAACTACCTGCGCGTGCGGGAGTGGCAGGACATCTACAGCCAGCTGCGGCAGCTCGCCAAGCCGCTGGGCGTCACGCTGATCTCCGAGCCCGCGGACGCGCAGCGCGTGCACACCGCGCTGATCGCCGGGCTGCTGTCGCACATCGGCCTCAAGGACCCGGAGAAGGGCGACTACCTCGGCGCGCGCGGCACCCGGTTCGCGATCTTCCCCGGCTCGGCGCTGTTCAAGAAGCAGCCGCGCTGGGTGATGTCGGCGGAGCTGGTCGAGACGTCGAAGCTGTGGGGCCGGGTCAACGCGCGCATCGAGCCGGAGTGGATCGAGCCGCTGGCGCAGCACGTCGTCAAGCGCACCTACTCGGAGCCGCACTGGGAACGCAAGCGCGGCGCGGTGGTGGCATCGGAGCGGGTGACACTGTACGGGGTGCCGCTGGTCGTCGGCCGCAAGGTGGACTACGGGCGCATCGACCCGGAAACCTCGCGTGAGCTGTTCATCCGCCACGCGCTCGTGGAGGGCGACTGGGACACCGGCCACAAGTTCTTCAAGGAGAACCGCGCGCTGCTGGACGAGGTCGAGGACCTGGAGAACCGGGCCCGGCGCCGCGACCTGCTGGTGGACGACGAAACCCTGTTCGAGTTCTACGACCGGCGGGTCCCCGCGGAGGTCGTGTCCGCGCGGCACTTCGACAGCTGGTGGAAGAAGGTCCGCGGCGCCCAGCCGGACCTGCTGAACTTCGAAAAGGCCATGCTGCTCAACGAGGCCGCGCAGCAGGTGTCCGAATCGGACTACCCGGACACCTGGACGCAGGGCTCGCTGCGGTTCCCGCTGACCTACCAGTTCGAGCCGGGCGCGGACGCCGACGGCGTCACCGTGCACATCCCGGTCGCGGTGCTCAACCAGGTCACGCCCGACGGGTTCGACTGGCAGGTGCCCGGGTTGCGCGAGGAGCTGGTCACGGCGCTGATCAAGTCGCTGCCGAAGCAGTTGCGGCGCAACTTCGTGCCCGCCCCGGACACCGCTGCCGCGGTCCTCGCCCGGGTCGGTCCCGAGGACGGCCCGCTGCTCGACGTGCTGGCCCGCGAACTGGAGGCCCTGCGCGGGGTCGCGGTGCCGCCGGACGCGTGGCAGCTCGACGCGGTGCCGCACCACCTGCGGATGACGTTCCGGGTGGTCAACGACAAGCGCCGCAAGCTCGCCGAGGGCAAGGACCTGGCCGTCCTCAAGGAGGAGCTGAGCGGCGAGGTGCGGGCGACGATCTCGGCGGCCGCGGACAGCATCGAGCGGTCCGGCCTGACCACGCCCGCGTTCGGTGAGCTGCCGCGGGTGTTCGCCGGGAAGCGGCGCGGGCACCAGGTGAAGGCGTACCCGGCGCTGGTCGACGAGGGCGACACGGTGGCCGTGCGCATGCTGGACACGCCGGTGCAGCAGCGGCAGCGGATGTGGCAGGGCACGCGGAAGTTGTTGCGGCTCAACATGCCCTCGCCGATGAAGTTCATCAACAGGGCGTTGACCAACCAGGCGAAGCTGACGCTGAGCCGCAACCCGCACGGCAGTGTCGCGGCGCTGCTGGAGGACTGCGTCGACTGCGCGGTGGACAAGCTGATGGCCGACAACGGCGGCCCGGTGTGGGACGAGGCCGGGTTCGCGGTGCTGCTGGAGAAGGTGCGCGGTGCGCTGAATCCGACGGTGCTGGACGTGCTCACCGAGGTCGAGAAGATCCTGAAGGCCGCTAACGAGGCCGAGGTCGCCCTGGAGGGCGCGCGCGGGCCTGCGGAGTCGCTGGCGGACATGCGGCAGCAGCTGTCGCGGCTGGTGTACCCCGGGTTTGTCACCGCGACCGGGTTCGACCGGCTGCCGCACCTGGTGCGGTACCTGCGCGGGATCGGGCGGCGGGTGGAGAAGCTGCCGTCGACTGGCGCGAAGGACGTCGAACTGCTGCGTGACGTCGAGTGGGTGACGGGCGAGTACGAGGCGGCGGTCGCCGCGCTCCCGCCGGGTGTGTCGCCGGGGCCGGAGCTGCTCGAGGTGCGGTGGATGATCGAGGAGCTGCGGGTGAGTTTCTTCGCGCAGACCCTCGGCACGGCGCACCCGGTGTCGTTGAAGCGGGTGATCCGGGCGCTGGACAAGGCCGCCGCTTAGCTATTTGGCGTCGGCGTAGGTGTCGACGGTGACCGGTTGCATGGGGAAGTGCACGGGGCAGGCGGCGCCGAACGTGAGCGCGGCGGCCTCGGGCACGGACTCGCCGATCGCGGCTTCGACGGCGGGTGCGAGTTCCTCGGGCGAGTGCACGATGACCTCGTCGTGCTGGAAGAACACCAGGTGGGCGGGCTCGGGCAGCTTGCGGCGCAGGGTGGCGAGCAGCACCGCGGTGAAGTCGGCCGCGCTGGCCTGCACGACGAAGTTGCGGGTGAAGCGGCCCCAGTTGCGGGCCGCCTGGCGGGCGCGGGTCTCGTCCTCGTTCGCGCCGCCGGTGAGGGCGCGCCACGCTTCGCTCGGCGCGGGGGAGACGCGCCCGAGCCGGGAGCGGACGCGCTCGCCACGTTCCCCGGCCTGCGCGGCACGCTCCACATAGGACACCGCGTCCGGGAAGCGTTGCCGCAGCAGGGCGAGCAGCGACGCGGCTTCGCCGGCCGTGCCGCCGTACATCGCGGACAGCATGGCGATCTTCGCGCGGGGCCGTCCGGCTTCGGGGGTCATCGTGCCGGCGAACATGGCTTCGGACAGGCGGGCGTACAGGTCGGTGGAGGCGGAGGCTTCGGCAAGGCGGCGGTCGCCGGACAGGGCGGCCAGCACGCGGGGTTCGAGCTGGGCGGCGTCGGCCACCACGAGTTTCCAGCCGGGGTCGGCTTGCACGCACACGCGCAGGGTCTTGGGGATCTGGAGCGCGCCGCCGCCGCTGCTGGCCCACCGGCCGGACACCACGCCCCCGACGACCCACTCGGGCCGGAACCGCCCGTCGGCGACCCATTCGTCCAGCCACACCCAGCCGTTCGCGGAGTGCAGGCGGGAGAGTTCGCGGTACTCGATGAGCAGGGGGACGGCCGGGTGGTCGACGTCGCGCAGGACGTGCGCCCTGGCGGACGGGATGGAGATGCCCTCGCGGCCGAACGCGCGCACGATGGTCTGCGGGCTGTCCGGGTTCACCCGTTTGCCGCCGAAGGCCTCGGTGATGCGCGCCGCCAGCTCGACCAGTTTCTTGGGCCGCTGACCGGCAGGCACGCGGGGCCCGAGCAGTTCGGTCAGGAGCGCGTCGTGCACGTCGGCGCGCCACGGCAACCCGTCGGCCCGCATCTCCTCGGCGACGAGCGCGCTGGCCGATTCGGCGGCGACGAGCAACCGGAAGCGCTCCGGGTGCTCGACGTGCCTCATGCGGCGCTCCTGGTTCTCGAGCACGGCGGCAGCCGCCTCGGCGACGCTGGTTCCGGGCGGGAGGCCGGAGCCGCGGGTCTCGAAGAGAGCGGGCTGGGAGTCCGCGTGGCTGGGCGCGTCCGGTGGGGGTTCCTGACCGTGGAGCCGGGCCCACGCGGCCGGCAGCGCCTTGGGCTGGCCGGCTTTGCCTTCTGCCGCGAGCAGGAGACCTTCGGTGAGGGCGAGGTCGTGGCAGCGCCGCAGGCGGAGGTTCGAGCGCAGCAGGAGGGGGTAGAGCTGCGGGACCGAGGGGAAGACCCAGCGCGGGGCTTCGGTGCGCTCCAGTGTTTCGAGGTGTTCCGCCAGGTGGTGCCCGGGCAGGCGCTGTTGCTGGTGCGGGGTGGATACGAGGAAGCCGCCGTCCTCCTCCCGCGTGACGATGACCTGCACCTGTTCATTGTGCGCTGGGGGTACGACAGTTTCGGCGCGCGTCGCCGTGTCCGGGCGGCGGTGCAGAGATCAAGGGATGTCCTCGCCGGACGGGCAGGCTCCGGGATGACCACCCAGCTTGGTTGGGGTTCAGGGCATGCGCTGCGCGCTCCGCGCGCTCGCCGCGCGCGCTCGCCGGAGGCCGCGCTTCGGCTGCCGCGCCGCCCGGCGCTGATGCACCCCGTACGTTTACCGCGCGCTGCGGCACCCTTGCCCTGCCGCACCCTCGCGTTGTCGCACCCTCGGTGCCTCTACGCGCTGCCCGCTACCCGTGCCCGACGCCGGTGCCAGCGCGCCCGCTGCGCGCTCGCGCGCTGCCCGCGCGCTCACTCGCTCCGCGCTCCGCCCCGCGCCGCGCTCACTCGCGCCGCTCCCCGCGCTCACTCGCTCCGCGCTACCGAGCTCCGCGGCACCCGCTCGGCGTTGCCGCTCCCGCGCTGCCGCGCCCCCGCGGGCCGCGCTGCCGCGCCCCCGCTCCGCTCCGCCGCGCCCGCTCCGCTCCGCCGCGCCCGCTCCGCTCCGCCGCGCCCGCTCCGCTCCGCCGCGCCGGCTCCGCTCCGCCCCGCGCACCGCGCCCCGCGCTCCGCGCTCCGCCCCGCGCACCGCTCCACCACCCAACCACCCCCCACCCCAACCTCGCCCGATTTGTCCCCTTCGCCCCACTCACCCCGACCGCTGGCGCGCCCCCTCGTCTTTCGGCTACTGTCCAGTAACCACACATACTCCCAGTACGGTCGGCCCAATGGAGGTGCTGTCCATGCGTATTCCGCCCCGCTTGTCCGTGCTCCCCGGCAAGGTGGCGGAGACCGCCCGCGGCCTGGAGGTCATGTGGCGCGCCGGGCTCGTCCCGTTTCCCCGGCTGGACGAGGGCCTGCGCAGCGTGATCGCGACCCGCAAGGTGGGTCCGTTCGCCGCCGCGGCGCAGACGTCCGCCCGGCGCGATCCGAACGCCATCGGGCTGGTCGACGAGCTGGGGCCGCTCACCTTCCGCGAGCTCGACCTGCGCTCCAACGCGCTGGCCCGCGCCTGGGAAGAACGCGGCGTCCGCCCGGGCACCGTCATCGCGGCGCTGTGCCGGGACCACCGCGGCCTGGTCACGGTCATGATCGCGGCGGGCAAGGTCGGCGCGCGCCTGCTGTTGATGAACACCGGCTTCGCGAAACCGCAGCTCACCGACGTCGCGGCGCGGGAGAAGGTGCAGGTGCTCGTCTACGACCAGGAGTTCACCGACCTCCTGTCCGGCATCCCGGACACCGTCGACCGCTACCTGGCCTGGGTGGACGAACCCGACCCGGCGGACCGCATCCCCGTCCTCGACGAGCTGATCGCCAGCACCGACGACCGCCCCCTGCCGGCGCCGCCCCAGCGTGGCGGGTTCGTCCTGCTCACCAGCGGCACCACCGGCACCCCGAAGGGCGCGCCGCGCGAACGGACCTCCGTGCTGGCCACCGTCCAGTTCCTCGACCGCATCCCGCTGCGCGCCGGCGAGGCCACGTTCCTCGGCGCGCCCATCTTCCACGGCACCGGCATCTCGCAGTTCATCCTGTCGTTCGCGCTCGGCTGCAAGGTCGTGCTGCGCCGCCGGTTCGACCCCGAAGCCACCCTGAAGGGCGTCGCCGACCACGGGTGCACCGCGCTGGTCCTCGTCCCGACCATGCTGCAGCGCATCGTCGACCTCGGGCCGGACGTCCTCGGCAAGTACGACACGTCGTCGCTGCGGATCATCTTCGTCGCGGGCTCCGCGTTGTCCCCCGACCTCGGCAACCGCGCCACCGAGGCGTTCGGCGACGTGATCTACAACCTGTACGGGTCCACCGAGGTCGCGGTCGCCACCGTCGCCACCCCCGAGGACTGGCGCAAGGCCCCCGGCACCGTCGGCCGCCCGCCGGTGACCTGCAAGGTCCAGCTGTACGACGAGCAGGGCAACCGCATCACCGAGCCGCACGTCACCGGGCGTGTCTTCGTCGGCAGCGGCCTGTCCTTCGAGGGCTACACCGACGGCCGCCACAAGGAGATCATCGACGGCCTGCTCTCCACCGGCGACGTCGGCCACTTCGACGAGGACGGCCTGCTGTTCATCGACGGCCGCGACGACGAGATGATCGTCTCCGGCGGCGAGAACGTGTTCCCGGTCGAGGTGGAGAACCTGCTCGTGGAGCACCCGGACGTGCTCGAAGCCGCCGTGATCGGCGTGCCGGACGCCGACTTCGGCCAGCGCCTCAAGGCGATCGTGGTCACGAAGAAGGACTCCAAGCTCGACGCCGACGCCGTCCGCGACTACGTCAAGGGCAACCTCGCCCGCTACAAGGTGCCGCGCGACGTCGAGTTCGTGCCGGAGCTGCCACGCAACGCCACCGGGAAGGTCCTCCGCAACAAACTGAGCTGACGCGCCGTGGAGGAGATCCGCCTCCGCCGAGCCCTGATCGGGATGTGCGGGACCCAGGTGGTCAGCTGGGGCGCGCTGTACTACGCGCTCCCGGTGGCCACCGCGCAGATCGCGGGCACCACCGGGTGGACACCGGGCACGATCACGCTCGCCTTCTCGGCCGGCCTGCTGGTCGCGGCGGTCGCTGGTATCCCGGTCGGCCGCCTGCTCGACCGGTACGGCCCGCGGCCGGTGATGACCGCGGGGTCGGCGCTCGCGGCGGTGGCGCTCGTGCTGGTCGCCACGGCACCGAGCAGGCCGCTGTTCTTCCTCGCCTGGGTGGTCGTCGGCGTCGCACAGGCGATGCAGCTGTACCCGCCGGTGTTCGCGGCGATCACCTGCTGGTACGGCGAGCGCCGCGCGCGTCCGCTGACCGTCGTGACGCTCGTCGGCGGCCTGGCGAGCACCGTGTTCGCGCCGCTCACCGCGCTGCTGGTCGACCAGGTCGGCTGGCGCGCGAGCTACCTCGTCTACGCCGCGGTCTTCCTGCTCGTCAACCTGCCCGTGCACTGGCTGCTGCTCACGCCGGCCTGGCCGGACCACCGCACGCGACCGGCCGCCACCCCGGTGCGGCAGGTGACCCGCTCCGCCCGGTTCCGGTTGCTGCAGACCGCGATGACCCTGGCCGCTCTCGGGTTGTACGCCTCCGCGATCGTGGTCGTGCCGCTGTTCGTCGAGCGTGGTCTGAGCCACGCGGTCGCGTCGGTCGCGCTGGGGCTCGTCGGCGCCGGGCAGGTCCTCGGGCGGCTCGTCTTCGCCGCCGTGCCGCGCACCAGCGCGCCCGCGTCCCGCACGGTCGGCGTCCTCGCCGCGAGCTGCGCCGCGCTGGTCCTGCTGGCTCTGCTGCCCGGGCCCGCGGGCGCGTTGCTGGCGGTCGCGGTGGTGCTCGGGATGGCCCGCGGCGCCTACACGCTCGTGCAGGCCACGGCCGTCGCCGACCGGTGGACGACGGCCCGCTTCGGGGCGCTCAACGGGATGTTCACCGCCCCGATCACCGCGGCGACGGCCATCGCGCCGGGCGGGGCGATCGTGCTCGCCGAGCGGGTCGGCGGGTACAGCACGGCCCTGATCCTGCTCGCCGTGCTCGCGGCGGGCGCCGCTGTCCTCGCGGCCTTCACCTGAACGAGTGCCGTCGGGCTACCGAGACGGGCCGTTCGGCGACGCTGACCGGCCGGTGGGCGCTCAAACCCGACGATCTCGTGACGGTGGCGACTCGTTTCTGCACGATGAGTGAGGTCGCGCCCTGCCGCGACATGGAGCGCGGCCCCCTGCTGCCACAGGGAGCCGCGCGGCGTCGACCGTCCCTCCCGGAGAGGAAGGCATCAACGTGCCCACCGTACAACCGCGCCGCGAAGATCCGCGGCAGGTGCCGTCGCCGGAACGGCGGAAGGTCGTGCTCGACGGGTCGTTCCTGGCCGCGGTCGAACCCCAGGACCGCCCGCCACCCGCCCGCCCCGGGGGCAGGCGGTTCCTCCGCCGGACCGCGCGGGGCGGGGCGCGCGTGTGGCGGGTCGCGCTGGTCGGCCTCACCGCGGCGTCGTCGCTGGCGATGATCGTGTTCGCGTTGCTGAAGGCGATCCCGCTGACGGTGCTGTCGATGCTGGCGCTGGTCGTGGTCAAGATCGCCGACCACTGGCACAGCAGGCGCCTCGGCAGCGTCTGATCAGCCGAGCAGGCGAGCCTTCTGCGACTGGAACTCCGCCTCGGTGAGCACCCCCTGGTCACGCAGCTGTCCCAGCTCGCGCAGCTGGGACAGCACGTCGGTTTGGCTGGGCGCGGGTGGTGCCGTCTCCGCGGCGCGCTCCGCGTCCTGCCGAGCCCACCGGCCTTCCTGCCTGCGCGTGACGCGGTTCGCGACACCCTTGGCAGTGCCGGCGACGATGGCGGTGCGGGCGATCCCCCGCAGCAGACCGGGCATGGTGGACCTCCTGTAGTCCTCGGTGGTGGATCAGGCTTCGGCGGCGTCGAGGGCGGCGAGTAGCGCCTGCACCGGGACGCGCCCGCCTGCGACCAGCTGCGCGCCGTTGCGCCGCAGCTCCCGTGCGAGCGGCGCGGCCCACAGGTTTTCGTACAGCAGGACCACCCCCACCGTGCCCGGTTCGAGGACCCCGCCTGCGGCCTCGACGTCCTCGTCGTCCAGCAGGCCGGACCGCGCGCCGGCGAACACCGACAGCTCCACGGACGGCTCGCCGTCGAGGTCGTCGAGCGCGAGCCGGGCGATGCTCCCGTCCGGCCCCGTGCTGACGATCTCCAGGTCGATCACGCGGATGATCCCGCGGTCGACCAGGTCGAGGAGCAGGTCGAGTCCGCGCCCGGTCATCCGGTCCGCGGGCATCTCGATCACCAGATAGTCGACGGGACCCATCTCGTCGAGTCCGGTCGCGGTGGTGGTGGCTTCCGGCGCGCTCATGGCAGACCTCCCGGCTCGTGGGGTCCCACCGTCGCGCGTCCACCCCGTGCGGCTCTTCGTCCGTGGCGGGTGAGATCCAGCCGGGGCCGGCCCGGTCACTCCCAGGAGATGCCGAACACCCCTGGCCCGTAGTCGAGCGCCACGGCGTGCACCCCGCCGGCCGTGTCCAGGTGCAGCTCCCGCCGCTCCTCGGTCTCCGCCGAGCCCCGGCGCGCGTACTGCCAGCACTTGCGCAGCGCCTCGGCCTCGTCGAAGCGGATCTCCAGGAGGTACTCGCGGATGGGGCGGCGGAACTCGCGGTAGTAGGTGTTCTCGCAGTCCGGGTACGGCGGCCCGCTGTTGGTGAGCGTGTACTCGATCAGGCAGGTCTCGCCCCGGTGGATCGGGCGGTCGAACAGCAGTTCCGCGACGGTCAGGCCGTGCTCCGGGTCGATCTCGACCCGTCCGCTGCGGCAGTTGCGCAGCTGGTGCAGCGTGGGCGCGGGCGCGCCGCCGTGGTCGTACACCAGGATCCAGCGGTCCTGCCGGTCGGCGGTGGCCTGGAACACCGAGCGCGTGGTCAGCGACCGCTGGCGACCCCCGGCCGCGATCTCGCACCGGTCGTGCAGGTTGACCAGGTTCAGCCGGTGCTGCTGCTCCAGCGCGTGCGGCGCGCCGACCCGCTCCAGCAGGATCCGCAGCGCCTCCATCGGGAACTTCACGACACCGTCCGCCTGCCTGCGGGACGGCAGCCCGCGCGGACGCGGCGGCGGGAGCAGGGACAGCAGCTCGCCGCGCTGCAGGCCGAGGACGTCCTCGAGCACCCGCACCGCCGAGATCGAGCTCTGCCGCTCGGGCTGCCGCTTGCCGGACTGCCAGTAGCTCAGGGCCGTGACGCTGATCGGCACGCCGCTGGCCTGCAAGCGGGCCTGGATGCGATCGAGACTCAGCCCACTGCGGGCGATCGCGGACCGGAGTTTGCTGGCGAACGGGCTCGGCACCGCGCGCTCGGACGTGGACACCTGCTACCACCTGGAAATCGACTTCGCCACCGCTGATGGTAGCAGTGTGTGACCTCTACTCGTCCGAGAATGATGATCAGGGCGTCATCCCATTGGGTGGTTAACGAATGACCCTATCGGGTGAGTACTGGTAACTGTGAATCATTGCCCCCGCTCTGGCCCCCGGGATTGCATGAGATCGCACCACCCGGTCGGGGAGAGGAGACGGCGGCTCATGCGGAAGCGCGCGATGTGGTCCCTACTCGCGGCGGCAGTCGTCGTCACGACGGTCTGGGCCGGGCCCGCCCAAGCCAGGGAAGGACGGATCCTCGAGGCGGGCACCCCCGGCTCGGTCGCGGACAGCTACCTGGTGGTCCTCAAACCGGGCGCCACCTCCCGGGCCGATGACCTGACCAGCCGCTACGGCGGCTCGGCCACCCGGACCTTCAGCGCCGCGCTGAAGGGCTTCGCCGTCAGCGCAGGCGAAACCGAGGCCAAGCGCCTCGCCGCCAACCCCGACGTCGCCTACGTCGTGCAGAACCACGTCCTGCGCATCGCCGACGTGCAGCAGAACCCGCCGTCCTGGGGCCTGGACCGCATCGACCAGGCGAACCTCCCGCTCGACTCGTCCTACCGCTACGACACCGCGGCGGACAACGTCACCGCCTACGTGATCGACACCGGCGTGCGGGCGAGCCACGAGACCTTCGGCGGCCGCGTCACGGGCGGCAAGGACTTCATCGACAACGACGACGACGCCACCGACGAGCACGGCCACGGCACCCACGTCGCGGGCACCATCGGCGGCGCCGAGTACGGCGTCGCCAAGGGCGTGCGGATCGTCCCGGTGCGCGTGCTCGACGCACAGGGCAGCGGCACCACCGACCAGGTCGTCGCCGGGATCGACTGGGTGGCGCAGAACGCGAGCGGCCCGTCCGTGGCCAACATGAGCCTGGGCGGCAGCGCCGACACCGTCCTCGACGACGCCGTCCGCGGCGCGATCGCCAAGGGCGTCACCTTCGCGATCGCCGCGGGCAACGAGGGCGCCGACGCCGGCAACGACTCCCCGGCACGCGTCACCGAGGCGATCACCGTCGCGGCCAGCGACCGGACCGACCGGCAGGCGAGCTTCTCCAACTACGGCAGCGTCGTCGACCTCTACGCGCCGGGCGTGAGCATCACGTCGTCGTGGGGCACCGGCGACACCGCCACCAACACGATCAGCGGCACCTCGATGGCCACCCCGCACGTGGCCGGCGCCGCCGCCCTCTACCTGGCCGGACACCCGGACGCCACACCCGCGCAGGTCGCCGACGCCCTGATCGCCTCAGCCACCCCGGGCAAGATCAGCGGTGCAACCTCGGGCACGCCCAACCGTCTCCTGAACACCGCTGGCTAGGCTGCGGGCGGGGGACGGCGAGCGAAAGGACGGCCGATGGGCGCCATCCACCTGATCCGGCACGGTCAGGCCTCCTTCGGCGCGGCCGACTACGACCAGCTGTCCAGCACCGGGATCGAGCAGGGCGCCGTGGTCGGCGCCGAGCTGCTGCGGCGCAAGATCCGCTTCACCGAGGGCCGGACCGGGTCGATGGCCCGTCAGCGCGCCACCGCGGAGATCGTCCTGGACTGGCTGGGGGCGGGCGCCACGGCCAAGGAGGATCCGCGCTGGAACGAGTACGACCACGTCGACATCGTCGCCCGGCACGGCGGCGGCGCACTGCAGGACGCGAACGACCCGCGCGGGTACCAGGAAGTGCTGGACGCCTCACTGGCCGCGTGGGTGCGGGCCGGTGACGACGGGCCGTGCGCGGAGACCTGGCCGCAGTTCGCCGAGCGGGTGCGCGGCGCGCTGGCCGACCTGGTCGCGGTGCTGCGCAAGGGCGAGAGCGCGGTGGTCTTCACCAGCGGCGGGGTGATCGGCACGCTCGCCGGGCATCTGCTCGGCGACCCCGCGATGGGGTTGCTGCAGCTCAACCGGGTCACCGTGAACTGCGGGATCACGAAGCTGGTGACCGGGCGCGGCGGGGTCACGCTCGTGTCGTTCAACGAGCACGCGCACTTCGAGGGCCGGGCCGCCCGCCTGCTCACCTATCGGTGACGGCGGGGAACACGTCCTCGATCAGCGTCACCAGCGAGCGGGACAGCAGCGTGTGGACCTGGTCGCGGTCGAGTTCGCTGCGCAGCAGCCACTCGCGGCCGGCGGCCTTGACCATGCCGCCGTAGGCGCGGACGAGCGCGTTGCAGACCTCGGCGTTCGCGGCGTCGACCTTCACGCCCAGCGCGTCCAGCACGCGCGCGGCCGAGCGGCGTTCGGCCTCGACGAGGATCGCCTCGACCTCCGGATCGCTGCCGAGGCCCTCGGGTGCGGTGGCGACGAGCCAGGTCTTGCCCTGCTTGGTGACGAGGGTGAGGAACCAGTCGACCGCGACGCGTGCTTTTTCTTCGATCGGCCCGTCGGTGACGATGTCCATCGCCGTGGTCGGGATCGTCACCGCGCGGCGCAGCACCGCCAGGTAGAGCTCACGCTTGGTGCCGAAGTAGTGGTTGATCAGCCCGCGGGCGACGCCCGCTGCCGCTGCGATGTCCGATGTGGACACCTCGGCGTACGGGCGCTCGCCGAACAGCCGGGCGGCGCAGGTGAAGATCTGCTCCCTGCGCGCGTCCGGTTCGAGTCTCCGCCACCGGGGCTGGGAGTCCGTCATGGGCGACATGCTGGCACGGGTCACCCAGGGGAGTTGTTCTTTTCCGACATGTCGGCGAATACGTCATTCGATCGGAGGCACGTGTTAAGAGCGTAACCCGGCGGAAGGGGCCGGAAATGCGTGATCGGGATCCTGCCGGTATCGGAATTGCCGGTCTCGTGGTGCTGGCGTTGGCGTTCGTCGCGGCGGTGCACGCGGATTCGTTGCCGCTGATCGGCGCGGGCGTGTCGTACGAGGCGGAGTTCAGCGAAGCGGGCGGCCTCGCCGTGGACGACGAGGTGCGGGTGGCCGGCGTGAAGGTCGGCAAGGTGGTGGACGTCGGCCTGGACGGTGCGTCGGTGCGGGTCCGGTTCAAGGTGTCGGACACCTGGCTGGGCGACCGCACGACGGCGGCGATCAAGATCAAGACGTTGCTGGGGCAGAAGTACCTCGCGCTGGATCCACAGGGTTCGCAACCACTCGACGAGGTGATCCCGCGCTCGCGGACGATCGCGCCGTACGACGTGCTGGACGCGTTCCGGGACCTGTCGAAGACCGTCGGCGGGCTGGACACGGACCGGCTGGCCCGGTCGTTCGACGCGCTGTCGGCGGCGCTGCCAGGCGGCTCCTCCGTGCGCGGCGCACTGGACGGCCTGTCCCAGCTGTCAACAACGATCGCTTCGCGGGATGCGGAGTTGTCGCGGCTGCTGGGGAACACGGCGGCGCTGTCGCGAACCTTGGCCGACCGCGACGCCCAGGTGGTGCGGTTGATGGCGGACGGGAACCTGGTGCTGGCCGAAGTGGCGGCCAGGGCGTCGGCCATCTCGGCGCTCCTGACGGGGGCGCGGTCGTTGTCCCGGCAGGTGCAGGGCCTGGTGGCGGACAACGATGCCGCGCTGCGCCCGGTGTTGGCCTCGCTCGACCAGCTGACCGGGATGCTGCAGCGGAACCAGGAGGCACTGGCAGCGGGCGTCGCCCGGCTCGCGCCGCTGGTCCGCTACGCCACGAACATCACGGGGCAGGGGCACTGGGGTGACACGTACGTGTGCCTGCCGGTGGTGTCGAGCTGCTATTGAGGGGCTCGGTCGGCTGTCCGGGTTGGACGTCGGCGGAGCCTTCGCGGGTTGCCGCCGGCTCTTGCCGCCACCGTGACCACCCGGAGACCCGAGCCACGCGGAGGTCAACCCCGTCGCCGGCGGCGGGGTTCGGCGACTCGGCTGGATGCGGGTGGGCGTCGTGGGGAATGCCCTGGGCGTCGCGGGTGGATGCGGTTGCTCGACTCGGGTGGACGCTGGGTGTCTCGGTTGGACGCTGCGATCGGGCCCTGGTCGGACCGTGGTTGGTCCTTTCGCACGATCGCCACTGGCCTTGTCGTGCGGTGTCGACCGGCCTAGTCAGGCAGCGCTGGCGAGCCCGTTCCTGCGGCGTCGACTGGCCCGGTTGTGCGGTGTCGACTGGCGTTGTTGGGCGGCGACGGTTGGCCTTGCCGAGCGGGTGGTGCCTGGGCGTGTCGTGTGGCGTCGACTGGCCCGGTTGTGCGGTGTCGACCGGCGTTGTTGGGCGGCGACGGTTGGCCCTGCCGAGCGGGTGGTGCCTGGGCGTGTCGTGTGGCGTCGACTGGCCCGGTTGTGCGGTGTCGACTGGCGTTGTTGTGCGGCGACGGTTGGCCTTGCCGAGCGGGTGGTGCCTGGGCGTGTCGTGTGGCGTCGACTGGCCCGGTTGTGCGGCGGCTGCTGGCCTGTCCCGCGGTGCTGGCTGACCAGCCCGAGCTGCGGTGAGTGGTCACTTCGAGCCGCTGCGAGCGGTCCTGCCGTGTGGCCGCGGTTGGTCCCCTCGCGGGACGGTGAGTGGTTGGTCCCCTCGTGCCTTCGCGACCGTCCCTCTCGTGCGGCTACCACCGGTTCTTTCGTGCCGTCACCATCTGCCACCCTCGCGCGGCCACCACCTGCTCCCTCGCCGCCCGCTGTGACCACCCGAAGGGCTGAGCCATGCAGTGGTCAATCCCACCAGCAGGGCCGAGCCGTGCAGTGGCCAACCCAGTTAGGAGAGCCGAGCCATGCAGAGGTCAACCCCGTCGCCGGCGGCGGGGCTTCGCCGTGCTCCCGCGCAGCAGCACCTCACCCGAAACCCGCCGAACGCGCGCCCGCGCCCCGCCACCACCAGCACCGCCACCGTCGTCGAGGGCCAGCTCCAGCGCCTCCGCCCCGATGCGCTCCAGCGGCAACCCCACCGTGGTCAGCCCGAAATCCCGCACCAGCGGCACGTCGTCGAACCCCGTGACCGACACGTCCTCCGGCACCGACAACCCCGCGGCGCGCAGCGCGCTCACCGCCCCCACGGCCATCACGTCCGACGCCGTCAGCACGCACGTCGCCTTGTGCTTGGCCGCCAGCAGGGCCTCCGTCGCCTCGTAACCGCCGTCCCGGTCGAACGAACCGGCGAACACGTCCCGTTCGGACAGTTCGATCCCCAGCCTGGCCAGCCCCTCCCGGAACCCGGCCACCCGATCGGCCACTGTGGTCAGGCGCGTCGGCCCGGTCACCACCGCGAACCGCCGGTGGCCCAGCCGGTGCATCGCCTCCACCAGGGCCCGCGCACCACCTCGGTTGTCGGGAGCGATGGTGTCCGCCTTGAGCGACCGGTGCCGCGTCACGACGGCCACCCGCCCGCCGCCGCGCCGGTACGGCTCCAGCTCGGCCGCCATCCGCCGCTCCCACGCCCGGTCCTCGAACGCCGAACCGGTCAGCAGGATCGCCGACGCCCGCTGCGCCCGCAGCGTCGACACGCACGCCAGCTCCCGGTCCGGGTCGGCGAACGTGCCGGCGAGCATCACGAGCAGCCCGTGGCTGTCGGCCACCCGCATCACCCCACGGGTGATCGCCGCGAAGTACGGGTCGCTGATGTCGTGGCAGATCACCCCCACCGTCCGGCGCGACCCGCCGGCGAGCGCCTGCGCGTGCGCGTTCGGCGTGTACGCCAGCTCCGCGGCGGCCGACAGCACCCGCTCCCGCAGGTCGTCGCGCACTCTGGTCGTGCCGTTGAGCGCACGGGACGCTGTCGCGAGCGAGACCTCGGCGGTCCTCGCCACGTCCTCGAGCGTCACGTGCGGCCGGTCGCTCATCATTCCTCCCGCGGTCGGCGTTGGGCCGAATTCTAGGTCGGTTTCCGGCTTTTGCCTGGTCAGGACCACCCGAGCGAGTGGGGATGACCGAGGGTGATCGCGGAAATACGTGCGCGCCCCGCCGCGTTGCGGTTGCCAAGACACATCTGCACGACGAAAGGACCCCGCATGCTCTTCGGTGACGAACACGTCCGCCGGTACGAGGAGACCAATGGTGAAGTCGGTCACGACTGGGAGAAGGGCGCCCCGATCCTGATCCTGACGACCACCGGCCGCAAGTCCGGCCAGGAGCGCAAGTTCGCCCTGATCTACCAGGAGCACGAGGGCGCCTACGTGATCGTCGCCTCCAAGGGCGGCGCTCCCCAGCACCCCGGCTGGTACCTCAACCTGCAGGCCAATCCCGAGGTCAAGGTGCAGGTCAAGGCCGACAAGTTCACCGCGAAGGCCCGCACAGCCACCGGCGCGGAGCGCGAGACGCTCTGGGCGAAGATGGCGAAGGTGTGGCCGGACTACGACGAGTACCAGAAGAAGACGGACCGCGAGATCCCCGTCGTGGTCCTCGAGCGCGCCTGATCAGGGGCCGGTCGTGGGTCCGAGCACCCACGACCGGCTCGCCCGCGAGGGCATAGGGTGGCGGGTATGAGTGCGCATTTCGACGTTGTGGTGCTGGGTGCCGGGCCCGGCGGGTATGTCGCGGCGATCCGGGCTTCGCAGCTCGGCCTGAAGACGGCGATCGTCGAGGAGAAGTACTGGGGCGGCGTGTGCCTGAACGTCGGGTGCATCCCGTCGAAGGCGCTGCTGCGCAACGCGGAGCTCGCCCACCTGGTCACCAAGGAGGCCAAGACCTTCGGGATCAGCTCGGACGGGCCGATCACCTTCGACTACGGCGCCGCGTTCGACCGCAGCCGCTCGGTCGCCGACGGCCGGGTCAAGGGCGTGCACTTCCTGATGAAGAAGAACAACATCCAGGAGTTCACCGGGCGCGGCAAGTTCACCGACGCGCACACCATCGAGGTCACCGGTGAGAACGGCGTCGAGACCGTCACCTTCGACCACTGCATCATCGCCGCCGGCGCCACCACCAAGCTGCTGCCGGGCACCCAGCTGTCCGAGCGCGTGGTGACCTACGAGGAGCAGATCCTCTCCCGCGACCTGCCGGGCAGCATCATCATCGCGGGCGCGGGCGCGATCGGCGTCGAGTTCGCCTACGTCATGCACAACTACGGCGTCGACGTGACGATCGTCGAGTTCCTGGACCGCATGGTGCCGCTCGAGGACGCCGACGTGTCCAAGGAGCTGGCCAAGCGCTACAAGAAGCTCGGCATCAAGGTCCTGACCGGCACGAAGGTCGAGAGCATCGACGACAGCGGCGCCAAGGTCAAGGTCACCGTGTCCAGCGGCGGCAACCAGCAGACCCTGGAGGCCGACAAGGTCCTGCAGGCGATCGGCTTCCAGCCGCGCGTCGAGGGCTACGGGCTGGAGAACACCGGCGTCGAGCTGACCGAGCGCGGCGCCATCGCCGTCGACGGCCGCTGCCGCACGAACGTGCCGCACATCTTCGCGATCGGCGACGTCACCGCCAAGCTGATGCTGGCCCACGCGGCCGAGTCGATGGGCATCGTGGCGGCCGAGACGATCGGCGGCGCGGAGACCATGGAGCTCGACTACACGATGATCCCGCGCGCGACGTACTGCCAGCCGCAGGTCGCGAGCTTCGGCCTGACCGAGGCGCAGGCGCGCGAGCAGGGCTACGACGTGCAGGTCGCCAAGTTCCCGTTCACCGCCAACGGCAAGGCCCACGGCCTCGCCGACGCGGGCGGCTTCGTGAAGATCCTGTCCGACGCCAAGTACGGCGAGCTGCTCGGCGCGCACCTGATCGGCCCGGACGTCACCGAGCTGCTGCCCGAGCTGACGCTGGCGCAGCAGTGGGACCTGACGGTGCACGAGGTGGCCCGCAACGTGCACGCGCACCCGACCCTCGGCGAGGCGGTCAAGGAGGCCATCCACGGTCTCGCCGGTCACATGATCAACTTCTGAGGTTGACCTCCAGTTAACTGGAGGTGTCACCGTTGATCTCGCAGGTCGAGATCGAGGAGGCACCTCATGAAGGCAGCGGCGTTCACCGAGCCAGGTGGCCCGGAGGTTCTGCGCGCCATGGATGTCCCGGACCCGCAGGCGGGTCCGGGACAGGTCCGGGTTCGCGTGCGGGCGGCGGGTGTGCAGCCGTTCGACGCGGCGGTCCGGGCCGGCTGGGAGCCGCCGTACGCGACGGGGCTGACGTGGCCGCGGATACCCGGCAACGAGTTCGCCGGCGTGGTGGACCAGGCCGGGGACGGGGCCGCGTGGTCGGTCGGCGACGAGGTGCTCGGCTTCAACGTGCTGGGCTGCTACGCCGAGTACGTGGTGGTGGGGCAGGACCAGGTCACCGCCAAGCCGGCGGGCATGCCGTGGACCGTCGCGGGCGGGTTCACCGCCGGGACGCAGACGGCGTACCTGGCGTTGCGGCAGCTCGGCGTCGGGCCGGGGGACACGGTCCTGGTGCACGCCGCGGCGGGCTCGGTCGGCACGGCGGCGGTCCAGCTCGCGCGGCTGTGGGGTGCGTCCGTGATCGGCACCGCGAGCGAGGCGAACCAGGACTACGTGCGCTCGCTCGGCGCGACTCCGGTCCTCTACGGCGACGGCCTGGAGGACCGGTTGCGAGCGCTTTCACCCGGCGGGGTGCACGCGGTCCTGGACGGCGCGGGTGGTGCCGCGCTTGATCTTTCACTCGCTCTGGTGAAGGAGCGGCGTCGCGTGGTGACCCTGGTGGACCACGATCGGGCGGAGTCGCTCGGGGTGCAGCTGGTGCGCGGGCAGCGGTCGGCGGACCGGCTGGCCGAGCTCGCCCGCCTGTACGACCGGGGCGAGCTGAGCTTCCTGGTGCGCCGGACGTACCGCCTGGACGAGGCGGCCGACGCGCACCGGGAGATCGAGACCGGGCACGGACGTGGCAAGGTCGTGTTGACTGTCTAGCGGGCCGGTCGCGGGGCCGGGGTCGAGCGGGAGGTGCGCATGGGTGGGGTCGCCGTCGTGACGGGCGCCGGTTCGGGCATCGGACGGCATGTGGCGCAGGCGCTGCTGGGCGCCGGCTACCGCGTCGCGCTGGCCGGCCGCAGAGCCGACGCGCTCTCGGAGACGGCCGCGGGTGCGCCGGACGCCCTTGTGCACCCGGCCGACGTCGCCGACCCCGCCCAGGTCAGCGCCCTGTTCGAGGCGGTCGCGGACCGCTGGGGCCGGGTGGACGTGTTGTTCAACAACGCGGGCACCTTCGGCCCCGCGGGCGACCCGGACGAGATCCCGGTCGAGGCGTGGCAGCAGACGGTGGCGGTGAACCTGACCGGCGCGTTCCTGTGCGCGCGGGAGGCGTTCCGGATCATGAAGCGCCAGGACCCGCGCGGTGGCCGCATCATCAACAACGGCTCCATCTCGGCGCACGCCCCGCGCCCCGGCAGCGCCGCCTACACCGCGACGAAGCACGCCATCACCGGGCTGACGAAGTCGCTGTCGCTGGACGGCCGTCCGTACGACATCGCGTGTGGCCAAATCGACATCGGGAACGCGGCGACGGAGATGACGGCGGGAATCGCCAAGGGCGCACGCCAGGCGGACGGCCGTGAGCTGCCCGAACCCACCTTCGACGTGAGACACGTCGCGGAAGCCGTGCGGTACATGGCAGGGCTCCCGCTCACCGCGAACGTGCAGTTCATGACCGTCACAGCGACGAAGATGCCGTTCATCGGCAGAGGCTGAAACGTTCCCCCGCCGTCCGGCGATAGGGGAAGTGACGGTGACTAAACTGCAGGTCAGGACGGCCTGTGGTCGTCGGCGCCAGGCCCTCGTAGCTCAGCCGGATAGAGCAAGAGCCTTCTAATCTCTAGGTCGCAGGTTCGAGTCCTGCCGGGGGCACTACCTGGGGAAACGTGGTTGAGGGTACAGCCACAGCGCTACCAGAGCAAGAGAGTGACGGGGTAGCATCCCGCGTCATGACCACCTCGACCGTCGCCGATGACGGGCTCACGCTCGACGAGTTGCGCGAGCTGGTGCCCGACTTCGAGACCCACCTGAAGGCCGGGAAGAAGGCCGCCACGACGGTGGACCTCTACCTGCGCCACCTCCGCTACCTGTTCGCCTGGCTGGAGGACAACGCGCCCGACGAGCCGGTGGGCAAACCGGTGCTGGAGCGGTACTTCGTTGCCCTGCTGGAGCGAAACACGCGCCGGAACAACCGCGAGGGCGAGCAGGTCAAGGCGACCTACGCCAATGCGCAGTACCGCAGCGCCCAGCAGTTCTGGGCATGGCTGGAGCGCGAAGAGGAAATCACGCGCAACCCGTTCGACAAGATGAGCCCGCCGAGCGCGCCGCTGCCCAAGATCCCGGTCCGGCCCGACGACGACGTGCGCGCGCTGCTGGCAACCTGCAAGGGGCGTACCTTCGTCGAGCTGCGCGACACCGCGATCATCCGACTGTTCGCCGACACTGGCGTGCGTGTGTCGGGAATGGCCGGTATCAACCTCGACGACGTCAACTTTGACTACGACACCGTGGAAGTCGTGTTGAAGGGTGGCGGCACCCTCACGCTTCCGTTTGGCGCCAAGACCTCCGAAGCGCTGCGACGCTACATGCGTGCCCGGAGGAAGCGTCCGGGCGCGGAGCGACACACCGCGCTCTGGCTCGGCGACAAGGGGCCACTCACCACATCGGGCATCCGGCAGATGCTCGAACGCCGCGCCGAGCAGGCGGAGATCAAGAACTTCAATCCGCACCTCTTCCGTCACCTGTTCGCCCACACCTGGCTCGCCAACGGCGGCAACGAGGGCGATCTCATGCGGCTGATGGGGTGGAAGTCCCGCGCCATGCTGCTGCGCTACGGCGAATCGGCCGCTGCCGAACGCGCCCGCAACTCGCATCGTCAGAAGGCCCTGGGCGACCGCTTCTAGGCCGCCGCATCGAGGACGACGAGTGGCAGCGCGGCGGCCACGGCGACGGCGGCTGTCGTGCTCTCCTCGGGCATCTCGGCGTCCGCGTCGCCGTCGGCGGGCACGTCGTCGGATGGCCGGGATGGTCCGGCCGGCCCCGGCAGTGGGGTGGACGTGGGTGACGTGGTGCTGCTCGACGGCCGCGGGCTGCGGGGCGTCGTGGTAGCGCCCGCTGACGCCCTGCGCGACGGGGACACTGCCGAACTGCCGGTCGGCTGCGGTGCGGCGGCCACCTCTGCGTCGAAGTGAGAGCGCTCCGGAGCGCCACGCAACGCGGTGTCCTCGTACCGTGCGCTGCTCTTGCGTGCCGCGCTGGCGCTGGCGGCTGGCGCGGTCGCCTCGGGGGCGGGGGCAGGCCCGGCGGGCAGGCCGCCGCCCTCCGGGCGGGCGAGCTGCAGCACCGCGATCACGCCGGTGGTGGTCAGAGCGGCGAGGAGGCTCGCGGCCGCGGCGTGGTAGGCCGGCGGGACCCGGGGCCGCGGACGGGGGCGCGCCGTCGGCAGGGGGGTGCTCGTGGTGACGAGCTGGAGATGGCGACCGCCTACCGCGGGCAGCGCGGCGAGCGCTCGGAGGCGAGCGCGTGCGCGGGCGATCTGGTGAGCGCGCCACCAGTGGGTGGCGCCGCCGAGCGCGACCACCACGGCGAGCCCGGCAATCAGGTGAACACTTTGCACACCCGATCTTCGGCTTAGACGCCGTTCTCGTTGCGGTCCGTCACGGGTTACCACCGAGAATCGCCGAATCGGCGCAGTTGGGGACACCCTCGAGGGTTATCCCGTGATCTTTCAACTACCCGTTCGGCCTAGTCCGTGCTGGCCTCGTTGGCCTTGCCCCTCGCGCCACAGGCGCTCGCGGCGCTCGATGATGAACGCCCACCGCTCCTCCTCGGGGACGCGCGTGATCGCCATCATTTCCCGCTCGACGTCGTCCCGGAGGACGCGTTCGAAGACATGCGGGGGGACGGGCTCGGGCGCGGGCGGCTCGCCGCCGGCCAGGATTCGGTCAATCGCCCCGTCGCCCCAGCCGTAGGCGTCCTGCAGGCCGGTCTTGGTCTGCTCCGTCATGGGCTTGGCGCCCTTGCGGACCGCTCGCAGCAGCACGGGGGAGATCCCGGCGCGTTGCGCGACGTCCTTCCACTTCCAGCGTCGTCGAATGCGTTCCCGGTCCAGTACCGCGTCCAGGTGCGCCAGGCCGCCGCTGTCCTCCGCCATCTCAGGTCCTCCTTGTAGAGGTTTGGAGCGAATTGTAGCGATACGGAACGCAAAGACGCAGCGTGGAGCGCTAGTTGGGGCCATCCGGCCTAATTACATGCTTGCAAGTAGCGCTACGGAGCGCTACGTTTCGCTTCATGACCAAGCCCCGACTGAGCCTCCCCTTCGACGGCGGCAAGGTGCGCGCCCTCCGGGAGACGGCCGGGTTGTCCCTGACCGACCTGGCGCAGCGCCTCACGAAACAGGGTCACCCGACGCACCGCAGCACGCTGAGCAAGATCGAGATCGGCACCAACGGCCCGAGCCCGCGGCTGTTCAACGCGCTGGTGAAGGCGCTGAAGGTCAAGCCTCAGCAGTTGCTCGCCGACCCGGCCACCGAGCGGCGGTCCGCGTGACACCTGAGCAGCGCGCGTTGCGATCCCGCCTGGGCGCACACATCAAGTGGGCCAACACCACCGACCGGTCGGCGGCGACCGCGCCCGCGCGCAAGGCGTTCCACGACCGGTGGGAGCGGCAGGCCGACCCCGACGGCGTGCTGAGCCCGGGCGAGCGCGCGGTGAGGGCCGAGCACCTGAAGAAGGCTCACTTCACGCGCATGGCGATGGCCTCGGCGAAAGCCCGCGCCCGCAAGGGATCCACGACGCGCACACGCAAGGGCGACGCGGCGTGATGGCTGGCTGGATCTGCGCGTGGTGCAACCGCGAGGTCGACCAGCTGCCGTGCCCGCACCCGGACTGCCCGTCGCGCCGCTAACCCCCCGCTCACGAAAAAGGCCCGCCCCGTGTCCACCGCCAAGCAGCACGGGACGGGCGAAGACCACCGAACGAAAGGACGACCGGTGGAGCACGAGAAGCGTATCCCGCCGCCCCGCCCCGGGCGGCACAGCTGGACCCCGCGCACCGGGTGGGCCAACACCCCGGCCGGCCAGATCGAGCACGCGAACCCGGGCGCCGAGGCGCCCGCCGGGCTCGGCGTCCGGCCGCACGAGGGCAAGCACCGCAAGGACGAGCGCGCCGCCGTGGCGCGGATGGGAGCGGCAGCGTGACCGCGACAGCCGGAACGCTCGGCGAATCCCCGCAGGACGCCGTTCACGTCATCCGCCAGCTCGGCGGCCCGGACCTGGTCGCCGAGCGCGCGGCCCGCGGCGGCGCGTACCCGGCGCGGCACCGGCTCGCCGACGTCGACGCCGACACCGCGGTGCTCGTCGACGTGCCCGAGATCCTGCGCCTGGCGTCCGAGCTGGACGAGATCGACGCCGTGACGGTGGCGCTCGTCCACCGCGCGCCCAACGGGCCGTGCACCTGGTGCCAGATCGTCGGCCGCCCCGCGGCCGTCACGGTCTACGGCGACCCGGCGCCGACCGACGACTGGGCGCCGCTGGAGATGGCCGAGACGTGCTTGGCGTGCGCGCCCCGCGCGGTGCATCAGGCCGTGATCGAGCAGAACCCGGACTCGGCGAAGCACATCGCTGTCGAGATCGCCGTACCGGCGCACCCCCTGACCGCCCCGCGCCCGACCACGGGCGCCCCCAACCAGTCGAACCAGAACGTGAGGACGAACCGGTGAGCAGCAGAGACCTGGCCGTGAAGGTGGCCGCCAACAAGGTGCTGATGGACCACGCCAAGACGCAGTACGACCAGGCGCGGGCCGAGATGAGCGCCCGGATGGAGCGCGGCGACCGCGTGATGGCGGTGGCCCCCAACGGCGTGAAGATCGCCGCGGTGTCCAAGAAGGACCCCAAGCCGCACGCTGGGATCGTCGACATGCCGGCGTTCCGCGCGTGGGTAGCGAAGCACTACCCCGAGCGGATCGTCACGACGCTGGAGATCGTCGGCGCGCCGGAGGAAGTGAAGGAAGTGCTGATGCGGCACGCCCCGGCGCTGCTGAAGCAGTCCGACGCCGTCGAACCGGACTTCGTGCGCACCGTGCTGAACGACTCGACCAAGCACGGCCGCGCCGTCGGCCCGGGCGGTGAGGTCGAGATCCCCGGCGTGCAGGTCGAGCACCGCGAGGGCGTCGTGGCGTGCGTCCCCACCGACGAAGCGATGGGCGTCGTGATCGAGATGCTGCAGAGCGGCGAACTGGACCTGCTCGACGTGCTCCCGGTCGGCGGTGGCGAGTGACGCCGGAAATGCTCGACGCCCTCCGGGCGCCGTTCGACGGCGACGCGGTGCGCACCCGGTCGGAGGTCACGTGCCCCGCCTGCAAGATGGGCGGCTGCAGCGCTCACCGGATCGCGCCCTGCGAGGAGTGCGGCGGCACGCTGACCACCGCCCACGTGCACCTCGACTACGTCGGCCACGCCCACGTGACCGCGCGACTGCTCGACGTCGACCCGGAATGGACCTGGGAACCGCTGGCGCTCACCCCCGACGGGCTGCCCGCGCTGCAGGACGGCGCCCTCTGGATCCGGTTAACCATCGGCGGCGTGACGCGGCTCGGCGTCGGCGACGCCGTCGGCCACCGCGGCGGCCGCGCGCTGAAAGAGATGATCGGCGACGCCCTCCGCAACGCCGCGATGCGCTTCGGCGTGGCGCTGGACATGTGGATGCGCCAGCCCGAAACGCCCGCCAACCCGGCACCCGCGGACCCGCCCGCGACCACCGAGCCCGCCACGGACGAGCGGGACGAGCGCGGCGACGCGAACGGCCTGCGCGGCCGGATCCGGGACATCACCAAGGGACGTGGCAGGTCGGCGTCGCAGACCGCGGCCGACTTCACGAAGTGGTCGAGGAAGGGCACACAGTTCCTTCGGGCCAGCCCAGCCGAGCTGGCCGAGTACCTGGATCACCTGCTGCAGAACGGCGGGAAGCGGTGAAGGCCCAGCAGATCAGCCGCGCCGTGCGGGACATCGTGCACGCCCGCTCCCGCGGGATGTGCGAGAAGTGCGGCCGCCGCCCGGCCGTCGAGGTCCACCACCGCACCGGCCGACAGATGGGCGGGTCCCGGGAACCGTGGATCAACCGGCCGTCGAACCTCCTCGACTTGTGCGACCCGTGCCACGACGAGGTCACCGACACTCGCGGCAACCGCGCGTTTGTCGAGACCTGCGGGTGGCTCGTCCGGCGCGGCGAGGAGCTGCCCGCCGACGTGCCGGTGCTGCTGTGGCACGGCCTGTGGCTGCTCGACGACCTCGGCGACTTCCGCACCGATCCGCGCGTGTCCGAGGCGCAGGCGCGCATCGATGCGGTGAGGGCCGCATGAGCGCGCCCGTAGCGCCGGGCGGCGGCGCCGGTATCGGATGCTCGACCGTGCTCGGGATCGTGTCGCTGTTCCTGTGCGGGTTCCTGCTCGTGATCGCCTTCGGCCTGGCGGCCGGGTGGTGACCGTGCGGCGACTCTTCCGGCTGCCGCTGCGGCTGCGCGCCCGCTGGCGCAACGGCCGCCGCGCGACGAACGGTCGCGTTCGGACGGTCAACGGCACCGAGCCGATCGTCTGGCCGTTCGCCCTCAACCACGACGTCACCGACCTGTGGCGGCTGGCCGACGACCGCCAGGCCGCCGAATCCAACCTGCGAAAGAAGGTCTGATGCCCCTCGACCTCTCCGCCCGGCACGCCGTGTGCCGCTCGTGCCCGGCGACGATCGTCTGGGCCGTCTCCTCGAACGGCGAGAACATCCCCGTCGACTACAACGCCAACCCTGCCAAGGGGAACGTGCTGCTGCAGCTCGACCGCGGCCAGCTCGTCGCCGGCGTGCTCACCGGCCCGAAGCTCGCCGCCGCCCGCGCCGCCGGTGCCGAGCTGCGCACCGCCCACTTCGCCACCTGCCCGAACGCGGCCAGCCACCGGCGGCCGCGATGAACGACACCGACCAGCTCGCCGCCCTGTTCGCCGCCTGGCGCGCGGACGTCAACGCCGAGCCCATCCCGCTGATCACCGCGAGCGACCTGCTCGCCGAGCCCGGAAGGACCATCCCGTGAGCATCCGCATCGAGACCGAGCAGCTGGTGAAGCTGCTCGGCGATCTCGTCCACACCGCCGGCGGGATCGGCGCGACCAGCGGCGTGCTGCTGCACACCGCCCGCGGCCCGCTTGAAGACGAGCCCGGTACCACCGATCTGCTGGTGGGCACCTCCA
This sequence comes from Amycolatopsis thermoflava N1165, assembly GCF_000473265.1. Classification (NCBI taxonomy): domain Bacteria; kingdom Bacillati; phylum Actinomycetota; class Actinomycetes; order Pseudonocardiales; family Pseudonocardiaceae; genus Amycolatopsis; species Amycolatopsis thermoflava. Next base: position 7,579,052 of record NZ_KI421511.1, read on the forward strand.
CGGACCACTTCACCGTCGGCCACACCTACGTCGAGGCGTACGGCCAGCTCCCTGAGGCGATGCTGTGGCCGCTCGCCGACGTCCGCACGGTGCTCGCCGCCTTCCGGCCGAAGGCCGCTCTCACCCGGAACAAGTCCGAGAAGCACACGGTCGTCATCGGCCGTGAAGCGGACGTGCTCGTGGTCCGGGAGGACCCCGACCTGTTCAACGACGGCCTGACCATCCGGTTCTCCGAAGGGCAGATCAGCAAGTACCCGACCGGCCTGTGGCGTGCGCTCGCGAGCGTGCCGCCGATCGCCGCCGACTGGGGGCCGGCCGAGCCGCGCAGCGACTTCTCCCCCGACGTGCTGAAGCCGTTCCTCGCGGTGGCGAAGGCGCGGAAGGAAGACCTGCAGGTGTACCGCTACCACCACCGGGCGCGCTACCTGGTGCAGATCGGTAACCGCTACGTCGGCGCCGCGCAGCCGCACAACCTGTGGACCACGCAGAACCCGGGCGGCGGCGGCGCGCCGGACGTCGACGTCTACGCGCCCGCGCTGGCCGACTGACACCCCGGCGGCCCGGCGTCAACGTCACCCGCCCCGCCCTCTGGACGCGGGGACCGGGAATCGAAAGCAGGCCCACGACCCCGCACCCCCAACGGGACCAGGTCGCAGCTGCGCCGGACCACCACCCACCCACCAGCACCACCGGAAAGAAGCGCCGCATGACCGAGCCGAGCCCGGACGAATTCGACATCTTCGCCTGGGAACGCATCCTCCTCGCCGCCCGGCTGCCGCCCACCACGAAGCTCGTCGCCTTCACCCTGCGCACCCACGCCGACCCGGACGGCACCCGCGTCCGGCCCGGCCTCGCCCGGCTGTGCGTGCTCACCGAGCTGTCCTACGCCACCGTGCGCCGCGCCCGGCGCCAGCTCGTCGACGTCGGCTTGCTCGCGCTCCACAAGCGCGGAAACCGCCGCCTGGGCAAGGCCGACGAGTATCGACTGATCCTCGCCGAAGACGTCCTGGAGCGCGTCGAGTGGCTCAACCCGAGCCAGATCGACGAGGCCGCCGAGGCGATCGCCGCGGCCCGCGCGGAGGCCGAGGCCGCCCGCCGAGCGAAGAAACAGGGCTCACCGAGCACCCCTAAACCGTCCGATCAGGACTCGCACACGACCCCTGGAAACCCGGACCAGGGCTCGGAGGCGACCCCAGACGGCAGCGATCAGGGCTCACCCGCGAGCGGTAAAACCGCGATTAGGGCTCACAGGAAGCCGCCATCAGGGGTCGCCAGTGAGCCCCCACCAAACCAGGTAACCAAGCCACAAAACCGACCAGCACCTACTCACCTCCCAGCGCAACCACAGACCGCGCGCGAGAAGTGCCCGCACGGAATCCGAACCGGCACGCGAGGCGACGGAACGCTGGCTTGCGCCCTCTGCCGCCGAGAAGCCACCAGGGAGGCATCGTGAAGCACCGCACCTGCGACGTCGAGGGCTGCACCGGCCGCCACGTCGCTAAGGGCTACTGCGGCAGCCACTACACCCGCTGGCGCCGCACCGGGAACCCGCTCGGCGCCCGCATCCCGAACGAGCGGATCCGCCACCTGCGCGCGCTCGTCGGCCTGCCCGAGGACGGTCCCACCGACGAGATGCGGCGGCGCTGGATCGCCGAGGAAGCCGCCGACGCACACACGGCGGTGGCCTCGTGACCGCGCGCCGCATGGGCCGCGGCCCGGCCCTGGGCTACGTCTCAGCCGTCGCCGCGCTGTTCCTCACCGGCTGCGACGCCCTCGACAGCCCGGACGCGCAGTACGGCGCCGTCTGCGTCGACCAGGCCACCGGAAACCGGCTCGACGACGACGCCTGCGGCGACTGGGACGACACCGGCCACGCGACCGCGGTCGGCACCTACTACGTGTGGGTGCCGACGTCCAACGGCGCGACGGTGATCCCGCCCGTCGGCGGCCGGGTGCCGGCCAACGTCGGCATCCGCAGCGTGCCGTCCGGCGCCCCGGTGGCGAAGGGGCTGCCGAAGGCCGGCGGCACGATGTCGGCGATCCAGCGCGGCGGCTTCGGCGTCAAGGCCGGCGTCTCCGGCGGCACCGGCGCCAAGGCTGGCGGGAGTGCCGGATCATGAAACCGCCCTTCGCGTACTTCGGTGGAAAGACGAGGCTCGCCGAGCAGATCGCGGCCACGTTCCCGCCGCACGAGCACTACGTGGAGCCCTTCGCTGGCTCGCTCGCCGTCCTGCTCGCCAAGCCGCGCTCGAGGATGGAGACCGTCAACGACCTCGACGGCGACCTCATGACGTTCTGGCGTGTGCTGCGCGACCAGCCCGACGAGCTGGCCCGCGTGTGCGCGTTGACCCCGCACGCCCGCGCCGAGCACCTCGAGGCCTACGCGCTCGAGCAGGCGCCGACCGACCTCGAGCGAGCACGCCGCGTCTGGGTGCTGCTCACGCAGGGCCGTGGCGGTCAGATGCGCCCGACCGGATGGCGTCACTACGTCGACCCGGCCGGCTCGGTGCTCGGCATGCCGGGTTACCTCGAGGCCTACGTAGGCCGGATCGCGCCGGCCGCCGCCCGGCTCGCCGGGGTCACGCTCGAGCGTCAACCCGCGCTCGAGCTGATCGCGCGATACGGCCGTAGCCCGAACGTGCTGCTGTACGTCGACCCGCCGTACCTCGGATCCACTCGAGTCTCGGGTGGCTACCGGCACGAGATGAAGGCCGCGGACGAACACCGCGAGCTGGCCGCCGCGCTGCTCGAGTGCCGCGCAACAGTCGTGCTGTCCGGCTATGAATCGCCGCTCTATGCCGAAATGTTCGGCGATTGGCACGTGACGCGAATCGAGACGACCACCGGCCAAGGGGGCAGACGCCAGGACCGAACCGAGGTGCTGTGGTGCAACCGACGCCCCGACGCGACCCTGTTCGACCTCGAGGCCTCATGACCCGAGCGCGCCGCGGCCAGTACCCCGCCGCCTTGTTCTGGACCCGCCCCGGCTCGAGCAACGACGAGCCCGAGACACGCGACAACCCCCGCCTTCGGCCCTGCCCCTGGGAGCCCTGTCACGCCGCGCCCGGGCAGGACTGCACAACCACGATCCGCGGCCGCCGCAAGCCCCTGAAGGGCTACCACGCGGCCCGCCGCACCACCACGAAGGAGACGACCCGCTGATGACCCGAGACGCCTTCGGGAACGACCCCCTCGACTTCCGGCCGGCAACTCCGTTCCAGGCGCACCAGCTCGCGCGCCTGGCCGGGCTGGAACGCGCGCTCGGCGAGTTGCACGCCAAGATCGACCGCATCGCGAACGATTTGAAACCAACGAGCGGGTGGCGAGCGATGCACAGTGCTCCGCGCGACGGCACCGAGCTGATCGGGCGCTATGGGGACCAGGAGATCCGCATCCGCTGGTCGGAGCAGCGCGTGTGCATGCTGGCGCCCGTCGCGGCTGGTGCTGGTCAACTCGGGGAAGGCTGGGAGGACGTCTGCAACCAGCTCTACATCGACGCTCCCGAAGCGTGGAAGCCAGTTGCGGGGGCAGGAGCGTGACGCGCGTCGTAGGGATCGACCCGTCTCTGACCGGAACCGGGCTCGCCACGATCACCAGCACCGACGGCCCGGCCGTGCGCGTCATCAGCTCCGAACCGACCCCTGACCCGACGCTGATCGACCGGGACATGCGGCTGGAACTCATCGTGCACGCCGTTGAGACCGTGGCCGCCGGCGCGGACCTCGCGGTGATCGAGGGACCCGCGCTCGGGAAGGCCAGCCCGCACACCTGGGAGCGGGCGGGGCTGTGGTGGCGCATCGTGAACCGCCTGATCGCCCGCCAGGTCCCGCTCGCCGTCTGCCCGCCGACCGTCCGCGCGAAGTGGGCCACCGGCAAGGGCAACGCCGGGAAAGCGCCCGTGGTGGCCGCGATCGCCCGGATGTGGCCGGACGTCGAGCTGGTCGACGACAACGCCGCCGACGCGCTCGTGTTCGCCACGATGGGCGCGCAGCGCGTCGGTCTGGCCGTGCCGCTCGCCCGCCACCGCGACGCGCTCGCCAGCGTCGAGTGGCCTGCCGCGCTGCAGGCAGCGTGACATGAGCGAGTCGTGGGCTGGTGGCAGTTCCCGGCGTTGGCGCAGGCTGCGCCTGGAGATCGCCGACCGGGATCGCTGGGTATGCGGGCTCTGCCACCAGCCCATCGACCCGACGTTGCGCAAGCCGCACCCGCGCGCGCTGCATGTCCACCACACCCGGGGGAAGCGTTTCGGCGACGATCCGCGGTTCCTGCAGGCCGCGCACGCCGAGTGCAACCAGAAGGCCGGCGACCCGAGCGCGAAACCGGATCCCGCCCCGCAACCGAGGACCAGGTGGTGAGCATGGCAACCGTGATCCTGGTGGCTGGCCCGCCCTGCGCAGGGAAGAACCACCACGTCGAGCAGCACCGCGCACCGGGTGACGTCGTGCTCGATCAGGACGCGATGGGGGCGCGCGCGTTCAACCGGGCGGTGGCCGAGCTGCAGCGGGCCAGGCCCGCTCGCCGCACGTGGGTGATCCGCTGCTGCGGGGGAGCCACGGCCCGAGCCCGGTTCGCTGCCCGCATCCGCGCGGATCGGACTGTCCTGCTGCGACCGCCCGACGAGGTGCTGATGGCACGGGCCAAGCAGAGGGCACAACCACACCGGCATGTGCAGGCGGTGCGGTACTGGCTGGACCAGGAGGCGCGCGACCCCATGCCGGACCCCACCCCCGTACCCCGGACCACGTGGTGAGGCATCGACGAATGCATTGCAATGCTCTGACCTGCGGCGATGCGCCGAGGCGTGGGGTGGGGGGTGCCTTTCCCCGCCGGCGCGCGCCACGGACACCCCGCCGCCTGTGGTCTTTTTTTGCTCGCAGCGCGCGGGCGCGCGCCCGATCGACGGCGCCCGGCGCCGATGCCGTCCGGTTCGGACAGATCGTCAGCGGTTCGAGCGATCATGGTCTGGAGGGGAGAGGGGATGACGCTTTCGGAGGTGCTGAGTAAGTCGCTCGGCGCGGTGACGTTGCGGCCGGAGGACGAGGCCGCGGCCGCGCTCGCGCGGCGCTACGCGGACGTGCTGGACAGCGAGCCGGACGCGCTGGTGAAGGTTGGGCCGCTGCTGCTGGCCTGCCTGGAATCGCTGGGCATGACGGCGAAGGGCCGGGCGGTGGTGCTCGGGAAGGGTGGACAACGTGGTGACGGCGGCGGCAAGCAGCGGTCGGCGCTCGACGACCTCCGGGCGAAGCGCGAAGCGCGTGCTCGGAAGAACGGAACCTAGGCTCTGGACGCCGCCGCTGCGGCGGCTCACCGCGCGGACGTCGTACGGGTTCGACGTCGTCGAGTTCGCCGACACGGTGCTGGGCATGCCGCTGGATCCGTGGGAGCGGTGGCTGGTGATCCACGCCGGCGAGCTGCTGCCGGACGGGCGGCCGCGGTTCCGCAAGGTGCTGGTGATCGTGGCGCGGCAGAACGGCAAGACGCACGTGCTCGTTGTGCTGTCGCTGTTCTGGCTGTTCGTCGAGGCCGTGCCGCTCGTGCTCGGTACCAGCACGAACCTGGGCTACGCGAAGGAGTCCTGGCAAAAGGCCGTCGACCTCGCCGAGAGCCACGAGGAGCTGGCGCCGCTGGTCGCGACCGTGCGCAAGGCCGCTGGGGAAGAGGCGCTGGTGACCGCGGAAAAGGCCCGCTACCGCATCGCCGCGGCGAACCGGCGCGGCGGCCGGTCGCTGACGATCCACCGGCTGATCCTCGACGAGCTGCGCGAGCACGACTCCTGGGACGCGTGGAACGCTGCGTACAACGCGATGAACGCCGTGCCGTCGGCGCAGGCGTTCGCGATCACCAACCAGGGCGACGCGGGCGCGGTGGTGCTGGAGTCGTTGCGCTCGGCTGCGGTCGAGCGCGTGAACGGCGTCGAGCGGATCCGGCCGGACGGCGACCCGCAGCTGGGTCTGTTCGAGTGGAGTGCGCCGCCCGGGTCCGACGCCGACGACCCGCACGCGCTCGCGATGAGCAACCCGAACCTGGGCCGGCGGATCGACCTCGACTCGCTGCTGGCCGACGCGCGGCGGGCCAAGGAGAACGGCGGCGACGAGCTGACGCAGTTCGAAACCGAGATCCTGTGCATGCGGGTTCCGAACCTGGATCCGGCGATCGACGGGGAGGCGTGGTCTGCCCCGTTCCCCGCCGGTTGCCTGGATCCCGGCGACCTCGCCGACGTGCGCTCGAACGTCGTGCTGACGTTCGACGTGTCGCTGGACCAGCAACACGCGGCGCTCATCGCGGCCGCGCGGACCCCGGACGGGCGGGTCCGCGTCGAGCCGGTGCAGGCGTGGACCGACCTCGCCGCGTTCCGCCGCGAGCTGCCCGCGCTCGTGCGCAAGATCAAGCCGCGCAAGCTCGGGTGGTTCCCGACCGGCCCGGCGGCCGCCGTGGCGGCCGAGCTGGTGAAGCGGAAGGGCTGGCCGCCGCCGGGGGTCGAGCTGGAGGAGATCCGTAGCGACGTGCCGGTGGTGTGCATGGGCTTCGCCGAGCAGGTCACCTCGCGACAGATCGCGCACTCCGGCGACCCGCTGCTGGACGCGCAGGTGGAGGCTGCCGAACGGCAGATGCGCGGCGACGCGTGGGTGTTCATCCGGCGCGGGGTGGGGCACGTCAATGCCGTGTACGCCGCGGCGGGCGCGGTGCACCTCGCGCGGACGCTGCCGGCCCCGGTCGGCAAGCCGCGGATCGTTCGGCGGAGGAAGCGAGGGGACGACGACACGCAAGCCGCCGCCTGACTCCTGAATACCTGATCACCTGTGCAGGTGTTCATGTATTGTCGCGGCCGTGGGATGGCTGCGCACGCTGCTGAGATGGTCCGAGGCGCCCGGCTCGCCGAGCGCGCCCGAGCCGTCCGTAACGTTCTCCCACGACCTGCCCACCCCGGTAGACACGCTGGTCTCGGGGGCGTCGAAGTTCTCGAACACGCCGGTGACGCGGGCGCTCGCGCTGTCCGTCCCGGCCGTGCTGCGCGGCCGCAACCTGCTGTGCTCGATCGCCACGCTGCCGCTGGTCACCCGCGACAAGGACCGCATGCTGGTCCGGTCGTCCCTGCTGGAGCAGATCGACCCAAACGTGGCGAACGTGGTCACCCTGGCGCAGACGGTCGAAGACCTCGTGTTCGATGCGATCTCCTGGTGGCAGATCACCGACCGGCTCGCCGACGGGTTCCCGCGCTCGGCCGTGCACGTCGACGTCAACACGGTGTCGCTGAACCCGCCACCGGGCGCACGCCAGCTCCGCACGCTGCCGTCCGGGCAGCAGCTTCCCGGCGGCGTGGTGTGGGTGAACGGCCAGCCGGTGCCCGGGCAGGACATGATCCGGTTCGACTCGCCGAACCCGCCCCTGCTCGGCGCTGCGGCGCGCGCGATCCGGCGCGCGATTCTGTTCGACCGGGCGTCGTCGATGTACGCCAGCGACCCGCGGCCACAGGACTACTTCACCCCGGCTGAGAACGCGGACCCGATCGAAGACGACGAGGTCGAAGAGATCCTGGACGACTGGGAGGCTGCGCGGCGCGAGCGCGCTACCGCCTACGTGCCGGCCGCCCTGAAGTACCAGACCGTCAACGCGCCGACGCCCGCCGAGCTGCAGCTGGTCGAGCTGAAGAAGGAAGCGACGATCGAGATCGCGAACGCGCTCGGTCTGGACGCCGAAGACCTGCAGGTGTCGACGACGTCGCGCACGTACGCGAACGCGACCGACCGGCGGCGCGACCGGATCAACGACGTGCTGGCCATGTACATGCGGGCCGTGACCGACCGGCTGTCCATGAACGACGTCACCCGCCGCGGTCAGAAGGTCGAGTTCAACCTCGACGACTACCTGAAGGCCAACGCGACCGAGCGGTGGAACACCTACCAGACCGGGCTCACCACGCGCGTGCTCACCGTGCCGGAGGTGCGCGAGATGGAGGGGCTGCCCGCCATTCCGGTCGAGGTCTCTCCGCGCCAGCAACAGACACCCGCGGCTGATCAGGGCCAGCCGCAGACCACCGAGGAGGCCGGCATGACCCGGACCGCGACGAGCGCGCAGTTCGCCGAGGACAGCAACCACGACGTGATCGCGTTCGCGATCCCGGTCGCCGATGCGAACTTCCGCGTCGACGTCGAGAAGCGCACCGTCTCCGGGCTGCTCGTGCCGTGGAACAAGGTCGCCCGCTCGGGGTGGGCGAAGTACCGGTTCTCCAAGGACAGTCTGTCCTGGTCGGACACCAGCCGGGTGAAGCTCAACCTCGACCACAACCGTTCCGAGGCCATCGGCTACGCCGTGAAGCTCGAATCCACGGACAAGGGCCTGGAGGGCACGTTCAAGATCGCCCGCGGCGAGGACGGCGACAAGGCGCTGATGAAGGCCGACGACAAGGTGCTGGACGGGTTCAGCATCGAGGCCGAGTTCAACGAGGACGGTTCCAGCTGGGGCGCCGACCCGAACGACGACATGGTGCGGCTGGTGTCCGACGCGCGGCTGGCCGGCGTGGCGCTGACCGCGTTCCCCGCATTCGACGACGCCCGGGTGTCGGGCGTCAAGGCATCACGGAAGGACAGCAGGATGACGGACAAGCCCGACGGCCCGCAGGGGCAGCAGGGAACCGCGGTCGCCGGGCCGGACGCGGCGACGACTGCCGCGTTCACCGCCGCGGTCGAGGCGTTCACGAAGAACACCGGCACGCTCGCCGAGGCGATCTCGACGCTGGTCGAGGTCCAGCAGAACGGCAGCGAGGGACCCGCGTTCGTCGACCCGACCCGCCCCAAGGCGCGGTTCTCGGTCAACGAGGAGGCGCTGTACCGGTTCGACGGCTCCCGCGGCAAGCACGACTTCTCCACGGACATCATCTCGGGCGCGAAGGGCGACCACGAGGCGCTGAAGCGCGCGGAGCAGTGGATCCAGGAGAACTTCGCGTTCCCCGGCGGCGCCGACTTCGCGGTGAACCAGGCCGGCGTCAAGGCGCTGAACCCGGACATCAACCGGCCGGACCTGTACGTGGACCAGCTGGAGTACCCGACCCCGATCTGGGACGCGATCCGCAAGGGCACGATCGACGACAACACGCCGTTCGTGCTGCCCAAGTTCCAGTCGGCCTCGAACCTGGTGAACAACCACACCGAGGGCACCGAGCCGACGCCGGGCGCGTTCAGCACGACCACACAGACCATCACGCCGTCGGCGGTGTCGGGCAAGGTCGAGGTGACTCGCGAGGCGTGGGACCAGGGCGGCAACCCGCAGCTGTCCACGATCCTGTGGCGGCAGATGGTGCGGGAGTACAACGAGGCGCTGGAGGAGGCTTCCGCGGCGCTGCTGGAGAGCCTCACCGTCACCACCGTGACGCTCACCGCCGGTGCCGTCGACACCGCGCTGGCGCAGGAAGTGAAGGAGGCGCTCGCCGCGCTGCACTTCAGCCGTGGCGGGTTCCGGTTCCGCGACTTCAAGCTGGAGCAGGGGCTGTACACCGCGCTGGCCGCGGCCAAGGACGCCGACGGGCGGCCGCTGTTCCCCGTGCTCGGCGCGACCAACGCCGACGGCACGATGGGCCAGTTCTTCGGCTCCCTGGCGATCGGCGGGCTGGCCGGCGTCCCGGCGTGGGCGCTGCCGTTCGTCGACGGCGCCGCGAACGACTCCTACCTGTTCAACCGGGAGGACGTCCACGGCTGGGCCTCGAACCCGCAGCGGCTCGACTTCCAGTACCGCGTCGCGTTCGTCGACGTCGCCGTGTGGGGCTACAAGGCGCTGGCCTGCACCCGCACCGACGGCGTCCGCAAGATCACCTACGACAACGCCGCGGTCTGATCGTGAGCGGGCAGTTGGAGCGGCCGCCGACGAGCGGGCCGGGCTCGGGAGCGGCGGCGTGGCGCGCCTACGCCGCCGCGCTCACCGGCTCGCCCGCCGAGGCGTGGGCGGAGCTGTCGCGCGACGAGGTGATCGCACAGCTGGAGTCCGACGGCGTCGTGGCGGCGGCGCCGGAGGACGGCGGACCGAGCGCGGGTGCAGCGCCGGCCGCCACGGGCGCGCCCGAGGAGAGCGGGCGCAAGGACGGCGTCGCCCCGGTCGTCGAGGGGCCGGCCGGGGCGCGCCGTCCGCTGTGGATGGTGCCCACTGACGACGGAATGGTGCCCGAGGTCGAGCTTCGGGCACGGCAGCGGCAGCGGTAAGGAGGTGAGCGGAGATGGCCTGGCAGCCTGACTATGCCAGCGCGGCCGAGCTGGCCGAGTACGTGCGTGGCGACGAGACGGTGGACGGCGACGAGCTGGCGGTGGCCGTCTCCGCCGCCTCGCGCGCAATCGACGAGTTCACCCACCGGCAGTTCGGGCAGACCGACGTCGAGCAGCGGTTCTACACCGCGCGCTGGTCCGCGTACCGCGACACCTGGCTGGTGCGGATCGACGACGTCATGGTGGTCCCGACCGAGGTCGCCACCGACCCCGGAGACGACACCTGGACGACGGTCGGCAACCCGCGGATGCTGCCGCGCAACGCGGCGGCCGAGGGCCGGCCGTGGACGGAACTCCAGTTGCCGAGCACGATCGGGAGCATCGCCGTCGACGGCGTACGCGTCACCGCTCGGTTCGGATGGACCGAAGTACCCGACACCATCAAGCAGGCGACGCTGCTGCAGGCGTCGCGCCTGTTCGCACGCCGGGACTCGCCGTTCGGCGTGGCCGGATCGCCGGACATCGGGTCCGAGCTGCGGCTACTCGCCAAGCTCGACCCGGATGTTCAGGTGATGGTGGCCAACTACTGTCGCGACCGGAAGCGGGTCGGGTGATCCCGTGAACCTCGCGACCGTGATGGACGAGATGGGCGAAGCGCTCAGCGCGATCGCCGGGCTGAACGTCTTCCCGTTCAGCGCCCAGCGGATCACACCGCCGGCGGCGATCGTGGACTGGCCGGATCCGCTGAACTACGACGCCACGATGCAGCGCGGCAAGGACCGGTTCACCCTGCCGCTGTACGTGGTGGTTGGCAAGGTCGATGCGCGCTCGGCGCGGGACCGGCTCGCCGTCTACCTCGACAGCGCCGACCCGAAGAGCGTAAAGACCGCGCTGGAGAGCCACGCCTTCACCTCGTGTGACTCGGTCCGGGTCACCGAAGCCCGCGTGGACGCGGTGACCATCTCTGGCGTCGAGTACCTCGGCGCGATCTTTCAGACCGATGTGATTGGACCGGGAGGTTCCTGATGGCTGTGCACGGCAAAAACCTCGTCGTGATGATCAACACGACGGACATCAGCGAGTTCTGCAACTCGGTAGCGCCGAAGCGTTCCGCGGACTCGCACGACACCACGACCTTCGGCAAGAAGTCGAAGACCTACCAGGGCGGGTTGCTGGACGGCACGGTGTCGATCGAGGGGTTCTACGAGAGCGGCACCACCGGACCGAAGACGATCCTTGAAGGAGCCCTGGGAACCACCGTCGACTTCGTCTATCGGCCGGAAGGCACCGGCTCGGGCAAGCCCGAGCAGTCCGGTGACGCTGTGGTCACCTCCTACGAAGAGACCGCCCCGGTGGCGGACATGATCACGTTCAAAGCCGAACTTCAGCTGTCCGACGACTTCGACACCACCACGCAGCCCACCACCCCCTGATCGAGATAGGAACTCTCCACTATGGACAAGTCGGCACTGCTCAAACCGCGGCTGGCCGAGCGGGACGTGGAGGTCCCGGGCGTCGGCACCGTTCGGGTCCGCAGCCTCTCCCGGGCCGAGGCGCTTTCGCTCAGGGGCAAGGAGATGTCCGCGGGGAAGATGGAACGCACCCTGCTGGCGATGGCGATGGTCACCCCCGCGCTCACCGAGGACGAGGTGAAGCAGTGGCAGGACGCGGCCCCGGCTGGGGAGCTCAACGCGGTGCAGGACGCGATCCTGGAGCTGTCCGGCATGAAGAAGGAGGCCGCCAAAAGCGATCTGGCTGGAGATGCAGAGTGAGGACTCGGACCTGGAATTCGAGTTCTACCTGGCCGATCGCCTAGGCCGCACGGTCGCGGAGCTGCGCGAGTCCCTGTCGCAGGACGAGTACGTGGCGTGGACCGTCTACTTCGGCCGGAAGGCGCAGCGGCAAGAACTGGCGATGAAATCGGTGAAGCGCGGGAGGTGAACGGGGCGTGGCGGACGAGCTGATCCGGGTCGAGGGCTGGCGGGAGCTGTCCCGCTCGCTCCGGCGCGCCAACTCCGAGCTGCCCAAGGGGCTGCGGCTCGCGGCGAACGAGGCCGCGCAGCTCGTCGTCAACGACGCCCGCCCGAAGGTGCCGGTCGGTCCGGGCAAGGGCGGGCACGCCGCCTCCTCGATCAAGGCCGCCTCCACCCGCACCGCGGCTCGGGTGCAGGGCGGCGGGTCGAAGTTCCCCTACTACCCCTGGCTGGACTTCGGCGGGCGCGTCGGGCCGAACAAGAGCGTCCGGCGGCCGTTCATGAAGACCGGCCGCTACCTGTGGAAGTCCTACGCCGACCAGAAGACCAAGGTCGCTGAATCCCTCGACACCGCGCTGCGCCGGGTGATCGAGGAAGCCGGAATCGGGGTGGAGTGATGGCCGGGCTCGGACCCACCGTCAAGCTCGTCTTCGCCGGCGACGCCACGCAGCTGGACAAGACCATGAAGGACGTCGGCGACTCCGGCGACCGCATGGTGAAGGCGTTCAGCGCCAAGAGCGCCGGGCTCGCGCTCGCCGGCGGCATGGCCGCAACCGGGCTCGTCGACGCGTTCCAGCAGAACCTCGACATCGGCTCGGCGAACGCCAAGCTCGAAGCCCAGCTCGGCGCGGGCAGCGAGTTGGCCGCGGCAGCTGGGGAGATCGCCGGCAACCTCTACGCCGACGCCTACGGCGACAGCCTGGCGACGGTGAACGACGCGGTGAAGACCGTGCTGCAGTCCGGGGCGCTGATGGAGGACGCCTCGAACGAGCAGATCCAGGCGATCACCGCCAACGCCATGTCGCTGTCGGACGCGTTCGGGGTCGACGTGCAGTCGTCGATGAACGCCGTCGCCCAGCTGATGCGCACCGGGCTCGCGCCGAGCGCCGAGGCCGCGCTGGACGTGATCACCCGCGGGTTTCAGCAGGGCGTCGACAAGGGCGGCGACTTCCTCGACACGCTCAACGAGTACTCCACGCAGTTCCGCAAGCTCGGGCTGGACGCCACGTCCGCCACGGGCCTGATGTCGCAGGGGCTGCAGGCCGGCGCCCGGGATGCTGATGTCGTCGCGGACGCGCTGAAGGAGTTCTCCATTCGCGCCGTCGACGGCAGCAAGACCACCGCCGACGGGTTCAAGATGCTGGGGCTCAACGCCGACCAGATGGCCTCGCAGATCGCGCAAGGCGGGCAAACCGCGTCGGCCGGGCTCGACGTGGTGCTGGACCGGCTGCGGGACATCAAGGACCCGGTGCTGCAGTCGCAAGCGGCGGTGGCACTGTTCGGCACCCAAGCCGAAGACCTGGGGGCGGCGCTGTACGCGCTGGACCCCACTACGGCGGTAGCCGCGCTGGGCAACGTCGACGGCGCGGCGGCGGTGGTGAACGAGACGCTGTCCGACACCGCGCAGAACAAGATCACCGCGCTGCAGCGCGGGTTTCAGGACTGGACCAACTCGCTGGTGACCACGAACGGGCCGCTCGGCGACCTCGCTGCCGGGGTGATGGCCTTCGGCCAGCCCGCGCTCACGATGCTGTCGAGCATCGGCGTGATCGCGCTCGCGTTCCAGGGCTTCGGCATGACCCTGCTCACCACCGTCATCCCGGCGGTGTGGTCCTTCACCACGGCGTTGCTCGCGAACCCGATCACGTGGATCGTGCTCGGCGTGATCGCGCTCATCGCGGCGATAGTGCTGCTGATCACCCACTTCGACCAGGTCAAGGCCGTGGCGACCTCGGTGATCTCGTGGATCGGCGACCGGTTCGAGTGGGTGAAGAACCTCGTGGGCGGGGTCGCAGGCTGGATCCGCGACCGGTTCGTGGAGGGGTTCAACTGGGTGCGCAACGTCGCCGGTGGCGTGTTCGACTGGTTCGGCTCGCTGCCGGGCCGCATCGGCGGCGTGTTCTCCACCATCGGCGAGGGCATCAAGAACGCCTTCCGCTCGGCGTTCAACTTCGTGGCCGACATCTGGAACAACACCGTCGGCCGGATCTCGATCACCATTCCGTCGTGGGTGCCGGTGATCGGCGGCAACTCGTTCTCCGCGCCGAAGATCCCGAAGTTCCACACCGGCGGCGTCGTGCCCGGTGCGCCCGGCCAGGAGGTGCTCGCGCTGCTGCAGGCCGGGGAGACCGTCATCCCCGCGAACGCCTCGGGCGGCGCGGGCGCCATCGTGATCAAGGGCGACGGCTCGCCGATCGCGGAGGTGCTGATCGAGGTGCTGTCCAAGGCCATTCGCGGGCAGGGCGGCAACGTCCAGGAGGTGCTCGGCGGATGAGCCGCATCGAGCCCACCACCGTCGAGCTGTACCTGGGCCGGTGGACCGACATCACCGGCGACGTAGCGACAGACCCGGGCGTCCAGATCTCGCGCGGTCGGCAGAACGAGGGCACCAAGCTCACCACGCCGACGACGTGCAAGTTCGATCTGCGCAACGGCGCGGAGGCGTCGGCCGGTGCCGGCACCTACGATCCCCGGTGGCCCGCCTCGCCCTACTTCGGCGTGCTCGGCAAAGGCACACCCGTCCGGGTCACGCTGCGGCGTGCGTGGGACACCTTCGGCCGCACGGTCGTGAACGGCTGGGGTACCTCCGATGCTGGGTGGCCGTGGGGGATCGTCGGGTTCGGCGGCCCGGTCGCAGCCGACTTCGCTGTCGGCTCCGGTGCGGCCACGCATCGCGTGCCGAACGCCTCGGCCTACGCGCTGTCCTACCTGCAGGGCTTCATGCAGCGGGATGTGGACGTGCAGGTGACGTGCTCGCTGCCGTTCAGTCTCGTCTCTGGCGGGGTGATCCAGCCGGCCAACATCCTGCTGCGCTACACCGACCAGAACAACTACAACCTGGTGCGCGTCGAGATCGGCACAGACGAGGCGATCGCGGTCAAGTTCGTCACCGTCGTGGCCGGCGTAGAGACGGTGTTCTCCGAGACTGCGACCGACGGCGGCGCGTTCGTGGGTACCAGCGTCACCGGGCTGACCCACTCGGCCGCGCTGTCGTTCACGGTCCGGGCCGTCGTGGAGAACACCACGACCCGGGCGAAGATCTGGCAGTCCGACCAGGAGGAGCCGTTCAACTGGCTGTGGTACTGCCGCAGCAACGCCAACGACGGGAAGGGCAGCGTCGGGATCCGCTCCGCCGTCGGTGCCGGGAACACCAACGTCCCGGTGACATTCACCTACGACGACTTCGTCGTGCGCTCGCCGCGGTTCTACGGCTCGCTGTCTTCCCTGCAGCAGAAGCAGGACAAGTCCGGGAAGAACCGGTGGGTCGAGGTCGAGGCGGCGGACATGCTGCGGCGTCTCCAGTCGGGCGCGTCGCCCCTGCAGTCCGCACTGCGCCGGGCGATCCCGTCGCTGCGTAACCTCGTTGCCTACTGGCCGATGGAGGACGGCGCCACTGCGACCGCCGCCGCCGCATTTGGGCGGGACACCGCTCCGATGACCGTCACCCAAGGCTCGGTCACATTCGCCTCGAACAGTGCGTTCGAGGGCTCGGACAAGATCCCGGTGCCGAAGAACGGCACCCTGCAGGCCAGCGTGCCGCCTCACGCGGTCGGGGTCGAGGTGACGCGGTTCCTGGTGTACTGCCCGGCCTCTGGAGTCGCAGACGGGACGGCCCTCGCGACGGTTCACACGCAGGGCACGATTTCGCGCTGGCGCCTGGTTTACCACACCGGCGGGGGCCTGCGCTTGCAGTGGTTCGACCAGGCGGTTGCCTACGTCGGCGATTCCGGTATCTGGTCGCTCGGTATCAACGATCAACCGGTGATGCTGTCGATCGAACTCCAGCAGTCCGGCGGCAACATCAACTGGGCGTTGGTCACCGTGGCGCCTGGCGCGTCGTCCGGCCTGGCGACCAGCGGCAGCGTGATCGGGCAGACCCTCGGACCGATCACGGACGTGTTCCTCACACCGGACGCCACAGCGCAGAACGTCGCGTTTGGACACCTCCACGTGCAGAACGCGTTCCAGTCGTTGTTCGCGCTCGGCGCGCCGCTCAACGCCTGGCGCAACGAGTTGGCCACCAGCCGGGCGCTGCGGCTGTCCCGGGACGAGAACGGTGTTTCGCTTTCGTCCTACCGCAGCCCGGAGACGCCCGAGTGGCTGCCGAGGGTCGGCGCGCAGGGGATCAAGACCCTGGTGGACCTGTTCGAGGAAACCACCAAGGCCGCGCAAGGGCTCATCTTCGCCAGCCGCGCCGCTGACCACCTCTACTTCCGCACACACCCGTCGATGCAGGCGCAGGCACCACGCGCCGTGCTCGACGCGGCCGCGCACCAGCTGGAGACCCTGCCGCTGCCCACCGACGACGACCAGGCGCTGACGAACGACGTGACCGCCACCCGCGCCGGCGGCTCATCGGCGCGCGCCGTGCTCACGTCAGGCCGCAACTCCGCGGCGTCCCCCGGCGATGACTGGGGCGGTGTGGGCACCTACGCCTCGAACACCACCTACAACGTGTCCTCCGACGGCTACCTGGCCGACTACGCCGCGTGGGCGCTGGCTCGGGGCACCTGGGACGGTCCGCGATACCCCCAGCTTCCGGTGATGCGCCACGCCGACTCGGTCGCCGATGACCCGGAGTTGTTCGCCGCGCTGCTCGACGTGGACCAGGGCGACATCCTGCTCCTGGAGAACCTGCCGCTGGGCGACGACCGCGCGATGGTGCTCGGCTACCGGGAGACCCTCACCCCGATCGAGCATCGGTTCCTGTTCAACGCCGAACCGGGCGACCTGTGGAACATCGGCGTCACCGACGACGCGGACACCCGGGCCGACGCCGAGGGCAGCACCCTCGCCGCGGCCGCCACGAGCACGGCCACGACGCTGGCAGTGGCCAACACGACCGTGCCCTGGATCGACTCGGCCGGCTACGCCGACCAGTTCCCGTTCAACATCACCGTGGGCGGCGAGGAGATGACCGTAACCGCGATCAGCGGCACGTCCAGCCCCCAGACCTTCACCGTCACGCGCTCGGTGAACGGCATCGTCAAGGCGCACCCCGCCGGCGCCACCGTCCAGCTCGCCGACCCGGTGTACGCCGGGCTCGGCCCCGCACTGTAGGAGGAGCGCCACATGCCTACCTGGCTGGCAGGCCAGCGGGTCACCGCCGCGAAGCTCGACGCGCCCTATGCCCGATACGCGCGCAACGCGGGCACGCAGGGAGTCACCGCCGGCGCCGACACGCAGATCCAGTTCCCCACGCTCACCTCCGGCGGATCGTCGCTCATCACCCCGGGCAGCACACTCGGTGCCGGCCAGCCGTTCAACTTCTGGCGGTTCGCGGCCGGCTCGGGTATCTGGCACGCCGACGCCAGCATCCGTGTGTCCACACCGCACAGCACGTGGCAGATCACCGCCGCGATCGGCGCGACCGCGTGGGCCGCGGGCAACATCAAGAAGGTCGGCGGGTTCGGCGACCTCAACGGGTTCGTCAGCGTCACCATCGACGCCTCCGCCAGCGAGCAGATCCTCTGCTTCTCGTGCTGGCAGAACGGCGGCGCCTACACCATCAGCGGCTCGTTCGGCCTCGCCACGTCCGTCGACCTCGTCAAAGTCGGGTGACCCCGTGAACGACTGGCTGAACTGGTTGGGCGGCGCCGGCGGGTTCGCTGCCGTGGGGAAGGTCGCGTACGACCTCGTCAAGGCGAAGGGCGAGAACCGGAAGGTGAACGCTGACGCTGCGCAGATCCTCGTCACCACCGCCGCAGCGTCGGCGACCGCCTACGCCGAAGACCTCAACGAGGTTCGGAACGAGGTCAAGGAGCTGCGCGCCGAGCAGCGCCGCGAGCAGGACGCCCGGCGCCGACAGGACGAGCGGATCGCTGCTCACCTCCGCTGGGACCGGCAGCTGGTCGACGCCCTGCGCGACCTGGGCGGCACGATCACCGACCCACCACCGCTCTACGCCGAGGAGGCATGACACCGATGCGCACCATGTACGACTCCACCCGCGCGAAGAACATCCCGGCCGACGCCGCGATGGTGGCCGGGTACGTCGACGAGTACTCGATTCCGAAGTGGTCCGGCGAAGAGTGGGCGCGGTTCAGCCGGGCCGTGAAGGTGCGGATCGCCAAGAAGGCCAGCACCAACGACGGGCACGTGCTCGACGTCGAACCGAAGCTGGCGACTCCGGCGGAGGCGCCCGGGTGGGCGCAGATGCGCAGGCGTGCCGGGGTGGAGCCGACGATCTACTGCAACAAGGCCACCTGGGGCGCCGTGCAGGAGGCGTTCAACGCCGCCCGCGTGCCGCAGCCTCACTACTGGATCGCGCACTACAACGGCGTGCGCGAGCTGCCGACGCTCAACGGCATCACGGCCGTGGCGAAGCAGTACGCCGACGACAAGTTGCTGGGCAAGCCGTACGACCTCTCGTGCGTCGCCGACCACTGGCCCGGCGTCGACCCCGTCCCCCCGGCCTTCGCGGCCGCGATGAATCAGGAGGAGTACATGTTCACCCACGAGCTGCCCCGCGGCGAGGGTTACCACCGCGACACGGTCACGATCGAGTCCACCACGAACTCGACGATCGTGGACGAGGTGTTCGTCAGCCTCGCGTCCGGGTTCGAGGGGCTGCGCAACGTCCGCACGTACTTCCCCGGCGGCGGCGACCCGAAGAACGGTTCCCCCCGGCAGATCGCCGAGCTGCCGAAGGACACCCGCGCATGGTGGCAGGTGCCGGACGGCTGCTTCGCCTTCTCCATCGAGTACGAGTGCGGCGCCGGGGCATGCCCGTCCCTGTCGATCACCTACACCCGGAAGTGAGTGCGGACGTGATCGTCAGCAAGCTGTCAGCCGCGGCGCGGTGGCTCGGCGGACGCCTGGCCGCGGTCGCGAAGGCACTGGGCGCGCTCGCCGGCGGCACGACCGGTGTCGGCGTGGCCGCCGTGCTCGACGCCCTCGGCGTGCACGTGACGCCGGAGGTCGCGACCGCCATCGCCGCGGTGCTCGCCGCGGTCGGCGCACACCAGGCGCCTGCGAACAAGCCGCGCAGCTGAACCCGACGGCCTGTAGCGTTCCGGGCCAGTGTGGCGATCAACTGGCCGTGCGCAAGATGATGACGGTTGTGGGCTTGCTGTTCGTGGTGGCTGGGTGTGGCGGGCCGGAGCCCGCTCCGTCGACCCCGGCGCCGACGGGGGCGGCGGGTGCGGCGAGCTACCTCGCCGCGCTCGGCGCGATCGACCCCGGTCTGGTCACCGATCCCGACCGCGCGGTGAGCCGCGGGAAGAACGTGTGCCTGGACCTGGAGGCCGGCAAGGAGCGGGCCACGGTCGTCTCGAACGCTGCGGCCCGGTTCGACGGCGGGAGCGCCGCGGTGGACGCGGCGAAGGCCGAGCGGATCGTGGCCGCGATCGAGTCCAGCGGGTTCTGTTCGCAGCAGTGACCGCGTGGTGCGGCTACGTGCCCTGGTACTTCGTCGCGTTGCGCTCGGGCCGGGGCAGCCCGGCCGCCCGCCACATCGCGTCCTCGTCGCGGGCCATCCGCCACGACGAGCGCGGCGCGCGAGCGCGGTAGCACGCCCAGCACGTGTACTCGACCATGCCGCCGTCGTCCGGGCTCCACCCTCCGCGGAACGAGCCCGGCGCGCTGAGGTCGTGTCCGGCGAACGGGCACCTGGTCGGCTGGACGCGGCCGACGGCGGGCGGGCGGCCGGGTTCCCACTGCTCTACGCCGATGATCGGCGAGGAGGTTCCTTCGCTCACGTGTTCGAGTATGCGGCCGCGGGGCGGGCGGCGCGACCGCCGAAGGGTGGAGCCCCGGCGGTCCGCTGACTAGGTCGCGTAGTTCGGATGGTTGCACGTGCATCCGCACCCGCCGGGGCTTCCCCTGCTGGCGCGGGGGGAGCGCCAGCAGCCTTGGGCGAGCCCGCCCGGGGTGCTCTGCCCGGGACATGGGACTGAGGTGGTCCGGGCGGGCTCCCGTGAAGCCTCACACGCTCGTGAACGTGGTTCAATCGTCTATACGAGTGAACAAGCATGGACGTGCGTGCACCTACCTGCACGTACCGCGACGAACCTGCACTAGTTGATCATCTAACGTCCACTGATCGTGGACCCAGATGCCAGGATCGATCCGTACGCGCCACTGCCGCCGTTCCGGCAGCTGGTCGAGATCCTGACTGCGCGCATCGAACGCGGCGACTGGCCGTCGGAGCGCCCGATCACAGCGGAAGCGCGACTCGCCGAGGAATACGGCATCGCGCGCAACACCGTGCGCCGCGCGATCGCCGTGCTGACCGAGCGCGGGCTGTTGTTCGTCGTCCCCAAGCGCGGAACCTTCGTCGCGAAGCGGTAGCTGGAACCCCGGCCGGCGCGAGGGTCGGGAGCACCCGCGCCAGCCGGGGAGTCATCGGCGGCCGCGCCGCCCGGGCTGCTCGTCGGTGGCCAGCTCGTCGACGGGCTCCAGGTTCTCGTCGAGCGGCTGGCCCGTCTCGACGTCGTAGCGGTGGCCGGCGTCGTCGACCCGGTAGTTCCTCAGCCCGTCCTCGGTCACGGCGCTGGCCTCCGAGGTGCCGGGATCCGCCCGCCCGCCCGGTCGACGCGACGCAGCCCGGCGAGCACCCGCTTCGCCAGCTCGGCGCGCATCCCGGGTGGGAGGTCCGGGCCGAGCACCGCGGGCGCGGGCACCGGCCGCGGTATCCGGCGCTCCAGCGGCAGCCGTGCACAGCCGATCGTCGTCGACGCCTCGATCGCCGGCCGCCCCTGCTGCAGCGGCGCGCTCTGGCGCCGTGCGCGCGCCATGCAGCGCACGCACGGCATCCCGCCGAACGCCGCGAGCCATTCGAGGTCCGCGGCCCGGAACCGCTGTCCGCACAGCGCGACCGGGTTGTCAGGGTCGTCCTGGGCGACGGCGAAGAAGTGCACCTCACGGCGGGTCTCGCCGGCCGTGCCGGGCGCGAGGCGCCCGAGGAGTCGCACCGTCATGACCACCACCTCTCCGGCGGTCGAAGCCGGTCGATCGCGAGTCGAAGACCCGTCGATGCGTCAATGCCTTCGTCGGGGGTGAAGTAGGCAGCCTCCGAGCCGACCTGGACGCACACTTGCCCGTCGGCGGTCGCTCCGGCGCAGTAGTGCACCGGGCGGCCTTCCGCGTCCACGCCCTTTATCGACCAGGTGAAAAGCCAGCGCGGATTGTGCGGAGCGTCGGCGTCGGTATCGCATCTGCCCTGGTCGTGATCGTCGGTCGCGGCCATCGCGCCTGGTTCACCCTCGTCCACTCGTGGGTTCGTCTACTCGTACGTACGAGTTGAGGATGACACCGGGGGTAGCCGTAGTCAACACGACTAGACGAGTGGGATGATCGAACGATGGTCGACCGATCCAGCGGCGTAGCCGTACACCGGCAGATCGCGACCGCCCTGCGGGAGAAGATCAGCGCGGGCGAGTTCGCGCCCGGGGACAAGCTGCCCAGCGAGAATCAGCTCATTGAGACCTAGACCGTGTCTGACAATGTCTTTGTCCAGGTGATGACGTCGTGGATGAGGATGGCGGCGCGGTAGAGCGTGGCCAACTTGTCGTAGCGGGTGGCGATGCCGCGCCATTGTTTGAGCTGGTTGAAGCTGCGTTCGATGACGTTGCGTCCGCGGTAGTCGACCTCGTTGAAGGCGGGTGGTCGTCCGCCGCGGGAACCGCGGCGTTTGCGGTGTCCTGCTTGGTCGGCCGGTTCGGGGATGACCGCCTGGATTCCCCGCCTGCGTAGGTGGTTGCGGATGGCGCGGGAGGAGTAGGCCTTGTCTGCGCGCACCCGGTTGGGGCGGGTCCGTGCTCGCCCGCCGCCCAAGCGGGGCACCTGCAGGTGGGCCATCAGCGGTTCGAACATCGGTGAGTCCCCGGCCTGGCCTGGTGTCAGCAGGGTGACCAGTCCCCGCCCGTTCCCGTCGACGACACGGTGAATCTTGGTAGTCCAGCCGCCGCGGGAGCGGCCGATGGCGTGGTCAGGCGGCTCGATCCCGGGTTTCGTGTAGTTCGATCCAGCCCCCTGTGTGGCGGGTGATGGTCGTGGCGTGCTGATGCGCCCGCACGATGCTGGAGTCGACCGAGACCGACCAGTCGATCAACCCAGCCGCGTCCGCGAAGGCCTGGAGCCGCTGCAGCACCACATCCCAGATGCCTTCCCGGGCCAGCCGCCGGTGCCAGGTCCAGATCGTCTGCCACGGCCCGAACACTCCCGGCACATCCCGCCACGCCAGCCCACAGCGGTACCGGTAGATGATCCCCTCCACCATCGCCCGCGCATCCGAAAACGGACGCCCCGGCCTCCCCGTCCGCGCCGGCAACAAATCCTCGATCAACACCCACTGCTCATCCGAGAGCATCCGAAACCGCGACACGACCAGCAGCATCCCAGCCACCAACCGCGATCTTTGTCAGACACGCCCTACGGCGTGTCCCGCGAGACCGTGCGCAAGGCCGTGCAGCTGCTCGAAAGCGACGGCGTGGTGAACGTGCTGCACGGCAAGGGCGCGTTCGTCCGGCCGCCCGCCGCGATCACCCGGCTGGCGCGCTCGCGCCTGTCCCGCGCGGCCCGCGCGAAGAACGAAGGCGCCTTCCTCGCCGATGCCCGCGCACAGGGCTTCACGCCAAGCAGCAGCGTCCGGATCCGGTTTGAACCGGCCGACGCCCGCGTGGCCGAGCTGCTCAGCATCGAGCCGGGCGCGGAGGTCACCGTCCGAGACCGCGTGATGCGTGCGAACGGCCTGGTGGTGCAGCTCGCGGTGTCACGGCTGCCGCGGGAGGTCTCCCGCGGCACGGCGATCGAGGAGGTCGACACCGGGCCGGGCGGTGCGTACGCGCGGCTCGAAGAGGCCGGACACCGCATCGGCCGCTTCGTCGAGGACGTCGGCTCCCGGATGCCGACGGATGAGGAGCGCTCGCAGCTGCAGCTGCCGCCCGGTACGCCGGTGCTCACCGTGACGCGCATCGCCTACCGCGAGGACGGGACCCCGCTGGAGATGAACGACATGACGCTGCCGGCGGACCGGTACCGGCTCACCTACGAGTGGGCGGCGGACTGATCGCTGGGGCCGCCACAAGCTCGTCATCATCTCCCATCCGCGGGTTCAGCCGCGGGAACAGGGCGGGCGCCAGCGTCGCGGCGATTACCACGGCGAGGTCGAGCGCGGCGCTGGCCGCGCGGGATAGGCGACGCATCAGGTGCTCCGAGCGGGCTTCGCCAAGGCACGCGTGACCGGATCCAGCTCTGCCTCGTACCAGCTGGCCCGAAGGACGACGTCGACGTGCCGCGTGTCCTTGGCTGCCCGAAAGCCGAACGCCGCGAGCAAGTGCGTTTCGCCACCGTCCGTCGTCCTGTCCGAGACCATCCCGTCGGTGCCGAGGAACCGGAGTGGCCTCCCCTCCGAACGAGGGTCGCGCGCGAGTCCAGCCAGCCATGCGTCGAAGACATTCCGGGGATGGTGCTCTGGCGCGACCGCCCCAACGGTGCCAACGAGGGGGGTGAAGGACTCCGGCAGGTGCCAGTTCAACGGCGGCAGTTCGCGCTTCACGCCGAGTTTGAGCAACTCGTTCAGCACCACCAGACACCGGCGCTGCCTTGCACGCTGGTCCGCGTCAGTCGCGGGTCCGAAGGCGTCAGTCATCGTGCCTCGCATTCCACCACGGTCGTTCGCTGCTGGCCGGGGATCTCGCAGCGCGGGGCGGACGGGTCCGGCCCGAAGCCGGACAAGACGGTGATCAGGATGATGGCGGCGATCGCGGCGGCCGCGGGGAGTGCGCGCCTCATCGGCAGTCCCCGATGCAGCGGATGACCGCGCTGTCGCCGGCCGGTGCCCAGTCGGGCGCGGCGGCGCCGGGCAGCGTCCACGCGTTCCCCCCAGCTTGGACAAGCAGGCCGGTCGCCACGAACGTGGCGGGGAAGATCAGGATGAGAGTCAAGACCCGCCAGCGGGTGAAGGTGGCGGGCGCGTGCGGGCGGGAGAGGCGGCCGCGGCGCACCTGCCCAGGCATGGTGTGTGTCACAATTCAGTCCCTGGTCCACTGTGGAATAGGCGTAGTGGCTACAGCAAGAGACTGAGTTCTTAGGCTCGGTCCCGAGCTGCGTTTTCCCAGGTAGCGACACCGCTCAGACGCGAGATTCTTCTAATCTCTAGGTCGCAGGTTCGAGTCCTGCCGGGGGCACACAGCGCGGGACCGAATGGGTTGCGCATCGTGGCGGGTCGGTGATGCTGGCCGGGTGAGTGAAGTGATCTTCTACGCTTGGTGGGAGCCCATCGCCGACGACGGGATGGTCGACCGGGCTCCTGGTGTGGTCACCACCGTGCCAGGCCACGTTCACGAAGCTGCGCGTTCCTGATCGACAACCCGGGGCTCGCACCAGCACCGCGGTATCGGCACCGCTGTCGTCCAGTTGGCGCCGCTCGGGGGCGTGCCGCCGACTGCGAGTGGTTGCACGGCGACTTCGAGCCACAGTTGCGGCGCTACTTCGGCGCCTGCGGCTTCCGCCAGACGGACGCAGGACTGATCCACCTGGCGCCCGAGCGGTGATCAGGTTTGAGCTCAGGGGCGCTTCTTCTGCTGCGCGTCGTACTCGGCGCGGGCCTGCTCGACCTTCTCCAGGTTCGGCGACCACTCCGCGAGGGTCGCGAACAGCGGCGCCAGGCTGCGGCCGAGGTCGCTGATCTCGTACTCCACCCGCGGCGGCACCTCGGCGTGGTAGGTGCGCACCACGAGCCCGTCGCGCTCCAGTTGGCGCAGCCGCTGCGTGAGGACCTTCGGCGTGATCGTCGTGATGCGGCGGGACAGCTCCACGAAACGTTGCCTGCCGTACTCGTTCAGCGTCCACAGGATCGGCGTGGTCCACCGGCTGAACACGAGGTCGACCACGGGCGCGATCGGGCAGGCCAGCTCGGGACTGGCTGTGGTTTCGGTCACCGGATCCACTACTTTCCTCTAGGTACCTACTAGCCCCACGACAGTAGCGTCGCTCCCACACGAAGAGAACGGGAGCGGAAATGTTTGTGGTGACCGGAGCTACCGGCAACGTCGGGCGGCCGCTGGTGCAGGCGCTCGCCAGGACCGGCGAGCCCGTGACGGCGGTGTCGCGCAAGGAAGCGGACCTGCCCGGTGCGCGGCACGTGCGGGCCGACCTGACCGAGCCGGAGACGCTCAAGCCCGCGCTCGACGGGGCGCGGACACTGTTCCTGCTCACCTCGCCGGACTTCCTGGCGGCCGGCGGGGACCTCAACGGCGTCCTGCGCGCAGCGAAGGCGAGCGGCGTGCGACGGGTCGTGTTGTTGTCGTCGCAGGGGGTGGCGACGGGGCGGCACGCGCCGGGACTGGAGGACGCGGTCGTCACCTCCGGCCTGGAGTGGACCCTCCTGCGGCCGGGCGGCTTCCACTCCAACGCGTTCGGCTGGGCCGAAATGGTGCGCACCCGGCGGACGGTCGAGGCGCCGTTCGGGGACGTCGCGCTGCCCACCGTGGACCCGGTGGACATCGCCGAGGTGGCCGCCGCGGCGATGCGTGAGGACGGGCACGCCGGCCGGGCGTACACGCTCACCGGGCCGGAGCCGGTCACGCTGCGGCAGCAGGCGTCGGCGATCGCCGACGCGCTGGGGGAGCCGGTGCGCTTCGCGGAGCTCAGCCGGGCGGAGGCGCGGACGCGGATGCTGCAGGTCATGCCCGAGCCGGTCGTGGAGTCCACACTGGACATCCTCGGCACGCCGACGCCGGCGGAGCAGCGGGTCAGCGAGGACGTCGAGCGCGTCCTACGGCGCCCGGCGCGCAGCTTCGCCGAGTGGGCAGGCGCGAACGCGGCGGTGTTCAAGTGATCCTGCACCACCGTGAGACCGGCGACGGGCAGCCGATCGTCTTCCTGCACGGCAACCCCGCGTCGTCCCACCTGTGGCGGCACATCATGCCCGCGGCGGGCCCGGGCCGGAAGCTGGCGCCCGACCTGATCGGCATGGGCGAGTCGGCGAAGCCGGACATCGGCTACACCTTCGACGACCACGCCCGCTACCTCGACGCCTGGTTCGAGCACGTCGGGCTGGACGACGTGGTGCTGGTCGGCCACGACTGGGGCGGCGCGCTCGCCTTCGACTGGGCCGCCCGCCACCCGGGCCGGGTGCGGGGCATCGCGGTCACCGAGACGATCGTGAAGCCCATGTCCTGGGAGGAGTTCCCGCCCGCAGGCGCCGAGATCTTCCGGGCACTCAAGACACCGGGACTGGGCGAGAAGATGATGCTGGACGACAACATCTTCCTGGAGTCGATGGCTCTCGGCGAGGAGGACCGCGCGGCCTACCTGCGGCCCTATCCGACGCGCGAGAGCCGGGTGCCGCTGTTGCGGTGGGCGCGGTCGATGCCGCTGGGCGGGGAACCCGCCGACGTTGTCGCCCGCGTCGAGCACTACGACAAGTGGCTCGCGGCCAGCGGGGACGTGCCGAAGCTGCTCATGACGTTCCGCCCCGGCTTCGACACGATGATGGACGACCGGATGATCGCGTGGTGCGCGGAGAACTTCGCGGCTCTCGACATCGTCCACCACGATCTCCCCGCCGGGCACCACACCCCGGAGGACCAGCCGGTGGCGATGGCCGCGACGTTGTCGGCCTGGCTGGACCGGCACGGGCTGCGGTGAAGTCCCGGCCCCGTCGCACGGGGCCGGGACTCCGCGACTCAGAACGGCAGCCGCAGCGCCAGGGCGTCCCGCACGGGGTCGTTCGCCCGGACAGCGTCCAATTCGGACGGTGACAGCGCCTTGCGGTAGAGCCGTACGTCGTCCAGCGCGCCGTCCAGTCCCATGCCCCCGTCGAGGCGGCGGCCCAGCCAGAACTGGAACGACACCCGCTCGGTCACCGAACCGGCCGCTGCCGGGCCCGCCGCCACCTGCACGCCGTCGACGAACAGCAGCAACTGGCCGCCGGTGCGCTGCAGCGCCACGTGGTGCCACTGCTGGTCGTTGAAGGCGCCCGCCGACGTGACCTGTTTCGTGCCCGCCGTGGTGGTCATCGACGCGATCAGGCGGTTCGCGGCCGGTTCACCGCGCAGCCAGATCTGTGGCGCGGTCGAGCCCATGCCGCCCATCCAGAAGAACACCTGGTTGGCCGTCGACGCGCCGTACCGGACCCAGCCGGTCCACGTGAAGTCGCCGTCGCCGACCACCTGCGCGCTGTCGTAGGGCACGCGCACGAAATCGTCCACGCCGTCCAGTTCCAGCGCGTCACCGTAGCGGCCGGGCACCGGAACCGGGCCGCCGATCAGGTAGGCGTCCGACCGTTCACCGGACACGTCCCGCGTCGTCGGGCCGGCCGAATTGCGCCAGCCCAGCACGTCCTCGGTGAAGCGGGCGAACCGGATCTCGTCGCGCGCGTCGACCGGGCCGCCCTCGTACATCAGGCCGATCTCGGTCGTGCGGGCGGACCGGTCGCTGATCTGCACCATGTCCGAGTAGCCGGACCACTCGTCGGTCACCCGCGTGCCCTGCTCGGCGTTCTCCCAGCTGCGGCCGCCGTCGTAGGACGAGCGGATCATCATCCACCGCCGCCGGTCGGTGTCCGACGGCGACGCGAACAGGATCCGGTCCGGCCCCGGCCGGTCCAGGCGCAGCAGCGAGCCCTGCACCATCGGCGTGACCAGGTCGGGGATCGTCCGGAACGGCTGGCTGAAGGTCTCGCCACCGTCGCGGCTGATCGCGTAGTCGCGGTTGCCGATGTCGGTGCCGCCCTGCTCGCGGCCGCCGGCGTAGATCGACCCGTCGGCGAGCTCGACGACGGTGATCTCCTGCGGCTTCTGCGTGAACGGGCCCTTCGCCTGGAACGGGTAGCTGTCCACCGCGCCGATGTGCCAGGTCGCGCCGTGGTCGTCGCTGTAGACGAGTGCGGCGTGGTTGGCCACCGGGTCGGTGCCCTGCGCGGTCTCCGCGTTCACCCCGAACACCAGGCGGCCGCGGTGCTCGCCCTTGGTGAGCTGGATCCCGTGCACCGGGCCCGAGGCGTACCACGCGTCCCACTCGGGCCTGCTGGCCTGCGCGCTGATGTCGACCGGCGCGGACCAGGTGAGCCCGTCGTCGTCGCTGTACTGCACGTGCGGCGGGCGGGCGCACGGTACGTCGCAGCCCTTGCCGTCGGTGCGGCCGGCGTTGTAGGTGGTGATCAGGACGATCCGGCCGGTCGTCCGGTCCACGATCGGGACCGGGTTGCCGTGCGTGTCGCCGTCTCCGGAGTTGATGACCTCCAGCGGTGACCAGGTCCGGCCGCCGTCGGTGGAGCGCTTGAGGACGAGGTCGATGTCACCGGCGTCACCGCAGTCGTTGACCCGGCCCTCGGCGAACGCGAGCAGGGTGCCCGCGGTGCTCTTGACGATCGCGGGGATGCGGAAGCAGAAGTAGCCCTGCTCCTGCTTGGGGTTGAACAGCGACTGCTGGTCGAAGCCCGGTCTGGCGGTGTCGGCGGAGGCGGTGACCCCGCCGCCGAGCAGACTGGCGAACAGCACCGCCGCGAGCGGGACCGCGCGCCACGCTGCGAACGATCTCATGTGCCTTCCCTTCGGTTTAGTGGAGCCGGAGGACTGCGACGCCGCGCGGTGGCAACGTGTGCCGGGCCGACGGCGCGGAACCGGTGAGCAGGTCGGGGGCCGGTTCTCCCAGGTCCACCGCGACCGCATCCGTGTTGTGGTTGAGCAGGAACAGGAACTGCCGGTCCGCGGCTTCCCGGCGGACCGCCTGGACACCGGCGGGCAGGCCGGGCAGGACCGGCCGCACACCCGCTTCCGCGGCCACCCGGTCGACCAGCTCGCGCATCCCGGCCGGGTCCAGCCGCGTGCCGAGGTACCAGGCGACACCCGCGCCGTAGGCGTGGCGGGTCACCGCGGGAGAGCCGGCCAGGTCGCCGCCGTCGAAGGACGCGACCGCCTCCGCGCCCCTCAGCTCGATGGCTTCCGACCACAGCCTGCCGGTCCACTCCGGACTCAACGGCACCGACGTGCCCGGCGCCAGCGGCCAGAACTCCTCCACCGACACCCCGAGCGCTTCCCGCAGCGGGGCCACCGGGTAGCCACCGAGGTGGGCGCGGTCGCACGAGTCGACGATGCCGGAGAAGAACGACACCACCAGGTGCCCGCCGCCCTCGACGTACCGCCGCAGGCCCTCGGCGGTCTCCGCATCGAGGAGGTACAGGTTCGGCACCACGACCAGCTTGTACCCCGCCGGCCGGTCGGGGCGCACCACGTCGCAGGAGATGCCGGCGTCGAAGAACGGCGCGTAGTGCGCCAGGTGCGCGTCGAGCTGCGTGACGTCGGCCGACGGGTGCGCGTCCAGCTCCAGCGCCCACCAGCTGTTCCAGTCGTGCAGGAACGCCACGTCCGACCGCACCCGCGTGCCCGCCACGTCGGCCAGCGCCGCGAGGTCCTGCCCGAGCGCCCGCGCCTCCGCGAACACCCGGGTGTCCGCGCCGGCGTGCGGCACCATCGCCGAGTGGAACTTCTCCGCGCCACCGCGGCTCTGCCGCCACTGGAAGAACATCGCCGCGTCCGCGCCCCGCGCCACCGCCTGCAGCACACCCTGCCGCATCACGCCGGGGGCCTTGGCGCCGTTGTGCTTGCGCCAGTTCACCGCGCTCGGCGCGTGCTCCAGCAGCATCCACGGCTGCCCGTTCTTCAGCGACCGCACCACGTCGTACCCGAACGCCGCCTCGACGTGCCCGCGCGGGTCGTAGGGCTCGGGGTAGGAGTCCAGCGACACCACATCCTCGTGCGGCTCCCACGCGTGCCAGTCCAGCGCCTTCTGCACCAGCCCGACGAAGTTGGTGGTGAGCGGGACGTCCGGCGTGACCCGGCGCAGCACCTCCGCCTCCACCCGGTAGCACGCCAGCGACGCGTCGGAGGAGAACCGCTGGTAGTCCAGCTGCTGGGCGGGGTTGCGGAAGGACGGCGCCACCCGCGGCGGCTGGATCTCGGCCCAGTCCGAGTAGCCCTGCGACCAGAACGTCGTCGACCACGCCGCGTTCAGCGCGTCCAGCGTGCCGTACCGCTCGCGCAGCCAGGACCGGAAGTCCTCGGCGGAGGTGTCGCAGTAGCACGCCCGGATGTGGCAGCCGTACTCGTTGCCGACGTGCCAGATCTTCAGCGCCGGGTGGTCGCCGTACCGGTTCGCGAGCTGCTCCACCAGCCGCGCCGCGTGCTCGCGGAACACCGGGCTGGACGGGCAGAACTGCTGCCGCGAACCCGGCGAGAGCCGCGTCCCGTCTTCGCGCACGGGCAGCACCTCGGGGTGGCGGTGGGTCAGCCACGGCGGCGGCGAGGCGGTCATCGTCGCCAGCGCCACCTGGATACCGGCCGCCGCGAGCTTGTCCATCACGGTGTCGACCCAGCCGAAGTCGTATTCGCCCGGCCGCGGCTCGACCTTCGCCCAGGAGAAGACGCCGAGCGTCACCAGCGTGACCCCGGCCTCGGTCATCAGCTTGACGTCCTCGTCCCAGACGTCCTCGGCCCAGTGTTCCGGGTTGTAGTCCGCGCCGTAGTGGATCACAGCAGGCCCGCCTCCGTGAGCGCACCCTTGATGCGCAACAGTTCCTCGTCGTTGAGCGGCAGTTGCGGCGGCGCCATCACCGAGTTGTCGATGAACCCGCGCATCTTCATCGCCGCCTTGAACGCGCCGAGCCCGGCCGAGCCGCGGCCCATCCGCTCCGGCGGCGCGGCATGCGTGATGTCGTACAGCCGCATGAGCCGGTTCTGTTCCCGCCGTGCCGTGGCAAGGTCGCCCGCCCGCACCCGGTCCCAGATCGTCACGTACCCGGCAGGGTCCACATTGGCCAGTCCGGGCACCGCGCCGTCCGCGCCCATCTGCAGCGCGAGGTCCACCACCAGTTCGGACCCGGTGAACACGGCGAACTCCGACAGCCCGCGCTCCCGGCGGCCCAGCAGCAGCGCGCCGAACCCGGCCTCGTCGCCGCTGGAGTCCTTCAGCCCGGCCAGCACGCCGTCCTCGGCCAGCCGCAGGACCATCTCCCGGTCCAGCTTCGAGTGCACCGCGACCGGGATGTCGTAGGCGAAGATCGGCAGCGCGGCCTGCGCGTGCAGCAGCCGGAAGTGCTGCTCGATCTCCGCGGTGTGCGTGCGGGTGTAGTAGGGCGCGGTGATGACGAGGGCGTCCGCGCCGGCCTCCTCGGCGACCCGGATGTGCTCGGCGACCCGCAGCGTCGTCATGTCGATGCACCCGGCGAGCACCGGGACCCGGCCGCCGACGTGCGCCACCGCCGTCTCGATCACCACCCGGCGCTGCCGGTCCGGCAGGAACGCCACCTCGCTGGACGAGCCCAGCACGAACACCCCGTGCACCCCGGCGTCCAGCTGGACGTCCAGGTGCCGGCGCAGCGAGTCCACGTCGATGGTGAAGTCGTCGCGGAACGGGGTGCACAGCGGGGGGATGATGCCGGTGAATCGAGTCATCGCACGCTCACTTCGAGTTCGGGGTGGATGCAGTGGTAGGTGTGCCCGTCGCCGGCGTCGGCGGACGGGGGCACCGCGGCCGCGCACTCGTCCGTCGCTTTCGGACAGCGGGTGCGGAAGGCGCACCCGCTCGGCGGGCTGACCGCGGACGGCACCGGCCCGGTCAGGACTATGGGTTCGATCGGGTTCAGCAGGCTCGGCGTGGCGGAGAACAACGCCCGCGTGTACGGGTGCCGCGCGTCGCCGGGGATCGCCGCGGCCGGGGCGTCTTCGACGATGCGGCCCAGGTACATCGTGACGATGCGGTCGCTCATCTTGCGCACGGTCTGGATGTCGTGCGACACGAAGATCATCGCCAGCCCCAGCCGGTCCCGCAGGTCGAGCAGCAGGTTGAGGATCTGCGCGCGCACCGACACGTCCAGCGCCGAGGTCGGCTCGTCGGCGACCAGCAGCGAGGGCTCCAGCGCCAGCGCACGCGCGATCGCCACGCGTTGCCGCTGGCCGCCGGACAGCTGGCCGGGCACCGCGTCCGCGACGCTGGGCGGCAGGCCGACCAGCTCCATCAGCTCGCGCACCCGCTCGGCCCGCTGCGCCGGGGTGCCGACGCGGTGCACGTCGAGCGGGTCCCGCACGATGCGGGCGATCGACATCCGCCGGTTCAGCGCGGTCGACGGGTCCTGGAAGATCATGCCGATGTCGCGGCCGAACCCACGCTGGTCCGACACCGGTTCGCCTCGGTAGCGCACGACGCCGCTGGTCGGCTTCTGCAGCCCGACGACCACCTTCGCCAGCGTGGTCTTGCCGCACCCGGACTCGCCGACCACGCCGATCGTTTCGCCGGGCCGCACGGTCAGCGTCGCGTCCGTCAGCGCGTGCACGGAGTCGTGCCCGAACAGGCCGGACGAGCGGATCTTGTGCACCACGTGCACCCGGTCCAGTTCCAGCAGGGTCATGCCGGCGCTCCCTTCACCAGGACCTCCGGTTCCGCCATCGGTTCGGCGGGGTGGTGGCACGCGACGAGGTGGTCCATCCCGGATCCCGCCACCACCGGCAGGTCGGTGCGGCAGTGCGCCCGCGCCGCCGGGCAGCGGTCGGCGAACCGGCAGCCGGGCGCGAAGTCCGCCGGGGCCGGGACGACGCCCTTGATCTGGGTGAGCCGGGCGTCGTTCTCCTCCAGCGACAGCACCGCGCTGAGCAGGCCGCGCGTGTAGTGGTGCCGCGGTGCGCCGACGACCTGCGCGGTGGTGCCGGCCTCGGCGACCTGCCCGCCGTACATCACGACCACGCGATCGGCCACATCGGACACCAGCGCCAGGTCGTGCGACACCAGCACCAGCGCGAAGCCCAGTTCCTCCTGCAGGCGCAGCAGCAGCGAGATCACCTGTGCCTGCACAGTGACGTCCAGCGCGGTGGTCGGCTCGTCGGCCACGATCAGCCTGGGGCTGCGGGACAACGCCATCGCGATCAGCACCCGCTGCCGCTGCCCGCCGGACAGCTCGTGCGGGTAGGCCCGCAGCGTGCGGTCCGGGTCGAGGTTGACCAGCTCCACCAGCTCGCGCGGGGTGCGGGTGCCGCCGCGGCGGGTGAACTGCTTGAGCTGCGCCTGGATCGTCATCGCCGGGTTCAGCGAGCTGAGCGCGTCCTGGTAGATCATCGCGATGTCGTGGCCGAGGTGCCGCCGCCGCGCGGACGGTTTCATCGTGAGCAGGTCCTCGCCCGCGAACCGGATCCGGCCGGACAGCCGCGCGGTCCGCGGCTGCAGCCCGACGATCGACAGCGCGGTCAGCGACTTGCCGCAGCCCGATTCGCCGATCAGGCCGAGCACCTCGCCCGAGCGCACGGTGAACGAGACGTCGTCGACGACGTTGACCCCGTTGTGCCGCTCCGGGAACGCGATCGTCAGCCCCTCGACGGAGAGCAGGGTGTCCCGCCCGGTCAGCGCACGGGCGCGGCGGGACAGCCGTTCGCCCACCTCGCGCAGACCGCGGATCGGCAGCACCGGCGCGACGTTCTCGGCCGCCTCCTCGGCGACGACCGCCTTGGCGACCTCCGCCGCCTTCGCGGTGCGGGACGACGGCGCCGCCCACGCGTCGGAAATCCCTTCGGACAGCACGTTCAGCGCCAGCACCGTGAACAGGATCATCAGACCCGGGAACAACGTGGCCCACCAGCCGCCGTTGAGCACCATGTCCTTGCCGTCGGCGAGCACCGAGCCCCACGACGGGTCGGGCGGCTGGATGCCGGCGCCGATGAACGACAGCGACGCCTCGAACACGATCGCGTCGGCCACCATCACCGTGCAGAACACCAGGATCGGCGCGGCGCAGTTCACCGCCACGTGCTTGACCAGGATGAAGAACCGGCGCGCGCCGATGATGTGCTCGGCCGCGACGTAGTCCTCGCTGTACTGCGCCAGCACGTTCGCCCGCACCACGCGCGCGACCGGCGGCACGTTGACGAACGCGATCGCCAGGATCAGCACCCCGATGCCGCGGCCGAACACCGCGACGAGCACGGCCGCGAGCGCGATGCCGGGGAAGGCCATCAGCACGTCGAGCACGCGCATGACCACCGAGTCCACCCCGCGCCGGGAGGTCGCCGCGAGCGCCCCGATCAGCGCGCCGCAGACCAGCGCCAGCGCGGCGGCGCCGAGCCCGATCGCGAGCGACCAGCGGGCGCCGTGCACCACGCGGGAGAGGATGTCGCGGCCGGACTGGTCGGTGCCGAACCAGTGCGCGGCGTTCGGCCCGGTGACCTCGGTGCCCAGCGCGTAGGGGTCCTTGACCAGCAGCGGGCCGATCAGCGCCACCAGCGCGAGCACGGCCAGCACCCCGATCGCGATCCACGACGCCGTGTTGAACCGGCGGAACCGGATACCGGGCCGGGACAGGCGCTTGGTGAGCCCGGGCCGGTACAGCTGCCGCATCACGACCGGCTCCGCAGGCGCGGGTTCACGATCAGGTACAGCACGTCGACGATCAGGTTGACCAGGACGAACCCGACCGCGATGGTGATCACGAAGCCCTGGACCTTCGCGGTGTCGCCGTCCTTGACGGCCTGGATCATGTTCTGTCCCATCCCGGGCAGCGCGAACATCGTCTCGATCACGACGGCGCCGCCCAGCAGGTAGCCGACCCGCAGGCCGAGCACGGTGAGGGGGTTGATCAGCGCGTTGCGCAGCACGTTGCGGCCGACGACCACCACCGGCGGCAGCCCGCCGCCGCGCGCGGTGCGGACGTAGTCCTTGTCCAGCTCCTCGACCATCGAGGTGCGGATGATGCGCGTCAGCTGCGCGGCGACCGGCAGCGCGAGCGAGATCGCGGGCAGCGCCAGCGAGTTGAGCCAGCCGCCGAACGAGTCGGCCGGGCTGACGTAGCCGCTGGTGGGGAAGAGCCCTTCGCCCACCGCGAGCCACTGGACGAGCAGCACCGCGATCCAGAACGCGGGCGCGGCGACACCGGCCAGCGTGACGATCCGGATCAGCTGGTCCGGCCAGCGGTCGCGGAACAGCGCCGACGTCACGCCGAGCACGAGCCCGGCGACGATCGCGATCAGCAGGCCCAGCAGGGTGAGCTGCACGGTCAGCGGCAGCGCGGTGGCGATGACCTGCCCGACCGGCTCCTTCGTGATCACGCTGGTGCCGAAGTCGCCCCGCAGCAGGTGCCACACGAAGTGCACGTACTG
Source organism: Amycolatopsis thermoflava N1165 (assembly GCF_000473265.1). Taxonomy (NCBI): domain Bacteria; kingdom Bacillati; phylum Actinomycetota; class Actinomycetes; order Pseudonocardiales; family Pseudonocardiaceae; genus Amycolatopsis; species Amycolatopsis thermoflava. The sequence continues at coordinate 7,614,299 of NZ_KI421511.1, forward strand.
CAGCGGGAGCGGGTCGAGCAGGCCGTTCTCCTGGCGGAACTGCTGGAGCTGTTCCGGTGTGGGGTTGGCGTCGCCGAGCGCGGCCACGGCCGTGTCCACGGGGGAGAACCGCATGACGATGAAGACGAACAGGACCACCCCGAGCACCAGCGGGATCAGGGCGAGGATGCGGGCGAGCAGCATCCGCACGACGACGGCCACGGCAGCGCTCCTCAGACCGGCTTGGCCTGGTTGAGGTAGATGCCCGGGTAGCCCTGTGCCCGCACGCCGGTGATCTTCTGCGCGTTCCACGCGGTGCCGAGCTGGGTGAAGACCACGGGGTAGATGACGGCGTGCTCGGAGATCAGGTCCAGCAGCTGCTTGGTGAGCTGCGCGCGGCGCGCCTCGTCGGTCTCCGCGGCGGCCTGGTTCTGCAGGTCCAGCAGGGCCTGCGACTCCGGGCCGGTCCACCGGGCGTAGGTGGTCATGAGCACCGACGTCTTGTCGTAGTAGTAGCGGGTCAGCAGGTCCGGGTCGTTGCCGAACTGCAGCGGGTTGTTGGTGGTGGCGACGACCTCGAAGTCCTTGCCGCTGTCCAGTTTCGAGAACAGCGCCTTGGTGTCCTGCGAGTCCAGCGTGGTGGTCACGCCGATCGCGTCCCAGCCCTCCTTGATGACCTTCACGCAGTCCGAGACGAGCGAGGTGTTGGTGGTGGACAGGGTGATCGCCAGGTTGGTGACGCCGGCCTGCTGGAGCAGTTGCCTCGCCTTGTCCGGGTTGTAGGCGAAGTCGTTGGCGGCGGGCTGGGACGCGGACAGCTTCGGGTTGATGAACGAGGTCGCCGCCGTGCCCGCGCCCTGCAGGCCGATCTGGATCATCTTCTGCTTGTCGATGGCGTAGTGCAGGGCCTGCCGCACGAGCTTGTTGTCGAACGGCGCGTGCGCGGTGTTGAACATCAGGAACAGGTTGTTGCCGCCGTCGGCGAACTCGACGCTGCGGCCGGACTTGCGCAGCTGCTCGGCGTTGGCCGCCGGGATGTTCTCCACGATCTGCGCCTCCGGGTTGGCCCCGGAGATGGCCGCGACGCGCGGCGCGGCGTCCACGATCGACTTCCACAGCATGGACTGGTAGGCCGCCGGGCGCGGGCCGTTGTACTCGGCGAACTTCTCGAACCGGGTGTAGGACAGCGGGGCCTGCTCGACGACCTTGTACGGGCCGGAGCCGACGACCTTGCCGCCCGCGGCGTCCTTCCACTTGCCCTCGAAGACGTGCTTGGGGCAGATCTTGGCGGTCTGGATGCGCTTGAGCGCGTACGGGAACGGGTGCTTGAGCACGAACTCGACGGAGTTCTCGCCGGTCTTGCGGACTTCGGCGAGCCAGTCCGCGAAGAAGCTGTGGACCAGCACCTTTTCGTTGGGGTCGAGCACGCGGGCGTAGGTGAAGACGACGTCGTCGGCGGTGACCGGCGTGCCGTCGTGCCACTTGGCGCCGTCGCGCAGCTCGAACTTCAGGCTGGTGCCGCTGAGGTCGGCCGGGAGCGCCTTGGCCAGGCCGGGGAACGGGTCGCGGGTGATCGGGTCGCCCTCGACCAGCGATTCGTAGCAGTGCAGGTTGGCGGCCATCGAGAAGGCGGAGGCGGTCTGCAGCGGGTCCCAGGTCTGGTTGTTGCCGTAGCCGATGACCGCGGTGAGCGTGCCGGTGGAGCTGCCCGTGGTGTTGGTGGACGCCGGTCCGCCACAGGCCCCCAGGGTGACCGAGAAGGCCGCGGCCGTGCCGGCGAGTCCGGTGTACCGCAGGAAATCGCGGCGGCTGAGGCCGGACAGGCTGTGCGACATGACGTCTCCTGACTTGTGCGTCGTTGATCAGGCCGGAGCAGGGAAGTAGGACGTAGGACGTCCTGCGACCGGGTGACTGTAAACAGCGGCGCGTCCCGTGGTCAAGGGGTCTGACGTAGGATGTCCGGAAATCCGGCGGTCAGCAGGCGGGGAGTTGGATGTGGCACGCCCTCAGCTCGGCGACGAGATCAGCAAACGGATCATCGACCTGATCATCGAGCGGGACCTCCCGCCCGGCTCGCCGATGCCGACGGAGCTCGACCTGATGGCCGACATCGGGGTGAGCCGCAATTCGATCCGCGAGGCGATCCGGGCGCTGCGGGCGCTGGGGATCGTCGAGGTGCGGCACGGGTACGGCACGTTCGTCGGCTCGGCCGGTTCGGAGGCGTTGCGGACGTGGCTGCTGTTCCGCACCCGGACGCCCGGGGCGGGGACGACCGGCCGGTTGCGGGACCTGCTCGAGGTGCGGGAGATGCTGGAGACCGAGCTGACGCGCCGGGTCGCGCGGCGGCACCGGCCGGAGCTGATCTCCGCGCTGGAGTCGTGCGTGGTGCGGATGCGCAAGGGCCCGGACAGCGCGGCCGCCGATCGTGAGTTCCACGACCTGATCTGCGCCGAGGCCGGGTTCGACCTGGCCCGCGAGCTGACGCGCCTGTTCTGGGACGTGTACCGGGCGGCGGAGGCCGAGCTGGGTGGCCCAGCAGGTTCGGCGAGCTCCACGGCGAAACGTCACCAGGCGATTGTCGATGCGCTGGTGGCCGGGGATGCCGATGCCGCCGAGGAGGCCGTGCACCGGCACTTCGACGAGGTGCGGAAGCGCGCGAAGGCCGGCAAGTACGGGGGATTCGGGGTGGCGGCGCCGGTTGAATAGGGGGCGCTTTTTCGTTGCCGGCCTGCGGACAGGAAGCCGGCAACGAAAAGCAACAACCAGGCCGTCCAGCCCTCCCCCCGCTCCCGATCCACAGCCCAGTTCTGCGGCCGACCAGGGGTTGTCAAGGTACTCTTTCCCGCCTTGACAACCCCTGCTCGGCCGTAGAAACAATGAAAAATCGGGGCGGTGGCTCAATGGGGGCGTAGCGAAGCGAAGCCGACGCAGTAGAAACGCGCGTAGCGCCTACAAAACCCGCCCCAGCCAGGAGGCCTGTTCGGCGACCTGAGCCCCCTGCCCTCCTTCGTGCTCATTCCACTCCCACACCCGGATCTCCGAATCCCCACCCCACCGGTTGAACGCCGCGAACACAGTCGACGGAGGACAAACCGGATCCCGCAACGCCACGCTGAATAACGCAGGCGCCGAAGCCCGCGAAGCCAGCACGGCCCCGTCGAAATACCGCAGCGTGGCAAACGCCTCCCCGGCCCGGTGCCGGTGCGCGGCCAGCCACGTCACCAGCTCCAAATATGGCCCCTCGGAAGCGATCTCCGCCCCACGGCGGAAGTGGCACAGGAACGGCACGTCCGGCATCGCGGCCGCGACCCCGGGCGCGAGTGCCGCCGCGGCGATCGTGATTCCGCCGCCCTGGCTGCCACCCGCCACCACGATCCGGTCCGCGTCCACCGACGGGTGCGCCCGCGCTGCCGCCACCGCCCGCACCGCGTCGACGTACACCCGCCGGTAGAAGTACTGCGCCGGGTCCAGGATCCCCAGTGTCATGAACCCCGGCACGTGCGGCCCGGCCGACCACGAATCGCCCGTCGCGCCGGGCACCGACTTCCCGCCCTGGCCGCGCGTGTCCACCACCAGGTGCGCGTACCCGAACGCCGACCACGTCAGGTAATCGTGCGGCAGGCCGCGGCCCAGGTTGTACCCCAGGTACTGCACCACGCACGGCAGCTTGGCCGGCCGGTCCCGCGGCAGCAGCAGCCACGCCGAGATCCGCTGCCCGGCCGCGCCGGTGAACGACGCGTCGAACACCTCCACAGTCCGCAGCAACGTCTCCTGTGGACGGAACACCGGGTCCAGCGGTGACCGGTCCGCCTCGGCCAGCGCGGTGGCCCAGAAGGCGTCCAGGTCGGCGGGTTCGTCCAGCGGCGGCCGGTACTCGGACAGCTCGGACAGCGGCAGGTCGTACAGCGTCGTCACGATCGTGACCCTAGCGCCGGAAACCGCCGCCGACGAGGGGTCCGGCGGATTCTGTCCACACCGGACAAGCGGCGTTCAGTCCCCGCCCTCGCGTAGCGTCGGCAGCCCCGCCGCCAGTGCGCGCAGCATCCGCTTCGCCGTCGGGGCGAACTCGATGCACAACGCGGCGATCACCGGGTCCTCCGCGTACAGCTTCGCCATCACCGGCGGCGGATTGGCCGCCGGGTACAGCAGCGCGGCGAAGCCGGCCGCGGCGGCGACCAGTTCGGCCGCCTCCTCCCCGGTCAGGTCCGGCCGCGCCCGCGCGACGGCGGAGGACACCTTCGCCAGCGCCTCGGCCGTCCGGAGCTTGAAGGCGCGCGCCGCCTCGACGGTCACGTTGTGCTCCAGCGTGGTCGAGCTGTGCGAGAGCAGGTCGCAGAACAGCGGGCGCTCCTCGAGCGTCTCCACGAGCGCGTCGAACACGCCGTCCGGCGAGGACGCCGCGGCGATGCGCTCCAGCACCGCCGTCTCCCAGTCGTGGAACTCCTGCGCGGCCAGTTCGAGGTAGATCTCCTCCCGGGTGGCGAAGTACCGCGCCAGGTTGGACTTCGCGAGCCCGACCGCGGCCGCGACGCCGCCCAGGCTGACGTTGCGCACGCCCGAGGTGAGCGCGAGCTCCCGCGCCGCCGCGAGGATCGCCTCACGCCGCTGCTGCTTGTGCTCCGGGCGCCGCGCGCGGAGGAACTCTTTCGACATCGCCGGATCATTCTACGACCCTCAATTAGAGGACGCTGTTCTCTTGTTAAGAGTACGCCGTCCTGCTAGCTTCGGGAGAAACCGGGAGGAGCAGAGATGGTCGAGGTGTCACTGCGGGTCAACGGATCCGCGCAACGGCTGGACGTCCCGCCCCAGGTGAGCCTGCTCGACGCACTGCGCGAGGAGCTGGGCCTGACGGGCACGAAAAAGGGCTGCGACCAGGGCGCGTGCGGCGCGTGCACCGTCCTGGCCGACGGCGACCGCATCAACTCCTGCCTCGCGCTGGCGGTGCAGTACGACGGGCGGGAGATCACCACGGTCGAGGGGCTCGGCCACCCGCTGCAGGAGGCGTTCGTCCGCGCCGACGGCCTGCAGTGCGGCTACTGCACGCCGGGCCAGCTGTGCTCCGCGGTGGGCATGCTCGCCGAGCACAAGGAGGGCGCGCCGAGCGCCGTCACCGAGCACCTGACCGCCTCGCCGGAGCTGAGCGACGAGGAGATCCGCGAGCGGATGAGCGGCAACCTGTGCCGCTGCGGCGCCTACAACGGCATCGTCGACGCGATCCGGGAGGTCGCGGAATGAGATCGTTCACCTACGTCAGCGCCCCGGACGTGCCCGCCGCGCTGGCGGCCGTCGCGGACGGCGACGCCAAGTTCCTCGGCGGCGGCACGAACCTCGTCGACCTGATGCGCGAGGGCATCGAACAGCCGGCCACCGTGGTCGACGTCAGCCGCCTGCCGCTGACCGCCGTCGAGGAGTTGCCCGGCGGCGCCGTCCGCATCGGCGCCCTCGTCCGCAACAGCCGCCTCGCCGCCCACCCGGTGATCCGCGCCAGGTACCCGGTGCTGGCGCACGCGGTCCTGCACGGCGCGTCGGCCCAGCTGCGCAACATGGCGACCGTCGGCGGCAACCTGATGCAGCGCACCCGCTGCCTCTACTTCTACGACGACGCCGCGCCGTGCAACAAGCGCACGCCCGGCAGCGGCTGCGGCGCCCTCGACGGGTTCGCCCGGTCCACCGCCGTTCTCGGCGTGAGCGACCACTGCATCGCCACCCACCCCTCCGACATGGCCGTCGCGCTGGCGATGCTCGACGCGGTCGTCGAGGTGGAGAGCACCCGCGGCACCCGGCGCATTCCGATCGGCGACTTCCACCGCACGCCCGGCGACACCCCGCACGTCGAAACGGCGCTGGCGCCCGACGAGCTGATCACCGCGGTCGAGCTGCCGCCGGCGCCGGTGGCCGCGAACTCCCGGTACCGCAAGGTGCGCGACCGCGCGTCGTACGCGTTCGCCCTGGTCTCGGTCGCCGCCGCGCTGCGCGTCGAGGACGGCGTGATCACCGAGGCGCGTGTGGCGCTGGGCGGGGTCGCGACGAAGCCGTGGCGCGCGGCCGAGGCCGAGCGGCTCCTGGTCGGCCAACCGGCCACCGACGACACCTTCCGCCGCGCCGCCGAAGCCGAACTCGCGCCGGCGATCACCCGGGAAGCCAACGCGTTCAAGGTCGGCCTGGCCGTCCGCACGACCGTGGCGACCCTGCGTCAGCTGGCCACCGGGGGAGGTGCGGCATGAGCGTCATCGGCGCCCCGCTGGATCGCCGCGACGGCCCGGCCAAGACGGCCGGCGCGGCGCGGTTCGCGGCCGAGCACCTCCGTCCCGGCCTCACGCACGCCGCACTGGTGCACGCCACGGTCAGCCGCGGCCGCGTCACCCGCCTCGACACCACGGCGGCGAGCGCGGTGCCCGGCGTGATCACCGTCCTGACCCACCACAACGCGCCCCCGCTCAAGCCGGCGCCCAAGGTGAACCCGCTCAACCTCAGCACGCTGGTGTCCGGCACCTCGGTGAACTACCTGCAGGACGACGAGGTCCACTTCGACGGGCAGCCGGTCGCCGTGGTGGTGGCGGAAACCTCGGCCGCGGCGAAGGAAGCGGCGGCGCTCGTGCGCGCGGAGTACGCCCTGCTGCCATCCACTGTGGACTTCGAGTCGATGGCACCACACGCGAAGAAGCAGCCGTACAGCCCGGTCTCCCCGGGCGCGGCGAAGAAGGGCGACGCGGAGAAGGCGTTCGGCGAGGCGCCGGTGACCGTGGACCACCGGTACACCACGCCGCCGCACCAGCACAACGCGATCGAACCGCACGCCACCATCGCGGAGTGGGACGGCGACCGGCTGACCGTGCACGACTCCACCCAGTCCATCGACTGGTGCCGCAACCACCTCGCCATCCGCTTCGGCGTGCCTGCCGCCGACGTGCGGGTGATCGCACCGTTCGTCGGCGGCGGTTTCGGCGGCAAAGCCATGGTCTGGCCGGGCACGATCCTCGCCGCGCTGGCCGCCCGCGCGACCGGACGGCCGGTGCGGCTCGCGCTGACCCGCGAGGACGTGTACCGCACGGTCGGCGGCCGGACGCCGTCGATCCAGCGCGTCGCGCTCGGCGCGGACCGCGACGGCGCGCTGACCGCGTTGATCCACACGAGCGTGACCCGCACCGGCCGCGTCGGCGGCGCGCCCGAGCAGGTCACCTCGCAGTCGCGGCACCTCTACGACGCGGACCACATCCTCATCCGGGCGAGCACGGTCGAACTGGACCTGGTGTCGAACACGTCGATGCGCGCGCCTGGCGAGTCGATCGGCACGTTCGCGGTCGAGTCGGCGGTCGACGAACTGGCCGCCGAGCTCGGCATGGACCCGATCGAGCTGCGGATGCGCAACGAACCCGAGCGCAACCCGTTGGACGGCAAGGAGTTCACCCATCGCAGGTTGCGGGAGGTCTACGAAGCCGGCGCGCGGCGGTTCGGCTGGCGGGACCGGGCGCCGGAGCCGGGCGTGACGCGGGACGGCCGGTGGCTGGTCGGGATGGGGGTGGCCACGGCCTACCACCCGGCGTGGGTGTTCACGGCCAACCTGACGCTGCGGCTGTCGGACGACGGCACGGTCCTCCTGCGCTGCGGCTTCCAGGAGATGGGCATGGGCGCCGCGACGGCGCTGGCGCAGGTCACCGCGGACGCGCTCGGTGTGCCGGTCGACGTGGTGCGCGTCGAGTACGGCGATTCGGCGCTGCCGATGGCGCCCGCCGCGGGCGGTTCGATGCAGACCGCGAGCGTGGCGGCCAGCGTGCTCGACGCGGTCGAGAAGCTGAAGGGGCGGCTGCCGAAGGGGGCCGGGGATCCGGTGGCGGCCGTGCGGCGGGCGGGGATGCCGCACGTGGAGGTGTCGGTCGGGTCGGACACCCGGTTCGGCCGCCTCGCCGGGCAGGCGCGGCTCATCGGCCGGTTCGTGCGCGACCGGCGACGGGTGCGGGCCGCGACCGGGGCGCAGTTCTGCGAGGTGCGCGTCGACCCGGACACCGGCGAGGTGCGGATCTCGCGGTGGCTGGGGGTGTTCGACATCGGCACGGTGGTCAACGCGAAGACCGCGGCGAGCCAGCTGCGCGGCGGGATCGTGATGGGCATCGGCATGGCACTGTCCGAGGAGACTCTGGTCGACCCGCGCACCGGGCGGATCATGAACCCCAGCCTGGCCGAGTACCACGTGCCCGTGCACGCCGACGTGCCGCGTATCGAAGTGTCCACACTGGACGACCCGGACCCGACGACGCCGCTGGGTATCGTCGGCGCCGGCGAGGTGGGCATCACCGGGGTGGCGGCGGCGGTGGCGAACGCGGTGTTCCACGCGACCGGCAGGCGGGTGCGCGACCTGCCGATCACGCTGGACAAGGTCATCGGGTGACGAAGGTCGCCATCATCGCCATGTCCTCGTGCTCCAGGTTGTGGCAGTGCACCACGTACCGGCCGGCGTAGCCGGTGAAGCGGACCGCCAGGTCGAGGTACTCGTGTGGCCGCAGGTCCACGGTGTCCTTCCACCCGGCGTCCGCGGGTGACGGCGGGTCGCCGCGGCGGGTGAGCACCTGGAACGGGCTCAGGTGGACGTGCACCGGGTGGTGGGCGTCGCTGACGAGCCGCCACACCTCGGTCTGCCCGAGCACCGGGTCCGCGTCCGAGCCGTCCGGGTCGAAGCGGTCGCCGTTGACCATCCACATGCGGTGGTCGCCGTGGTGCTCCAGCGAGAACCGCCACTCGCGGGTCCGCGCGGCACGGGCCGGGTCGAGGCGCTCGATCCGGCTCAGCACCGGCGGCACAGCGCTGTCGTCGGCGGCCCGCCGCGTCACCCGGAACCGCATCACGTCCGAGGTCGTCCGGTCGCCGAGGAGGTTCCGCAAGGTCACCTCGGCGCCCGGGGCGAAGGCGGCGAAGTCGACCACAACGTCGAACCGCTCACCCGGCGCGACCGGCAGTTCGGCGTGCGTGACCGGGGTTTCCAGCAGCCCGCCGTCGGACCCGACTTGCATCAGCGGCGCGCCCGGCCGCAGGGCGAGCAGGTAGCGGCGGGCGTTGGAGGCGTTGAGGATCCGGAACCGGTACCGCACGGCCGCGACTTCCAGCACGGGCCACGGCGCGCCGTTGACGAGGACGACGTCGCCGAGCACGCCCTCCATGAAGTCCTCGACCACGCCCGGACGGCGCAGGGCCGGGTCGAGCGAGGGGTAGGCGAAGGAGCCGTCCTCGGCGAACGCACGGTCGGTGATCACCAGCGGGACCTCGCGCTCGCCGCGCGGGAGCGGCAGCGCGTCCTCCTCGTCGTCACGCACCAGGTGCATCCCGAGCAGACCGCGGTAGACCTGCGGGCCGGTGAAGTCCATGCGGTGGTCGTGGTACCAGAGCGTGGCCGCCCGCTGCGTGCCCGGGTAGACGTGGTCGCGGGGGCCGTGCGCGGCCTCGGTGGGGAAGCCGTCGTGCTCGGGCGGGGTGTGACCGCCGTGCAGGTGCACCACGGTGGGCACCGGCAACTGGTTGTCGTGCGTGACGACCATCGGCCGTCCGCTGCGGCTGACGACCGTCGGGCCGGGGAAGCGCCCGTCGTAGGCGAGCACCCGGGTGCGCAGGCCGGGCAGGATCTCCAGGTCGGTCTCCCGCTGGGTGATCCGGACGTGGTCGCCGGTCACCTCCGGCGGTACCGGCAGGGGCGCGGTGAACGGCTCGGGCAGCCGCGCGCCGCTGCGCACGAGCTCCGCGGTCTGGCTCGGCCTGGCGAGCAGCGGCCCGAACCCGGCCGCGGCGAGCCCGGCGAGCCCGGCCGCGCCGAGGAAGCCGCGGCGGGTCATCCTCATCGCGACCGCCTCCGCGCCGCGGACTCCCGGAACAGCCACACGGTCAGCAGGACCTGCGCGGCGACCAGCGTGACCCCGAGCGGGACGTGGACCGCCACGTCGCCCGAGTACCCGAAGCCGGTCTGGAGCTGCTCGGTGAGCGCGATCCCGACCGCGGCGGTCAGCGGCCAGAACCGGCCGTGCCCGCCCCACACGTAGACCACCGCGACGACCACCTGGATCACGCCCAGCCCGCTGACGACCATCGAGTTCAGCTCGTGCACGCCCAGCGCGTCGATCTCACCGGCCAGGAACTCCCCGGCGAACACGGGCTGCGCGACCACGCACACCGCGTGCAGAACGGTGACCACCCGCAACACCGCCAGCGTCCGGCGCGGGCCGATGACGGGGGCGTCGGCGGTGGCGGTCATCGCCGGCTCCCGCGCGCCAGCAGCAGCGACCACACCGGCAGCCCGAGCCAGCCGATCGCGCCGAGGACCACCCCGATACCACCGACGGCGTACTGACCCGCCGACTCGGACGGCAGCGCCAGCGCGCCCCACACCAGCAGCGCCCCGGCGAGGTACCCGGCGCCGACCACCGTGCCGCAGCGCCGGAGCGTCCGCGGCAGCCCGCGACTGACCAGCAGCACCCAGGCGAACACGAACACGAAGCAGCCGGTCACCCACCACACCTGGGTCTCGAACTCCAGCACGTCGGCGAGCAGCAGCGCCTGCAGCACGACGACGCCGGCCATCGCCGCGACCCCGGCGACCGCGACCCGGCCGCCCAGTGCGACCGCGACCGGCACGAGCGCCGCGAACTGCACCGCCACCAGCACGTCGTTCACCGGGCCCGTCCAGGCCAGCTGCCCCGGCACGTCCCGCCACGCCTCTCCCGAGGCGAAGAACAGGATCAGCAACACGTTGGCTGCGGCACCCGCAACCCCAGCGGCCAGGGCGAACCCGCTCGTATCCCGCCGCGTCCCGGTCATCGTTCCGGTCATCTCGGTCACCTCGCTCCTCGTGCGGTTCCCGGGACGCTAGGAGCGGCGGGCACGCGGCGGAACGGGGTGGACCGCGGGGGCGGGGCGCGGTCTTCCACCATGGACTCCCGCTGCCCGGCGGCCGACAATGCGGTGATGGTCCAGGGGTCCGCGGCCCTGAGGTGGACGGGCATCGCGCTCGGCGCCGCCGGGCTCGCCGCGGCCACCGGGCGGGCGCTGTTCACCCCGCAGCCCGGCGGGACGCTCGGCGCGCTGAGCTGGACCGCCTTCGGCGTCGCGCCGTTGTTCGTCGTCGCCGTGTGGCTGGTGCGCCGCAAACCCGATCACCCGCAGGCGCGGCGGCTGCTCCTGGTGGGCAGCGCGCTGGCGGTCAACGTCGGCATCGAGGGCCCGATCCGCTCCGCCTACTCTCGCTCCGGCGCCGGCGACTGGTTCTGGCTCGCCAACCTCGTCTGGCAGTACACCGGCCTGCTCGCGATGATCGGCGCGGCCCTGCTGCTGGCGTCCTTCCCGGACGGTGTGGTCGAGCAGCGGTGGCAGCGGATCGTGCTCCGGCTGCTGTGGGCGCACCTGCTGCTGCCGCCGCTGCTGTTGCTGGCCCGGCCGACCCTCGTCGTCGACGGCTACCTGCTCGACCCCGACCCGCTGATCGCGAACCCGTTCGCGGTGCCGTGGCTGTCCTGGCTCGGCGGCCCGCTCACCTCGGCCATGCTGGGCTACTACGGGTTCGTCGCGGTGTGCCTGCTCTTCGTCCGGTTCGCGCGGGCGGGCCGCGCGCAGCGGGCGCGGATGCGGCTGCTCGTCGTCGTGTCGGCGGCGCTGCTGGTGATCTACCCCGCGCAGATGGTCCTCGCCGACCGCTACGGCGCTCCGGAGCCGTGGTGGGTGCGGCTGCTCGCGGTCGCGGGGGTCGTTCTGCTGGCGATGGTCCCCGTGACCATCGTCGTCGGCGTGGTGCGGCACCGGTTGTTCGACATCGAGGTGGCGCTGCGCCGCTCGATGGTGTTCGCCGCGTTGTCGGCCGGCATCGCCGCCGTCTACTTCGGACTTGCCGCGGCGCCTGGTCTCGCACTGGGCGACCGGCTGCCGGTGGAGCTGGCGGTCGTGCTGACCATCGCCGTGGCCGCCGCGATCCAGCCCGTGCGCCGCCGCCTCGAAGCGCTGGCGGGCCGGCTGGTGTTCGGCGAGCGGGTCAACCGCTACCAGCTGGTGACCGACTTCGGCGTCGCGCTGGAGAACACCCTCGACCTCGGCGAGCTGCTGCCGCGGCTGGCCGCGACGGTGTGCCGCGGTCTGTCCGCGTCCTGGGTGCGGGTGTCGGTGCCCGGATCGGCCGCCACCGCGGGCGAGCCGCACGGGCCGCCCGCGCTGCGGGTGCCGCTGGAGCGGGCGGGCGAGGTGATCGGGCACATCGAGTGCGGGCCGCGGGACGGCGGCTACGACGAGGCGGACCGGGACCTGCTGGCCACGCTGGCCCGGCAGGCCGCGCCGGCGATCGCCAATGTCGGGCTCACCACGCGGCTGGCCGAGCAGGTCGCGGAGCTGGGCCGGTCGCGGGCGCGCCTGGTGGCCGCGGAGGACGGCGAGCGGCGCCGGATCGAGCGCGACATCCACGACGGCGCGCAACAGCAGGTGGTCGCGTTGATCATGAAGCTGCGGCTGGCCCGCAACCAGGTCGGCCGCGGCGAGCGGGAACCCGCGGCGGTGCTGGACGAGCTGCAGCGCGACGCGCGGGACCTGCTCACCGACCTGCGCGAGCTGGCGCACGGCATCCACCCGCCGGTGCTGAGCGACCAGGGGCTGGTCGCGGCGGTCGAGGCGCGGGTGGACCGGCTGCCGCTGGAGGTCGCCGTCCGGGCCGGCGACGCGTTGCGCGGCGAGCGGCTCGGGGCCGAGGTCGAGGGCGCGGCCTACTTCGTCATCTGCGAGGCCCTGACGAACGTCGTCAAGCACGCGGCGGCGCGCAGCGCGGACATCGACCTGGCGCGGCACAACGGCACGCTCGTCGTGCGGGTGCACGACGACGGGATCGGGCTCGCGGCCGGGGAGTCCGGCCACGGCATGACGAACTTGCGTGACCGGGTCGAGGCGATCGGCGGCAGGCTGCGCGTGGACAGCGCGGCCGGCGCCGGGACCACGGTGTGCGCGGAACTGCCGGTGGCGGGTCATGGCTGAGCGGCTGCGGATCGTGCTCGCGGAGGACAACTACCTCGTCCGCGAAGGCACCCGGCGTCTCCTGGAGGACTCCGGGGAGGTCGAGGTGCTGGCCGCGGTCGGAAACGCAGGCGAGCTGCGTGACGCGGTGCGGCGGCTGCGGCCGGACGCGGTGCTCACCGACATCCGGATGCCGCCGGGGCACCACATGGAAGGGATCGAGGCGGCGCACGCCATCCAGGCCGAGCACCCGGGCACCGGGGTGGCGGTGCTGTCCCAGCACACCGACGAGAGCTACGCGTTCGCGCTGCTGCGCAACGGGACCGCGGGACTGGCCTACCTGCTGAAGGACCGGCTCGGCGACCTGGAGGACCTGATCCGGGCGTTGCGGGCGGTGGCCCGCGGCGGGTCGGTCATCGACCCGCAGGTGGTGGACGCGCTGGTCGCGCGGCGGACGCGCACGGTCACCTCGCCGCTGACCGCGCTCACGCCGCGTGAGCTGGACGTGCTGCGGGAGATGGCGCAGGGCAAGACGAACGCGGGCATCGAACGCAGCCTGCACCTGTCGGCGTCCACTTTGGAAAAACACGTGAACTCGATCTTCGGCAAGCTCGGGCTCGCCGAGGAGCCGGTGCACCGCCGCGTCGCCGCGGTGCTCACGTTCCTGCGTGAGCACCGCGACTAGCGGGGGTCAGCCGGTCAGTACCACCACTGGTTCTGCGCGCCCGCCACGTACTGCCACAGCTGCACGACGGTGCCGTTGCGGTAGCTGGTGTTCAGGTCCGCGTCGAGGTACCGGCCGCTCTGCACGTTCTGCAGCCGCAGGTAGCCCTCGGGGATCTCGCTGGCGGCGAACCACTGGTTCTTCGCGCCCGCCACGTAGTCCCACAGCTGCACGACGGTGCCGTTGCGGTTGATCGTGTTCAGGTCGGCGTCGAGGTAGCGGCCGCTGTACGCGTTCTGGAACCGGTAGTAGCCCTCCGGGATCAGCCGGATGTACCAGGCCTGCTGAGCCGCGTACTGGTCACACGCCCACAGCTGCACCTTGGTGCCGTTGCGGTTGATCGTGTTGAGGTCCGCGTCCAGGCAGCGCGACGGGTCCGAGGCCGGGCCGAGCAGGTAGGCCTGCTCCTCGGCCATCGTGTTGACGCCGCCCTTGACCTGGTTCGGGTGCGCCGGGCGCAGCACCAGGCCGTCCAGCGACGTGACCGGCTCGCCGGCCTGCTGGGCCGCGCCCGCGTTCGGCGCCACGAACAGCGACAGCAGGCCGGCCAGCAGTGCCGCGGCCGCGAACGGCCGCTTCAGTCTTCTCATGGGTTCCCCATTCCGTGACGGGGCGCGGAATCCTCCGGCCGCACCCCGGGAACTGGATCTTCGCCGTGGCGGCGCTCCGGAGTCGACCACATTTCCCGGACGCTCAACAACGCTGTTCAACGGTGTAACGGACCGGTATCGCGAACGATCTCTCCAGTGCTGCCACAGTTTCGCGGAGAGGATCGCCGGTGCGCCTGGAGCTGAAGTCGCGCGACCTCACCCGCGTGGGGCTGTCCAACGCCGCCGATCCGTGCTGGGAGCTGGCGAGCAGCGTGCGGCTGCTGCTGGACGAGGAGGTGGCGTTCGGCTGGTGGCGGCGCCGCGTCCAGGGGCGGCTGCCGGAGTCCTTCCCGGTGTTGCGGTGGCTGTACGGGTCGGGGGAGGTGCCGGAGTTCCTGCTGCCCGCGGGCGGTGACCTGGCGTCCGGGCTCGCGGCGGTGCTGGGCACGCAGCCGGACCGGGTGCGGGCCGCGCTGGCGGCGCTGCCGGAGCCGCGCGGCCTGCCACCGTGGGCCGCGGCGTTGCGGTCCGGTTCGGACGCCGCGCTGTCGCGGCTGGTGCAGGCGTTGCGGGAGTACTTCATGGTCGCGCTGGCGCCGCACTGGGACACCGTGCGGGCGCGGGTCGAGGTGGACCGGCAGGCGCGGATCCAGGCGCTGGCCGACGGTGGGGTGGACGGTCTGCTGGCCACGCTGCGCCCGGTGCTGCGGTGGGAGCCGCCGTACCTGGTGACGGGCGTGGCGAGCCCCGGCACGCCGCGGCGGACGGCCGGGGTGCTGCTTGTGCCCACCTATTTCACGGTGCAGCCGTGGATCGTGCCCGGCTCGGCGGGCCCGGTGCGCCTCGGATACCCCGCGGCGGCCGAAGACCCACGCGTCCGCCGCGCCCCGCACGCCACCCCGCGCGCCCTGGCGGCGCTGCTGGGCCCGACCCGCGCGGCGGCGATGGTCCTGGCAGCGGCCGGATGCAGCACGTCGGACCTGGCGGCGCGCCTGGGGGTGACCCCGTCCGCGGCGAGCAAGCACATGTCGGTGCTGCGGGCGGCCGGCCTGATCGCGAGCCACCGCAACCGCAACACGGTGCGTCATTCACTGACCCCATTGGGAATGGCGTTGGTGGACGGCGCTTCGGCCTGAGCGAGCCCCGGCATCCGGGCAGCGGCGGCGGAATGGTGGGACATACCGCCGGCTGGGGCGGCGCGCGGGTGCGGCGCTAGGCACGCGTGGGATCGTGCGTGGCCGCGGCTGCCCTGGTCGTGCCGCGCATCGCGTTGTTGGGCGGTGCTGCGGCCCACGGCGGTTGCCGGCCGGTGCGGCGGCCGCGGCATGAGCGAGCCCCGGCGCCAGGGCAGCGGCGCGGCCCCGCCGAATGACACTTGCCGGGTGCGACGGCGCTTCAGCCTGGGACGGCGCTTTAGCCTGGGTGTGGCCCGGCGCGCGGCGATGGTGCTCAGGATGGGGCGGCGCGTCGGTACGGGTTGAGGCGCGATGGGATCGCGCGTGGCCGCCGTGTGGCACTTTGTCGCGCGGGCGGCGCTTCGGCGTCAGCGAGCCCGGGCAGCGGCGCAGGGCTCTCGGGATGGTGGGCGCCTCCGCCCGTTGGTGTCAGGTCGGCGGGGCGCGCGGCGGGATTCGGCGTAGTGCCTGTGGCCGGGCCGCCGTGTGGCACTTTGTCGCGCGGGCGGCGCTTCGGCCTGAGCGAGCCCCGGCATCCGGGATGGCGGTTGCCGGCCGGTGCGGCAGCCGCGGCATGAGCGAGCCCCGGCGCCAGGGCAGCGGCGCCGGGGCTCGGGGAGAAGGCGGGGCGGCTAGTGCGCCGTCGCCTTCTCGGCGCCGGCGCCGGTCAGCGAGCGCACCTCCATCTCCGCGTGCTTGCGCTCGTCGTGCTCCTTCGACAGCAACGTGCCGACGATGCCGAGCAGGAACGACGCCGGGATGGACACCAGGCCCGGGTTCTGCAGCGGGAACCAGTCGAAGTCCGCGTTCGGCAGCATCGACTTCGGCGTCCCGGACACGGCGGGCGAGAACACGATCAGCGTGATCGTGATCGCCAGGCCGCCGTAGATGCTCCACAGCGCACCCGAGGTGTTGAACCGCTTCCAGAACAGCGAGTACAGGATCGTCGGCAGGTTCGCCGACGCCGCCACCGCGAACGCCAGCGCCACCAGGAACGCGACGTTCTGGTTCTTCGCCAGGATGCCGCCGACGATCGCGACCGCGCCGATCACCACGGCGGTGATCCGGGCGACCCGCACCTCGCCGTTGGGGTCGTCCACCTTGCCCTTCTTGATCACGTTCGCGTAGATGTCGTGCGCGAACGACGCCGACGCGGTGATCGTCAGCCCGGCCACCACGGCGAGGATCGTCGCGAAGGCGACCGCGGCGATGAACCCGAGCAGCACCGGCCCGCCCAGTTCCAGCGCCAGCAGCGGCGCCGCCGCGTTCTCCGAACCCGGCGCCTTCCGGATCACGTCCGCGCCGACGAGCGCGTTCGCGCCGTAGCCGAGCACAAGCGTGAACAGGTAGAACAGCCCGATCAGCGCGATCGCCCACACCACCGATCGACGGGCTTCCTTCGCGGTCGGCACGGTGTAGAACCGCATCAGCACGTGCGGCAGGCCCGCGGTGCCCAGCACGAGCGCCAGGCCCAGCGACAGGAAGTCGATCTTCGACGTCCCGGTCGCGCCGTAGCGGGCGCCCGGGTTCAGCACCGCCTCGCTGGAGCGGTCCACCGCGCCCTGCAGCAGCGCGGACAGGTTGAGCCCGTACTTGCCCAGCACCCACACGGTCATCAGAGCGGCGCCCGCGATCAGCAGGACCGCCTTGATGATCTGCACCCAGGTGGTGCCCTTCATGCCGCCGACGAGCACGTAGATGATCATCACGACGCCCACGACGGCGATGACCACCGACTGCCCGATCCCGCTGGACACGCCCAGCAGCAACGAAACCAGCACACCGGCGCCGGCCATCTGGGCCAGCAGGTAGAAGAAGCTCACCGCGAGCGTGGACGTCGCCGCCGCCGCGCGCACCGGCCGCTGCCGCATCCGGAACGCCAGCACGTCGCCCATCGTGAACTTGCCGGTGTTGCGCAGCAGTTCCGCGACCAGCAGCAGCGCGACCAGCCACGCCACCAGGAAGCCGATGGAGTACAGGAACCCGTCGTAGCCGTACACCGCGATGGCGCCGGCGATGCCGAGGAACGACGCGGCCGACAGGTAGTCACCGGCGATCGCGACGCCGTTCTGCGGTCCGGTGAACGCGCGCCCGGCCGCGTAGTAGTCCGACGCGGTCTTGGTGTTGCGGCTGGCCCGCAGCACGATCACCAGTGTGACGGCCACGAACAGGCCGAAGATGCTGATGTTGAGCGCGGGGCTGCTGCCCGCGACTCCCGCGGCGAGGTTCATCGCGCGCCTCCCTCGACGTCCTCACGGATGCGGTCGGCGATCGGGTCCAGCTTCCGGTTGGCGAAGCGGACGTACAGGCCGGTGATCAGGAACGTGGACACGAACTGCAGCAGTCCCAGCAGCAGTCCGACGTTGAAGTTGCCGACCAGCTTGGTCGACATGAACCCGTGCGCGTAGTCGGCGAGCAGGACGTAGAGCAGGTACCAGCCCAGGAACAACGCGGTCATCGGGAAGACGAAGCCCCGCAGCCTTCGGCGCAGCTGCGCGAATTCGGGGCTGGAGTGGACCCGCGTCCACTCCTCGTGGCCGAGATCGTGCTCGGTGGCCGCCACTGGAGACCTCCTTGTCGTGTGGTGGCGGACACGTTAGGAGGTCACGACGTGCGGCGCGGTGGCGTGGCGACCAACCGTCAGCGGGCGCGACGAACGGTCGACAAGCGGTCGCGGAAACCGGTCGAACGGCGGCGCGGACCGGCCTGGCGCGGCGGGTTCTCGTCCAGGTGCAGCCGCAACATGGCGGTGATCGCCCAGGCGGGCGGCCGCCCGCGCAGGGACACCACCACCATCGTGCCGAAAGCCAGCGGAACCGACCAGGGCGCGGGCTGGGCGAGCAGGATCGCGAGCACGCCGTGCACGTCCGCACCGGCCAGGGTCGCGAGGATCGCGCCGGACGACGCGAGCAGTCCGGTGAGGACCCCGGCGATCGCGCCGCGCGCGGTCAGCCGCGACCACCAGATGCCGAGGACGAGCAGCGGACAGAACGTCGACGCCGCGACCGTGAACCCCCACGTGACGAGCACACCCGCGTCGAGGTGCACGGCGAACAGGGCGAGCAGCACCACCGCGGCCGCGGCGGCGACGACGGTGCCGCGCAGCCGGGCCAGCCCGCCCGGCGCGAGGTCGTGCGCGATCGCGCCGGACACCGCCAGCAGCAAGCCCAGTGAAGTGGCGAGGAACGCGGCGAACGCGCCCGCGGTGAGCAGGCCGGTGAACAACGTGCCCGCCCAGCCGGTGTCGACCTGCATCGGCAGCGCGACGACCGCGGTGTCGGTGGCGCCGGACAGGTACAGGTGCGGCACCAGGACCCGGCCGAGCACGCCGTAGACGCCGGGGAAGACGTAGAACGCGGACAGCAGCGCCACGGTGAGGGCGGCGGTGCGGCGGGCGGCGCGGCCGTCGGGGCTGGTGTGGAAGCGCATGATCACGTGCGGCAGGCCCATGGTGCCGAGCACGATGGCGACCAGGACGGCGAGGGTGCCGAGCAGCGGGTGGCCTTCGTTGTCCAGGTTGAGCAGCGGCCGTTCCCAGCCCGCGGAGCCCGGCGGGGCGGTGCCGGGCAGCCGCGGGACCGGTTGCCCGGCGAGGAAGACGAGTTCCTCGCCCGCGGCGAAGGTGTGCGGGCCGGGGGTGAGCGTGACCGGTGTGCCGTCGGGCTCCCTGGCCTGGATGGGCTGGGTGGCCTCCAGGGTGACGTCGACGCGGAAGACCACGCGGGTGTCCTGGCGGAGCTGGGTGAATTCGGCGGGGTGCAGGGCCTCGTCGCGCGCGGCGGCGCCGGCCGTGATCGCCAGCCACAGCGCGGGGACGGCGAACAGGACGACCTTCAGCACGAACTGGAAGGCCTGCACGTAGGTCGCCGCGCGCATCCCGCCGAGCGCGAGCGTGGTGGCGACGGCGGCCCCGGCGAGGACGACGCCGACCCAGTAGGGCGTGCCGCTGACGACGCTCAGCACCAGGCCGGACGTGCGGAACTGGGGGACGAGGTAGAGCGCGCCGATGACGAGCACGACGACGGCGGCGAGCCTGCGCAGCGCCGGCGAGGCGAGCCGGGCTTCGGCGAAGTCGGGCACGGTGAGCGCCCCGGAGCGGCGCATGGGGGCGGCGACGAGGACGAGCATGGCGATGTAGCCGGCGGTGAAGCCGACCGGGTACCAGAGCGCGCCGACCCCGTCCTTGACGACGAGCCCGGCGACGCCGAGGAACGAGGCCGCGGAGAGGTACTCGCCCGACACGGCGGCCGAGTTGAGCAGCGGAGTGACCCGGCGGGAGGCGACGAGGAAGTCGGAGGTGGTGCGCATGGCGGCGACCCCGCGCAGCCCGATGAAGAGCGTGACGAGGACGACCGGGGCGACGGCGAAGAGACCGACCATCAGGGCTGCTCGGTTCGTTCGGCGCGGGGCGGGTGCGCGGGGGTATTGGGCTGTGGGGCGGGCGAGGTGACCGTGGAGGGAGTGGCCATCAGGGGTGTTCGGTTGGTTCGGCGTGGGGCAAGCGTGCGGGTGTGTTCGGCGGCTGCGAAGGTGGCGACCATCAGGGCTGCTCGGCTTGTCCGGCACGGGGCGAGTGCCCGGGCGTATCGGGCGGCGGGTGCGGGGTGGCTGGTCATCAACGTTTCTCGGCTCGTTCGGCGCGGCGCAGGTGCCAGTGCCCGAGCCCGATGAGCAGCGGGTACGGCACGACAGCCAGCACCAGCCAGGAAACCGGCACCCCGGCGAGGCGGGTGTGGTCGAGCGCGGGCCAGACCGCGAACAGGACCGGCAGCCCGGCGAGCACCGCGAAGAGCAGCAGCAGTGCGGCGACCGCCCGGCGGCGTTGACGGCGGTAGTTCCGCAGGGCGCGCTCGGCGTCGGCAGCTTCGAGCCGCGGCGGGCGCCAGCGCCCCCGCTGCCTACGACGCGCATGGGCGAGCCGGGTCTGCGGACTCATCACCGCGACGCGGCGGTTGGGCATTCAGCACCTCCCCGCGGGGTAGGGGACAGGGGCACTCCGGATCCGCAGGTGAGGGCGTCCCGGAACCGCGCCGCGGTTGCGCGGCAGCCGCCGCCCAACGGCGCGCGGAAGCTTCCGCCAGGCCACACGCTGTCCACCGCGCGAGGGGCACCAGTCCGCGTCCGGGAGCAGCCGCCAAGCCACCCGCCAAGCGCCCATGATCACCGCCCCAGCTCGCTGCGCTGCGCCGCGCGCAGCAGCCGTTCCCGCAGCTCGCGGGCGTGCCGTCGGCTCACCGGGACGTCCCCGGCCGCCGTGTGCGCCAGCAGCCCTCCGACAGAGTCGCTGCGCAGTTCGCGCACCGCGTCCAGCGCCACCAGGTAGCCGCGGTGCACCCGCACGAACCCGCTGCCCTCCCAGTACTCCGCGAGCCGCGAGATCGGCATCCGCACCACGTGCACGCCGCCGCGCGTGTGCAGCTTGACGTAGTCGCCCTGCGCCTCGACGAACAGCACCTCGCTGCGCCGCACGTACCGCGTCCGCCCCCGCGACTCGACCGGCAGCGCCGCGAGCGCGTCGGCCAGTGCGGGCGACCTCGGCGCGCCCGCGGGCAGCATCCGCAGCACCTTCCCCAGTGCGGCCGACAACCGTTCCGCGCGCACCGGTTTCAGCAGGTAGTCCACCGCGCCGATGCCGTACGCCGTCACCGCGTGCCCGTCGTGCGCCGTCACGAACACGATCACCGGCGGTTCGCTCAGCTTCGCCAGCAGGCCGGCCAGTTCGAGCCCGTCCAGGCCGGGCATCGAGATGTCCAGGAACACCGCGTCGAACCGCTCGCTCTGGATCATCCGCAGCGCGGTCAGCGCGTCACCGGCGCCGGTCACCTCCGCCACCTCGGGCGCCTCCCGCAGCAGCTGGCAGATGTCCTCCAGCGCGGGCGGCACGTCGTCCACCGCGAGCACGCGCAACCCGGTCACGGCAGGACCACCCCGGGCTGGAACATCGGCACCCGCACCACGACGCGGGTGCCCGCGCCCGGCGCGGTTTCCACGACCAGGCCGTACCAGGGGCCGTAGACGCTGCGCAGCCGCCGGTCGACGTTGGCCAGCCCGACGCGCTCACCGTCGCCGGAGAGCACCGCTTCCGCGTCCGCGGGTGGCATGCCGACGCCGTCGTCCTCCACGCTGATCACGCAGTCGTTCCCTTCCGCCTCGCCGCGCACCGAGACCGTGCCGGGCCTGCCGAGCGGCTCGATCCCGTGCCGGATGGCATTTTCGACCAGCGGCTGCAGCACCAGGTACGGCACCGGCACGGCGAGCACGTCCGGCGCGACGCGGATCTGCACGCGCAACCGGTCGCCGAGGACGGCCCGCTGCAGCGCGAGGTAGGTCTCGATGGCGTGGAACTCGTCCGCGAGCGCGGTGTACTCGCCGTGCCTGGCGAGACTGTGCCGGATGTAGTCGGCGAAGTCGAGCATCAGTTCGCGGGAGCGGTCGGGGTCGGAGCGCACCAGCGACGCGATGACGGTGAGCGCGTTGTAGACGAAGTGCGGGGAGATCTCCGCGCGCAGCGCCCGCAGTTCCGACTGCGCCGCCAGCTCCGCGGACGCCTCCAGCCTGCCCCGTTCCAGCGCGCCGGCGACCAGCCGGGCCACCTCCTGCACGGCCTTGCGCGGCGCCTCGCCCTCGACGACGAGCACCCCGGCGAGCTCGCCGTCGACGTCGAGGGGCACCGCCCGCAGCGGCGCCTTCCCGGCCGGCGTCTCACTGTGCAGGACGGCGGAGACGAGTTCGCGGGCCGCGTCCTCGTCGGCGGGGTGACCGGCCCAGGTGGTCGCGCCGGAGAGGTCGGCCAGCCCGGCCGCGGGCACGCCGAGCAGGGACCGGACGCCCTTCGCCGCCGCCCGCGCGCCCGGCCCGGACAGCCCGTCGGCGAGGTGCCCGGCGACGCCCCGCGCGGTGGCGAGCACGTCGGCGGCGTCCGGGGCGCGCCGGGCACGCCAGAGGGCGCGCACGCCCGCGGGCTCCTCCTCGGCGACCACCAGTCCTCCCATCGACCACGATGAGTGCCGGTCGATAGTACGGGGCGGACCTGCCCCGCACGGGGGTTGGCGGGGGCGGTGCTCCTGGTATACAAAGAGGTGAGCCCGTCCCCGCGATCATGGGGTGTGGCAGCCGTGACCCTTCGCCGAACGGGATCCTGCTGTGACGGGCTTCGTCCACCCCCTCCGCGACCGCCCCGACCTGGGACCGCTCCGGCCGCGCGCCGCGATCGAGGGCCGGGATGTCGACGCCCATCCGTGAGCGCGCGCCGATCACGCGTTCCGTGGTCGTGTCCGCCGCACTGGAGCTGACCCGTCGGCGTGGTCTGACCGGCTGGACGATGCGGGACCTCGCTGCGGCGGTCGGCGCGCGGGTGGTAGGTGCCGTCCCACCAGCGGCCGTGCGGGAAGCGGGGCTGGGCGTCCGCGGGCGCGGAGCGGTTCTCCGGCGGCGCCAGCCCGTACAGCTCGAAGGTCTCGTCGTTCCACGCGACGACGTTGTAGTGGTCGGTGCCACCCTCGGTGATGCGCCATTCCCAGCTGCCCACGACGGGCGGCGGGTGGTCGGCCCAGTCGGCGGACGCCTCGAGGCCTGCTCGCCACCAGCAGGATCCGGCGCACGCGCAGTGGATCCACGTCGACGCCCGGCACGGGCCGAAGGTGAGCCTCCTGCTCGCAATGGGGAACGCCAGTTACCACGGGGTCGCGCCGCGCAACGCGCTCGACCACCGCGTCGCCCAGTATGGTCCGGACGTCACCCGCGGTCGCGCCGCCCGGCCAGTGGCCGGGCGAGCGCGCCGTCCGTCCTCATCGGACCACGTAGAACGTCTTCGTGTAGGTGTTTTCCGGGCAGGTGATCGACACGGTGTGCGCGCCCCGCTTCGCCTTCGGTGACACCGTCGCCGACCAGTGCGTCGGCTCGCCGGTGGGCGTGAAGTTCAGCAGCACGTCGGACTCGGGGAGCGCCACCGCGTTGCGGCAGTTGGCTTCCACGTCCACCACGTCCCCGCGGTGGACGACGTCCGGCACCACGTTGACCCACCCGCACGAGCCGGTCGAGCCGGGGTTCGGGTCGCAGTCCACCGGGTCCGCCGCGTTCGCGGCAGGCGCCGCGAACACCGCCAGCCCGATCGCCCCGGACGCCGCCCCCATGAGAATTCCCTTGATGCGCATGCCCTTTCCTCCCTGTCGGTGGGCCTACGCACCTCCTTACGCGGTGGGCGAATCCGAGGTTGCCCGGCCGCGCAGGAAAACCAGGACCACGGAGATCACCAGGCCGAGAGCACCGGCCAGCACGAACGTGTTGCCGAGGCCGACGGCGTTCACCACCGGTTGCGCCAGCAGCGGCGAGGCGAACTGGCCGAGGAACAACGCGGACGTCAGCATCCCGAGCGCGCGGGTGCGGGCCGCGGGGTCGACCGAGGCGACCACCCACCCGTTCATCACCGGGTTCTGCAGGCCGATGCCGACGCCCGTGATGAGCATGCCGAGCGCCGCCGTCCAGATCCCGCCCGCGAGGCCGAGCACGACCAGCCCGGCGGCGTAGGCGGCGAAGAGCACAGCGGCGAGGACGCGGAAGTCCCACCGGGCGCGCAGTCGCCGGAAGTTCAGGCCCACCAGCGTCATGACGAGGTTCAGCGCGGCGATTAGCACGCCGACGACGACCGGGCCGGTGCCGGTGACCGCACCCAGCCAGAACGGCGCCTGCGTCGGCACGGTGTAGAAGACGACCACGCCGAGGAACATCAGCGCGTACAGGCCGAACAGCCGCGGTGTCCGTTGTGGACCGCCGGGGGCCGTCGGGGACTTCGGCGCCTCGGGCACGAACCGGAGGACGAGCACGACCATCGGCACCGCGAGCAGGTACACCCCGAACGGCCCGCGCCAGCTGAGGTCGGCCAGCACCCCGCCGAGCAGGAGGGCGACGACGCCGCCGAACCCCATCGCGGCGCTCTGCAGCCCCAGCACCCGGCCGTGTTCGCTGGCCGGGTAGTGGTCGGCCAGCAGCGCCGTCGAGGTCACCATGATGGCGGCGATGCCCGCGCCGAGCACCGCGCGGCCGGCCAGCAGCCCGGGCAGCCAGTCGAGCACCAGGCCCGACCCGCCGCCGACGACGTAGAGCACCAGCCCGGCGGTGAGCACCCGGACCCGCCCGGCGCGGCCGCTCAGCCGGGCGAGCACGGGCGCGGCGAGCATGATCGCGAGCCCGGGGAGGGTGAGGACGAGGCGGACCAGCAGCGCGGCGTTCGGGGTGGCCGCGAAGTGCTGTTCCATTCCCGGCAGCGCGGGGGTGATGGTGGCGCTGGCCATGATGGTCATCGTGCTGACGCCCAGCAGCGTGAACAGGAGTGTCCTGGGGGGCATCCGCAACGCGGTCGCTGTCGCATCCGTCATGGTCACGACGTTAGAAGTTGGAGTTAACTCGAGGTCAAGCCCGAGGTTCTCAGGCGGGTTCCGGAAAGCGGTCGATGTTGGCCTCCACCCAGGTGCGCAGCGCGGCCAGCGGGACGGCCGCGTCGGCGCCGAGCGGGGTCAGCCGGTACTCCACCCGCAGCGGCACGTCCGGGAACACCTCGCGCTCGATCAGCGCGTGCGACTCGAGCTTGCGCAGCGTCTGGGTCAGCACCTTCGGGCTGACGCCCTGCAGCCGCGCCCGCAGCGCGCCGAACCGCTGCGGGCCGCCCTCCAGCGCGCCCAGCGCCAGGGCGCTCCACTTGTTCGCCAGCAGGTCGAGCATGTCCCGGCACGGGCACGCGGCGGCGTAGACGTCCTTCGGGCCACAGGTCTGCACGCTGCGATGGTACCCGATGGGAACTTGTGAGCCTTGCAGGTAACTACGCCCTTCCGGCTACCGTCGCCGCCATGACGACCATGCGCGCGGTGGCTTACCGCAAGTCCCTCCCCGTCACCGATCCCGCCGCACTCGAGGACGTCGAGCTGCCGGTCCCGGAGCCAGGACCGCACGACCTCCTGGTGCGCGTCGAGGCGGTGTCGGTCAACCCGGTCGACACGAAGGTGCGCGCCGGCTCCGACCCGGGCGGCGAGCCGCGGGTGCTCGGCTTCGACGCGGCCGGCGTGGTGACCGCGACCGGCGCCGAGGTGACCCTCTTCCGGCCCGGCGACGAGGTCTACTACGCGGGCACGATCGACCGGCCGGGCACGAACGCCGAGTACCACGTCGTGGACGAGCGCATCGTGGGCCCGAAGCCGCGGAGCCTGTCGTTCGCCCAGGCCGCGGCGCTGCCGCTGACCACCATCACCGCGTACGAGACGCTGCACGACCGGTTCCGGGTCGGCCCGGACAGCACCGGCACGCTGCTGGTCCTCGCCGGCGCCGGCGGGGTCGGTTCGATCCTGATCCAGCTGGCCCGGGCGCTGACCGGGCTGACCGTGGTGGCGACCGCGTCCCGTCCGGAGTCGCGGGACTGGGTGCGCTCGCTGGGCGCCCACCACGTGGCCGACCACCGGGACCTGGTCGCGAGCGTGCGGGAGGTGGCGCCGGACGGCGTGGACTACGTGTTCTCGCCGAACACCGCCGGCCGGATCGAGGAGTTCGCCGAGCTGCTGTGCCCCGGCGGAGCGATCACCGCGATCGACGAACCGCCGGGGCTGGAGTTGTTGCCGCTCAAGGGGAAGAGCATCAGCTTCCACTGGGAGCTCATGTTCACCCGCCCGCTGCACGGCTGGGACCTGATCGCCCAGCACAACCTGCTCGCACACGTCGCCGAACTGGTCGACGCGGGTGTCGTCCGGACCACGCTGACGACCGAGCTGAAGCCGATCAACGCTTCGACGGTGCGGCAGGCGCACGAGCTGACGGAGACCGGGCGGACCGTCGGAAAGACGGTGATCTCCGGCTTCTGATCGGCGATACTGCCGGTTGTGCGAGCGGAGTTGATCGAGCGGGTGCGGCGGGGCGAGCGGGTCGAGTACCTGTTCTTCTGGGGCCACCGGCCGGAGCCGGACGGCAGCGCGGGGCGCGGGTGCCTGAGCCAGTGGTGGCCGGCGCGGTTCGTCGCGGACGGGCGCGAGTTCGCCACGGCGGAGCACTACATGATGTGGCGCAAGGCGCTGCTGTTCGACGACGCGGCGGTGGCTGAGGAGGTGCTGCGCGCCCCGCACCCCGGGCGGGCGAAGGAGCTGGGCCGCCAGGTGGCGGGCTTCGAACCGGCCCGCTGGGAGGCGTCCAGGTACGACATCGTGGTCGCCGGATCGGTCGCGAAGTTCGGGCAGAACCCCGAGCTGGGGAGGTTTCTGGTGGGCACGGGTTCGCAGGTGTTGGTGGAGGCCAGCCCGGTGGATGCGATTTGGGGAATCGGCGTCGCGGCGGATGACCCGTGTGCCGGGGAGCCGGAGCGGTGGCCGGGGCTGAACCTGCTGGGCTTCGCGCTGATGGACGCGCGGGCGCGGCTGGCAGGTTGAGATGGGCTTGTTCAACGTGGTCGACGTGCCCGGCGAGCGGCTGTGCCGCAGCTGCGGCCGGGCTGGGCGCCGCAACGCGCAGTTTCGGTTCGGCGCGTGCAACCTCCGCCGGTACCGCGTCGGGGACTCCTTGGAGTGGGGGGAGTGGGACGCGGGCGTCCCGGGCCGCCCGCTCGTGGCGGCCCGGGGCTACGGCTCTCCCTGCCCGCACTGCGGGTTCGACGACGACCTGATGTTCGACGTCATGATCGAGCACGGCATCGTGACCGCGGTCCGCCCCGAGACCGGCAAGATCGACTATTCGGGGCAGGACCACGAGTGGGTCGAGCTGGGGCGATAGGACTCGCCCACTCGCCGGTCAGCGGCCCGGCTGCGGGGCCGGAGCTACTGCTTGTCCGCGCGGTAGTGGGCAAGCAGTAGCCGGATGATGGATGCGCCGTCTTCTGCTGCCAGGTAACCGGCACCCTCGAACGGAACCGCGCCTTCCCAAGCGCCGACAGCAGCGGGATCGTCGCCGCCGACGGAAAGGAGCACGTGGGCGTGGCGGGCGCGGAAGAGAACCGCTCGCCCTTCGGCAAGCGCCCTTCGAGCTGGACCGGGGCGGCCGGAAAGGTCAGCGTGGCTTGCCAGCCTTCTGCTTCCAGCTCGGCCAGTGGGGCCGCCAGCCCTCCACGTGCTGTCGCCACTCGTCGTTCGTCATCTCGGGAGTCAGCGGCCGTCGAACACGTCGGCCACCCAGTCGGCTATGTAGCTGCTCACGTAGGGCAGGTGGTCCAGCCCGATGTGCTCCGTCGCGCCCTCGGCGGGGCTGAAGATCCGCAGGTCGCGCCGGGGGCTGGCGGTGGCCTGCTCGTACGACCGGTGCGCGTACGCCAGCGGGATCTGCCGGTCGTTCTCGCCGTGGCAGATGAGGAACGGGATGTCGATCTTCTCGACCACGCCGTCCAGGTTGACGGCGTCCGCGAAGTCGATGAACTCCGCCAGGTCGGAGTGCCCCCACACCCAGAGCACGTGCTCCCAGTAGTGCGGCACCGGCCGCTCGCCCTCGCGCTCCAGCCGTCGCCGCTGGACGGCTCCCCAGTCGTGGTTCGCGCCCCACGCCACCACCAGCGCGAGCCGCTTTTCGAAGGCGGCGGCGCGGGGCGCGTAGTAGCCGCCCAGCGACCAGCCCACCAGGCCGATCCGCGAGGAGTCCACATCGGACCTCTCGACCAGGTAGTCCACGCACGCCGACGCCCACGCCTCGGTGTCCACGCGCGCCGTGAGTCCCTGCAGCCGCAGCGCCTCGCCGGAACCGGGGCAGTCCACCATCAGGCACGAGATCCCGCGGGCCGCCAGCTCCTCCCAGTGCCCGGAGGAGTACATGTGCTCCTTGGTCGAGTCCAGCCCGTTCCACATGATCATCACCGGCGCCGGGCCCTCGACCGGCGCCGCGCTGAAGTACGCGGGCAGCGTCGTGCCCTCGTACGGGATCTCGACCCGCGACACACCGGGCGCGAAACCCTTCTCCTGCAACGAAAGCACCCGCCGGTAGGTGTCCAGCCGGCCCGGCGCCGACGCGCTCTGCATCCGCTCGGCCTGGCACAGGTAGTTCGTCGCCCGCGCGTACAGCTGCCGCGCGGTGCGGGTGTGCCCCGCCGCCTCCGCCTCTTCCGCCTGCCCCACGAGCTGGTCGGTCAGCGCGGTCCACGCGGTCAGGAAGTCGGCCGTCCCCGCGTCCTCACCGCGCTGCGCGGCCTCCTTGATCGGGCGGCACGCGCGGTCGACCTCGTCGATCAGCCCGCCGCTGTTCAGCGTCGCCACGACGCCCAGGTTCCAGACGTAGTTGCCCGGGAAGTACTCGAACATTGAATTCCTTTCAGTCACGCGAAGCGTGTCCGTTGAGGGTGGTGGTGGGCCGGCGGGCGGGGCCTTTCAAAACCTCACTGATCGATTTCACGCCACCGTGTGCGGTCAGGCCGCCGTCGACCGGGATCTCCGCTCCCGTGATGAACGACGCCTCGTCCGAGAGCAGGAACACCACCAGCGGCGCGACCTCGTCGACGGTTCCGGTGCGGCCCAGCGGGGTTTCGGCGATGTTCGCGTCCCGGGGTGCACCGCGTTGACCCGGATCCCGCGCGCGCCCAGCTCCAGGCACGCCGCCCGCGTCAGCCCGCGCAACGACCACTTGCTCGCCGTGTACGCCACCGGGTAGTGCCCGGTCAGCGCCGCCACCGAGCCGACCGTCACGATCGACCCGCCCGCGGGCATCAGCGGCAGCACGGCCTGGATCGCCCGCACCACCCCGCCGACGTTCACGTCGTGCACCCGCGCCAGGTCGGCCGGGTCGACCTCGTCCAGCCGCGCCCGCCAGGTGACCCCGGCGTTCGCGACCAGCCCGTCCACCCGCTCCAGCCGGGACGCCAGCTCGGCCCAGCCCGCCGAGTCGGTGACGTCGAGCTGCGCGTACTCGACCCCGGGCAACGGCTCCACCGGCGAAGCGCCCAGGTCCACGCCGATCACCCGGGCGCCCTCCTCGGCCAGCAGCCGCGCCTCCGCCGCGCCCTGCCCCTGTCCGGCGCCGGTCACGACGACGACCTTGCCGGCCACCCTCATCGTTTGCGTTTCCGCGGCCGGGGTCGCGCGGCCCGCACCGGGGGCAGCTCCACCCCGGCGACGACGGTGTTGCGGATCGTCCCGATGCCCTCGACGGTCATCTCCACGACGTCACCCGCCGCCAGCGGCGGCAGCTCCCGGCCGCGGCCCCACAGCTCGGCGAGGCAGCCGCCGTTGCCGCAGGTCCCGGAGCCGAGCACGTCCCCGGCCCGCACCCACGTGCCGCGCGAGGCGTAGGAGACCAGCTCCTCGAACGGCCAGCCCATGTTGGACAGCAGGTCCTGCCCGATCTCCGTGCCGTTCACCGACACCCGCAGGTCCAGCTCCAGGAACCCGTCACCGTCGCGATAGGACTCCAGCTCGTCGGCCGTCACCAGCCACGGCCCGAGCGTCGTCGCGGAGTCCTTGCCCTTGGCCGGGCCGAGCTGCACCTTCATCTCGCGCCGCTGCAGGTCACGGGCGGACCAGTCGTTCAGCACGGTGTACCCGAAGATCTCCACCTCGTCCGGCGTCAGCGACGACCCGTCCCGCCCGACCACGGCCGCGACCTCCAGCTCGAAGTCGAACAGCCGCGAGCCCGGCGGCACCGGCACGTCGTCGAACGCGCCGAGCAGCGCGTAGGGGTTGGTGAAGTAGAACGTAGGCGCCTCGTACCACTCCGGCACGACCCCGGACCCGCCGGAGACGCTGGCGACCACACCCTCCACGTGCTCCTCGAACGCGACGAAGTCCCGGACCGTCGGCGGTTCCAGCGGCGGCAGCAACCGCACGCGATCCAGCGGCACCGACGGTCCACTCAGGACTGAGGAACCGGCTTCCAGCGCGGCCGGCAGCCCGGACCGCACCAGGCCGAGCACCGTCACGTCCGGCGGCAGCGGGTGTACGCCGTCGCCGACGACGACACCGGCCCGTACCTCGCCGTCCAGCGAGTAGGTGGCGAAACGCATCAGGACCTCCTCACACCGGCGGGGCGACGAACAGGCCCTTGTCCGGGTCGTTGAACGACTTCTGCGCGACGAACTCGTTCATCGCGTTCGCCGTGCCCCACTGGTCGGACACCTCGGGGTCGCTGAAGTCGTACAGGTGCGGGTGCCAGGTGTCCTCGTCGATCAGCTCCAGCTCGGTGGTGTACTCCATCGTGTTGCCGTGCGGGTCGAGGAAGTAGCTGAACGTGTTGTTGCCTGCCAGGTGGCGGCCGGGGCCCCAGATCTTCTCCACCCCGGCGCGCAGCAGCCGCCCGGTGCCGCGCATGTACTCGTCCAGGCCGCGCATCTCGAACGACACGTGGTGCAGCGACGGGTGCGGGCAGCGGGCGATGGCCATGCTGTGGTGCCACGAGTTCACCCGCATGAACCACATCATCTCGCCCATCCGCGGGTGCATCAGGATGTCGGAAAGCCGGAACCCGAGGTGCTTCTCGTAGAACGCGCGGGTGCCCTCCGGATCGGCGGAGTTGATCACGACGTGCGACAGCCGCACCGGAATCGACTCGCCCTGCTCGACCTTGCGGTGCGCGCGGACGGCGACGTCGGCGCTGATCTCGATCGTGCGGCCCTCGTTGTCGAAGAACCGGAACCCGTAACCGCCGCCGGGGGTGTCGATGGCGCCGGGCTCGCTGACCAGCCGCACGCCGGAGGACGCCAGCCGTGCGGCGAGGGTGTCCACATCGGACGGCGTGGCGGCGCCGAACGAGATCAGGTCGATGCGCTTGTCGTCGGCCTGGCGCAGCCGGATCACGTACTGCTCGGGCGATCCTTCGGCGGCCAGGAACGCGATGCCGGTGTCGGTGTGCTCGGTGGTCAGGCCCCAGGCTCCGGTGAAGAAGTCCTGCTGCCGGGCCAGGTCCGGCACGGCGAGGTCGACGTGGCGCAGGTGGGTGATGAGTCGGTCGGTCATGGGTCCTCCTGGGTCAGGCGGGCTGGGTGACGAGTGCGGCGACGCGGCCCATCAGGCCCGGCACGTCGCCCTGTTCGTGGTCGAGGAGCCACTGGCCGAGCTGGTTGGACGCGTCGACGACGGCCTTGGCCCGCTCGTAGCGGCGGCCGGTGAAGGCCTGCCACAGCGTGTCGTCCAGCGTGTCGGCGGCGAGCAGCAGTTCGGTGAGGACGGCGGCGTCCTCCAGGGCCTGCGCGCCGCCCTGCGCGAGGGTGGGCGGGCAGGAGTGCGCGGCGTCGCCGATGAGCACGACGCGGCCCCGGTGCCACGGCGGCGGCAGCACGTGGGTCTCGAACCAGGTGTAGTTGACGCGGGACGGGTCGGTCAGCGTCTCCCGGATCTCGTCCCACGGGCCGTGGTAGGCCGCGGCCAGCTCGCGCATCGTGGCCAGCCGCTCGTCCGGGGTGAGCGCGGAGCGGTCCTGCGCGTCCTCGACGACGTAGGCGTAGAGCGAGTTCTCCCCGGTGGGGCAGTAGCCGGCGATGTAGCACGGGCCGCCGTAGTACAGGTCGGTGCGCGTGACCGACGCCGGGCGCGGGCCGAACGCGCGCCAGATGCCCATGCCGGTGGCGCGGGTCTCCAGTTCGACGCCGAGCATGCGGCGCACCGACGACCGGATGCCGTCGGCGCCGACCACCAGGTCGTACCGCGCGGACGAGCCGTCGGAGAACACCACCCGGCCGTCGGTCTCCAGCTCGGTGACGGTGACGCCGAAGCGGGTCTTCACACCGGTTTCGGCCGCGCGGTCCAGCAGGATCCGCGCCAGCGCCGGGCGCGGCATGCCCATCGCGGCAGGCAGGTCCGGGCCGCCGGTGCGGGCGTCCGGGATCTCCACGAGCAGGGTGCCCGCGGGGTCGGGTGCGCGCAGGCCGAGGCTGTCGAAGCCGAACCCCTCGGCGCGCACCCGCTCCCACACGCCCAGGTTCCGCAGTTCCCGCAAAGCGTTGCCCTGCAAGGTGATCCCCGATCCGATGGCGGCGACGTCGGGCTTGATCTCGACCAGGTCCACGGCGACGCCGTGCGCGGCGAGGCCGATCGCGGTGGCCGTCCCGGCGAGGCCGCTGCCAACCACCAGGACGTTGTTCACGGCTGGCATGGGAACTCCTACTTCACCGCGACGGGTGCGACCGGGGCGCCGACCGCGCCGGTCACCGGGATGGGGTCGGCGGCGAGGAAGAACTCGTACACGCCGTCGGCGGCGCAGTCCGCGGCGAGCGCGTCGAGGTCCCACATCTCGCCGAGGAACAGGCCGATGTGCGGGATGCAGACCTGGTGCAGCGGCTGGAACGCGACGTCGAACTCGTTGGGCCGCACCTCGAAACCCCAGGTGTCGGTGGCGATCCCGGCGATCTCGGTACCGTGCAGCCAGTCCGCGGTGGTGAACGACAGGCCGGGCGCGTCGCCGCCGGCGTAGTCGCCCCAACCGTCCCGCCGGGCGCGGGTGAGCCGCCCGGTCCGCACCAGCAGCAGGTCGCCGCGGCCGACGCGGGCCGTCTCGCCCTGCGCGGCGATCGTCGCCTCCAGGTGCTCGACGGTGATCGCGAACCCGTCCGGCAGCTCGCCGTCGTCGCCGATCGCGCGCCCGACGTCGAGCAGCACGCCGCGGCCCGCGATCCGGCCGGCGGTGGTCTCGATGCCGGTCACCCGGTCGCCCGCGCTGGTGACGACATCGCCTGCGCGGCGGCCGTTGTAGGCGGTGCCGTGGTCGAAGATGTGGCCGAGCCCGTCCCACTGCGTCGAGGCCTGCAGCGGCATGAACACGACGTCGTCCGCGCCGCCGAGGCCGTGCGGGAAACCCTGACCGCGTTCGGCGTCCAGGCCGGTGTCGAGCATCGTGTGGACCGGGTTGGTGCGGCGGCGCCAGCCCTTCTGCGGGCCGTCGGCCTCGAACCGCTGCGCGAGCGAGAAGCTCTTGCCCTGCCGGACGAGCGCGGCGCCTTCGCGGCGCTTGGCCTCGTCCAGGAAGTTCAGCGTGCCGAGTACGTCTTCGGCTCCCCAGCGGCCCCAGTTGGAGCACCGCTTGGCCGCGGCGGCGATCGCGCCTTCGGGATCGGTGCGGTCGTGGATCACGTCGGTTCCTCCTTGAGCGACGAGTCCACTGTCGGGCACCGCGGCGGTATCAGGGAAGACGAAATCGGTTATGGGAGGTATCAGCCTGGCTGATGTAGCCTGCGCTGGTGAACCTCGCGAGCCTGGACCTGAACCTGCTGGTGGCGCTGCACGCGCTGCTGCAGGAGCGCAGCGTCACGCGCGCGGCCGAGCGGATGGGGCTGAGCCAGCCCGCGGTGTCCGCGCACCTGGGCAAGCTGCGCCGGCACTTCGGCGACGACCTGCTGATCCGGGTCGGCAACTCCTACCGGCTGACCCCGCTGGCGGTGCAGCTCAAGGAACGGGTGCGGGTGGCGATCTCCGGGGTGGAGCGGGTGTTCGCCGCCGAACCGGACTTCGACCCCGCGTCCTCGGCCCGCGAGTTCTCGCTACTGATCAGCGACTACGGCGTCGCGGTGCTCGGCTCGGAGATCGCCGCGCTGCTCGCCGCGGAGGCCCCCGGCACGCGGCTGCGGCTGACCGCGAACACCCCGCCGCTGGTCGAGCAGGCGGCGCAGGCACTGGTCAACCACGACCTGCTGCTGATGCCGCACGGGTTCATCACCGACCTGCCCTACCGCGAGCTGTACCTGGACGACTGGGTGTGCCTCGTGTCCCGGGACAACCCGGATGTCGGCGAGGAGCTGACCGTCGAGCAGCTGAAGACGATGCCGTGGGTGGTCACCTACCACGGCCCGACGGCGTCCACGCCCGCCGCGCGGCAAATGCGGATGCTCGGCATCGAGCCGAACGTGCAGGTGGTGACGGAAACCTTCCTGAGCGTGCCGAGCCTGGTCCGCGGCACCGGCCGGGTCGCGCTGCTGCAGCGCAGGCTCGCCGCCGGGGTGCCCGCCGAGCTGGGTGTCCGGGCGCTGCCGTGCCCGCTGGAAATCGGCCCGCTACGCGAGGCGATGTGGTGGCACCCGATGTACGACGACGATCCCGAGCACCGCTACCTGCGGGACGTCGTCCTCCGCGCGACCGCTGTCCTGGATCAGAATCCCTGATAGTTTGCCGGGGCATGGCGACCCCGTACGAGCCACCGCGACCTGGTCTGGAGTTCCTCGCCAGGGCGGAGGTGACGCTGGACGAGGTGCTCCACCTGGGCGGCACCCCGCACGGCCGGCGCCGGGTCGTGCCGATCACCGGCGGCCGCGTCGAGGGCCCGCGGCTGTCCGCCGACGTCCTGCCCGGCGGCGCGGACTGGCAGATCCTGCAGACCGGCGGCTGGGTGCGGGTCGAGGCGCGCTACACCGCCCGGACCGACGACGGTTCGCTGGTGTCGATCGTCAGCCGGGGCGTGCGGCACGGGCCACCGGAGGTGATGACCGCGTTGCTTGCCGGCCAGTGCCCGGACCCGTCCACGTACCGCTTCCGCACCGCGATCACCTTCGAGACCGCCGAGGACTCGCCGGAGCACGCGTGGCTCAACCACGTCGTCGCGGTGAGCTCGGCGCTGCGCCGCCCGGACGCGGTGCTGCTGGACGTGTACGCGGTCTGCTGAACGGGCAGGCGGGTAGCGTCCGGCGCCGTTGGAGGAGGCGCGGTTGGACCGGGAAGCGCTGGCGGAGCTGATCGCCTGCACCGTCCGCGGTAGGCGAGGTTCCCGCCAATGGCCGCTCGGCTGGTGCTGTCGGCGGGTTTCCGCCGGTCGTCGCCCGGGAACTCCTGGTCATGGGCGCGAAGACGGTCACCGAGCGGGAGCGGAAGTTCGACTTCGACGACGGCCGGCCGGTGCCGCGGCTGGCCGGGGTGGGCCCCGTGGCGGAGCAGTCCCCGCCGAGGGAGTCCAGGCTCGACAACACCTACTACGACACCCGCGACCTCCGGCTGGCGCGCGCCGGCGTGACCCTGCGCCGCCGCACCGGCGGGGACGACGCGGGCTGGCACCTCAAGCGCCCGGCGGCGGCCGGGGCCCGCGAGGAGACCCAGCTGCCGCCGGGCGACCACCTGCCACCTGAACTCGCCGACGCCGCACGCGAGTGGACCGGTGGTGCGGACCTCGTCGAGATCGCGCACCTCCGCGTCGACCGCTTCACCCACGACCTCACCGCCGCCGATGGGCGGCGGCTGGCCGTGCTGACCGACGACCACGTCCACGGCGAGCGCGCCGGCGACCACGCGCACCTGGACCACTGGCGTGAACTCGAGGTCGAACTCGACGACGCCGAACCGGAACTCCTCGACACCCTCGCCGAAGCCCTCGTCGCGGACGGGGTGCGGCCCGCGCACTGGCCGTCGAAGCTGCGACGCCTGCTCGCCGCCGACCTGGCCGCCGACGAGGAGCCCGCCAACGCCGGGGACACCGTCATGACCTACCTGCGCGCGCAGGTCGAGGCGATCCGCCGGTACGACGAGGGCGTCCGGCGCGGCGACGAGGACTCGGTGCACCAGTTGCGCGTCGCGATGCGGCGGCTGCGGAGCGCGTTGCGCGGCTACCGGCGCCTCTTCGTGCGCGACCGGGCGAAGGCGCTGGCGGACGAGCTGAAGTGGGCCGGACGGGTGCTGTCCCCGGCCCGGGACGGCGAGGTCCGGCGCGAAACGCTGCTCGCCGAGCTCGCGAACCTCCCGCGCGAGCCGGAAACCGAGCACGCCCGCCGCACGCTCGTGTCGCGTTTGGACGAAGCAGCCGAGCGGGACCGGCGGGCGCTGCTCGCGGAACTGACCGGCGAGCGCTACGCCCGGCTGCTGGGCGCGCTCGACGAGTGGGTGGCCGATCCGCCGTTGACGATCGCCGCCGAGTCCGGGCGCCGCGAGTTGCGCAAGGCCCTCCGCCGCGCGAACCGGCGGCTGGCGGCCGCGGCGGAGGCGGTGCGCGACGCGAGCGACCCCGACGCCGCCCTGCACGAGGTGCGCAAGAAGGCGAAGGCGGCGCGGTACGCGGCCGATGTGGCGAAACCGTTGCTGGGCAAGCGGGTGCGCTCGTGGCGGCGGGCGGTCAAGCAGGTGCAGAGCGAGCTGGGCGAGTATCACGACCTGGTGAGCGCGGGTGAACTCCTCCGGCAGCGAACGGGTGATTCGGTGACCGACGCGTTCGTGTTCGGGCGCCTGTACGAGCGCGGCCGCGCCCGCCGCGCTGCCCTGCGGGAGAGCTTCGAGCGGCGGCAGCTGCCGGGCGCGCCGTGACCGCGGTACCGTTCGACGATGGCGACTGTCGGCGACGTGACACGGCTGGTCACCGAGCTGCCCGAGGTGACCGAGGGGGAGCGGCACGGTCACCGGACGTGGTCCGTCGCCGGTAAGGCGTTCGCCTGGGTGCGGCCGTTCAGCAAGGCCGACCTCCGCCGGTTCGGCGACGAGGCCCCACCGGACGGGCCGATCCTCGCGATCCGGGTGGACGACCTCGGCGAGAAGGAGGCGATCCTCGCGGCGAACCCGGACGCCTTCTTCACGATCCCGCACTTCGACGGTTACGCGGCGGTGCTCGTCCAGTTGCGGAAGGTGTCCCGCACAGCGCTGCGTGAAGCGCTCACCGACGGGTGGCTCGCCGTCGCGCCCGCGAAGCTGCGCGGCCGCCTGACCGACGGACCTGGTGACGAGGACATCGCGGGCGTTTAATGACCCGGTGGACACGCGCGTCCTGCTCGAGCGGGCCGGCGCGGCTTACGACCGGCGGGCCTGGGCCGACGCCTGTGACTCCCTGGCCGCCGCCGACCGGGAAACCCCTCTCGCGCTGCCGAACTTGGAGCGGCTCGGCGAGCTGGCCCTGTTGCTGGGCCGCCCGGAGGAGGCCGCCGACGCGTTCCGCCGCTGCTACGAGCAGCACGTGCACGCCGGCGCGATCGGCCGGGCCGTGCGGTGCGCCTTCTGGTTGCGCGAGGTGTGCGCGTTCCAGGGCGAGTTCTCGCGCGCACAGGGCTGGATGGCGCGGGCGGCGCGGCTGCTGGCGCACGACCCGGGCTGCGCGCAGCGCGGCTACCTGCTGATCGGCGAGGCCGAGCGGCAGACCGGGGACGCCGCGTTCGCGACCGCCGCGGAGGCCGTCGAGCTGGGGAACCGGTGCGGTGACCGGGATCTCGTGGCCATCGGGGTGCAGGTCCAGGGCCGCGCCCGGCTCGCGCAGGGCCGCGTCGAAGAGGGGCTCGCGCTGCTGGACGAGGCGATGCTCGACATCTCCGCGGGCGCGTGTTCCTCACAGGTGACCGGTTGGATGTACTGCAGCATGATCGCCGCCTGCCGCGACGTGCACGAGCTGGGCCGCGCCCGCGAGTGGACCGCCGCGGTGAACGCCTGGTGCGACGCGAGCCCGCAGTTCACCGGCGCCTACTCCGGCATCTGCCGGGTGCACCGCTCGGAGCTGCTGCAGCTCGTCGGCGAGTGGCCGGACGCGGTCCGCGAGGCGCGCACGGCCTGCGCGCGGCTGGACCATCGGTACGGGCACGTGGTCGCGGGCATGGCCTACTACCAGCTCGCCGAGATCCACCGGCTGCGTGGCGAGTTCGCCGACGCGGAGAGCTCCTACCGGCGGGCCGGCGAAAGCGGGTGGGACATCCAGCCGGGCCTGGCACTGCTCCGCCTGGCCCAGGGCCGCGCCGACGCGGCGGACGCGTCCCTGCGCCGTGCCCTGGCCGAGGCCGAGGACGACATCAGCCGGTCCCGCCTGCTGCCCGCGCAGGTGGAAGCCGCGATCGGCAACGGCGACCCGGGGTGCGCCCGGGCGGCGGCGGCCGAGCTGACCGCGATCGCCGGCCGGTTCCACACGCCCGCCCTGCGCGCGCTGGCGTCGGGCGCGACCGGCGCCGCGCTCCTCGCCGCGGGTGACGAGTCCGCGGCGCTGCCGCCGTTGCGGACCGCGCTGCGGCTGTGGTGCGAACTGGACGCGCCCTACGAAGCGGCGCGGACCCGGTGCCTGGTCGGGCTGGCCTGCCGCGCGCTCGGCGACGAGGACGCCGCGGAGGTGGAGCTGGACGCCGCCGCGGAGGTGTTCACGCGGCTCGGTGCCGAACCGGACCTGGCCCGGGTGCGCGGCGCCCGCCGCGGCGCCTCGCTGCTGAGCCCGCGGGAGACCGAGGTGCTGCGGCTGCTGGCCGCCGGCGCCACCAACCGCGGGATCGCGCGGGAACTGGTGCTGAGCGAGAAGACCGTGGCGCGCCACGTCAGCAACATCTTCGCCAAGCTCGGGGTGGGCTCGCGCACCGCGGCGGCGGCGTACGCCTTCCAGCACCGGATCGGCTGACTGGGCAGAACTACCCATGCCGGGGGCCGGGGAATTGGGTCGTTCACCCGAAGTTCCGTGGCGGGCCGCGGGCCTAGCGTCGGTGTCCTCGGAAAAGCTGGAGGTGCACGATGAGGTTCGACACGGTGGTCATCGGCGGCGGGCAGGCCGGGCTTTCGGCCGGGTACCACCTGGCCCGCGACGGCAGGCGGTTCGTGATTCTCGACGCGCACGAGCGGATCGGCGACTCGTGGCGGCGGCACTGGGATTCGCTGCGGCTGTTCAGCCCGGCGCGTTACGACGGCCTGCCCGGGATGCGGTTCCCCGCACCACCCGGCAGTTTCCCCACGCGGGACGAGATGGCCGACTACCTGGAGGCCTACGCACAGCGGTTCGAACTGCCGGTGCGCTGCGGCACGCGGGTGGACCGGCTGTCGCAAGAGGACGGCGAGTTCGTGGTGACCGCGGGGGACCAGCGGTTCGAGGCCGCCAACGTGGTGGTCGCCTCGGGCGTGTGGGGCGCGCCGTCCATCCCGGCCTTCGCGGGCGAGATGAGCCCGGAGATCCGCCAGATGCACTCGAGCGAGTACCGGAACCCGGCGCAGCTGCGGCCAGGGCCCGTGCTGGTCGTCGGGGCGAGCCACTCCGGCGCGGACATCGCGTACGAGGTGGCCAGCGAGCACCCGACGATCCTGTCCGGCACGGACACCGGCGAGATCCCGTTCTACTTCGAAGGCCGTGTCGCGTCGATGGCGTTGCGGGTGCTGTGGTTCGCCGCGACGCGGGTCCTCACCGTGAACCGGGCGGTGGGCCGCAAGCTGCGTGCGGAGGTGCGCGGGCACGGCGGGCCGCTGATCCGGGTCAAGAAGGAGGACCTGCGCAAGGCCGGTGTGGAGCGGGTCGTCGACAAGACCACCGGCGTCCGGGACGGCATGCCCGTGCTGGCGGACGGGCGCGTGGTGGATGTCGCGAACGTGGTGTGGTGCACCGGTTTCCGCCCCGACTACGGGTGGATCGACCTGCCCGTCACCGGCGAGGACGGCTACCCCGAGCAGGAGCGCGGCGTGACGTCGGTGCCCGGCCTGTACTTCGTCGGGCTGCCGTTCCTGCACTCGTTCAGCTCGATGCTGGTGGGCGGAGCGGGCCGCGACGCCAAATACGTGGTCCGCCACCTGGCCCGGCGCGCCCCCGAGGTATCCGCGGCGGACCTGACGACGCTCGGGATGGACCACCAGGCGCACGGAAACCTGACCGAGGCGCGGCGGCTCTACCAGCGGGCGCTGCGGACGCTCGACCGGTGACGCGGGGGCCCGGCTGAGGCCTGGCCCCGGGCGGGGCACCTCGCTCCCCGCGCGACGCACGCCGCGCGGGGAGCGGCCGCTGCCGGAATGGGGCCGGCGGAGTGCGGGCTGCCCTTGCCGGCCGGCCAGCAGTGAGGCGCGCCTCGCCGCTCGGCAAGGGCACCCCGGCCGCCGCTTGTCCGGTGCGGCGATCGGTCTCCGGCCGCATCAGCCCGCGGTGCCCGGACCCCCGCCCCCAGCGTCAGAGCCCGCCGTGCTGCCGGTCCGCGCGGAGCGCCGTCGTCAGCGCGTGGGCCTCCTTGAGCAGCAGCGCGCCCAGCTGCGCCCGCCGCGGTTCGCGGAAGCGAGACTCCACCCCGGTCAGCGTCAGCGCCCACGCCGGCTCCCCGGACGAGCCGAACACCGCCGCCGCCATGCCCCAGCTGCCCTCGACCACCAGGCCCGGGTTGACGGCGTACCCCCGCTCCCGCGTCTCGGCGATCCGCTCCCGCAGCGGCCCCGGCGCGTGCGCCGCGCCCCACCGCTCCGTCAGGTCGACCCGCGCCAGGTAGTCGTCGATCTCCCGGTCGGACAGCAGCGACAGCACGACCAGCCCGGCCGAGACCACGCCCAGCGGGAACCGCGCGCCCTCGTACAGCACGAACGACCGGATCGGGAAGTCGCCGTCCTCGCGCAGCAGGCACACCGTCTCGTCGCCGCGCCTGGCGGAGAAGAACGCGCTCTCCCCGGTCGCCGCGGCGAGCCGGTGCACGCTGGCCCGCGCGTGCTGCGTCACGTCGTAGCGCGCGGCCGCCGACTCGCCCAGCAGGTACAGCTCCGGGCCCAGGTACCAGCGGCCGCTGCGCTGGTCGCGGTCGACGAACCCCTCGTCGGCCAGCGCCGCCAGCAACCGGTGGACCGTCGGCCGGGCCAGCCCGGTCAGCCGCGACACGTCGGAGGTCGACGCACCGGGCTCACCGGCCGCGGACAGCGCACGGAGCACCAGCGCGGCGCGGCCGATCAGGTGGGCGGGCGGCATGTCCCCATGGTACGTCCACTCAGTGAACGCCAAACCTCGAGCCGTTCACCTGACGAGAGATCCAGAACGGCTGCTTGACCGGGTTTCCCCAGGTCGTCTTGACTGCGGGCAGGTGCTCATCCCACGGACGCTCGAAGGAGAGTTCACGTGTCCAAGGTGTTCGGCGCGGCCGCCGACGCGATGGCAGGCGCGCTGCGAGACGGCATGACGATCGCGGTCGGCGGCTTCGGTCTGTCCGGCATCCCCTACGACCTGATCGAGGTCGTCCGCGAAGCCCGGGTGCGCGATCTGACGATCGTGTCGAACAACATGGGTGTGGACGGCAAGGGTCTCGGGCTGCTGCTGGAGAACAAGCAGGTCCGCAAGGTGATCGCGTCCTACGTCGGGGAGAACAAGCTGTTCGCGCAGCAGTACCTGGACGGTTCGGTCGAGGTCGAGTTCGCGCCGCAGGGCACGCTGGCCGAGCGGATGCGCGCGGGCGGCGCCGGCATCCCGGCGTTCTACACGAAGACGGGCGTGGGCACGCCGGTGGCCGAGGGCAAGCCGCACGCCGAGTTCGACGGCGAGACCTACGTGCAGGAGCGCGGCATCGTCGCCGACCTGGCGCTGGTCCACGCCCACACCGCCGACCGGGAGGGCAACCTCGTGTACCGGATGGCGGCCCGCAACTTCAACCCGGTGGTCGCCACCTGCGGCCGGGTGACCGTGGTGGAGACCGAGGTCCTGCTCGACGGCTACGTCGACCCGGACCTGGTCATCACCCCCGGCGTGTTTGTCGACCGGCTGGTGGTCGCCACGCCGCGGGAGAAGGAGATCGAAAAGCGCACGGTGCGCCCGCGGGCGCTCGCCGGGACGGAGGCGTGACCATGGGCTGGAGCCGCGACGAGATGGCCGCGCTGGCGGCGGCGGAACTGCGCGACGGGGACTACGTGAACCTCGGCATCGGCATTCCCACGCTGGTGGCCAACCACATCCCGGATGGCGTCCGGGTGACCCTGCAGAGCGAGAACGGCATCCTCGGCCTCGGCCCGTTCCCGTTCGAGGGCGAGGAGGACGCCGACCTGATCAACGCGGGCAAGCAGACGGTGACCGTCCAGCCCGGCGCGAGCTTCTTCGACTCGGCCACGTCGTTCGCCATGATCCGCGGCGGGCACATCGACCTGGCGATCCTCGGTGCGCTGCAGGTGGCCGCCAACGGCGACCTGGCGAACTGGACCGTGCCCGGCGCGCTGGTGAAGGGCATGGGCGGCGCGATGGACCTGGTCGCGGGCACCAAGCGGATCATCGTGATCACCGACCACGTGGCGAAGGACGGCAGCCCCAAGATCGTCGAGACGTGCACGCTGCCCCTGACCGGCGCGGGCGTGGTGGACCGGATCATCACGGACCTCGCGGTGCTGGACGTGACGCCGGAGGGCCTCCGCCTGGTGCGCCTCGCGCCGGGCGTCACGGAGGAGGAGCTGCGGGAGAAGACGGGCGCGAAGGTGCTGGAGCCGGTAGCGGGCTAGGGCTGTGACCGGGTGGGACCGTTGGTTGACAGTCCCACCCGGGCAACCGCACGGGTTGCCCGGCAGAGCCGCTCGGCCACGGCGCGGCTTGCCGGTGGCGCCGCGGTCGCGGTGCGGCTTGTCGGGCAGCCGCGCTCCGTCGCTGCGCGGCCTGCCCGGCGCGCGGTGACGGTCTGGCTCGCCGACAGACCCGCTTGGTCACGGCGCGGCTTGCCCCGGCGGCCCCGCCGGGGCCCGCACGCCTCCCGCGCCCAGCGTCAGGGCATCCGCCACACCAGCGGGTTGCCGTCGTAGTCGTTGCCGTCGTAGCGGGCCGCCACCACCGGGTCGTCCGGCGATGTCGCGTCCAGGTCCGCGTTCTCGTACCGCGCGCCCGGGTGGTCGAAGTCGCCGGGGGAGAGGCGCGGTGCGCAGCTCGGGATGTCGCCCGTGATGAACGTTCCCGTGGTCTCCCCGTCGCCGACCAGGGCCTCCAGCGTCGGGCCGACCTTGGTGCCGAAATCGGTCCCGGTCAGGTTCTCCACGGTGTAGCGGATGCAGTACGGCGTCAGCCCCTCCGCCTTGTCGCCGAACGCGGTCCGGAACTCGTTCTGGTCCGCCTGCTCGATCGCGGTGACGGTGATCGCCAGCAGACCCTCGTCGATCCCGTCGGAGTAGTTGACCACCGCGCGCTGCCCGACGGTCAGCGAAGTGCCCGGCGGCGTCGTGGGTTCCACGATGGGCGGCGGGGCGCTGCTGCTCGTCGCCGTCGCGCTCGGAGCGTCCGAAGAGGACGATCCGCACGCCGGGGCGGTCAGCGCCGCCGCCACCACCGCTGCTGTCCGGAAGAGAGAACCACGCTTCACGCCGGTTATGATGCCGTAACCGATCAAGGCGTTCCGCGGTACCTCATCGCGATCTTGCGACCACGGCGCACCTCACGGAAACCCAGCCGCCGGTACAGCTCGTACGCCCGCGTGTTGACCGCCAGCACGTCCAGTTCCACAGCCACCCCGCGCCGGTCCGCGTCGGCGATCAGGTCCGTGATCAGCCTGCTCCCGACGCCGCGTCCCTGGAACTCCGGCAGCAGTTCGATCCGTCCCAGGTAGAGCGAGCCGTCCCGCTGCTCGACACTGAGCATGCCCGCGTCGGTCCCGTCCACGGTCACGATCTGCCAGCGGCCGGGCGCGAATCCGCGGTCGTGGTAAGCGCGCTGCTCCTGCTCGTCCCAGCCCCACACGGCCGCGACGTACGCGCCCATCGCGGCTTCGTGCAGCCGGAAGCAGAACTCGCGGTCGCCCTCCGTCGCGGGGCGCAGGGTGACTCGCACATGACCTCCCTAGAACGGCTCGCCCGTCCGGACGTCCACCGCCGAGCCGCGGTCGTTCGTCTCCGACGGCAGCTCCACCTGGCTCGGCGAAGGTTCGCTGATCAGCTCCACAATGTAGTGCGTCACGGCGTGGTCCTCCAGGTTGCGGATCCGGTGCGGCGTCAGGGGCCCGCCGCTGCCGACGGTCTTGAACGCCACGTACCCGGCCTCGGCGGTCTGCC
Organism: Amycolatopsis thermoflava N1165; assembly: GCF_000473265.1. Lineage (NCBI taxonomy): Bacteria > Bacillati > Actinomycetota > Actinomycetes > Pseudonocardiales > Pseudonocardiaceae > Amycolatopsis > Amycolatopsis thermoflava. Next base: position 7,658,262 of record NZ_KI421511.1, read on the forward strand.
GCAGCGTCCAGTCCTCGTCGCCGAGGCGCTGCGCCTCCGCCCGGCCCGGGTCCGGCCAGATGATCAGGTGGTCGTGGTGGTGCTGGTGCCAGTCGTACATCCCACGCGGCGGCAGGGTCATCGACCACACGCGCACGCGGTCGTTCTCGAACACCAGCGTGTCGCCGGGATTGGGCGTGAAACTCATCGGACTTCCTTTCAGGCCAGAGCCGGTTCCTCGGTGACGGTCCGGGTCCGCGCCGCGAGCCAGCCGTAGGCCGCGGCGACGACAAGGGACAGCGGCAGCGCGCTGATGACGGGCGAATCGCTGCCGGTGATCTCCGTGTAGTGGGCGACGATGACCACCCCGCAGCTCACCAGCGCCACGCACGCGATCGACGGCGCGACCCGCACCGCCCAGGTGGACCCGCCGATCCGCCCGCGCGCGGCCGCGGTGACGATGCTCGCCGAGCACGCCGCCATCAGGTAGATGATCGCCAGCGCGGTGATCCCGGAGACCGCGGGGAAGAACGTCGCGATCGGATCGGCGCCGGCCACCGCGAACGGCACCACCACCAGCACGCACACCACCAGCTGCACGGTCCCCGCGGACACCGGTGTCTGCCGGCGGTGGTGCACCCGGCTCAGCGACCGGGGCAGGAACCCGTCGCGCGCCAGGGAGAACATGTACCGCGACGCGATCGCGTGGAAGGACAGCGCCGCGGCGAAGAAGCTGAACGTGATCATCAGGCTCAGCACCGGGCCGGCCCACCCGCCGAGGTAGGCCGTGATCGCCGAGACCAGCAGCGCGCCGGGATCGGCCTGTGCCGTCGCGACCGCGTCCGGGAACGCCGCCGCGATCGCCCACATGACGAACACGAACGTCACGGCCAGCACGATCAGCGCGGAATACGTTGCCCGGCCGACGTTCCGCCGCGCCGACCGCGCCTCCTCGCCGTAGATGGCCGCGGCCTCGTACCCGGCGAAGGACAGGATGCAGAACACCACGGCGAGCCCGAAGTTCCCGCCGAACACGCTGCCCGGCGCGAGCACGTCGAACGAGAACCCGCCCGGACGCCGCACCAGCACCGCGATCGCGAACGCCAGCAGCACCGCGAACTCGGTGACGGCGACGAAGACGTTCACCTTGCCCGCGATCGTCACGCCGAAGTAGCCGACCACCCAGGTGGCGGCCACCGCCACCAGCGCGATCACCCACCACGGGACGTCCAAGCCGAGGTAGGCGGACAGCCCGGCGTGCCCGAAGTACCCGACGGCCACGGACATCCCGGCCGCCGCGACGTTGTAGGCCAGCGTCGCCACGAGCGCCGACGCGCCGCCCATGCGACGGCCGAGGCCGAACCCGATGTAGGCGAAGTAGGCGCCCGCGTTGACCACCTGGCGGCTCAGCGCCACGTAGCCCGCGGAGAACACCAGCAGGATCGCCAGCACGAGGACGAGCACGCCGACCGTGCCGGTGCCTGCGCCGAACGCGAGGCTCAGCGAGAGGTTCGAGGCGACCGCGGTCAGCGGTGCGGTCACCGCGATCACCATGAGGATCATGTCGAAGATGCCCACCGCGTTGGCGCGCAACCGGTGGTGGTTTCCGTCTGGGGTCATGAGCACTCCTGGACTTCCGGGGTGAATGGCGGTCCCCCCACCACGCCACGGAACAGCGCTCGCGAATGGTCGATACGGTATCGTCGCGTCCGAGCAGAGTACGCCGGGCGCTCCCGGCGTGTCCAGACTCTTGTTGGTCCGCTCCGGACGGGTTACCTTGGTCGAGACGATACCGTCTCGTCCATTTCTTGATTCCTTCCGGAAGGACGGCGTTCATGTCCGTTTCCACGCAATTCCGTGAAATCCCCGCCTGGCCCGCGGCGCCCGCGAGCTACGACGAGGTCGTCGACCGCGCCAGGGCGCTCCGGCCACGCATCGCCGAGCTGGGCGTCGAGGTCGACGCTCGCGGGGTCGATCCCACCGAGGCGATGCGCCTGCTCGGTGAGGCCGGTCTGCAGCGCGCGAACGTCCCCGTCGAGTTCGGCGGACTGTGGACGGGCGGCACCTTCGCCGGCTGGGACCGGGTGGTCGAGGCGGCGCTGGAGGTGACCGCGGGCGACGGGTCGACCGGCCAGTGCTGGTCGACCACCGCGCTGCAGGCCCGCGAGGTGATGTCCGCGCCGCTGCCCGTGTCGACCAAGCAGGCGCTCGCCGACGAGCTGATCTCCCAGGGGCGGCGCATCGTCGCCTCCAACGCCGAAACCGGCGGCACCGGACCGGTCACCGGCCGCCGGGTCGACGGCGGGGTGGTCGTCAACGGCGTGAAGACCTTCAACACCAACAGCGGCGGCGGTGGCCGCGACCTGGCGAACGTCAGCTTCCGCCTCACCGGGCCGGACGGCGCGACGTCCCGGCACCACGCACTGATCCGGCTCGACGCGCCCGGCGTCGAGGTGCACGGCGACTGGGACAACATGGGCCAGCGCGGCACGATCAGCCAGACCATCACCTACGCCGAGGTGTTCGTGCCCGACGGCTGGCACTACGCGGCGCCCGAGTCGGAGGTCGTGTTCGTCGACCTCGTGCTGCCCGGCCACGCGTTGCTGCTGCAGGGGATCGGCGAAGGCGCGTACGCGGCGATGCTGGAGTACCTGCGTGGGCTGAACCGCGCGAGCATGCCGATGTTCGCCTCCGCCATGGAGGATCCGCTGATGCACCGGCAGATCGGCGAGATGGCCGCGGAACTCGCCGCGGGCCGCGCCTACCTGCTGGACACCTGCCGGAAGCTGGCGAACTCCGACGACACGACCGACCTGCGCGCGCTGATGACCGAGTTCTTCAAGGTCAAGGTCGTGTGCACCACGGCGGCGCTGGACGTCACCGCGCGCGTGCACGACCTCACCGGCGCGCGCAGCACCGCGAACAAGTACCGGCTGGACCGGTTCTGGCGCAACGCCCGCACGTTCGCCAGCCACGACAGCATCGACGCCAAGAACGCGTTCGTCGGCGCCGCCGAGCTGAGCGGCGAAATCCCCGACGCCGGCCGTTACCTGCCGGGGGTGCGCAAGGCATGACGCTGCCGCACCCGTCCGACGTCGCCTTCGTGCGGCCTGCCTCGCACCACATGGCGGACCCTCGCTTGTGGACGGTCCGCCCGGTGCGGATCCTCGACGACGCCGAGTCGTACCTCAACGTCAAGTACGCGATCCCGGTCGGCTGGCGGCCGCTGACGCTGGACCTGCACGTCCCGCTCGGCGCGACCGGCCCGGTGCCGGTGGTGGTGTACGCGCACGGCGGGAGTTTCCTCGGCGGGGTCAAGGAAATGGGGCCGTGGGCGAGTCTGCCGCGGCACGGGATCGCGGTGGCGTCGGTGGACTACCGGCTCGCCGGCGAGGCGCGGTACCCGGAGCCGGTCGAGGACGTGCTCGCCGCGATCCGGTGGGTCCGCGTCCACGCCCACCGGTACGGGCTGGACCCGGCGCGCGTCGCCGGGTGGGGCAGTTCCGCCGGCGGGTACCTGATGGCGCTGGCCGCGCTCACCGACCGCATCGGACGGCCGGTAGGCGATCACCCCGCGGTGTCCGCGCGGCTGTCCGCGGTGGTGCTGCACTACCCGGTCACGGACTTCTCGACGATCGTCGAGGACGCGTTCGAGCCGACGGAGGCCGGTCTGCGCAACGCGGTCGACGTCGGCTCGCAGTTCTTCGGGTTCCCGCTGGCGGCGCGGCCCGGGGTGGTGGCCGGGGCGGCGGTGTCCCGCGCGGTGGCGGCGGCGTCGCGGGTGCCGCCGTTCCGGATCAGCCACGGCGACGCCGACCGCCGGTCCGGGCTCGGGCAGAGCAGGCGGCTGCACGAGGCGGTGCTCGCCGCGGGCGGACAGTCCACTTTGGAGGTCGTGTCGGGCGCGGACCACGCCACCGCGGTGTTCAGCAGCCCGGAGGTCGTAGGCCCGGCGGTCGAGTTCCTCCGCGGCGCGTTCGAGCTGGAAGGAGTGACGACATGATCGACGGGACCACATTGCGGGCGGCGTTCGGCCAGTTCCCGAGCGGGGTGGCGGCGGTGTGCGCGCTGGTCGGCGGTGAACCGGTGGGCATGGCCGCGAGCACGTTCACCGCCGTTTCCCTGGACCCGCCGCTGGTTTCGGTGTGCGTGCGGAAGGCGTCGCGGACCTGGCGGACGTTGCGGGCGGCGCCGGAGCTCGGGGTCAGCGTGCTGTCGGCCGGGCAGGGCGGGATCTGCCGCAGCCTGGCCATGCCGGACGGGGACCGGTTCGCCGGGGTGCCGTGGGTGGCGCGGGGCAGCGCCGTGCTGGTCGAGGACAGCGCGTTGCAGCTCGAATGCCGGCTCACCGGTGAGGTCGACGCCGGTGACCACGTCATCGCGCTGCTCGGCATCACGGCGTTGCGGGATTTCCCGGGGGCGGAGCCGGTGGTGTTCCACCGCAGCACGTTCCGGGTGCTGCGGTGAACTACCTGCGCCGCTTCTTCGCCGGGCGGGCGCCGAGGAACGCCAGCGTCGAATCGGTCAGCGTCGCCAGGAACTCGGGCGTGATCTCGGTGCGGCGCACGGTGTAGCGCCAGTAAATCGGGGCGGCGAAGATGTCGAGCGCCAGTTCCCGGTCGACGTCCGGTGGCAGCTCGCCCCGGGCGATCGCGCGGTCCAGCACCGGTTCCGCCTTGGCGCGGCGCGGCTCCTCCAGGTGCTCGGTCAGGGCCTTGGCCAGTGCCGGGTTGCGCTTCGCCTCGGCGGTCAGGTCGGGCAGGATCCGGCCGAGACGCTCGTCGCTGAGCCACTGCACGACCATCTCGAAGGCGCGCTCGATGTCGCCGCGCAGGGAGCCGCTGTCGGGGATGTCGACCAGCGGGACGCTCAGCTGGGAGACCGCGTCGGCCACCATGTCCTGCTTCGAGGACCACCGGCGGTAGAGCGAGCTCTTCCCGACCTCCGCCCGCCTGGCCACGCCGTCCATCGAGGTGCGGGCGTAGCCCTTCTCGGCGAGTTCGTCGATCACGACCTCGACGATGGCGTCCGTGAGCTCGACACGCAGCACGGCGGCGCCACTCGGCGCGCGACGGGTCCGGGTCATGTCCCGGACAGTACCAGGAGTGGACGGGACCGACTCGTCTCGATGGAGCCTGAAGGGTACACGGCTCAGCGGGCGTGCGGTGGAACCGAAGCCGTGGCGCTGGCGCCGGCGATGCGGGAACCGGCCGTGGGGGCGGTGGGGGCTGGCGTCGGTGGGGTGGCCGCTGTTGCGAGGGGGGTGCCCGTGCTGAGCTGGTGCGCCAAGGGCCGGGCTCCTCCGGCCGCTGTGTGGGTGCGGCTGCCTGCGTCGATTCCCGTCGCTGGAACGCGGCGCAGTGGCGCTGGTGCCGAGGGTGCGCGGGAGCCGGTCGCCGGGTGCGCTCGAGGGCTGGGGCCGTCCGGGCGTGGCTGCTGTTGCGAGGGTTCGCGCGTGCTAGGCGGGTCCGCCCGAGCGGGGGCTCCGGTGGCCGCAGCTTGCCTTCCCCGGCCGAGCCGGTTCCCGCCGCTGCGACGCGGTGCGGCGGGTGCCGGCGATGCGCCGGAACCAGCCACCGGGTGCGGAGGAGGCTGGCGTCGGTGGGGTGGCCGCTGTTGCGAGGGGGGTGCTCGTGCTGAGCTGGTGCGCCAAGGGCCGGGCTCCGGTGGCCGCTACGTCGGTGTGCCTGGCTGCCGGTTCGCGCCGCTGCGGCGCAGTGGCGCTGGCGCCGGCGATGCGCGGGAACCAGGCGCCGGGTGCGGTTGCGGGCTGGGCCCCGGTGGCCGCTACGTGAGCGTGCCCGGCTGCGCCGGCTCCCGCCGCTGGAAGGCGGCCCGGTAGGCGTTCGGGCTTGTGCCGACCACCCGCCGGAACCGCTCGCGGAACGCGGTCGGCGAACCGAAACCCACCTGCCCCGCGATGCGGTCCACCGGGTGCCGCGTCGTTTCCAGCAGGTACTGCGCCTGCCGGATCCGTTCGCGGTGCAGCCACTGCAGCGGCGTCGTCCCGGTTTGCTCGCGGAAGCGCCGGTTCAGCGACCGCGTGCTCATGCCCGCCCGCGCCGCGATGTCGCTCAGCGTCAGGTCCCGGTCGAGGTGGTCGGTCATCCACCGCAGCACCGGCTCCAGCACCGAACCCCGCGGCGCGGGCGGCTGGTCGTGCACGATGAACTGCGCCTGGCCACCCTCCCGCTCCAGCGGCATCACCGACAGGCGCGCCGCGTCGGCCGCCACCGCCGAACCGTGGTCGCGCCGGATGAGGTGCAGGCACAGGTCCAGCCCGGCCGCGGCGCCCGCCGAGGTGAGGAACTGGCCGTTGTCCACGTACAGCACGTCCGGGTCGACCTCGATTTCCGGGTGCCGCCGCGCGAGCAGGTCCGCCGCCACCCAGTGCGTCGTCGCGCGCAGGCCGTCCAGCAGCCCGGTCGCGGCGAGGACGAACGCGCCCGCGCAGACCGACGCGATCCGGGTGCCGTCGGCGGCCGCCTTGCGCAGGGCGTCCAGCACGTCCTCCGGCACCGGCACCGTCGGATCGGCGCAGCCGGGCAAAATGATCGTGTCGGCGTCGGCGAGCGCCTCCAGGCCCCAGTCGGCCCGGACCGTGAACGTGCCCGCGTCGACCTCCGGGGTCGGGGCGCAGACTCGCACGCGGTAGGCCGGGCGCCCGCCCGGCAGGCGGGTCCTGGTGAAGATCTCGATCGGGGTGGCCAGGTCGAACGGGACCACCTGGTCCAGCGCCAGCACGGCGACCGTGTGCATGGCGACACCGTAGGTCCTCGCCACGCCGTTTCGCCAGGACCGCCCTGGTCAACGGGTTGGCGAGAATCCGGTGGAAGTTGGCCATCCAGCCAGTTCCGATGATCACCGGCGGCCGTTACCGTCCCGGTGCGTGACGAAGGTACTGCTCTCCCTCCACGTGCTCGCGGCGCTGGTCGCGATCGGCCCGGTCACCGTCGCGGCCAGCATGTTCCCCGCCGCGACCCGCCGCGCGACCGGCGGCACCGACCACGACCTCGCGGTGCTGCGCACGCTGCACCGCATCTGCCGGGTCTACGCCGCGGTCGGCATCGCGATCCCGGTGTTCGGGTTCGCGACCGCGGGCAGCCTCGGCGTGACGGGTGACGCGTGGGTGATCGTGTCCATCGTGCTCACCGCGATCGCGGCGGCCGTGCTCGTGCTGGTGGTGCTGCCGCGCCAGCAGGACATCCTGGACGGGATCGCGGAGCAGGCGGAACCGGAACCACGCGCGCCGGCGCGGTTGGCGATGTACACCGGGATCTTCAACGTGCTCTGGGCCGTCGTCACGGTGCTGATGATCGTCCGCCCCGGCTCCACGACCAGCGCCTAGGCCTTGCCGGAGAGGTACTCCCGGGCCGCCTCGCGGGCCTCCTCCAGTGACGCGGTGATCGTGAGGATGCCGTCGAGCCCGGTCATCTCCAGCGGCCGCGTGACGACCGGCGTCGGGCAGATCAGCGCGAGCGCCTGCTCGGCGGAATGGCACTCGGCGGCCGTCTCGACCAGGACGGCCAGGCCGAGGGAGTCCAGGTGCTCCACCTCGGACAGGTCGAGGATCACGGTGGTGAGCGCGACCGGGGCGACGCTGTCCCGGGCGTCCTTCACGGCCTCGCGGACGCGGGGCGCCGTGGTGAGGTCGACCTCGCCGACGATGGTGACGACGACTTCGCTGCCCTCGCGCGTCCAGCGGGTGGCGAAGGCCTGCGGCACGGATCCCTCCACGGTCGGTAGTTCAGCCCGGACACTCTAACCGCCGTCGCCGGTGGCCCGGATCCCGGACCACCGGCGACCACCGTCACGCCGGTTCCGTGACGTGCACCGCGTCCAGCGCCGGACCGTCCGGCGTGGCCGGGGCGGCGACCGGAACGTCCGCCCACAGCACCGTTTCGCCACGGCGCGGCGTCATGCCCCACCTGGCGGCGATCCCGTCGAGGACCCGCGCCGACGTGCCGAGTTCCCCGCGGGCGGGTGGCTCGGCGGCGACCGTGACGTCGACGCGGATGGTGTCCGCGCCCGCCCGGCCCAGCCGCAACGTGAACGGCTGGCGCGTGGACAGCCAGGCGATGCCGGCGATTTCATCGGTCACCAGCAGCGCGTCGACCACGTGCTCTTCGCCGACGCCCGCGAGCATGACCCGCACCCGCCGCCGGAGGGCCGCCAGTTCGGACGGCCCGTCCACGACGCTGGTGAACCGATCCGGCCGATGCACCATGTCATCCACGATGCACCACCTCCTCCGCTGACTCGTCAACCGGAGGATCCTCGGTTTACCCAGGGGTTACCGGCGGTAAACCGGTCCACAGAGGACTGTGCCGGTCAGCCCAGCGCGTCCGGCAGCCCGAACACCGCGAAGTGCTCCCGCCCCACGAACGACGTGATCTCCGCGATCCGCCCGTCCCGCGGCCGGAGCACGTTGATCGACCAGCTCTCGAACGCCCCGCCCGGTGACGAGCGCAGGTACGAGGCCACCGCGGGCAACCCGTTGGCCGAAACGATCCGGTGCCGCCACGAGCCGCAGGACGCCAGCGGGTACCGGCGCGCGAAGGACATCGCCGCGTCGAGCCCGCGGTACCAGTGCGGCATCGGCGGCATCGACCACGTCACGTCCTCCGTCAGCAACGCCACCAGCGCGTCCGCGTCGCCCCGCTCCAGTGCCCGGGCGTAGTCCGACGCCAGCGTCCGCACCCGCGCGTCGGGCGGCGCGGGCTCCCGCGCCGGCACCACGCGCCGCGCCCGTTGCAGCGCCGAGTTCACCGACGCCGCCGAGGTGCCCATCATCGACGCGATCTCGGCCGCCGAGAACCCCAGGACCTCGAACAACACCAGCGCCGCCCGCTGGTTCCCCGGCAGGTGCTGCAACGCCGCCACGAACGCCAGCTCGACCGCCTCCCGCTGCTCGGCCCGCGCGTCCGGCCCCGTCGGGTACGGCCCGAGCCACGCGACGTCCGTCCGCGGTGCGTCCCCGGCGACCACGTGCTCGCTGGACGGTCCGAGATCCATCGGCAGCGCGCGCCTGCCGCGCCGCTCCACCGCGTCGAGGCAGGTCCGCGTCGTCACCGTGTACAGCCACGACCGCAGCGACGCGCGCCCCTCGAAGCGCGCCAGCCCCCGCCACGCCCGGAGCAGCGCCTCCTGCAACGCGTCGTCGGCGTCGTGCGCCGACCCGAGCATGCGGTAGCAGTGCGCGTGCAGCTCCCGCCGCAGCGGCTCGACCAGCCGCGTGAACGCCGAGTCGTCCCCGGCGCGCGCCCGCTCCAGGTCAACGGCCAGTTCCGTCACGAGCGATGATTCTGCCCCACGCCGGCGGTCACACCTGCAAAACCCACATCCCGAGGAGGACCCGATGTCCCAGATCGCCGGCACACTCCGCGTCCCCGGCGCCGAGCTCTACCACGAGATCCGCGGCCACGGCCCGCTCGTCGTGCTCGTCGGCGCCCCGATGGACGCGCGCTCGTTCACCCCGCTCGCCGAGCTGCTCGCCACCGACCACACCGTCCTCACCACCGACCCGCGCGGCATCAACCGCAGCCCGGTCGACGACCCGGACCAGGACTCCACGCCGGAGATGCGCGCCGACGACCTCGCCCGGCTCATCGAACACGCCGACGCGGGCCCGGCCGTGGTGCTGGGGTCCAGCGGCGGCGCGGTCAGTGTCCTCGCGCTCGCCCAGGCGCGCCCCGACCTGGTCACCACCGTCATCGCGCACGAACCGCCGCTGAGCGACCTGCTCCCGGACGCCGACCGGATCCGCGCGCAGGGCGAGGAGGTCATCGCGACCCACTTCGGCGGCGACCCGGTCGGCGCCATGCGGAAGTTCCTGGTGATGGCGGGCATCCACCTCCCGGAGCCGGTCTTCCAGCAGTTCTTCGCGCAGGAGCCCAGCCCGCAGGACCGGGCCGACGCGGACTTCCAGTACGCGCACATGTACCGCCCGACCACCCGCTGGACCCCGGACTTCGACGTCCTGCGCACCCGTCCCGTGGTGGTCGGCATCGGCGCGGAGTCCGCCGGCCAGCTGTGCGAACGCACGTCGGAGGCGCTGGCGAAGGAGCTGGGGATCGAACCGGTCCGGTTCCCCGGCGACCACACGGGCTTCGCCGGCGACCCGGTCGCCTTCGCCGCCCGGCTGCGTGACTTCCTGTGACCGGTCCGTCGAAGGTCTCAGGACGGTAAAGGTCTGCACCCGCCACTGGTCTTCCGGCACTGTGGGATCTAGGTTGCCAGGGAACTAATCAAACCTTTGATCTTCTTTCCAATGGCGGGAAGGGATGGCCCATGACGCACACGCCCGAGGCCTCGGCCCGGACGAGCTCGGCGCACGACGGCCGGCAGCTGCGCCGCGTCGTCGGCGCGAGCCTCGTCGGCACGACCATCGAGTGGTACGACTTCTTCATCTACGCCTCGGCCGCGAGCCTGGTGTTCGGCAAGCAGTTCTTCCCCTCGCTGGACGGAACCGCGGCGCTGCTGGCCTCGTTCGCGACGCTCGGGGTGAGCTTCGTGGCGCGGCCGATCGGCGGGATCGTCGCCGGGCACCTCGGTGACCGGGTCGGCCGCAAGGCGGTTCTCGTCGCGACCCTGCTGCTGATGGGGATTTCCACGATCGGTGTCGGGCTGCTGCCCTCCTACGACTCGATCGGTGTCGCGGCGCCGGTCCTGCTCGTCGTGCTGCGCCTGCTGCAGGGCCTGTCCGCGGGCGGCGAGTGGGGCGGCGCGGCGCTGATGTCGGTGGAGCACGCGCCGCCCGGCCGCCGCGGCTACTTCGGCTCGTTCCCGCAGATCGGCGTGCCGATCGGGCTGCTGCTGGCGAACCTGGTGTTCTTCAGCGTGTCCGCGGCGACCACCGACGACCAGTTCGCGCGCTGGGGCTGGCGGATCCCGTTCCTGCTCAGCGTGGTGCTGATCGCGGTCGGCTTCTTCGTGCGGGCCAGGGTGTCGGAGAGCCCGGTGTTCAGCGAGCTGCGCGCCCGCCGCGCCCGCCGGTCCGCGCCGCTGGCCGAGCTGCTGCGCACCAACCGGCGTGAGCTGCTGGTCGCGATCGGGCTGTTCATCGCCAACAACATGGTCGGCTACATCCTGATCGCGTTCATCAACTCCTACGGCACCCGCACGCTGAAGCTGTCCAGCACGACGATGTTGTTCGTGGGCATGGTCGGCGCGGTGTCCTGGGGTGTGTTCACGCTGTTGGCCGGGCACTGGTCGGACGGCTGGGGCAGGCGGAAGACCTACCTCGTCGGCACGCTGGCGATGGGCGCCTGGACGTTCCCGTTCTTCCTGCTGTTCGACACCCGCTCGGTGCCGCTCATGCTGGGCGCGGTGATCGTGCTGGGCTTCGGGCTCGGCCTGACCTACGGCCCGCAGGCGGCCGCCTACAGCGAGCTGTTCCCGGCCGGCATCCGGTACAGCGGGGTGTCCTTCGCCTACGCCTTCGGCGCCATCCTCGGCGGCGGGTTCGCGCCGCTGGTGTCGACCTGGCTCGTCGGCGAGACCGGCACGTCGCTGTCGGTGTCGGGGTACATGCTGGTGGCCTGCCTGGTGACGCTGGCCGCGGTCCTCGCCCTGCGGGAGCGGCCGGCCGCCGAGCGGGAGGCGTTCGTCACCGGCGCCGAGTAGTCAGCGGCGCTGCTCGGGCGGGAACTCGGTGTCCACCCGTTCCTGCTCGTGGTAGGAGCGTTCCTCCGCGTAGGACTCGTAGGCGCGGTGGTCGGCGTCCGTCTCCGGGGCGCCGACCAGCGCGCGCGGGTGCAGCCGGTCCTTGAGCACGACGTTGAGCTGCGCGCCGAGCAACGTGATGATGCTCTGCAGGTAGAACCACCAGAGCAGCGTGATGACCGTGGCGAACGTGCCGTAGGTGCTCTGCGCGTTCTGCAGGTAGCGGCTGATGATCAGCGACGAAAGCGTTTGCAGCACCCAGAAAAGTACGCCGGACAGCACGGCGCCGGGCAGCACGTCGCGGGTGGTGATCTCGCGGTCGGTCAGGATCCGGAACGCGGCGACGAACAACCCGACGTCCAGGACGATCGCGATCACGTAACCCAGGATCCGGCCCAGCCAGCCCAGGTCCAGCAGGTCGCTGCCGCTGGAGACGAACCCGCTGATGAGCGTGCTGACGACCAGGCCGAGCCCGATCGTCGCCAGCACCAGCACGCTGCGGCCGATCTGCACGGGCAGGCTGGGCCGTGCGTGGAAGGGCAGCTCCCACACGGAGTTGAACGCGGTTTGCGTCGCGCGCACGACGGCGATCCCGCTCCACAGGGCGGTCACCAGCCCGAGGATCAGGGCCCATGCCGAGCCGCCGAAACCCTGCATCGTGGCCGGGTCGAGGAGCGGGAACATCGAACCGACGTTGCCCAGCACGTCGTTCTTCAGGTCGTCCGGCACGAAGAACCCGAGCAGGGTGATCAGGACGAGGAACAGCGGGAAGATCGAGAAGAAGGCCCAGAACGCGATCATGCTCGCCAGCTGCGTGGACTGGTCCTCGAGGAACTTCTTCACCACGGCGACCGGCACGGACAACGCGGTGTGCTCCTGCTGCACCGCGTCGACGCGGTCGAGGCCGGCCTTCGCCCTGCTGACAACGCTTTCCCTGTTTGGCTCGCTCACGGTTGCACTCCCACCGTCGGCGTCTGCGCGATGGCGGTGAGCTACCCCGTGGAGCGGCGGGTCAACCGGCCTTCGTGAGACGCGCCTCGCCGAGCGTGGCGCGCAGGACGGCGCGGTGGGTCGGCTTCGCCTCCTCGTAACGGCGCCGTCCGGCGTCGGTGAGCGAGACGAAGACGCCGCGCCGGTCCTGCTCGCACATCGCGCGCTCGACCAGGCCCTCCTTCTCCAGGCGGGCGACCAGGCGCGAGGTGGCGCTCTGGCTCAGGTGCACCGCCTCCAGGAGGTCGGCGGAGCGGCACTTGAAGTCGCAGGTCGCGAGCCGTTCGAGAGCCTCGAACTCGCTGACCCCGATGCCGTGCGCGTCCTGCAGGCGGCATTCCAGCTCGCCGAAGACGGTCGCGTGCAAAGCCAGCAACTCGTGCCACTGCTGCACCAGCCGGCCTTCGGCGACGTCACCCATGGCGACACCATAGCATGCACGGGAATTTGATGCGAAGGCATTAAATCCGCTTGCATTAGATGCGCACGCATGTAACCTGGCTGCCATGACTTCTCCTGCGCACCTGTCCACCACATCGACGCGGTGGGACGCACGGCTGTGGGCCGTGCTGCTCACCGTGTCCACGGTCGTGGGCTTGGACGCCCTCGACGTTTCGATGGTCGGCGTCGCGCTGCCGTCCATCCAGGCCGACCTCGGCCTGTCCACCAGCGCGTTGCAGTGGGTCGTGAGCGGGTACGTGCTCGGTTACGGCGGGCTGCTCCTGCTCGGCGGCCGCACGGCGGACCTGCTCGGGCGGCGGCGGGTGTTCCTCGTCGCGGTGGCCGTGTTCGCGGTCGCGTCGCTGCTCGGCGGTCTCGTCGACAACGGCGCGCTGCTCATCGCGAGCCGGTTCGTCAAGGGCCTGGCCGCGGCCTTCACCGCGCCGGCCGCGCTGTCGATCATCACCACGACGTTCCAGGAGGGCCCGGCCCGCAACCGCGCCATCAGCATCTTCGCGGTGTTCGGCGCCAGCGGGTACTCGGCGGGCCTGGTGTTCTCCGGGCTGCTGACGGAGGTCGGCTGGCGGTGGACGTTCCTGCTGCCGGTGCCGATCGCGTTGATCGCGCTGGTGTCGGCGATCAAGGTCGTGCCGGCCTACGAGCGGGACCACTCGGCGGGCGGCTACGACCTGCCCGGCGCGATCACCGGTGCGGCCGGGTCGCTGCTGCTGGTGTTCGGTGTCGTCGAGGCGCCGGAAACCGGTTGGGCCTCGCCGCAGACGTTGATCACCTTCGTCGTCGCGGCGGCGCTGCTGACCGCGTTCGTGCTGATCGAGAAGCGCAGCAGCCACCCGTTGCTGCGGCTGGGCATCCTGCGCTCCGGGCCGCTGGCGCGGGCGAACCTGGGGGCGGCGTTGTTCTTCGGGGCCTACATCGGGTTCCAGTTCGTGGTGATGCTGTACCTGCAGGACGTGCTGGGGTGGTCGGCGCTGGAGACCGCGCTCGGGTTCCTGCCCGCCGCGCTGATCGTCGCGTTCGGTTCGCCGCGGATCGAGCCGCTGATCGACCGGGTCGGCACGTCGCGCACCATCCTCGGTGGCGTGTTGGCGCACGTGCTCGCGTACGTGCTGTTCCTGCGCGTCGACGAGCACTCGGGGTACGCCGGTTCGGTGCTGCCGAGCATGATCCTGCTCGGCATCGGCTTCACCCTGGCCTTCTCGTCCCTGAACATCCAGGCGACGACCGGCATCAGCGACAACGAGCAGGGACTCGCCGGTGGCCTGCTGAACACGTCGCTGCAGGTCGGTGGCGCGATCGGCCTGGCGATCGTGACGGCGGTGCTGACGGGCAGCGGTGAAGGCAACCTGCTGACCGGCCTGACCCCGGCGCTGGCGGTGATCACCGGAATCGCGGCGCTCGGACTGCTGATCGCGGTGTCCGGCGTGGTGCGCCTGCGCCGGGCGCCGGAACCGGAACTCGCCCGGGTCTGAGCCACGGGGGTGCGGGGGCCCGTCCTCGGGGGGACGGGCCCCTACTCGCGTGACAGCCGGTCGACGCGGCGCAGCGCGTCCGGCAGGCGGTGGGGACCGGCCATCGTCCGGACTATCCGCGCGGCCTCGTCCGGGGCGAGGCCGATCGCGGTGACCTGGAGGGGCCGGACCGCCTTGCCGCGCAGCACTGGGATCGCGTGCGTGGCGCTGCGGAAGGCCGTCTTGGCGACCCCGATCACCGGAACGCCGAACTCTTCGTGCGCGTGGGCGCCGAGCCCGGGGCGGCCGTCCGGGTCGAGGTGCACGTACCCGTCGACGACGAGCAGGTCCACCGGCCCCGCACGGCGCAGGACCGCGCGCATCGCGGGCAGTTCCCGCAGGTAGAAGGCGCCCGGCCGGTACGGCTCGACGTCGTCCACCCGCACCACGTGCTCCTCGGTGACTTCGGCGAAGGCTGGCCCGGCTGCGATCACCAGTGCCGCGGTGGCGCCGCCGGCTTCCGGGTAGTGCACGTCGACCGCCGCGCATCGGGTGTACCCCATGCCTCCATACTGGCCTGGTGCTCCCCGTCGAACCGATCCGCCTCCTGCTCAACGAGTGGGATCCCATCGGCGTCGCGGAGTCCGTGGACGACGAGTACGACTGCCTGGTCTGGCCGTTGCTCTCCCGGCTGCGCGCGGGCGCCGACGTGGACGGGATCCGCGAGTACCTCCGCCACGAGATGTCCGACCACTTCGGACTGGACTCCGACGTGGACGGCATCGCCGAGCGGCTCGTCTCCTGGTGGCGCAGCCGCTAGGCGGGCCGCACCCTGGTGAGCTTGTCCGGGTTCAGCACGGCGAACACGGCGTGGATCCGGCCGTCCCGCACGTCCAGCGTCACCAGTTGCTCCTGCCCGCCCAGCCGCGTCCACACCGCGGGCTGCCCGTTGCTTTCCGCGATCCGCACCTCGTCCAGCGGGTAGCGCGCCAGCAGGCCCGTCACGAACGCCACCACGTTGTCCCGCCCGGTGACCGGGCGCAGCGCCGCCCGCACCTTGCCGCCGCCGTCGTTGTAGGCCACCACGTCCTCGCTGAGCAGTTCGGTCAGCGTGGTCAGGTCCCCGTCGCGCGCCGCGTCCAGGAAACGGGTCAGCAGCTCGCCGTGCTCGGCCGCGGACGGGTGGAACCGGTCCCGCCCGCCCGACAACCGCCGCACGGCGCGGTGGTGCGTCTGACGACAGGCCGCGGGAGTGGCGCCGACGATCCCGGCGATCTCCTCGTACGGCACCTCGAACGCCTCCCGCAGCACGAAAACCGCCCGCTCCGGCGGCGACAACCGCTCCATCAGGTGCAACGTCGCGTAGGAGAGAGTGTCCCGCAGCTCCGCCGTCTCCATCGGGCCGAACTCCCCGGCGTGCACCGGTTCCGGCAGCCACGGCCCGGGGTACGCCTCGCGCTTCACCCGCGCCGACCGCAACTGGTCCAGCGCCAGCCGGGTCACCACGGTGACCAGGAACGCGCGCGGCTCCCGGATCTCCGAGCGGTCCGCGCGCACCCACCGCAGATAGGCCTCCTGCACCACGTCCTCGGCGTCCCACATACTGCCCAGCAGCCGGTAGCCCAGCCCCAGCAGCACCGCCCGGTGTTCCTCGAACCCGCTCACCGGCCCGCGCCCGTCAGGTCCGCGGCGAACCCGTCCGACCACGACGGGTACCGCGGCCGCCAGTCCAGGCGCATCCGGGCGCGCGCGTTGTCGGCCCCGCGCAGCTGGTTCATGAACGCCACACCCCAGCCTCCCACGGCCAGCCGGGCCAGCGCCGCCGGCGCGCGCTTCGGGGCCGGCGCGCCCAGCAGTCGGGCGTAGGCGGGCAGCCACTCACGCAGCTCGGCGGGGCAGTCGTCGACGACGTTGAGCACGCCGGTCACCTCCGGCCGGTCGAGCGCCGCGACGACGGCGCTGGCGGCGTCGTCGGCGTGGGTGAAGGAGAAGGTGGCGTGACCGCCGCCGACGAGCGGCACCTTCCCGGCACGCACCTGCCGCGCGAAGGACCCGTCGGCCGCGTAGATCGTGCCGGGGCCGTAGAGGTGGCCGATCCGCAGCACCAGCCCGCCCGCGCCGGTGGTCAGGTCCTCCAGTTCGCGCAGGGCGTTCAGCACAGGTGCGAACTGCTTCGGCGTGCCGACAGTCCACAAGGGAGCGTCTTCGCCCGCCGGCCCGGGCGCCGGCTGGTAGCCGTAGGCGAGGCCCTGGCTGATGATCCGCGCGCCGCCTGCCGCGTCGAGCAGGTTGCGGGTGCCCTCGGTGCGCAGCCGGTTGGTGAGCGCGAACTGGCTCGCGAGCTTGCGCGGATCCAGTTCGCGGGGGATGGCGGTGAGCATGTTGACCACGACGTCCGGGGCGGCGTCCCGCACGGCCCGCCGGACGGCGGCCGGGTCGAGCGCGTCGACCCCGTCGGAGCGGGACAGCGTCGCCACGTCGTGCCCGACCGCGCGGAGCAACGGAACCAGCCGCCGCCCGATGACGCCACTGCCGCCCGCCACGAGTACTCGCATGATGTCCTCCTCGATCAGGTCGTGGGAGCAGGACGGGCGAGCCGCCCGCCGCGTGACCGGTCGGGGAAGTGACGCCGCTCACTCTGAAGCCAGGTCCGTCGCCCCTGAAACCGCGTTGAAGCCCTTCTGAAGCCGCCTCCTCCGAAGCTCGTCACCAGCAACGGAACAGCACACGGAGGAGGGGGCTTTGACCACCACCACGACCACCCCGGCCATCGAGGTCGCCGGGCTGCGCAAGGCGTTCGGGGACAAGGTCGTGCTCGGCGGGATCGATCTGCGCATCCCGGCCGGCTCGATCTTCGCCCTGCTCGGGCCTAACGGCGCGGGCAAGACGACCATGGTCCAGATCCTGTCGACCTACCTGCGGGCCGACTCCGGCAGCGCCCGCATCGCCGGGCACGACGTCGCCGCGGAGGCCGACCGCGTTCGGGCCGCCATCGGCGTCACCGGCCAGTTCTCCGCCGTCGACAACAAGCTGACCGCCGAGGAGAACCTCTGGCTGATGGCCGACCTGCACCACCTGCCCAAGGCCGAGGGCCGTCGCAGGGCGGCCGAGCTGCTCGAACGCTTCGACCTGGTCGAGGCGCGCAAGAAGCTCGCCGCGGTCTACTCGGGCGGCATGCGGCGCCGCCTGGACCTCGCGATGAGCCTGGTCGGCGAGCCGCGCATCATCTTCCTCGACGAGCCGACCACCGGCCTCGACCCGCGCAGCCGCCACACGATGTGGGAGATCATCCGCGACCTCGTCGCCCGCGGCGTCACCGTCTTCCTCACCACCCAGTACCTGGAGGAGGCCGACGAGCTGGCCGACCGCATCGCGGTGCTCGACCACGGCGTGTTCGTCGCCGAGGGCAGCCCGGCCGAGCTCAAGCGCCGCATCCCGGGCGGGCACGTCGAGCTCCGCTTCGCCGACGACCGCGCACTCGACCTGGCCGCCCGCACGTTCGGCGAGGTCACCCGCGACGACGATGCCCGCACCCTGCAGATCCCCAGCGACGGCGGCGTCCGCTCACTGCGCGCGCTGCTCGACCGCATGGACCACGCCGGCATCGAGCCCGAGGGACTGTCGGTGCACACGCCCGACCTCGACGACGTCTTCTTCGCCCTGACCGGACACCCCACCGAAGAGAAGGTCTCCCGCTGATGTTCACCGACTCCGCCACCATGCTGCGCCGCAACCTTCGCCACGCGCTGCGCTACCCGTCGATGACCGCGAGCGTCGTCGCCGTCCCGATCATGATGCTGCTGTTGTTCAACTACGTCTTCGGCGGCGCCATCGGCAACGGCATCGCGGGCGCCCCGGCCGGCGGCGACTACCTCGGCTACCTCGTGCCCGGCATCCTGCTGCTCACCATCGGCTCGGCCTCGATGCCGGTGGCCGTCGCGATCTGCACCGACCTGACCGAGGGCATCGTGGCCCGCTTCCGCACCATGGCGATCGCCCGCGCGTCCGTCCTCACCGGACACGTCGTCGGCAACGTGATCCAGACCGTGGTGAGCCTCGTCGTCGTCCTCGCGGTGGCCGTCGCGATGGGTTTCCGCACCTCGGCCGGCTTCGGCGACTGGCTGCTCGCGGCCGCCGTCCTGCTGCTGCTCACGCTCGGCCTGAGCTGGTTCTCCGCCGCGCTCGGCCAGCTCTCCAAGACGCCGGAGGGCGCCAGCAACGTCGTGTTGCCGATGACCTTCCTGCTGCCGTTCCTGTCCAGCGCCTTCGTGCCGCTGGACTCGATGCCCGCCGGCATCCGCTGGTTCGCCGAGTACCAGCCGTTCACCGCGGTGATCGAGACCCTGCGCGGGCTGCTCGCCGGCACGCCGATCGGCTGGTACGGCTGGGGCGCCATCGGCTGGGGCGCGGGGATCACCGTCCTCGGCTACTTCTGGTCCAAGCGCCTCTTCAACCGGGAACCCACGCGCTGAGCAGGTCCAGCGCCGCCAGGCGCAGCTCGTCCGGGCCGAGGCCGGCGTACTCCGACACCGCGTCGGCGTACGCCGGCCCGTCGGCTTTCTCGGCCGCGGCCCGGAACCCGGCCGGTGTCATCGTGGGCTGGAAGTTGCGCAGGAACCCGAGCCGCTCGGCCAGCGCCACCAGCCGCACCCCGGTGCGGTCCCCGCGGTCGAGCGCGAGCACCCCGAGCGTGAGCAGAAGGGTGCCGCGCACCGCCATCCCGATCAGGTAGGCGGGCACCTTCGCCGCGCTCTCGCTGAACAACGGCGGCGCCAGCGGGGGGAGCTCGGCGACCAGGTCGGCGACCAGGTCGAGCCTTCCGTGCTGGGCGTGCGCGATCACCGTGACGCAGAGCAGCTCCAGCGTCCACGCGTCCAGGCCAGGCGCATCCGGCAGGGGGAGCACGCCGCTGTCCCGCTGACGGGCCACCGCCTGCCGCCACAGCGCGAGCCCCTGGTCGATTTCGTTGCGGGCCAAGGAGATCTCGGCGCGCACCCCGAGGTCGAACGTGATGACGTCGAACCGGTCCTCGCCGCCGCCCGGGCTCGTCTTCGCCAGCCAGCGTTCGGCCTCGTCGACCGCGCCGCTCTGCAGGGCGGCGAGCATGAGCCCCCACCGGATCCCGATCGTGTCGGGCCACGGCGCCAGATCCGCCAGCACCCGCATCGCGACCGACAGGTGCCGCGCGGCTTCGTCCGGTTCGCCGCGCTGCAGGTACAGCTCGCCGAGCCGGGCGCGGGCCATCAACCGGACCCACGGCAGGCCGGAATCGCCCGCCGCGTCCAGCATCCGCACCGCCGAGGCGAGCGCCCGCTCGCCGTCGCCCGCCGTCTCCCACCAGTAGCTGTGCACGGCGTGCGCGACGAACGCGAGCAGCGGCTGGTCGCTGTCGCCGAGGGCGTCCAGTCCGCGGCGATCGATCCCGGGCAGCGCGGACAGGACGGTGGACAGCGCGCGGACCAGCGTCGTCGGCGGCGCTTCGGGCAGCCGCCGCAGGACGACCAGCGACCGCACCGCGCGCGGACCCTGGAGCATGAAGGTCGCGGTGGCGCACACGGTCGCGGCCGTGCGGGTCACCTCGACGAACTCCGGTTTCGGGTGGAAGCGCGCGAGCACCGCCGGCACTTCCGTGGTGAGCGCGGCCAGGCGCGAGTAGTTGGAGTCGGCCGTCCACAGCGCGCCCAGCGCCGCCGCCGTGGCCGCGACGGTCGCGCCGTCCGCCCGCTCGATGCCCAGTCGCATCGCCGTCACGAGGTTGTCCTGCTCGGCGCGGATCCGCTCGCTCGCCGTGTACGGGTCGGGGCCGAACACCGGTTCGTGGTGGGCCAGGCCGAAATCCCGGGCCCAGGCCAGGAAGTCCGCGGTGGCGCGCGCGGTCCCGCCGGCCTCGCCGAGGCGGGCGGCGCTGAACTCGCGCACCGTCTCCAGCATCCGGAACCGGGCGCCGACCGGGGTGTCGACGACCTTCAGCAGGGACTGACCGGACAGCTCCGCCAGCACGTCGAGGGTGTCGCGGCCGCCGAGCAGGTGCCGCGCGGCGTCTTCGGTGAACCCGCCGGGGAACACCGACAACGCGCGCATCGCCGCCTGCGCGTGCTCGTCGAGGAGGTGCCAGCTCCAGTCGACGACGGCCTGCAGCGTCCGGTGCCGCTGGGGCGCGTCGCGCGGGCCGCCGCGCAGCAGCGCGAACCGGTCGGTGAGGCGCCGCGCGATCTCCGCGACCGACAGCACGCGCACCCGCGCCGCCGCGAGCTCCACCGCCAGCGGCAGGCCGTCGAGGTGGCGGCACAGCGCGGCCACGGTGTCCGCGGGCAGGTCGGCGTCCGGCCGCGCGGCCCGGGCGCGCTGGGCGAACAGCTCGATCGACGTGTCCAGGTCGAGTTCCGGCAGCGGGTACACCGACTCCGACGACAGGCCCAGCGGCGCGCGGCTGGTGACGAGCACCCGCAGGTCCCGCGTCATCGACACCAGGGCCCCGACCAGCTCCGCGACCCCGTCGAGGACGTGCTCGCAGTTGTCCAGGATCAGCAGCGCCGGTGCGGCGCCGAGGACTTCGGCGATGCCGGTCAGGTCGTCGGGCGGCGGTGGGCCCGGCGTGCGGCGCGCCTCGCCGACGGCGAGCGCGGTCGCGACGTGCCCGGCCACGTCCGCGTCGGCGCGGACACCGGCCAGCGCGACGAAATGGACCAGCGGCTGTTCGGCGTCCCGGCCGATCGAATGCGCGAGGCGGGTCTTGCCCAGCCCGCCGGGACCCACGATCGAGGTGACCCGGGACCGGCGCAGCAGCTGCGTGATCGCCGCGATGTCGTCCGCGCGGCCCAGCAGCGGATTGGGCTCGTGCGGGATGCCGTGCCGGACAGCCGGCCGCTCGCCGGCGAGCGTTTCCCGTTGCCACGCCTGGAGTTCCGGCCCGGGATCGGTGCCCAACTGGTTCCGCAGCTCGCGGCGGTAGGACTCGAACCTGGCCAGCGCCGCGGACGGCCCGGCGGTCGCGGACTCCTTGCGCAACAGCTCCAGCAGGACTTCCTCGTCACGCGGCCGGTCCGCCGCCGCGGCGGTGAGCGGTTCGACCGCCTCGGCGTGGCGGCCGAGCCGGGACAGCGCCAGCCCGCGGGCGCGCACGAGGAAGCGGTGGGCGGAGCGGCGTTCGCGGCGCAAGGTGGACAGCGGGTCCAGCCCGTCGTCGGCCGTGCCGTCCCAGAGCGCGAGCCCGGCGTCGGCCTCGGCGAGCGCGATCGCGGGATCGTCCGTCCGCGCCGCGGACGCGTGCTGGAGCAGCGCGGCGGCGTCGACCTGGGCGGGTTCGAGCGTGAGGCGGTACCCGGTCGGCGTGCTGGCGATGAGGTCGTGGCCGAGCTGCGAGCGGGCGCGCGAAACGAGGATCTGCAACGCCTTCACCGGGTTCTCCGGCTGCTCGTCCGGCCACAGCCCGTCCACCAGCCGGCCGGTGCCGCAGCCGGTGGTGAGGTCGCCGGCGAGCAGCGCGAGGAGGTCCCGCAGCCGGGGCGCGGTGATCTCCCGGCCGCGGCAGGCCACCCGCGGCAGCAGGGTCAGTTCGACGGTCACCGGGCCGGCTTGCCGGATCCGCGCGGCGTCTTCTCCTGGCTGAGCGCGACCCACCGCAGCTTCTCCTGCTCGCGGCGCGGCAGCCCGGACACGACCAGGTCGTAGGAGTCCTCGACCATCTCGCGCACCAGGTCCTCGGGCACGCCGCCGTCCAGCACGACGGTGTTCCAGTGCCGCTTGTTCAGGTGGTACCCGGCGGTGATCTCCGGGTGGTCGCGGCGCAGCTGCACCGCCAGGTCCGGATCGCACTTCAGGCTGACCCGCAGCGGCTTCGACTCGAGCGGGCTGAGGGCGAACATCTTGCCCGCGACCTTGAACACGCTGTTGGCCTCGCCGAACGGGAACTCCTCGCGGGCCCCCGGCAGCGACAGGCACAGTCGTTTGAGTTCGCCTGGCGTCATGGGTTCAGGCTAGCCACGTGCGGCCGTGTCCAGGATGCGGTCGAGCCCGAACTCGAAGCGGCGGGTGAACTCGTTGTCCACGAGGTGCGGCAGCACGCGGGCCAGCGCGGGGTGGCTGTCCGGGGTGACCGCGGACTCCAGCAGGCCGGCCACCGCGCCCGTCGCGCCCTGCTCCTCCTGCGTGAGGCCGAGCGTGAAGTAGAGGATCGTCCAGCAGGTCCAGCCCGCGTCGCGGGGTTCGAGGCCGCCGTCGAGCAGGGCGGCGACCAGCGCTTCCGCGGCGCGCAGGGTGGCCGGCTCGGCGACGAACGTCCCGGCGACGACGAACGCGCCGTCCCGGTGCGCCAGCAGCGCGCGGCGGAACCGGTGGGCCAGCTCGGTCGTGCGGTCCCGCCAGTCGTCCGGGAGCCCGTCGAGGGAGATGCCGGCGAAGACCGCGTCGGCCATCAGCTCACGCAGCCGCGCCTTGGTCTTGACGTGCCAGGAGACGGTGTTGAGCCGGACACCGAGCCGCCGCGCGACGGCACGCAGGCTGACGGCCTCCAGGCCCTCTTCGTCGAGCAGGTCGAGCGCGACCCGGACGATCTCGTCGCGCCGGCTGTCGCCGTTCCGGGTGATCACCGGGCGATGCTAGCCAGGTCGCCGTCAGGGGTGCTGATCAGGCTCGCCGCTGGGGGTCACGTCCGCGACGTGGCCGTCGGGGCGGATGAGGGCCGTGTCGAGCGCGGCCCAGTCCGGCCGGTCGTCCAGCGGGCGTCCGTGGTGGACGACCGTGCCGGGGGTGGCGGGGCCGGGCTCGTCGCGGAAGTCCAGCAGCACCGGGCGTCCCGCGTGCAGGAGCCGGAAGAGCGTGGTGTCGCGGAACTTGAGGTTCGGTGCGCGGGTGCCGGCGAGCGGGTGCGCGCCGGGGTAGCGGACGGACAGACCGGACAGCCGCTCGGCGAGTGCCCTGGCGAACGCGGGCTGTTCGGCGATGAGGGTGCTGAGCAGTGACCGCAGCCGGCGGCCGTCCGGGGTGAACGCGGTCATCAGCGCGGTCTGCGCCTGGGTGTGCTCCAGGAGTTCGGCGCCGACCGGGTGGCGTTCGTCGTGGTAGGTGTCGAGGAGGTCGTCGGGCGCCTCGCCGCGAACCACGGCCCCCAGCTTCCAGCCGAGGTTCATCGCGTCCTGCAGGCCGACGTTGAGCCCGACGCCGCCGGCCGGCATGTGCATGTGGGCGGCGTCGCCGGCGAGCAGGACGCGTCCCCGGCGGTAGCGGGTGGCCTGGCGGCTGGCGTTGGAGAACCGGGACAGCCACGCGGGAGAGTGCATGCCGAAGTCCCGGCCGGCGATGGCGGTGACCTTGGCGCGCAGCTCGTCGAGGGTGAGCTCGCCGGGGTGGTCGGCGCGGACGTCGCCGGGACTGTGGCCGACCAGCCGGTGCAGGCCGCCGGGCAGCGGGACGGCCAGGAGCAGGCCGTCGGCGGTCGCGCGGCTGTAGGAGCCCGCGGACGGCGGGTCGGTCAGCACGACGTCCCCGAGCCAGCCGTAGACGGACGCGGACGTGCCGGGGAAGTCGATCCCGGCGGCGGCGCGGACGGTGCTGCGGGTGCCGTCGCAGCCCACGACGTACGCGGCGGCGACCGTGTACTCGCCGTCCGGGCCGTCGACCGCCACGCGCACCTCGCCGGGGTGTTCGGCGAGGCCGGTGACGCGGTGGCCGCGCCGGATGTCCGCGCCCCTCTCGCGCGCGAGGTCTTCCAGCAGTTCCTCGGTGCGTGCCTGCAGGAGCGCCAGGGTGATCGGGAAATCGGTGTCGAGCAGGGCGAAGTCCAGGCGGTCGTCGAGCACGGCGAAGTGCCCCTGCGGGATGGGGATCCCCTCGACCAGGAACGGCTGCTCGACGCCGCGTGAGGCCAGCACCTCGATGGTGCGCGGGTGGATGGTGAGGGCCTTCGAGTGCGGGTCCCGTTCGGCGCGCTGTTCGAGGACGGTGACCTCGGCGCCCGCGAGGCGGAGTTCCGCGGCCAGCCACAGCCCGGTCGGGCCCGCTCCGGCGATGACGATCTTCTTGGTCACCGACCAAACGTAGCCTATGGTGGGTCGATGACCAAGAGTGAGATGCCGCAGTACGCCAACCCGGCCGGGCTCTTCGCGCTGCCGGAGATGTTCAGCCTGTCCGTCGCCGTGCCCGCGTCACGGCTGGTGTTCCTGTCCGGGCAGGTCGCCTGGAACGCCGAGGGTGAACTCGTCGGCGAGGGTGACCACGGTGCGCAGGTGGAGCAGATCGTGCGGAACATCGACATCGCGCTCGCCGCCGCGGGCACGAGTCGTGAGCACCTGGTCAAGCACACGATCTACGTCGTCGGATATCGCCCGGAGCTGGCGGAGGCGATCCTCGCGCCGTTGCGTGCGGGGGTGACCACGCGATCGGCGAGCACGCTCGTCGGCGTCCAGACCCTGTTCGACCCCCGCTACCTGGTCGAAATCGATGCAGTTGCCTGGATCCCTTGACTCATTCCCATATGGGTATATATTGGCTGCATGGCAAGGGCAGCGACTACGGCGGACGCGTTCAACGCGGTGGCCGAACCGCGGCGGCGGCAGATCCTCGATCTGCTGGCCGGCGGGGAGAAGCCGGTGAACGACCTGGTGTCGGTGCTCGGGCTCGCCCAGCCGCTGGTGTCGAAGCACCTGCGGGTCCTGCGGGAGGTGGGTTTGGTGGAGGTTCGCGACTCCGGACGGCAGCGGGTCTACCGCATCAACGCCCGCCCGCTGAAGGACATCCACGAGTGGGTCAGCGGATACCAGCGGTTGTGGGACGAGCGGTTCGACCGTATGGACGCGGTGTTGGAAGAACTCAAGGAACTGGAGGACGGAGATGAGCACGATGACGACTAGCGGTACGGCGAAGGTCACGCTCCCGGCGGACAACCAGGTTCAGATCGTGCGTGAGTTCAACGCGCCCGCGCGGCTGGTGTGGAAGGCGTGGACCACGCCGGAGCTGGTGAAGCGCTGGTGGTCGGGCGAGCGTGGCGAGGTCACGTCCGTCGAGGTCGACCTGCGGGTCGGCGGGAGATGGCGCAACGTGATGATCGCCGACGGCGGTTTCGAGGTCGCCTTCCACGGCGAGTACCGGGAAATCGTGCCGCACGAGCGGATCGTGTCGACCGAGGTGTTCGAAGGCATGCCCGGTGCGGAGTCGCTGAACACGCTGACGCTGACCGAACACGAGGGGCGCACCACGCTGACCGTGCTGGCCGAGTACCCGAACAAGGAAACCCGCGACGGGCACCTGGAGTCCGGCATGGAGGGCGGCATGCAGGAGTCGCTGGACCGGCTGGAGCAGGTGGCGGTGTCGCTGGCCTGACGGCTGGTGGTGTTGCTGGGGCAGGGGCCTGGGGGCCGCTGCTGGTGGTGCCGGCCGGAGGGGAGGTGCTGGCCTGAGGGCAGGTGCTTGCCGGAGGGCAGGTGGTTGCCTGAGGGCTGGTGGTTGCCTGGGGGCTGGTGGTCTGGCCTGGCGCTGCTCCTGGTGCCGGTGTTGCCGGCCTGGGGCTGCTGCTGGTGCTGGCGTTGCCGGCTTGAGGCTGCTGCTGGCGGCGGTGTCGCTGGGTCTCGGGCTGCTGCTGGTGCTGCTGGCCTGACGGCAGGTGGTGCTGCGCTGAGGGCTGGCAGTCTCGCCAGGCGCTGCTGCTGGTGCCGGTGTGGCCGGCCGGGGGCTGCGGCTGATGGCGGTGTTGTCAGCCTGGGGGTCGCTTCTGGTGGTGGCGTTGGCGTAGGCCTCGCTGCTTCGGTGGCGCTGCTTCGAGGGTGTGGGTTCGGTGGGCCTCGCGTAGCGGGGCCCACCGGCATATGCGGTGTGGGTGCGGCGGGGTGCCTCGGGTGGGCTCCGCCCGGCGGGGTGGTCGAGCCCGGGGTTCATAGCGCGGGCGCGCCTTTCGCTTGGCGCGCCCTCGCGCTTGCGCAGGTGTCCGCCACGGTGTTCCCGGTCGTGTTGAAGGTTCTGCCCGGCTGGCGGCGGTGTTGTCAGCCTGGGGGTCGCTTCTGGTGGTGGCTGGCGTAGCCCTCGCTGCTTCGGTGGCGCTGCTTCGAGGGTGTGGGTTCGGTGGGCCTCGCGTAGCGGGGCCCACCGCCTTGTGCGCTGTGGGTGCAGCGGGTTCGTCCCAGGCAGGTGCCGCGCTGGCGGCGCGGAGCGCGCGGGTGCGCCTCACGTGCGGGCGCCTGCCCGCCTGCGCGGGTTTTCCGCCGCGGCGAAGGTTTGCTCGGCAGCGACGAGGTTCTCGCGCTGCCGCGGCAGGGTTACGCCATGCCGGAGCGGCGAAAAGTGTCGCCCGGCCACGGCAATTCCTGCGCCCCTCGCTGGGGCAAACCTGCGCCCCGCCGAGGTAAACCTGCGCCCCGCTGGGGGCAACCTCGCCCCGCCGCGATCAGCAAGATCTCCGCCCGCAGGGGCGGGGATCGCCTGGGCCTGCCGGTCCGCCTGGGGTTCCGCCCGGAGGTGGGGTGTCCGGGCGGAACCGGGGCCGGTGCGGGGTTGCCGCCGGGGTCAGGCGCGCAGGATTCCTTGTGCCACCAGCGTTTCCCGCAGGCGGGTGATGATCGGCACCTGGCCCTTGACGAGCAGTTCCGCGGCGCGCTCGGGCGTCGTCCACTCGATGCGGTCCACCTCCGGGAACTCCTGGACGCGGCCGGAGCCCTTCGGCCACTCCATCTCGAACGTGTTACTGGCGAAGCCGGCCGGGTCGAAGTCGCCCTCCGCGGCGAACGTCGTGATGACCTTGCCGCTCGGCTGGCGCACCTCGCCCAGCTCCAGGATCTCGCCCGTGAGGACGGGCTCGCCGACCTCCTCGGCGAACTCGCGCCGTGCGGCGGGCAGCGGGTCCTCGTCGGTGTACTCGCCCTTCGGGATGGACCAGGCCCGCTCGTTCTTGCGCGCCCAGAACGGCCCGCCCATGTGCGCGATCAGCACCTCCACCCCACCGTCGCCGGTCAGGCGGTACAGCAGGAACGCCGCGCTCTTCCTGGGCACCGGATCACCACTGGTCGTAGTGCAGGACCTCGGACAGCGGCTGGCGCTTCGCCGGCTTGAACGTCTCGCCGGTGTAGAACGCCGTCGGGATCAGCGCCGCCTGCCGGACGTGGTCCGGGATGCCCAGCAGTTCAGCGGCCTCCTTCTCGTAGACCAGGTGCAGCGACGTCCAAGCGGTGCCGAGCCCGAGGGTGCGCGCGGCGAGCATATAGCTCCAGACCGCGGGCAGGATCGAGCCCCACAAGCCGGCCTGGTTGCCCTCGGGCAGCTTGCCACCCGGCACGTGGATCGCCGGGACGAGCAGCACCGGCACCTCGGCCATGTGCTCGGCCAGGTAGTCGGCGCTGTTCATCACCCGGTGCTGGGTGGCGGCGCGGTCCGTGTCGCCCGGGTAGCGCTCCTCCGGCGCGGGGCCCTGGTCGCGGTAGGCCTTGTAGGACTTCGCGTACAGCTCGGCCAGCTTGGCGCGCTTGCCGGCGTCGGTGACCACGACCCAGTGCCAGTCCTGCCGGTTCGACCCGGTCGGCGCCTGCAGCGCGAGGGTGATCGCACGCTCGATGAGCTCGCGCGGCACGGGACGCGACAGGTCCAGCCGCTTGCGCACGCTGCGGGTGGTGGTCAACAGCTCCTCTGGTGTCATGCCCCCGATCCTGGCATGCGCCCCTGGGATCGGCGGCGGTCCCCGAGGTCGGCACTTGGAGGTGCCCTGCGCGGGGGCGGGATGGGCGGGTGGCTGGGCGGGATCGTGAGGGGGTGGCGGTGTGTGTGGTGGTGATGTTGGGGTTGGTGTTCGCCCGAGGGTGGGGGGTTGAGGGTTGGCCCGTGGGGAAGGCGGATCGGTGGGGCGGGGGCGTGGGTGCGCGAGATCGTGAGGGGATGTGGCGATGTTGAGGGTGGTGTTCGCCCGAAGGTGGGGTGGGTGGACGGCACGCAGGTGGGGGTGGGTGCGCGAGATCGGGAGTGGGATGCGGTGGCGGGCGTGGCGGGTGACAATGCCGGGGCCGGGATTCGCCTAGGGCAAGGAGGCCTGACATGGCCGGGCACACCTATCGCGTCACCGAGATCGTCGGCTCGTCCAGTGAGAGTTTGGAGGCCGCCATTCGTGGGGGTATCGAGCGTGCTTCGCAGACGTTGCGGGGGTTGGACTGGTTCGAGGTGACCGAAATACGGGGGCACATCGAGAACGGCGCGATCGGGCACTTCCAGGTCGGGCTGAAGGTCGGGTTCCGGCTGGAGGACGCGGACTGACCTGGCCAGGGCGCGCACGGCGCCCAGCAGGGCGGCGCGGATGCGGACCGTCCACTTGGGACTGTGGTGGGTTGTCGGGTTCATGTCGGCCACGTTAGGGACGGGGACCGACAAAAACCTGTGCTGGGCGGAAAATCGCCACCCTATCGGGTCGAATTGGTCGAATCACCTGACTGGAGCAACAGGTATACCTGCGCGCGGGGCAGATCGGCTGGAACGCAGGGCGGCGCAACGCGGGGAGCGGGCGCCAACGACGAGGCGCAGAAGCCGGGAGCGGGCCTCAGCGACGCAGCGCATTGCCGCTCGGGTCTCGCCGGGCTTCAGCGACGCAAGGCATAGCCGCGAGCGGGCTCCAGTGGGCTTCAGGGACGCAGCGTATAGCCGCGAGCGGGCCTCAGCGGGCCTCAATCACGGGGCGGGGAAGCCGGGAGTGGGCCTCGCCGACACGGCACAAAGCTAGGCGCGGGCCTCACCGACACGGCACAAAGGCCGAGCGCGGGCCTCACCGGCACAGCGCAAAGCCCGGAGCGGGCGCCAACACGAACCAAGCGTTGAACGCCCCTCCGGGCGGGAACGACGAACCTACAAAAAGCCGAGGAACCTGCACAAACCCGATCGAACCGGCATCAATCGGCCGAAAGTGCCTGCAACAGGTCACCGATCTTGGGTTCGTCCAGCGACCTCGCCACGTCCGCCTGCGCGACGATCCCCACCAGGTCGTGGCCGTCGATCACCGGGAGCCGCCGGACCTGGTGTTGCGACATTGTGCGCAGGATTTCCTCCGCATCGTCGTCGGCGCCGATCGTGACCGCCTCGCCCTGCGCGAGCTCCCCGGCGTTCACGGCGCGCGGGTCCTTGCCCTCCGCCAGCACCTTCACCACGATGTCCCGATCGGTCAGCATGCCCTTGAGCCGGTTGTCCTCACCGCAGATGGGCATCGCCCCCACCTGCAGCTCCGCCATCCGCTTCGCGGCGTCGAGCACGGTGTCGCTGGTCCGCACGCACTCCGGTTCCGGCGTCATGATTTCGCGAGCCTTCGTCATCTCTGCCTGCCTTCAGATGCACTCGAACTGGGCACTCGCCGTCATACCCGCACCCGGTTGGTTTACTCGTCCCATGTCCGAGATCGAGGTCCACCACGACGTCACCACCGGCGGCGACCTGGCCCACCACTACGCCCGGGGCGAGTCCCGGCCCATCACCGTCGTCGGCAACCCGGTGCTGCACCAGCCGTGCGCCGACGTCACCGAGTTCGGCGACGACCTGGCCCAGCTGGTGTCCGACATGTTCGTCAGCATGCGCACCGCCAGCGGCGTCGGCCTCGCGGCCAACCAGATCGGCGTCCCGCTGCGCGTGTTCGTCTACCTGTGCCCGGAGAGCTACGCACGCAGCGACGGCGAGCTGTGGCACGCCGGCCACGTCGTGAACCCCGTCATCGAAGTCGCCGGCGACGAGACCGGCGCCCACCCCGAAGGCTGCCTGTCCGTGCCCGGCGCCAGGGCCGTCGTCGAACGCCCCGCCCAGGTCACCGTCCGCGGCTTCGACCTCGCGGGCAACCCCGTCGCCGTGCCTGGCCGCGACCTGCTCGCCCGCTGTTTCCAGCACGAGACCGACCACCTCGACGGCCGCCTCTACATCGACCACCTCACGCCGGAGGGCCGCGAGACCGCGCTGGCGGAGATGAGCGAACCGGCCTACCCGGTGGTCACAACGGACGCCGCCACTCGACCGTGACCCGGCCCGGCTCGCGGCACACGACCGCGTCCCCGGACGCCTCCGCCAGCGCCAGTTCCACCCCGGCCACCTGCTCGTCCGGCACCGCGCACCGCACGCGCAGCCGGATCTCCTCGCCGGACAGCGCCAGCTCGACCTCCTCCGCGCCGCCGCCCGGCACCGCGGTGGCGCGCAGGATGTCCCGCAGCACCTGGGTGACCTCTGCGGTGACCTCCTCCGGCGGTTCGATGTCGAGGTCGCCGGTCAGGACGAGCCCCGGCGCGCGCCCGTGGGTCGTCTCCAGCTCCCCGACCACGTCGCTGACCTGCGCGCGCAGCGCCGGGCGGGTCCGCGTCGCTGCCGTGCCGTAGACGGAGCTCCGCAGCGCCGAGATCGTGCGGTCGATGCCGCTGATCGCGGTGGCCATCACCGGGCCGGACCGGGGGAACCGGGCGGCCGCGGACTGCAGGTCCAGCGTGATGCCGTAGAGCCGGCGGATCGCCGTGTCGCCGAGCGTGCGGGCGATCCGGTCGGTCTCCTCCAGCCGGGCGATCCGGTTCGCCGACGCCGCCACCTGTTCGGCCTCCGACAGGATCCGCACCCGCATCGCCTCGACCGCTTCGCCGAGCCGCACCACCTCCTCCGGCCCGGCGGCCTCGACCTCGCGGTGCAGGTCGCCGGCGGCCACCTCGCGCACCTGCGCCACCAGCCGGTTCAGCGGCGTGACCAGCGAGCGGCGCAGGATGACCACGCTCGCGATTCCCAGCACGAGCGCCAGCGCCACGCACAGCCCGGTGGTCAGGTTCGCGGTGGCGTTCGCGCGGCGCGACGATTCCAGCCGGGCCGCGATGAGCTGGTCGAGGTGGTTCCCCAGTGCGGCCAGACGTGCGCGCAGGGTGTCGGACAAGGCCTTGCCCAGCCGGCCGTCCGCGACGGTGCCGTCCGCGCGGACCTGCGCGATCGACGGCTCGGCCACCTGGGTGCGCCACTCGGCGCCCACCGCGCTGACTTCGTCGAGGAGAGCGATCGATTCCGCGTCACCGGCCATCAGCCGCCTGAGGTCGCCCTCCGCGCCGGCGACCGCCGCGTGCCCCGTTTCGTAGGGTTGCAGGAATTGCGGATCGCGCGTCAGCAGAAAACCGCGCTCGCCCGTTTCCATGTCCACGTAACCCTTGCCGAGCGCCGCGACCGCGACCTGCGCCGGGCGCAGCGTGTCCCGCACCCGCGAACCGACGTCGGTCACGTGGACGCGGGCCGCGGTGGTGACGATCGCGGTGGTGGTGAGCAGCAGGAGCAACCCGCTCACGAGCAGGATCACCTGCCACCGCAAAGTCCGCGGCGGGAATCGCGGAATGGTCACGAAACACGATAACCCGCATCACCGGAAAACCGAGAGCGCCGATTTCCCGCCATCACCGCGGCACCGGCCGCGGCGCCGATCGCCAATGCGATCGCGATCCGGTACGCGGCAGGCGCGCCGCCGTCGAAGAACACGCCGCCGAGCAGCGCGACACCGAGCGTCGCGCCGAGTGCTGCACCGCGTTGAGCAATCCCGCGGCGGAACCGATCTCCGCCGGCGCACCGCGGGCAGCGCCGCGGTGAAGAACGCCGGGCTGAACAACCCGGCGCCGATTCCGATCACCGCCAGTGTGCCGAGGACAACGGCGTGGTCGCTCACCAGGCACGCCGGCGTCCAGCTGCTCGTGCAGGGCCACGACCAGGGGCAGGCCCGAGGTGGCGGTGACGAACAGCGCCGAGGTGACCAGCGCGGCCGGGAACCGTCGTCCGGCGACCAGGGACCGTTTGACGAGTGAGCACGGCTGCGGCGCTGGTGCAGCACGAGGACGACGAGCACGACCGCGCCGGCCGCGAGGAGCCGGTAGTCCGGAGTGGACAGTTGCGTCAGCCGGCTGGACGAGCAGCCCGAGGCCGAGGACCGTGAGCACCGTGCCCGGCAGGTCCAGGCGCGGGCGGCTGGGCACGCGGTCCTCCGGCAGGCCACGGGTGAGCAGCAGCACGATCACCGACAGCGGCACGTTCACCAGGAAACCGACCGCGACGTCCAGGCCGCGGTGAGCACGCCGCCGAGCACCGGCCCGCACACCGCCGCGAGCCCCATGACCGGGCCGATCGCGCCGAGCGCGCGGGACAGCGCCGGGCCGGTGAACATCGCGCGGATCAGCCCGATGGTCTGCGGGATGATCACCGCCGCGGACGCGCCCTGAGCGGCGCGGAACACGATCAACGCGCCGGCGTCCGGCGCGCGAGCGCACGCCAGCGAGGTGAGCAGGAACGCCGTCACACCGAGCCGGGAACACCCGGCGGCGCCTGGCGAGGTCGCCGAGCCGCCCACCGGTGATCAGCAGCGCGACGACACGCCTGGGTGCGGCTGACCTCGGGCGGCACGGTCGTGCGGCGGGTCGACGAACTCCGTGGGCGCGGCGCGTTGTTCTTCGACGTCGAGACCGGCGACGCGCTGTTCGCAGGATCGGCGCGGTCTCCAGGTGCGTGATGGCGGGCAGCGCGAGCCGGGTCGTCAGAGACCCGTGCAGTGCGCCGGTGTCCGCGCACAACGCGATCGACAGCAGGTTGGTGCGCCCCGGACGCTGACAGCGGTGGCGCCGTTGGTCTCCCCGGCCGGCGCGGCTTCGGTCCGCGCCGGCCGGGGGCGGCCCGTGCGATAGCGGGCCCGCGCACGCGCGCCTCGGCGACCGGACCGGCGCGCGCGGTGTGGAGCCGGGCGCGGCGGATCGGGCGGGCATCGCGTGGAGTTTCGGTGCACTCCACTGTCGTCCGCGAACGGGCGCCCGTCAAAGTATTTTCCGGTGTGGTGTCGATCCGCGGGGGCGCCGTTCGTGTAGAGGGTGGAAACCGACCCGAGGAGGGACCATGACCCACTACTTGCTCACGATCTACCAGCCCGACGGCGAGCCGCCCGCGCCGGAGGTCCTCGAGCCGATCATGAAGAACGTGGCGGCGTTCGAGGAGGAGCTGCGGGCCGCGGGCGCGTGGGTGTTCAGCGGCGGGCTGCACCCGCCGAGCACCTCGACCGTCCTCCGCGCGCAGGGCGACGACGTGCTCATCACCGACGGGCCCTACCTGGAGGGCAAGGAGCATGTCGGCGGGTTCACCCTCATCCGGGCCGCCGACCTGGACGAGGCCCTGGTGTGGGGGCGCAAGGCCGCGCGGGCGGTCGGGCTGCCCATCGAGGTCCGGCCGTTCGTGGAGGAGTCCCTCGGTTGACCGAGGAGATCGCCCGCGTCTTCCGGGAGGAGTACGGGCGCGCGGTGGCCGTCCTGGTCCGCGTTTTCGGCGACATCGACATCGCCGAGGAGGCGGTCCAGGACGCGTTCACCACGGCTGTGCGGCGGTGGCCCGAGGACGGGATCCCGCCGAGCCCGGCGGGCTGGATCATCACGACCGCCCGCAACCGCGCCGTGGACCGGTTGCGGCGCGAGGCGATCCGCGACGACCGGCAGGCCCGCGCGGCCCTGCTGCACGCCCGCGACGAGCCGGTGGAGGAGGGTGCCGTGCCCGACGAACGGCTCCGGCTGATCTTCACGTGCTGCCACCCGGCGCTGGCCCCGGCCGCGCGGGTGGCGCTCACCCTGCGGTTGCTCGGCGGACTGACGACCGCCGAGATCGCGCGGGCGTTCCTGGTGCCGGAGAAGACGATGGCTCAGCGGATCGTGCGCGCGAAGGGCAAGATCCGCGCCGCCCGCATCCCGTACCGGGTGCCGGACGAGGCGGACCTGCCGGACCGGCTGCGGGCCGTGCTCGCGGTGCTGTACCTGGTGTTCAACGAGGGCTACACGGCCCGGCGCGAAGGCCTGTGCGCCGAGGCGATCCGGCTGACGCGGGTGCTGGCCGGGCTGATGCCGGACGAGCCGGAGGTGCTCGGGCTGCTGGCCCTGATGCTGCTGACCGAGTCGCGCCGTGCCGCCCGCACCGGTCCGGGTGGGGAGCTGGTGCTGCTGGCCGACCAGGACCGGAGCCGGTGGGACCGGGAGCTGATCGCCGAGGGGCAGGCACTGGTGCGCCGGTGCCTGCGGCGGGGGCGGCCGGGGCCGTACCAGATCCAGGCCGCGATCAACGCGGTGCACAGCGACGCGCCGACCGCCGCGGAGACCGACTGGCGGCAGGTGGTGGCGCTGTACGACCAGCTCATGGCGGTCGCGCCGTCCCCGGTGGCGGCTCTGCACCGGGCGGTCGCGGTGGCGGAGGTCGACGGCCCCGCGGCCGGGCTGGCGCTCGTGGAGCGCCTGCGGCTGACCGAGTACTACCTGTTCCACGCGGTCCGGGCGGACCTGCTGCGCCGCCTGGGCCGGCGGGACGAAGCGGCGCGGGCCTACGAGGAAGCCCTGCGGCGGACGGAGAACGCGCCAGAGCGGGAGTTCCTCACCCGCCGGCTGCGGGAGACCGGCGGGTGAGGGACCCCGGTCACACGTGCCGCGCCCCCGCGCGGCCGGCTTCGATGACGAAGCTCGCCCGGGTCTGGACGGGCGCGCCGGGGCGCGTCACGTAGTCCACGATGCGGTAGTCGGCGGTCCACGAGTCCCGCGTGATCGTGTTCCGCACGTAGCCGCGCTTGCGGTTGATGAACTTGATGTGCGGGTTCTCCGCGAGCTGCACGCGGTCACCGGCGTTCTGGTCGGTCCCGTCGCCGCCGGAGGAGATCGACGTTCCCACCAGCTCCGTCGCGACCGTCGCCGACGCCGGGTCCTCGAAGTCGGCCTTCACGTCGGCCACGTAGTTCGCGTGCACGTCCCCCGTGATGACCACCGGGTTGCTCGCCTGCGCCAGCTTCGAGCGCACCAGGTTGCGCTCCACGTAGTAGTTGTCCCAGGCGTCGTCGCTGAACGAGTCGGCCGTGCCGGACGTGAAGTCGCGCTGGGCGAAGAACACCTGCTGCGCCAGGACGTTCCACCGCGCGGTCGGGCCGGACAGGTTGCGCAGCAGCCACTCCTTCTGCTGCGCGCCCAGGATCGTGCGCGACGGGTCCAGCCGCGCGTCGCCCGCGACCTGGTCGTCGCGGTACTGGCGGGTGTCCAGCAGGTGCACGTCCACCAGGTCGCCGAAGGTGAGCCTGCGGAAGATGCGGATGTCCGGCCCGGACGGGCGCTGGGCGCGGCGCAGCGGCATGTGCTCCCAGTACGCCTGGAACGCCTGCGCCCGCCGCTGCCGGAACACGGCCGGGTCCTGGTCGGGCTCGGTGTCGGGCTGGGAGATGTCGCCCGCCCAGTTGTTCTCCACCTCGTGGTCGTCGAACACGACCGCCCACGGGAACGCGGCGTGCGCGGCCTGCAGGTCCGCGTCGCCCTTGTACTGGGCCAGCCGGACGCGGTAGTCGGCCAGGTTGAAGGTTTCCGCGGCGGGGGTGTGCCCGCGGCCGATGCTGCCCTGCCCGTTGCCCTCGTAGATGTAGTCGCCGAGGAACGCCACCAGGTCCAGGTCCTCCTGGGCGAGGTGGGCGTGCGCGGTGTAGAAGCCGTCCGGGTAGTTCTGGCAGCTGGCGAACGCGAACGAGAACCTGTCCAGCCGCGCGCCCGGCCGCGGCGCCGTCTTCGTGCGGCCCACCGGGCTGATCTCGTTGCCCACGCGGAAGCGGTAGAAGTACTCGGCGCCGGGCTGCAGGCCGGACACCTCGGCGTGCACGGTGTGCGCGGACTCCGGCCGCGCGATCTCGGCGCCCGCGCGCACCACGTGCCGGAACCGCTCGTCCGCGGCGACCTGCCACTCGACGGGCACGGCCTTCGACGGCATGCCGCCCAGGCCGTCGGCGGCCAGCGGCTCCGGCGCGAGCCGCGTCCACAGCACGACGCCGTCGGGCAGCGGGTCGCCGGACGCGACGCCGAGGGTGAACGGGTCGCGCACGGGGCTGGCGGAGGCGGTGCCCCAGCCGGCGAAGGCAGCGGCGCCGAGCGCGGCGCCACCGGCGATCAGGACCTGACGGCGGGTGGGGGAGAGGTCGGTCATGCGTCACCTTTTCGGGGGTTCGGGAGGAAAGGCGCGCACACGCTAAGCACCCCGGGTGGCCGCTGCCCGAATCCCTGGTGGACGGGACATTGATGATCGTGCTTGTCACATCACGGTTCGATCACCCCGGGTAGCGCACTGCCCCGAACGGACGATCAGCTGGTTGTGCGACTGATGATCGAGGTGGCCGTGCTGATACTGGCCGTGGCGACGGCGTTCTGGTTCGGCCGCCGGTCGGCCCTGCCCCGCCGCGTCGGTGAGCCGGCGCCCGCGTTCCGCCTCGAGGCCCAGCCGCAGCAGTGGTACCGCCTCACCAACACCGGCCCGGTCCTCGCCACCGGGGTCCGCGTCGACTTCGGCGACCGCTACGACCGCGCCCTCACCCGCCGCCTGCCCGACGTGCTCGACCTCGGGCCGGGCGAGTCCGTCACCTTCCTGATGCTGGGGACGTGGGCGACCCCGCGGCCTGCCGAACTGCGCGTGAGCTGCGCCGAACTGCCCAAGCCCGCCCTCGTTGCGGTGCCCGAAGGCGCCGAGCCGCTCGCGTCCTGACCCGCCGGTACTAGCTTGGTACCGAGGAGGCCGACGTGGAGTGCCTCCGGTCGCGAGGAGGGACATGGCTTCCGTTTCCCGGATCGGCCTGGTCGTGCACGGCGGCAAGGAGGCCGCGCGGCGCGCCGCGGGCGAGGTCCGCGCCTGGGCGGCCGCCCGCGGCATCCCGTGCACCGACATCGACGTCTGGGACGACTTCGACGGCCACCGGCGGCACGCCAAGGAGGAGGCCGAGCGCGCGGGCAACCCGGACCTGATCGTCACCGTCGGCGGTGACGGCACCTTCCTGCGCGGGGTGCGGGTCGCGGCGCCGGTCGGGTCGCTGGTGCTCGGCGTCAACGTGGGCCGCGTCGGGTTCCTCACCGAGGTCGCCACCGAGGACGTGGTCGCCGCGCTGGACGCGGTCAACGACGGCGCCTTCCAGGAGGACTCGCGAATGACGCTCACCATGTGCGCGTCCCGGCCGCTGAGCATCCCGAAGGGCATCGAGCCGATGCTGCGGTACGGCCGCGGCCCGGCGCTGCCACCGCCCAACACGCGGCGGGCCCCGTCCGACGGCGACGGCATCCAGCTGGACGTGCTGGGCCTCAACGACATCGTGGTGGAGAAGCTGGCCCGCGACCGGCAGGCGAGCCTCGCGGTGTACGTCGACGGGCGGCAGTTCGCCGTCTACTCGACCGACGCGTTCGTCGTGGCGTCCTCGACCGGATCGACCGCCTACAGCTTCTCCGCGGGCGGCCCGATCGTCTCGCCCGGCCTGGACGCGCTGGTGTTCACGCCGGTCGCGCCGCACATGGTCTTCAACCGCAGCGTCGTGCTGGCGCCGCAGCAGCGGGTCGGCATCCGGGTGCTGGAGCAGTCCGGGGAGGCCGCGGTGAGCGTGGACGGGCAGCTGCGGGGCGTGCTGGAGCCGGGCGACTGGATCACCGTGCAGGCGGCGAGCCGGCGCGCACGCCTGGTCCGCCTCGACGAGCCGGACTTCCTGTGCCGGGTGCGCGACCGCTTCGGGCTGGCCGATTCGGTCGCCGCCCTCGCGGAC
Source organism: Amycolatopsis thermoflava N1165 (assembly GCF_000473265.1). Taxonomy (NCBI): domain Bacteria; kingdom Bacillati; phylum Actinomycetota; class Actinomycetes; order Pseudonocardiales; family Pseudonocardiaceae; genus Amycolatopsis; species Amycolatopsis thermoflava. The sequence goes on from NZ_KI421511.1 coordinate 7,696,308, forward strand.
GAACGGCCCCCGCGCTGACCGTCCGTGGGAGCATGAGGTGTGCCTCGCCTCGACACCGCGATCCCGCTGATCGGCCGCGCACCCGAGCTGGACACCCTGCGAGCCACGCTGGACCGGGCCAGGGCGGGCCAGGCGGGGGCTGTGCTGCTGGCCGGTGACGCCGGGGTCGGCAAGTCACGGCTGCTCGGTGAGCTGGTCGCCGGGGCCGACGGGGTGACCGTGCTGTCCGGGCGTTGTCTCGACGTCGGCGAGGCGGGGTTGCCGTACCTGCCCTTCGCCGAGGCGCTGGGCGGGCAGCGGGCGGCGGCGGAGCAGTGGCCGGTGCTCGGGCGCCTGCTGCCCGGTCTCACCCAGCCCGAGCCCGTCGACCAGGCGGTGGAACGGCTGCGGCTGTTCGACGCGGTGCACGCGCTGCTGGTGGAGCTCGCCGCGCGCGGCCCGGTGCTGCTCGCACTGGAGGACCTGCACTGGGCCGACGCCTCGACCAGGGACCTCGTGTTGTTCCTGCTGTCCCGGCTGGACACCCAGCGGCTGCTGGTGGTCGCCACCTACCGCACCGACGACCTGCACCGCCGCCATCCGCTGCGCCCGCTGCTGGCGGAGGTGTCGCGGCTGCCCGCGGTGGCCCGGGTCGAGCTGGCCCCGCTCGGCGCGGCCGACACGGTCGCGTTCGTGTCCGCGCTCGCCGAAGGCGCGTTGCCGGACGTCACCGTGCGCACCGTCGCGGAACGCTCCGAGGGCAACCCGTTCTTCTGCGAGGAACTGACCGCTGCGGTGCGCCGGGGCGCGAACCTGCCGGACGGACTGGCCGAGCTGCTGCTGGCGCGCGTGGAACGGCTCAGCCCCGAGGCGCAGCGCGTGGCCCGCGCGGTCTCCGGCGCGACCCAGCTCGTCGCGCACGCCAGCCTGCGCACGGTCTGCGGTCTGGACGAGGACACCCTGGAAACCGCGTTGCGCGAGGCCGTGCTGCACAACGTCCTCGTCGCCGCGGAGGACGGCTACGCGTTCCGGCACGCGCTGCTGCGCGAAGCGGTCTACGACGACCTGCTGCCCGGGGAGCGGGTCCGACTGCACGCCGCGTTCGCCCGCCTGGCCGCGGAGAACGGCACCGCGGCCGCGCTCGCGCACCACAGTTTCCGCAGCCACGACCTGCCGACCGCGCTCGCCGCATCGGTGCGGGCCGCGGACCAGGCGGCCGGGATGCAGGCGCCGGGCGATGCGCTGCATCACCTCGAGCAGGCGCTGCAGCTGTGGGAGGCGGTGGACGAGCCGGAGCGGATCAGCGGACGGGACCAGCTGGCGCTGCTGCGCTCGGCGGCCGCGATGGCGGACACCGCGGGCGAGGCCGACCGCGCCGTGACCTACGCCCGCTCGGCGGTGACCGAGGCGGACCTGCGCGACGACCCCGAGCTGGCCGCCGACACGCGGCACCAGCTCGCGATCGCGTTGATCCCGTTCGACGTGCACCGCGGCGAGGTGTCCAAGGCCGTCGCCGAGGCGTGGGAGCTGGTGCGCGACCGCCCGGCGAGCGTCGTGCGCGCCCGGGTCCTCGCGCTGCGCGCCCGCGCCTGGGTGTGGGGCGTGCCGGACGTCGACGTCGACGAGCTGCGCGGCCACGTCCAGCAGGCGATCGCCGACGCGCGTGCGGCCGGGGCGCCCGAGGTCGAGGCCGACGGGATGGTCACGCTCGCCGCGTTCGAGGACTGGCAGGGCAACGTCGAGCTGTCCACGCGCCTCGGCCTGGCCGCAGCGGAGCGCGCGGCCGAGATCGGCGCGGTCCGGGTGGAGCTGCGGGCGCTGCACAACGTCACCTGCAATCTGCTGGTGAGCGGGGACCTGCCCGGTGCGGCGCGGATGGCCGCGCGGGCGTGGCAGCGCGCGGAACGGGCCGGGCTCGGCTGGAGCAACGTCGGCGTCGAAGCTCGCACGAGCGAGCTGTTCGACCTGTACGTGCTCGGGGACTGGGAAACCGCGCTCGCCCGGGCCGAGGTGCCGGGCGCGCCGCGGTTCGCACGGGCCAGGGTCGGGTCGTACTCCGCGCCGATCCTGGCCGCGCAGGGGCGGTTCGCCGAGGTCGAAGACCTCGCGGCGCGACTGGCCGACCAGCGCGACGACGCGCGCACGGGCGTGCTGCTGGGGATCGCGCTGGCCGAGGCCGCCCAGTGGCAGGGCGACGCCGAGCGGGCCGTCGCGGAGATCCGGACCGTGATCGAGCGGCTGCATGCGCTGACCCGGTCCAGCCTCGCCGACCTGCGGTGGGCGGTCGTCACCGGGGTGTCCGCGCTGGCCGACCTCGCCGAGGAGGTCCGGCGCCGCGGCGGGGACGCCGGTGAGCTGGTCGCCCAGGGCGAGGAGCTGGCCGCCGCCGGGGAGCCGGTGTCGTCGGTGCAGGTCCGGCTGGAGGAACGCAGCCCGGACACGCGCGTGCCGACCGCTCGGCTCGCCGCGGAGCTGAAACGCTTGCGCGGCGCGGACGACCCGGCCGCGTGGGCGGCCGCGGTCGAGGAGGCCGCGCCCCTGCCGTACTGGCAGCTGCTCGCCCGCTGGCGGTGGGCCGCGGCCCTGCTGGCGCACGGCGAGCGGGACGCGGCGGCCGAGCAGGTCCGGCTGGTGCGCGACGCCGCGACCGAGCTGGGCGCGGAACCGTTGCGATCCGCGGTGGCGGACCTGGCCCGGCGCGGCAGGCTGACCGCCGCGGCCGCGACCGCCGACGACGTGCTGACCCCGCGCGAGCGGTCCGTGCTGCAACTGGTCGCGGGCGGGCTGACCAACCGCCAGGTCGGCGAGCGCCTGTTCATCAGCGAGAAGACCGCGAGCGTGCACCTGTCGCGCGTCATGGCCAAGCTGGGCGCCGGGAGCCGCGCCGAGGCAGTTTCCCTGGCGCACCAGCGTGGTCTGCTCGGTTAGGGCTTGTCGCCGAGGGGGTTGCGGTTCTCCGGCTTCCCGCCCGCCGCGAAGACCAGCAGGTCGGCCATCGTGAAGCCGCCCTGCCGCGCGCCGAGCGCAGGCTGCCAGCCCGGTTCGTTCAGGATCGAGTAGCGGCTCGCCTCGATGCAGCGGTGGAACACCTCGGCGACGATCCGCCCGCCGACGCCGTTCAGGCGCCCCTCGTGCACCTCGGCCTCACACAGGACGTAGAACCACAGCGGCGTGTTGGCGACCAGCTCGTCACGCAGTTCCGGTCAGCGGGGTGGTCTCCAGGAACTCGGCCATCTGCTGCCGGTGGCCAGGATCCCGGCGGTGCCGCTGAAGGTGAACAGCTGGAACAACGTCGCGATGCCCAGCGGGGAACCGGCTTCGAAGATCCGGTTCCAGGAACAGGTTTCCCGCACCATGCTGTGCCCGAGGCGGAACGCCGCGACCGAGAACTCGATCGGCATCGTCGCCGGACCACCCGCGGTCTGCGGGTTGAAGTACCTGCGCCCGTTGGTGAACACGTCGTCGACGATCATCGGGTTCACGATCCGGGGCAGGTAGTCCTCCCGCAGCATCCACTGGTAGTGCCGCACCACTTCACCGCGGGCCTTCTCGAAGAGTCCCCACGAAGAGGTGTGGCCGACTGGCGGAGGCACACGATCCGGCGCAGCATCGGGGGCATGCCGCTGCCCGAGCCCGTCGCCCCCATGCTGGCCGTTTCCGGACCCGTGCGGGACAGCGAGGGCTGGGCGTTCGAGTGGAAGTACGACGGGGTGCGGTGCCAGGCCGCGGTGTCCGGCGGCGAGGTCCGGCTCTACTCACGGCGGCTGCGTGACGTCACGAGCACCTACCCGGAGCTGACCGTGCTCGGGGACGATCCCCGCACACTGCTGATCGACGGCGAGGTCGTCGCGCTCGACGAGGACGGCAGGCCGGATTTCGGTCGCCTGCAACAACGCATGAACCTGGCCGCGCCCACCCCGGCGCGGCTGTCCTCGGTGCCCGTCGTGTTCTTCGCGTTCGACCTGCTGCGCGAAGGGGAGCAGGACTGCACCGGCCTGCCCTACGAAGACCGCCGGGAACGGTTGCTGGGCTTGGGCATCGACCGGCCGGAGGTGCGGGTGCGGCGGCACTTCCTCGCGTCCGACGTGGAGGGTGCGGAGCTGCTGAGCGCGGCGCGCGAGGTCGGCCTGGAGGGTTTGGTGTCGAAGCGGCTCGGCTCGGTCTACCAGCCCGGCGTGCGATCGCCGGACTGGGTGAAGACACCGCTGACCCGTACGCAGGAGGTGGTGATCGCGGGCTGGACCGCCGGCGAGGGGCGGCGGTCCGGCACGTTCGGCGCCCTGCTGCTCGGCCTGCACGACGAGACCGGACTGCGCTTCGCCGGGCACGTCGGCACCGGGTTCACCGACCGCATGCTCGACGACCTGCAGGCGCGCCTGCGCCCGCTGGCCCGCCGCACGAGCCCGTTCGACAGCCCGGTGCCCCGCGAGTACGCCCGCAACGCGCACTGGGTGGAGCCGGAACTGGTGGGCGAGGTGGAGTTCCGGCAGTGGACGTCGGACGGGCGGTTGCGGGCGCCGTCCTGGCGGGGGCTGCGGCCGGACCGGCTGCCCGAGGAGGTCACGCTCGCCTGACCAGCCTGGTCCGCACGGCGAGCCCGGCGCACGCGATCACCGCGACGCCGCCGAGCACGGTCGGCCAGGTGATCGCCTCGCCGAGAACCAGCACCGCCCAGCAGATCGTCAGCACCGGCTGAACCAGCTGGATCTGGCTCACCCGCGCCATCGGGCCGATCGCGAGCCCCCGGTACCACGCGAAGAACCCGAGGAACATGCTCACCACGCCGAGGTAGGCGAACGCGGCCCAGTCCACGGCGTTGCCCGTCGGCGGGTGCTGCCACGCCGCGACGGCCGCGAGCGCGGTCATCAGCGGCGCGGACAACACGAGCGCCCACGAGATCGTCTGCCACGCGCCGAGTTCGCGGGCCAGCAGCCCACCCTCCGCGTAGCCGATCCCGGCGGCCAGCACGGCCCCGACCAGGAGCAGGTCCGACCACCGCGGGCCGGTGAAACCGCCCTGCAGGGACGCGAACGCGACCGCGGCCACCGCGCCGAGGGCCGCCGCCGACCAGAAGCGGGCCGCCGGCCGTTCCCGCCCGCGCAGCACGGCGATGACCGCGGTGGCGGCGGGCAGCAGCGCGATCACGACGGCGCTGTGACTGGCCGAGGCGGTGGTCAGCGCGAACGACGTCAGCACGGGGAACCCGGCGACCACGCCCGCGGCGACGATCGCGAGGCGGAACCACTGCACGCCCCGCGGCAGCCGTTGCCGGGTGCACGCGAGCGCGACCGCGGCGAGCAGCGCGGCGACGACCGCCCGGCCGGCGCCGATGAAAAGCGGCGACATGGCGCCGACGGCGACGCGGGTGAACGGGACGGTGAACGAGAACGCCGTGACCCCGAGCAGACCCCAGCCGAGACCGGCCCGCGCGGTCGGTAGCACCCGACGCTCGACGAGAGTAGCGCTACTATCCTGACTCATGTCCGACGATAGCAGCTCCCGCATCGTCGCCGGGCTGCGCGAGTGGATCGCGACCGCCGAACCGGGCGCGAAGCTGCCGTCCACCCGCGCGCTCGTCGCCGAGTACGCGGCGAGCCCGGTGACCGTGCAGAAGGCCCTGCGGACCCTCGCGGCCCAGGGGATCGTGGAGAGCCGGCCCGGTGTCGGCACCTTCGTGCGCGCGGTCCGCGTGGCGCGCGCGAACGACTACGGGTGGCAGACGGCGGCGCTCGGATCGCCGCCGCAGCGGATGCCGCGGGTGTCGACCGCGCTGCGGACGGTGCCGAACGACGTGATCGCATTGCACTCCGGGTACCCGGACCGGGAACTGCTGCCCGAGCGGCTCGTGCGGGCCGCGTTCGCGCGTGCCGCGCGGGGCGCTTCCGCGGTCAACCGCCCGCCGGCCGCCGGGTTGCCGGAGCTGCAGGCATGGTTCGCCGCGGAGCTGGGTCCGGCGGCGCCGGGCGACGTCGTCGTGTTCCCGGGCAGCCAGAGCGGGCTCAGCGCGGCGTTCCGCGGGCTCGTCGGGGCGGGCGCGCCGCTGGTGCTGGAGTCGCCGACGTACTGGGGCGCGATCCTCGCCGCCGCGCAGGCCGGGGTGCGGGTGGTGCCCGTGCCGAGCGGTCCGCACGGTCCGGACCCGGACGAGCTGGACCGCGCGTTCCGGCGGACCGGGGCCAGGGCGTTCTACGCGCAGCCGAATTTCGCCAACCCGACCGGCGCCCGCTGGCCCGCCGAGCTGGGCGACCGGGTCCTCGGCGTCGTCCGCGAGCACGGCGCGTTCCTGATCGAGGACGACTGGGCGCACGATTTCGGGATCGCGGCGGATGTGGTGCCGCTCGCCGCGCGCGACGACCGCGGGCACGTGGTGTACCTGCGGTCGCTGACGAAGAGCGTGTCCCCGGCGGTGCGGGTCGCCGGGATCATCGCGCGCGGCGCGGCCCGCGAGCGGATCCTCGCCAGCGCACAGGGCGAGTCGATGTACGTGAGCGGGTTGCTGCAGGCGGTCGCGCTCGACGTCGTCACGCAGCCCGGGTGGCGCACGCACCTGCGCGGGGTGCGCCGCCAGCTGGCCGCGCGGCGCGACCTGCTCGCCGGCGCGCTGCGGGAGCACGTGCCGTCCGCACGATTGGAAGGGTTGCCGCAGGGCGGGCTGAACCTGTGGGTGCGGCTGCCGGACGCCACCGATCCGGCGCGCCTGATCCGCGACTGCGAGGCGGCCGGAGTGGTGGTGAACCCGGGCGGCGAATGGTTTCCCGCGGAGCCGCCCGGGGTGTACCTGCGGCTCAACTACTCCGGCCCGAACCCGGGCGCGTTCCCCGACGGCGCGCGGATCATCGGTGAAGCACTGGCCGGGCAAGGGCTCTAGGCGTTCCGTCGATCGGAGCCGCGTCGCGGTCTACTCTGGCGGGATGCTGCGGGTCTCCCTGCTGGGAGAACAGGCAATCCTCGACGAAGCGGACGGTTCGGTGGTGACTCGTTCGCCGCGCACCGTCGCGCTTGTCGCGTACCTCGTCGTGCACGCGGGGGTGCCTCAGCCGCGGCAGCGCATCGCCGAACTGTTCTGGCCCGACTCGTCCGAACCGCAGGCGCTGACGAACCTCCGCCGCGAGCTGCACCACCTGCGCCACACCCTCGGCCAGGACTGCCTGGTCGTCACGGCCAAGGACCTGTGCTGGCGCGACACCGCGACCGTCCGCGTCGACGTGCGCGACTTCGAACTGGCCCGCGCGGCGGCCCAGTCCGGCGACGGGGTGCTCCAGCACGCGCCGGCCGCGCTCGCGCTCTACCGCGGTGAATTCCTGCCCGGCATCAACGACGAATGGGTGATCGAGCCGCGTGCCGCGCTGGAATCGGCCTCCGTCCGGCTGTGCGATCTGCTGTGCCAGGCCAGGAAGAGCCGCGGCGACCTGCCCGGCGCCGCGGAGGCCGCCCGCAGGCGGATCCAGTTGCGCCCGCTGGAGGAACAGGGCTACCGCACGCTGATGGACCTGCAGGCGGCGATGGGGGACCGGGCCAGCGCGGTCAGCACCTACCACCACTGTGCGTCCACCCTGGAGCGCGAACTCGGCGTCGTGCCGGACGAGGCGACGCGGCGGGCCCTGCGTCGCCTGCTGGCGGGCGAGGCGACGGGCCCGCGCCCCGGCACCACCGGGCTCGTCGGGCGCGGCCGGGAGGTAGCCCTCCTCTCGCGCGTCTGGCAGACCGCGGCGGCCGGCCGCCCCGGGCTCGTGCTGGTGTGCGGCGGCGCGGGGGTCGGCAAGAGCAGGCTGGTCGCCGAAGTCGCCTCGGCGGCACGGGCGCACGGCGCGATCGTGGCCACCTCGCAGTGCTTCGGCACGCCGGGGCGGCTGCCGCTGGCGCCGGTCGCGGACTGGCTGCGTGCCCCCGCGGTGCGCGCCGCGACCGCGAACCTGGAACCGGTGTGGCGCGCCGAGGTGGACCGCCTCGTGCCCGCGGGCCGGTCGCGGAGCGATCCGGACACCGGCCCCCGCGCGATGGTGGACGCCTGGCAGCGGCACCGGTTCTTCGAGGGCCTGGCCAGGGCGCTCACCGGCGCCGGCCGCCCGATGCTGCTGGTGCTGGACAACCTGCAGTGGTGTGACCAGGAAACCCTGGCGTTCCTCACGTTCTGCCTCGGCCTGACCCCGGACGCGCCGGTCCTCGTCGCCGCGACCCTGCGCACCGACGGCGCGTGGCCGGAGCTCGCGGAGTGGACCACCCGCATGCGCGGCACCGGCCTGCTGACCGAGCTGACGCTGAACCCGTTGGAGATCACCGAATCCGCCCGGCTGGCCGAGCTGATCTCCGGCCAGCCGCTCGCCCCCGCGGACCGTGAGCTGCTGCAGGCCACCACCGGCGGTTTCCCGCTCTACGTCGTCGAAGCCGTGCGGGGCAAGGCACTACCGGGCAGCGACCTCACCGACGTCCTGCGCAACCGGGTGGAGCAGGCGAGCCCGGCCGCGCGCAAGACCGCCGGGCTCGCCGCCGCGGTCGGCCGCGACTTCACGCTCGCCCTGCTCACCGAGGCCAGCGACCTCGAACCGGACACCGTCGTGCAGGCCGTCGACGAGCTGTGGCGGCGCCGCATCATCCAGGAGATCGACGGCGGCTACGACTTCAGCCACGATCTGCTCCGGGACACCGCCTACCACCTGGTCAGCCCGCCCAACCGGTGGCTGCTGCACCGGCGCATCGCGCAGGCGCTGGAGCTGCTGCACGCCGGCGACACCGCCCCGGTGTCCGGCCGACTGGCCGAGCAGTACGCGCGGGGCGGGCGCCCGGACCGCGCCGTCGGCTTCTACCGGCGCGCCGCGGCCTTCGCGTCCAGCACCTTCGCCCACGCCGAGGCGATCCGGCTGCACCAGGAGGCACTGGACATCGTGCGGTCCCAGCCGGACAGCGCCGAGTCCGCCCGTCAGGAACTGGCGATCCTGGAGACGATGGCGGCGCCGCTGAACGCCCGCCACGGGTACGCCTCGCCGCAGCTGCAGCAGGCCCTGGAGCGCACCATCACCCTCGCCAAACGCTTGGGGCAGCAGGATTCCATGCTCACCGCGATGGTCGGGCTGTGGGCTTCCCGCTTCGTGCAGGGCCGCACCGCGGACGCCTACGAGGTCGCCACGAGCGTGCTGGACCTCGTCGACCCGGACTCGGAACTGCGCGGCGCGGCGCACTTCGTGTACGGCGGGAGCGCGAGCAGCCTCGGACGGCCCGCCGAGGCGCTGCAGCACTTCGACCTCGCCGTGAAACTGTCCCGCGGCGCCCCGTCGCTGACCGTCGGCACCCGCCCCGACGTGCACGCGACGGGGTGGGCCGCGCACCCGCACTGGCTGCTCGGCCACACTGGGGAGGCGCTGGCCGCCTGCCAGGACGCGATCGACCTCGCCCGGTCGGCGGAGCACCCGTACAGCCTTGCCGTCGGGCTCGCCTACGCCGGGATCACCTACCAGATGTGCGGCGAGGTGGACCGGCTCGGCGACACCGTGCGCGAGCTGGGCGAGCTGTGCGACCGCTACGGCTTCGCCTACTACCGGGAATGGGGCCTGGTGCTGGGCGGCTGGCGGGCCGGGCGGCCCGAGGTCGCCCGGCGCGGCATCGACAACCTACGCGCGGAGGGCTCGTTCGCGCGGATGCCGTACTGGCTCGCGCTGCTCGCCGACCTGTCCGGCCCGGACGCGGCCCGCGCGACCCTGGACGCGGCGATCGTCGCCGGGCAGGCCCGCGACGACGTGTGGTGGATGCCCGAGGTGATGCGCAAACGCGCCGCTCTCGACGACCCGGACACCGCGGTGTCCCGGCTGCGCTCCGCGGTGCGGCTCGCCAGGGCGCAGGGCAGCCTCGCCCTGGAGCGGCGGTGCGAGCACGACCTCGCCGTTCGGGCCGGCGCCGGCTGACCCCGCGCGGGCGAACGCTGCGCGAACGCCCGGTCCCTAGCGTCGTGGCGACCCACCAGAGGAGGAACCATGACCACCATTGCCACCGCACCGTACGAGGAGCTGGCCGCCACCCTGCGCGGCGACCTCGTGCTCCCGTCGGACCCGGCCTACGACGCGGCCCGCGCCGTCTACAACGGGGCGATCGACCGGCGGCCGTCCGCGATCGTCCGGGTGCGCGACACCGCGGACGTGGTCGCGTGCGTGAAGTTCGCGCGGGCACACGACATCACGATCGCCGTGCGCGGCGGCGGCCACAACGCCGGCGGGCTCGGCATCGCCGACGACGCCCTGGTGATCGACTTCGCGTTGCTGCACAGCACGACCGTCGACCCCGAGCACCACACCGTCCGCGTCGACGCGGGGTGCACGTGGGCCGACGTCGACCACGCCACCGTCCCGTTCGGCATGGCCGTGCCGTGCGGGTTCCTCGGCTCGACCGGGGTCGCGGGGCTGACGCTCGGCGGCGGGGTCGGCTACCTGGCCCGCAGGTTCGGGCTCACCGTCGACAACCTGCTCTCGGCCGACGTCGTGCTGGCCGACGGCACGCTGGTGACCGCGAACGAGACGTCGCACCCGGACCTGTTCTGGGCGTTGCGCGGCGGCGGCGGGAACTTCGGCGTGGTCACGTCGTTCACGTTCCGCGCCCACGACATCGGCGAGCACGGTGTGATCATCGGCGGGCCGGTGCTCTACGACCTGGCCGACACCCCGGACGTGCTGCGCTGGTACCGCGAACTGCTGCCGTCGCTGCCGGAGGAGCTGTCCGGCTGGTTCGGGTTGCTGACGATCCCGCCCGCACCGCCGTTCCCCGAGGAGCTGTGGGGACGCAAGGCGTGCGGCATCGTCTGGTGCTACACCGGGCCGCACGACCGCGCGGACGAGGTGCTGGAGCCGGTGAAGAGCTACGGCACGCCGCTGGTGGTGGGGCTGCAGCCGATGCCGCACAACATCCTGCAGACCGCCTTCGACGAGCTCTACCCGGCCGGGCTGCAGTGGTACTGGAAGGCCGACTTCTTCTCGGAGATCAGCGACGAGGCGATCGACGTCCACGTCCGGTACGGGCAGACGCTGCCGACGCCGTTCTCGACGATGCACCTGTACCCGATCGACGGCGCCGCGGCGCGCGTCCCGGCGGAGGCGACGGCGTTCGGCTACCGCGACGGCGGGTGGGCCGGTGTGATCGTCGGAGTGTCGCCGGAGCCGGCCGACCTCGACGGGATGTCCCGCTGGGCCAAGGACTACTGGTCGGACCTGCACCCGACGTCGGCGGGCGGGGCGTACATCAACTTCATGATGGACGACGAGGGGCAGGACCGGGTGCGAGCGTCCTACCGGGACAACTACGACCGGCTGGCGCGGATCAAGGCCAAGTACGACCCGGAGAACGTGTTCCACGTCAACCAGAACATCCGCCCCGCGCGATGATGGGTGCGTGCGGAACGACTGGGTGAGCGCGGTACGGGCGCTCGGTGGCGACGGCGGTGTGGCGGCGGACGCGGCGGCGGACCTGGCTGCCCGGTACGCGGAGCCGCACCGCCGTTACCACGACACGGCGCACGTGCTCGCGGTGCTGCGGGATTCGGCGGCCCTGGCGGCGGACCTGGGGTTGCCGCCGGAGGAACGCGCGACGCTCGCGCTGGCCGCCGCCGCACACGACGTCGTGTACGACGGACGGCCAGGTGACGACGAGCGGCGCAGTGCCGAGTGGGCGGTGTCGTGGCTGCGCCGGGCGGGGGTGCGGCCGGAGCACGTGGCGCGGGTCGAGGAGCTGGTGCTGGCCACGCTCACGCACGCCGCGCCGGACGGGGACGCGACCGCGCAGGCACTGCTCGACGCCGACCTCGCGATCCTCGGCGCGGAGGAGGTCGCTTACGACCGCTACCGCAGCGCGGTGCGCGCCGAATACGCGGCGATTCCGGACGAGTTGTGGCGCGCCGGCCGGTCGGCTGTGCTGTCGGACCTGCTGGCGCGGGATCCGCTGTACGCCACGGCGGCTGCGCGGTCGCGGTGGGAGGCCGCGGCGAAGGCGAACCTGGGGCGGGAGCTGGCCGCGCTCAGAACGCGTTGATCCCGGTCAGTTCCGCGGACAGCGCCCAGAGCCGTTCCGCCTCCGCGGGGTCCACCGCGTGGTCGCGGACGCCGGCGATCATCTCCGTGCTGTCCGTGGGTTCGGCGATGTCGCAGTCCTCGCAGTAGAGGCCGCCGAGCCCGTCGAGCCGCGGTGAGGTGGCGGCCCAGACCTGGGTGGCCGCGCCCTGCTCGGGTGTCTTGAAGCTGGGGTCGGCGGGGTTGCCGTGCTCGTCGATCCAGCCCGCCGCCACCATGTCCGCTGTGTCGAGGTGCCGTTGCAGCGGGGTCAGGATCGCGCCGGGGTGCAGGGAGAACGCGCGGGCACGCTCGCGGCCGAGGACGTCCAGCTGCACGGCGAAGAGCGCGTTGGCGGTTTTGGACTGGGCGTAGGCGAGCCAGCGGTCGTAGCCGCGGTCGAAGTGGATGTCGTCCCAGCGGATGGGCGAGAGCTGATGGCCTGCCGAGGAGACCACCACGACGCGCGCGCCGGGCGCGATGGCCGGCCAGAGCAGGTTGACCAGCGCGAAGTGCCCGAGGTGGTTGACGGCGAAATGCGATTCCCAGCCCGGCCCGACGCGCGTTTCCGGGGCGGCCATGATGCCCGCGCCCGCGATGAGGATGTCGATGCCGCGGCCGGAGGCGAGGAACCGCTCGGCGAACCGGTGCACGCTGTCCAGGTCGGCGAGATCGAGTTCGTCCACTTCGGCCGCTTCGCGCGCGGCTTCCGGGCGACGCGCGGGAACGACGACGTGCGCGCCGGCCTGGGTGAGCGCGCGGGTGGCGGCCAGGCCGATACCCGAGTAGCCGCCGGTGACGATCGCGAGCCTGCCGGTCAGGTCGACGCCGGCGAGGACCTCGGCGGCGGTGGTGCGGGCGCCGAAGCCGGTGCCAAGTGGTTTCTGGATCATGGCCGCGACGCTAGGAGTTAGAGCGGCGTCTAGGTCAAGTTAGGCTGGTCCGGTGGACTTGAGCATCGGCGAGGTCGCGCGGCGCACCGGGCTGAGCGTGCACACGTTGCGGCTCTACGAGCGGGAAGGCCTGCTGGCGAGCCCGGTCGCCCGGAACGCGAGCGGCCGGCGCGTCTACCGCGAGGCGGACGTCGAGTGGCTGCGGTACTGCACGCGGTTCCGCGCGTCGGGGATGCCGCTGGAGGAGATCCGCCGGTTCGCCGCGCTGGTGCGGCAGGGGAGGGGCAACGAATCCGAGCGGCTGGCGCTGCTGCGTGAGCACGAGGAGCGGGTGCGGGCGCGGATCGCGGAGCTGCAGGAGAGCCTCGCCGTGATCCGGCACAAGGTGGCGGTGTACGAGGAGCACGTGGCGGAGGGCCGCGCCGCGGGCCTGTGGGAACCGGCGGGGTCCACTGTGGAGTGATCCTCGGTCGCCCGGGACACGGCGCCGCTGTCCCACGAGGCGCTGCCGGAAGCTCGGATCGACCGCCAGCCGCTACGGCCACTGACCGCGCCCCGACCGCTGACCGCCGCCGCTGACCCGCCGCGGCCGCTGGCCGCTACGCCCCTGACCGCCCGGTCGTTGATCGCCGCAAACCGCTGTCCGGCACCTCCGCTGGCCGCCACCTCCGCTGGCCGCCGCGACCGGAACACGCCAGCGCAGTCTTCCCGGTCCGGGCATCCTCGACCCCGTGGTCTGCACCCTGCTCGGCGGCGACGGCCGGCCTCTACCGGAGCGCTGTCCCGGGCACCCGTTTCGGCCGGTGCGTGCCACAACCCTGACCGCTTCGGCCATCGGCTGCCACGGTTGGCCGCCACGACCGGAACACGCCAGCCGATCCCACCGAACACCGGCAACATCGACCCCGTGGTCTACACCCTCCTCGGCGCCGACGGCCGCCCCTACCGCAGCGCTGTCCCGGGCACCCTCGGCGGGCACCGGCGGTTGCGGATCTACGGCCTGCTCACCTGCCCGTCCGTCCGGCGCGCCCTCGCCCGTGGCCACTACGCCCGCCACCGCGTCTTCTTCGCCGACGAGCGGACCGCGGTCGCCGCCGGGTACCGGCCCTGCGCGGTCTGCCTGCCGGACCGGTACCGGGCCTGGCGGACCTCCCCTAACGTCGAGGCATGGCGAACCGCTTCTTCCCCTGGTTGTTCAAGCGCATCGGCGCCCGCAACGAGGCCCGGGGCGGCGCCGCGCTCCGGCGGGAGCTCCTCGCGGGCGCGCGGGGGCGGGTGCTCGAAGTCGGGGCGGGCACCGGGCTGAACTTCCCCCACTACCCGCCCGGGGTGGACCTCACGGCCGTCGAGCCGGAGCCCGCCCTGCGGGCCGAGGCGGCGAAGTCCGGCGTCCCGGTCGTGGACGCGCGCGCCGACCGCCTGCCGCTGCCGGACGGGTCCGTCGACGAGGTCGTGGTCAGCGGCGTGTTGTGCTCGGTGCCGGACCAGGCCGCCGCGCTCGCCGAGTTCCGGCGCGTCCTCCGGCCAGGCGGACGGCTGCGGTTCTACGAGCACGTCCGCGCCCGCACTCCGCTGCGTGCGCGCTGGCAGGACCTCGCCGCACTTGTCTGGCCACGGCTGATGGGCGGGTGCCTGCCCAACCGGGACACCCGCACCGCGATCGAGGCCGCCGGGTTCGTCGTGTCACACTGCCGGGAGTTGATCTTCCCGCGGGGCGCGAAGGTGTCCGTCGTCGCACCTCGCATAGTGGGAGTTGCGCGAAAAGGACCGGACCAGCCGTAACAACAGTCCCTCCTGCAACTGCGGTCGCAGAACGAGGGTGCGCCGCGTGAGTCACACCCGGGGTGTGGTTAGTCTTCGCCAGCGAATGTCGTCGAGACCGTCCCGGGGGGTCAGGTGCGCAGGACCAGTTCCCGGCCGTGGCAGCGCCGGCCACCGAGCCCGCAGCCACCGCCCAGCAAGCCGCAGCCGATGCCCGGCCGCATCAGCCGCTGAGGAAGTCCAGACCGGTCGCGCCGGTCCGGGAGGTGCGGACCGCCACACCTTCCGCGTCCACCTCCACCAGGACCTCGTCCCCGCACGTCAACCGTCCCCGGTAGACGCCCGGTGCGGGCAGCGCGGTGCCCGGCTCCACCCGCAGCCGGCCGTCGGCGAGCACACCCTCGACCCGGTGCGGCCGGCCCAGCGCTCGCGCGGCGCCGGCCACGTCGCCCGCCCGCAGGCACGACCGGACGTGCGTGGACGAGACCAGCGGCAGCAGGTCCACCGGGTGCGTGGTGAAGCCGTAGTTGCGCCCGAGCCGCCGCAGCGTCTCCGGCGTGCCCTCGCCGCGGTGGCCGAACGTGAAGTTCCCGCCCACCACCACGGCCGCGGCGCGCAGGCGCCCGGCCAGGATCCGGGCGACGAAGTCCAGGGGCGACATCCCGGCCAGCTCCCGTGTGAACGACAGGACGCACACCGCGTCGACACCGAGTTCCCCGGCGAGTTCCGCGCGCCGCTCGACAGTGCTGAGCGCGTCCGTGCACCGCGGCGGCCCGACGACCCGCGCCGGGTGCGGGTCGAAGGTGACGAGCACCGTCGGCAGGCCGCGGGCACGGCCGATGCCGACGGCCTCGCCGATGAGCCGCGCGTGCCCTCGGTGCACCCCGTCGAACACGCCGAGGGTCACCACGGACGGCCCGAGACCGGCGGGCACGGTGTCGCGCCACACCGGGCACAGCATCGCGGTCATCGCAGCTCCTCGCTGGTCGCACCGGGTGCGGCGCCCCGGGGGACGAGGCGCCGCACCCGGCGGTGGTGGCCCGGCGACGTCGTCGTCCACCGGGCCCCGCCGTGGGATCACCGGACCGTCAGCGACGGCCTTCCGGGTTGAACAGGTCCGGCACGGTCCAGCCGTCCAGGTCGTATTCGGCCATGCACTGCTCGGCGAAGCCCTTCATGCCGTCGGCCTGGCCCGACTGCTGCGCGGCGAACAGCAGCTCGGCGCGCACGCCCTCGTGGTTGCCCGAGTAGTTGCGCTCGTACAGCTCGTGCCTGCCGCCGAACTCGCTGCCGATCGAGTCCCAGATCAGCTTCATCAGCTTGACGCGTTCGATCGCGTCGATGCCGTTCGAGCCGCGCACGTACTGGTCGAGGTAGGGGCGGACCTCCGGCGACTTGAAGTCGTCGGCGTGCGAGGGCAGGTAGATCAGCCCGGATCCGAGGTCCTGCATGATGATCTCGCGCACCCGGGGGTAGCCGACGGTCATGAACCACCGGTAGGCAAGGCCGTAGTCCAGGTGCGGCAGGACCGCGCCGTCGATCCACTCGTCGGGCCGCGCGGCCATCGCGTCGGACAGCGCCCAGAACAGGTTGCGCCACCCGATGACCTCGCCGACCCGGGTCTGGATGCCGCGGAAGTCCTTGGTGCCGGTGACCTCCACGCCCTTCATCAGCAGGCCGGCGATGAAGTCGAGCTTGACCGCGAGCCGGGTGACGCCGTGGAAGGTGAAGCGGTGCAGGAAGCCCGAGCCGGGGAAGAACGTGCTGGCCTTCTCGGCGTCGCCGTAGATGAAGACGTTCTCCCACGGGATCTTCACCTTGTCCAGGATGAAGATCGTGTCGTTCTCGTCGAACCGGGACGACAGCGGGTAGTCGAACGCGCTGGTCGCGCTCTGCGCGTAGGACTGTCGGCAGATCAGCTTCATGCCCGGCGCGCCCATCGGCACCGTGCACACCAGCGCGAACTCGCGCTTCTTGATCGGCAGGCCGTAGTGGGCGATGAAGTTGTAGTTCGTGATGGCCGAACCGGTGGCGACCACCTTGGCGCCGGAGACGATCAGTCCGTCGTCCTTCTCCTCCTCGACGTGGATGAAGATGTCCTTCACCTCGTCGGGGTTGCGGTCGCGGTCGACCGGCGGGTTGATGATCGCGTGGTTCCAGTAGAGGACCTTCTCCTGCGATTCGGTGTACCAGCGGCGGGCGTTGTCGGCGAACGGCTCGTAGAAGTCCGAGTTCGCGCCCAGCGTGCCGAGGAAGGCGGCCTTGTAGTCGGGACTGCGGCCCATCCAGCCGTAGGTCATGCGGGCCCACTCGGCGATGGCGTCCCGGTCGGCGAACAGGTCTTCCCGGCTGCGCGGGGTGCGGAAGAACGGGTGCGTGAACCCGCTGCTGCCGGTGTCGGTCGGCGCGGTGAGGACGCCCTGCTTGTCCGGGTCGTGCAGCGCGTCGTAGAGGCGTGCGGTCATCCGGGCGGAGTTGCGGAACGCGGGGTGGGTGGTGACGTCGTCGACCTTCTCGCCGTAGATGAAGATCTCGCGGCCGTCCCGGATGCTGTCGAGGTACTCCTCGCCGGTCATCGGGCGGGTGGTCCGGGTCGGGGTCACGGCTTCGTCGGGCTGGTGGATCGCCACGGGATGGTCCCTTCGTCGTTGAACGGGATCTGGTGGTGGGTGGTCAGACGGCCGCCGGAGCGGCCGGGAACCAGCCGATCTCGGGGCAGTCGAGGGAGACGGCCCAGTGCGAGCCGTCGTCGGTGGGGCCGAGGTTGCGGAAGCGGCCCGCGTAGAACAGCAGCGGCTCGGCGTCGGTGAGTTCGAGGTCGACGACCTCGCCGAGCACGATCAGATGGTCGCCGCCGTCGTAGGTGCGCCACGGCAGGCAGGAGATCGTCGCGGCGTTGCCCAGCAGCACGGGCGCCGTCGGGCCAGTGCCCCAGCGGGGGCCCGGGTCCTGCGGGCGGCCCGCGAAGTGCATCGCCGTGTCGAGCTGGTCCGCGGCGAGGACGTTCACCGCGAACGGGGAGTCCGCCAGGTAGCCGCACGCCTTGGACGAGCGGGTCAGCGTCACCTGGCAGAGCGCGGGCTCCAGCGAGACCGCGGTGAAGGCGTTGACGGTCGCGCCGTGGGGTTCCCCGGCGCTGTTGCGGCAGGTCACCACCGTGACACCGGTGGCGAACCGGCCGAAGCCGGTGCGCAGCTGGCGCTGGTCGAGCGTCATCTTCGACACCTCCTGTACGCTCTGCGTACTAGTTGCACGCTCTGCGTTCACAAGGAGAGTGCCTGCTGGTGGGTGCGCGAGTCAATACCTCAGGTGCGGGAAGATGGCGGCCATGACCACCGAGGGGAATCCGCGCGACCTCATCCAGAGCCTCGAGCGGGGGTTCGCGGTGCTGCTCGCGT
Source organism: Amycolatopsis thermoflava N1165 (assembly GCF_000473265.1). Lineage (NCBI taxonomy): Bacteria > Bacillati > Actinomycetota > Actinomycetes > Pseudonocardiales > Pseudonocardiaceae > Amycolatopsis > Amycolatopsis thermoflava. The sequence continues at coordinate 7,714,362 of NZ_KI421511.1, forward strand.
TCGACGCGGAGCGGCCCAACCCCACGCTCGCCGAACTCGCGGCCGCGACGCAGCTGTCGCGCCCGGCGGTGCGGCGGATCCTGCTGACCCTTCAGCATCTGGGTTACGTGCACGGCGAGGGCGGGCGCTGGACCCTGACGCCGCGCGTGCTGAGCATCGGGCAGCACTACTCCGCCTCGCACGGCATGATCGAGATCGCGCAGCCGCACCTGCTCCGGCTCGCCGAGCAGACCGGCGAGTCGGCGTCGCTGGCCGCGCTGGACGGCACGGAGGTCGTCTACGTCGCCCGCGTGCCGGTGCGGCGGATCATGAGCATCAACGTGTCGATCGGGACGCGTGTGCCCGCGCACTCCACGTCGATGGGCCGCGTGCTGCTGGGCTGGGCGCCGGACGAGGTGGTCGACCACGTCATCGCCGCGGGCCTGACGGCCCACACCGAGCACACGGTCACCGATCCGGACGAGTTCCGGCGGCGGTTGCGTGACGTCCGCTCGCTGGGTTATTCGGTGGTGGCGGAGGAGCTGGAGAAGGGGCTGCTCTCGGCCGCCGTGCCGGTGCGGGACTCCTCCGGCGCCGTGGTGGCCGCCCTGGCCTCCTCGACGTCCAGCGGACGGTCCACAGTGGAACAGCTGCGCACCGACGTGGTGCCGCTCCTGATCAAGGCGGCCGACCGGATCAGCGCGGACTTCGGGCACCGGCAGAGCGTGACGACCGGACCAAACGTCCGAAAAGGACATGAAGGCTTCTTCTGACGGGGGCCGGCGCCCCGGCTAGGCTGGGCGCATGCGCTTCGGATTGTTCATCCCCCAGGGCTGGCGGCTCGACCTGACCGGTATCGAGCCCGCCGGGCAGTGGCAGACCATGCTCGACATCGCCAGGTACGCCGAGAACGGGCCGTACGAGTCGGTGTGGGTGTACGACCACTTCCACACCGTCCCGGCTCCGCTGGCCGAGGCCACGCACGAGGCGTGGTCGCTGATGGCGGCGCTCGGCGCGACCACGAGCCGCGTCCGCCTCGGCCAGATGTGCACCTGCATGAGCTACCGCAACCCGGCCTACCTGGCGAAGGTCGCGGCGACCACGGATGTCATCTCGGGCGGTCGCGTCGAGATGGGCATCGGCGCCGGCTGGTACGAGCACGAGTGGCGGGCCTACGGCTACGGCTTCCCGTCCGCAGGCGAGCGGCTCGGCATGCTCGACGAGGGTGTGCAGATCATGCGGCAGCTGTGGAGCGAGGGCAAGGCGACGCTGAACGGCAAGCACTACCAGGTCGACGGCGCGCTGTCGTACCCGCTGCCGCTGCAGGACGGCGGCATCCCGCTGTGGATCGCCGGCGGCGGCGAGAAGAAGACGCTGCGCATCGCGGCGCGGTACGCCCGGTACACGAACTTCGCCGGTGGCGCCGAGGACTTCAAACACAAGTCCGAGGTCCTCGCCGCGCACTGCAAGGACGTGGGCACCGACTTCGACGCCATCGTCCGCTCGGCCAACTACAACGTCGTCATCGGCGAGACCGAGAAGGACGTGGCCGACCGCCTGGCGTGGATCCGCTCGCACTACGAGCCGCACCTGTCCGCCGACCTGCTCGAGAGCACCGTCAACTCGTTCGCGAACGGGCCGCTGGTCGGCACTCCCGAGCAGATCGCCGAGCGGCTCACCGAGCTGCGCGGCCTCGGCATGACCTACGCGATCACCTACTTCGCCGACATCGCCTACGACCGCGCGTCGGTGGATCTGTTCACGAACAAGGTCATCCCCGAGCTGGCCTGACCGCGAACTCGTCGAGCGCGGCGCGCATCGCCGCCCGCATCGCGTCGCTGCCGGTGTGGCCGGAGTCGTCGATCACGATCAGTTCGGCGTCCGGCCACACCTTGGTCAGCTCCCACGCCGTCTCGACCGGGCCGGACAGGTCGAGGCGGCCGTGGATGAGCTTCCCCGGGATCCCCGCCAGCCGGTGGGCTTCCCGGATCAGCACACCCTCCTCCAGCCAGGCGGCGTTCGAGAAGTAGTGCGCGCAGATCCGCGTCATCGCGAGCAGGTCGCGGGACGGCCGGTCGCTGTAGGAGTTCGGCACCCCGTTGGGTTCGAGTGAGATCGCCGCGTCCTCCCAGGTGCTCCAGTCCCGCGCGGCCTTGTTCCGCACCTCGGGATCCGGGTCCGCCAGCAGGCGCGCATACGCGGCGAGGACGTCGAACGTGTCACCCTCGACGTCGCCGGCGCCTGCCCGGAACCGCTCCAGCTCCGCCGGGAAGAACCGGCCGACCCCGTTGTACAGCCAGTCGATCTCGCGGCGCCGGGTGGTGGTCACGCCGACGATCACGATTTCGCTGACCCGCTCCGGGTGCCGCTCGGCGTAGGCGAGTTGCAGCGTGGAGCCCCAGGAACCCCCGAAGAGCAGCCACTGCTCGATCCCGAGGTGCTCGCGCAGCCGTTCCATGTCCGCGATCAGGTGCTCGGTGGTGTTGTGGCTCAGGTCGGTGGCCGGGTCGCTCGCGTGCGGCGTGCTGCGGCCGCAGTTGCGCTGGCTGAACAGGATGATCCGGTAGCGCTCCGGGTCGAAGTAGCCGCGTGAATTGGTCCAGGCGCCGGAGCCGGGGCCGCCGTGGACGAACACGGCCGGCTTGCCGCGGGGGTTGCCGCACTCGGCCCAGTGGATCCGGTTGCCGTCGCCGACGTCCAGCATGCCTTCGGTGTGGGGTTCGGCGACGGGGTGGAGCTGGGTCATGATCCCTCCAGATGCAACAGTGCTGTTATATTAGCGCTGTGACAATCCCCGGCGCCGAACTCCTCGCCACCCGGCTGCGGCACCTGCTGGAACTGCTGGACGGCGACGTCGCCGCCGTGTACGCCGACCTCGGCCTGGCCTGGTTCCGGCCGCGCTTCACGCCGGTGGTGCGGACGCTGGCCGCAGACGGTCCGCAGCCGATCCGGGATCTCGCCGCGGCCATCGGGGTCACCCACTCGGCGGCGAGCCAGACGGTCGCGCAGATGGTGAAGGCGGAGCTGGTGACGCTCAGGCCGGGCGCCGATGCCCGCCACCGCATCGTCCACCTGACACCCAAGGCCGAGGAGTTGCTGCCCGTCCTGGACGCGGAGTGGGCGGCGACCACCGCCGCGGCGAAACGTTTCGAAGCCGAGCTGGCATACCCGCTGACCAAGCTGGTCGACGAGGCCATCGAGGCCTTGCGGGAACGTTCGATGCGGCAGCGGATCGCCGATGCAGCACCGGATCTGGGCCGTTGACGGCGAGCAGGTTTCGCGTTCCCTTGACCGGGGTACAACGACGCTCCACGCCCGTTGAAGGACCAGCGGAGGACCGTCTTGCCGGACTCAGCCCAGATCTGTGACAGAACCAGCGGCGTGCCCCTGTTGGGCGCGCCCCACCTCGCCGGGCTCCGGCGGCACCTCCGCGCGCTCCTCGACGAGGAGAGCGAGGAGGCGAACGAACGCGCGCTCCTTGTCGTCGACACCCTCGCGAGTCTCGCCTGCAGGCACGCGCATGTGCCGTTCACCGTCCGCCTCCGGCACACCGAAGGCAGCAGCCTGCGCGCCGAGATCCGCGAGCTGCGCTGCCGCACCCTGCCCGGTCACGCGGCGCTGCGGCTCCCGCTGCACATCCTCGACCGGCTCGCCCGCACCTGGTGCGTCGACCTGCAGGAGCACCACGGGGTGCTGACCGCCGAGGTCGACCTGGCCGGCTGAAAACCGGTTGCGCGACCGTGCGGCGGGCCGGAGGCTGCCGCACGTGACCGAAGCGTTCTTCGCGTTGTTCCACGGCCTGCCGCGGCAGGGCCCGGGTTCGGACGCCACCACCCTCCGCCTCCTCGACCTCGCCCGCCCGCTGCCCGAGCGGCCCCGCGTGCTGGACCTCGGGTGCGGCCCCGGCCGGTCGGCGCTGCTGCTGGCGAAAGCCGGCGCGCGGGTGACCGGCCTGGACACCCACCAGCCCTTCCTTGACGACCTCGCCAAGGCTGCCGAGGGGCTCGACGTCGACACCGTCAACGCGTCGATGGCCGACCCCCCGTTCCCGGACGGCACGTTCGACCTGTTGTGGGCCGAAAGCTCGGTCTTCGTGCTCGGCTTCGACACCGCGCTGCGCACGTGGAAGAGGTTGCTCAAGCCCGGCGGCGCGCTCGTGCTCACCGAGTGCGAATGGTCCACCGGCACGCCGTCGGCGGCCGCGCGGGAGTTCTGGGACGAGCAGTATCCACTGAGGACGACTGAGGAGAACTCCGCCGCCGCGGTGGCCGCGGGCTACCGGGTGGAGGCGGTGTTCCCGCAGCCGGACAGCGACTGGTTCGACGAGTTCTACGACCACCTGGCCGCGCGGGCCGACGCCGCCGCCGGCGATCCGGCGATGGCCGAGGCGGTCGCCGCGGCGCGCCGCGAGATCGCGATGCGCCGCGAGCACGGCTCGGAGTACCAGTACACCGGCTACGTCCTTCGTACATACCAGTAGGTACAGTGCGGGGATGTATGCGAAGCAGTACGAGATCGCCCTGCCCGCCGACTACGACATGGGCATCATCCGCAGGCGGGTCGCCGAGCGCGGGCACGCGCTCGACGACCGCGCGGGCCTCGGCCTGAAGGCGTACCTCCTCCGGGAGAGCCCGAACCAGTACGCGCCGTTCTACCTGTGGCGGGACCCCGGGCGGATGGCCGAGTTCCTGGTGGGCGGCGGCGGTTTCGAGAACATCGTGCGGGACTTCGGCCGCCCGGTGGTGCGGCACTGGACCGGGCTGGCGTTCCAGCCCGGTCCGGCGCGCGACCGCACGCCCCGGCACGCGTCCCGCCTCGTCACCCCGGTCGGTGCGGATGCCGCCGCGGCCGTCGAGGAGGCGCTCACCGGGCTGAGCGCGACCGCCAGGGGGTCCGGGGTGCACAGCGCGGCCCTCGCGCTGGACCCGCACCACTGGCAGCTGGTGCGGTTCGTGCTCGGCGAGCACGACGGCGAGGCGACCGAGCGGTACGAGGTGCTGCACCTGTCCGCGCCGGAACTGGGGGCGCTGCATGTGGGACGGCAGTGGTAGATCAGGCGGCAACTTCGCTGAGGAGGGCGAGGCCGGATGGCCAGTCGCCGAGGCCGCTGGCGGAGTTGAGGTGGCCGTGCCCGGCGAGCAGGCGCCGCGGGACTCGCCACGCGCCGGCGAGCGCGGCCGAGGCCGCCGGTTCGCAGTAGGGGTCGTCGTCGCCGGCGACCACCAGGCCGGGGCACGGCAGCGGCCGGGCCCGCAGGTTCGCGAACGTCGGCGCGGCTTGGCGGGGGAACGCAGGCCCCCGCGGGTCGGGCGGTGCGACCAGGAACGCGGCCGCCCCGCGCGGCCGGGCCGCGGCCAGCCACTCGGCCGCCGCCCAGCAGCCGAGGCTGTGCGCGACCAGCACCACCCGCTCGCCGCGCCGGGCCGCGGTCGCGTGGGCGGCGCCGACCGCCGCCACCCAGTCCGCGAGGTCCGGCTCCGTCCAGGAGGCCGGGGCGATCCGGACGGCCGAAGCGCCCCAACGCTCCTCCCACACGGTCTGCCAGTGCTTCTCGTCCGAACCGTCGATCCCCGGGATGATGACGTACGCGACCAACGTCCACCGCCGTTTCCACTCGTGGCCCCCGCACGACCGGGTGCCGCCGTGGACGATGATCGATGGTTCAACCGTCCGTGGCGGGCGGGGCAAGTGATCTCAAGGGAAGTGGCGGCGACAACGATGGAATCACTCGACGAGATCGACCGCGCGATCCTGGAGCTGTTGCAGACCGAGGGGTGGCTCAGCGGCGCCGAGGTGGGCCGCCGGGTGGGGCTGTCCCAGCCGGCGGCCGGCGCGCGCATCCAGCGCCTGGAGAAGAGCGGCGTCATCCTCGGGTACCGCGCGGTCGTCGCGCCCGCCGCGGTGGGCCTGAACATCCACGCCGTCGTCCGGCTGCGCACGACGCACGCGCAGTTGCCGAAGGCGCTGGCCCTCGCCGGGCGGATCGCCGAGGTCGTCTCCACGGTCCGCGTGACCGGTGAGGACTGTCTGCTGTTCGACGTGCACTGCACGCACGCCGAACGGCTCGAACAGATCGTGGACTCGCTGGCCCGCTTCGGGCCGGTCACCACGTCGCTCGTGCTGCGCAGTTACCCGGCGAAGCCGCTGCCTACCCCTTGACGCATACCACCTGCTTGAGGTGCGCGACCACCTCGACGAGGTCGGTCTGCGCCTTGATCACCGAGTCGATGTCCTTGTAGGCGGCCGGGATCTCGTCGACGACGCCCTCGTCCTTGCGGCACTCCACGCCGTCGGTCTGGGCGGCGAGGTCGGCGGCGGTGAACGTCTTGCGCGCCTTGGTGCGCGACATGCGCCGCCCGGCTCCGTGCGACGCCGAGTGGAACGAGGTCTCGTTGCCGAGGCCGCGGACGATGTAGGAGCCGGTGCCCATGCTGCCCGGGATGATCCCGAGGTCGCCGGAGCCCGCGCGGATCGCGCCCTTGCGGGTGACCAGCACGTCCACGCCGTCGTAGGTCTCCTCGGCGACGTAGTTGTGGTGGCACGAGATCGGCTCGTCGAACCGCACGCCCGGCACCGTGTCGGCGACGGCCTGCTGGACGAGCGCGACCATCGTGGCCCGGTTGCGGGCCGCGTAGTCCTGCGCCCAGAACAGGTCTCGCCGGTAGGCCGCCATCTCCGGGGTGCCCGCCACGAACACCGCCAGGTCGCGGTCCGGCAGGTCCGCGTTGTGCGGCAGCTTGCGGGCCACGTCGATGTGCCGCTTGGCGAGTTCGTTGCCGATGCCGCGGGAGCCGGAGTGCAGCATCAGCCACACGCGGCCGGCGTCCGGGCCACCCTGTTCGAGGCACACCTCGATGAAGTGGTTGCCGCCGCCGAGGCTGCCGATCTGCGCCCGCGCCCGGTCGCGCAGGTTCTGGACGCCGTCGTGCAGCTGCCCGAACGCCGACCAGAACTCGTTCCACCCGCCGGTGCCGGGTACGCGGGCGGGGTTGACCGGGGTGCGGTGCATGGCGAAGCCGACCGGCACGGCGTCCTCGATGCGGCGGCGCAGTTTGCCGAGGTCGTCGGGCAGGTCGCCGGCGGTCAGCGAGGTGCGGACCGCGCTCATGCCGCAGCCGATGTCCACACCCACCGCGGCGGGGGAGACCGCGTCACGCATCGCGATCACGCTGCCGACTGTCGCGCCCTTGCCGTAGTGCACGTCCGGCATGACGGCCAGACCGTGCACCCACGGCAGGTTGGCGACGTTGTGCAGCTGACGCATCGCTGCGTCCTCGACGGTCGCCGGGTCGGCCCACATGCGGATCGGCACGCGGGCGCCCTCGACGGCGGTGAACATCCGAAGATCCTTTCGCTCAGGTGGATCCACAGGGTTACCCGCGGATCGGCCCGCAGCAACCGGATTTCAGTAGTCGTCGCGCCCGGTGAGCTGTTCTTCGAGCAGCTCGGCGGAACTGGTGACCAGGGCGAGCGGGTCGACGAACTCGTTGATGTCGAGGTTGGCCAGCGGGAGGGAGTGCCGGAGCACCAGGTACTCGCCCATGACGACCACTCCGCCGACGACGGTGGTGTGCCCGACCTCGGCCAGCACCCCGACGACGTCCACCTCGTCCACCCGGGCGAACGGTGTCGCGATCTGGATCCACTCGTCCCGCCGATCGAGAACCTCCCGGGCGATCACGACGATCTGGGTGCGCTCCTCCTCCTCGGGATCGGACTGGAAGCGGATCCGAATGCGTAGTTCGTCCGGTTCGTCCCGAACCACCTTGTACTGCTGCCGGATGAACGTCGCGAGATCGCGCCAGCTCGTCACCCCAGAGGTCCTTCCTCGTGCCCGATCGGTCACGGGAAGTGAAGCACAGATGCTCCAGCACCGGGACCGGACCAGAAAAACTCCCGCAACAACAACAACCGCCGCCCGGCAACGCAACAGCACCGACCATCGAACCAGGCCTCCCCCGCCCCCGATCCACAGCCGATCTTTAGTCGCCGACCAGGGTTGTCAAGGCACGCTTTCCCGCCTTGACAACCCTGCTCGGCGACTGAAACACAATCAGGCATCGGGGGCGGGGGTGGTCGGAAGGTGACCTTTCCGGGCGCCGCAAGGCGCACCGCCCGCAGGGCGGAAAAGATCAAAAGAGTCCTCGCCGGACGGGCAGGCTCCGGGATGACCAGGGGTTGGGTGCCTCGTCTCACCTTGGGTGGGTGGCTGGGTGGTCATCCCGTCGCCTTCCGGTTTGTGCATATCACCTTGAGCCAGGGCCGCAAGGTTGGCATGTCAACTCACGCGAGAAGCGGAGGTTGCGGCCCTGGCTCAAGGTGATCGCGCCAGTGTCAGGCGACGGGATGACCACCCAGCTTCTCTTGTGTTGCTTGGCGTGTTGTCGCTGTTGCCCAAATGGCCAGTCCGATCAGCGGCAGCGCCGCGCCGAACAGGGTCGGGCCGGCCCAGCCGAATGCGTCGTAGAAGCTTCCCGCTACTGCCGACGCTACCGCGCCGCCCACGAAGATCGTCGTCATGAACACCGTGTTGATGCGGGCCCGCGCGTCCGCCCGCAGGCCGTAGATTTCCCGCTGCGAAAGGACCTGGTGGCCCTGCACGGCGAGGTCGAGCACCACGCCGGCCAGCGCCAGCACCACCACCGATCCCGCGCCCAGCCACGCCACGACCATCGCGACCGCGGCCAGGGCCAGTGCGATTCCGCTGCCGATCCCGCCGTGCCCGCGGTCGCCCAAGCGCCCTGCCAACGGGGCGGCCGCCGCGCCGGCCGCGCCCACCAGCGCGAACACCCCCACCTCGGTCTGCGTGAGCCCGTGCCGCCCGACCAGTTCGAACGCCACCGACGTCCAGAACGCCGAGAACGCCCCGAACATCAACGCCTGGCACACCGCCCGGCGCCGCAACGCGGGTTCCTCCCGGGCCAGTGTGAGGATCGACCCCATCAACCGGGCATAACCCTCGTCGTGCGTCGGGCGGCGGTGGGGGAGCATCCGGCGCGCCGCGACCGCCACCACCAGCATCAGCACCGCCGACACGAAGTAGATCGTCCGCCACCCGAACGCCCCCGCGACCAGGCTGGACAATGTCCGCGCCAGCAGGATCCCCAGCAGCAGACCGGTCATGACCGTGCCGACGAACCGGCCGCGCTGCTCCTCCGGCGCGAGGTGCGCGGCGAACGGGATGAGGATCTGCGCCACCACCGACGTCACGCCGATCAGCACCGACGCCGCCAGGAACACCCCGAACACCGGCGCCACGGCCGCGACCACCAGCGCCAGCGCGGTGAACACCAGCGTGCGCGACGCCAGCGCCCGGTTCTCCACCAGGTCGCCGAGCGGCATCAGCAACGCGAGCCCGGCCGCGTAACCCAGCTGCGTCAACGTCACCACCAGTGCGGCGCTGCCCTGGCTCACCCCGAACGCGGTCGCGATCTCGGTCAGCAGTGGCTGCGCGTAGTACAGGTTGGCCACCGTGGCGCCGCACGAGAACGCGAGCACCACCATGATCAGCCGCAGGTTGCGGATTTCCGGCATGACAGTGCGGACACCACACACGGCCGGTGCATTCCCGGTGTGAGACCGTTCACCCGGGAAACCCGGCAAACGAGTCCTAAGCGGACCGCACCCGCAGCCCGTCGAAGGCCACGGCCGCCACCGTCTCCGCCAGCTCGTCGCCGCTCTGCCCGCCGCGCGGCCGGTACCACTCGATCAGCGAGTTGACCATGCCGAACAACAGCCGCGCCGCGGTCGGCGGATCGATGTCCGGCCGCAGGTCGCCCTCGTCGACGGCCTTGGTGACCAGTTCGGACACGATGTGGTCGAACTCACGACGACGGGCCAGCGCGTCCCGCTCCACCTTCGTGTTGCCGCGCACCCGCAGCAGCAGCGTCACGAACGGCAGCCGGTCCACCAGCACCCGGACACTGCCGCGCACCAGGTACTCCAGCCGGTCCACCGCGCGCCCGTCGACCGAGTCCAGCTCGGCCACGATCTCGAACAGCCCGTCCAGCGCCCGGTTCACCGCCAGCCGCAACAACTCCTGCTTGCTCGGCACGTGGTGGTAGATGGCGGACTTGGTGATGCCGAGCTTGCGCGACAGGTCCTCCATGCTGGTGCCGTCGTAGCCGCGCTCGTTGAACAGCTTGACCGCGACCGCGAGCAGGGACTCCAGGTCGTAGCCCGGCCTGCCACGCCGGGCGGGCCGGGCCGGAGGTGCGGTCGTCATGACCCCAGTATCCCAAGCGGTCTCAGGCCGGCGGGCGCTGGTCGATCACGCGGCGCAGCTTGCCCATCGACCGTTCCAGTGTGTCCGGGTCGAGCACCTCCACGCCGACGCTGATCCCCACGCCGTCTTTGACCCGTGCCGCGATCTCCGCGGCGGCGCCGGAACGGCGGTCGGCCGGGGTGTCGTGCCGGGCCTCGACCAGCACCGTCAGGTGGTCCATCCGGTCCTTTTTGGTCAGCTTCAGCTGGAAGTGCGGCGCCAGGCCCTCGGTCGCCAGCACGATCTCCTCGATCTGCGTCGGGAACACGTTGACCCCGCGCAGGATGATCATGTCGTCGCTGCGGCCGGTGACCTTGTCCATGCGCCGGAACGCCGGCCGCGCGGTGCCGGGGCGCAGCGCGGTCAGGTCCCGTGTGCGGTAGCGGATGACCGGCATGGCCTGCTTGGTGAGCGAGGTGAACAGCAGCTCACCCGTCTCGCCCTCGGCCAGCACGTTCCCCTCGACCGGGTCCACCACCTCGGGGTAGAAGTGGTCCTCCCAGATGTGCAGGCCGTCCTTGGTTTCCACACACTCCTGCGCGACACCCGGCCCCATCACCTCGGACAGGCCGTAGATGTCGACGGCGTGCAGGTCCATCCGCTGCTCGATCTCCCGCCGCATCTGCTCGGTCCACGGCTCGGCGCCGAAGATGCCCACCCGCAGCGAGGACTTCGCCGGGTCCAGGCCCTGGCGCTCGAACTCGTCCAGCAGCGTCAGCATGTACGACGGGGTCACCATGATGACCTCGGGCCGGAAGTCGGTGATGATCTGCACCTGCCGGGCGGTCATGCCGCCGGACGCGGGGATCGCGGTGCAGCCCAGCTTCTCCACCCCGTAGTGCGCGCCGAGCCCGCCGGTGAACAGGCCGTAGCCGTAGGCCACGTGCACCTTGTGCCCCGGCCGCCCGCCCGCCGCGTAGATCGAGCGGGCCATCACGGTCGCCCAGGTGTCGATGTCGGCTTCGGTGTACCCGACCACGGTCGGCTTGCCGGTGGTGCCGCTGGAGGCGTGGATGCGGCGCACCTGCTCCTGCGGCACCGCGAACATCCCGAACGGGTAGTTGTCCCGCAGGTCGTGCTTGGTGGTGCAGGGGAACTTCGCCAGGTCCGACAGCTCGCGGCAGTCGTCCGGGTGCACCCCGGCCTCGTCGAACTTGCGGCGGTAGAACGGCACGTTCTCGTAGGCGTGCCGCAACGTCCACTGCAGACGTTCCAGCTGGGTGGCGCGCAGCTCGTCGACGCTCATCCGCTCGGCGGCGGTCAGGTCGTCCGGCGCGGGCGCGGTGCCGAGGCGCTTCGCCTGGGGCACGTCGCTGTGCATGGTCGTCATGGGGGCCGGCTCCTCAGTTCTTCCCGATCGTGCGGCTGCGGCCGCGGAATTCGGCGATCACTTCGCGCCCGGCGCCGGTCTCGCGGTGCACCGTGACGTCGTAGATGCCGTTGCGCCCGTAACGCGTGCGTTCCTCGGCCGTGGCGACCAGCCGGTCGCCGAGGCGGGCGCTGGCGACGAACGAGATCTCGGCGCCCGCCGCGACCGTCACCGGGCCGTGGCTGTTGCACGCGCAGGCGAACGTCGTGTCGGCCAGCAGGAAGATGTACCCGCCGTGGGCGATCGCGTGCCCGTTCACCATCTGCTCGGTGACCGTCATGCGGGCGACCGCCCGGCCACCGTCGGCTTCGACGAGTTCGATGCCGAGCGACTTCGACGCGACGTCGTCGGCGAACATCGCCTGCGCGGCTTGGGACACGGCAGCACTGCCTTCCGTCGTTACTGACCGAATGGACGGTTAATAATGTGCGTCCGGCCTCGGCACTGTCAAGACCCTTGGAACACCGGCTTCGACTTGCCCAGGAAGGCCTCGACGGCTCCGCGGTGGTCGTCGGTGAGCCCGAGTCGCGCCTGTGCTTCGCCTTCCAGGCGCAGGACTTCCGGCAGCGGCGCGCCCCAGGACGCGGCCAGCGCGCGCTTGGCCTCCGCGTAGGCGCGCGTGGGGCCCGCGGCCAGGCGGGCCGCCAAGTCGGCGGCGGTCGCGGCCACCTCGTCGGCCGGCACGACGCGCCCGGCGATGCCCCACTCCGCGGCCTGCGCGGCGGTGAACGTCTCGCCGAGCAGGACGAGTTCGCTCGCCCTGGCCGCGCCGACGGCGCGCGCGAGCGTGGCGGACAGGCCGGAGTCGCAGGTCAGGCCGATGCCGGTGAACGCGGTGCCGAACTTCGCGGTGTCCGCGGTGACCCGCAGGTCGCAGGCGAGGGCGAACCCGAGCCCGGCGCCGACGCACGTCCCGTTGACCGCCGCGACCACCGGTTTCGGCATGGTCGCCAGCGTCGTGACGATCGGGTTGTAGTGCTCGTCGATGGTGGCGAACGCGGTCGCCGGGTCGGCGCGCAGCGCGTCGGCGTGCTCGGCCAGGTCCTGGCCCACGCAGAACGCCCGGCCGGTGCCGGTGAGTACGACGGCGCGGACCGAATCGTCCGCCGCCACCCGCTCCAGCGCGTCCCGCAGCTCGGTCTTCAGTTCACCGGTGAGGGCGGGCCGGAGCATCGTCACGGTGGCCACGGCGCCTTCGCGGGAAACGGAAACAACGTCACTGGTGCTTTCGTCAGCCATGCCGAGACGCTACCATGACTTCCTGAACGTTCGGTTGGTTAATCCGGGGAAGCGAGGAACGATGGCCCAGCAGTCGACGAGGATGCTGCGCAGCTACGTCAGCGGCGGCTGGCGGACCGGGGAGGGCGAGGGGGCGCCCCTGCACGACGCGGTCACCGGCGCCGAGGTCGCACGGATCTCGTCCGCCGGCATCGACATGGCCGCCGCGCTCGACCACGGCCGCCGCGTCGGCGGGCCTGCCCTGCGCGAGCTGACCTTCCACCAGCGGGCCGCGCTGCTCAAAGCCGTGGCCTCCCACCTCCGCGAGCACCGCGACGAGCTGTACGAGCTGTCCGCCAAGACCGGCGCCACGCTCGGCGACTCGAAGTTCGACGTCGACGGCGGCATCGGCGTGCTGTTCGCCTACTCCGGCAAGGGCAAGCGCGAGCTGCCCAACGACACCGTCTATGTCGACGGCAACGTGGAGCCGCTGAGCAAGGGCGGCACGTTCCTCGGCCAGCACATCGCCACCCCGCTGCGGGGCGTCGCCGTGCAGATCAACGCCTTCAACTTCCCGGTGTGGGGTCCGCTGGAGAAGTTCGCCCCGGCGTTCCTCGCGGGCGTGCCGAGCCTCGTGAAGCCGGCTAGCCAGACCGCCTACCTGACCGAGCGGTTGGTCGAGCTGATCATCGAATCCGGTCTGATCCCGGAGGGCACGCTGCAGCTGATCTCCGGCAGTGCCGGCGACCTGCTGGACCACCTCACCGAGCAGGACCTGGTGTCGTTCACCGGGTCGGCGTCGACGGCGCAGAAGCTGCGCACGCACCCGGTGATCGTGCGCCAGGCTGTTCGGTTCAATGCCGAGGCCGACTCGCTGAACTGCTCGATCCTCGGCCCGGACGCGAAGCCCGGCACGGCCGAGTTCGACCTCTACGTCAAGCAGCTGGTCACCGAGATGACCGTCAAGGCCGGACAGAAGTGCACCGCGATCCGCCGTGCGTTCGTGCCGGCCGAGCTGCTCGACGACGTGGCCGAGGCCGCCGCCGAGCGCCTGGCGAAGGTCAAGATCGGCAACCCCGCGGCGGAGGGCGTCCGCATGGGCGCGCTGGCCAGCCTGGAGCAGCGCGAGGAGGTCCGCCGCTCGCTGAAGGCGCTGCAGGACGCCTCCAGCGTCGTGTTCGGCGACCCGGAGCGGGTCGAGGTGGTCGACGCCGACGCCGAGCGCGGCGCGTTCATCTCGCCGGTGCTGCTCAAGGGCGACGCCGACCGCGCCGAGCCGCACGAGGTCGAGGCCTTCGGCCCGGTCTCCACGCTGATGCCCTACACCTCGGTCGAGCAGGTCATCGGCTACGCCGCGCGCGGCCAGGGCAGCCTCGCCGGGTCGGTCGTCACCGGCGACGCCCAGTTCGCCCGCGAGGTCGTGCTGGGCGTGGCGCCGTGGCACGGCCGCCTGCTGGTGCTCGACGCCGACGACGCGAAGGAGTCGACCGGCCACGGTTCGCCGATGCCGGGCCTGGTGCACGGTGGCCCTGGCCGCGCCGGTGGCGGCGAGGAGATGGGCGGCATCCGCGGCGTGCTGCACCACATGCAGCGCACGGCCGTGCAGGGCAGCCCGAAGGTGCTGTCCGCGGTCACCGGCCGGTGGGTCGAGGGCGCGCCGCGCAACACCGAGGACGTCCACCCGTTCCGCAAGTCCCTGGCGGAGCTGAAGATCGGCGACTCGGTGGTGGCCGGGCCGCGCACCGTGACCCAGGAGGACGTGGACCACTTCGCCGAGTTCACCGGCGACACCTTCTACGCCCACACCGACCCCGAGGCGGCGGCTGCCAACCCGTTGTTCGGCGGCATCGTGGCGCACGGCTACCTGGTCGTGTCGTTCGCGGCGGGCCTGTTCGTCTCGCCCGAGCCGGGGCCGGTCCTGGCCAACTACGGCCTGGAGAACCTGCGGTTCCTGACCCCGGTCAAGCCCGGTGACGAGCTGACCGTGACGCTGACCGCCAAGCAGATCACCCCGCGCGAGAACGCCGACTACGGCGAGGTGCGCTGGGACGCCGACGTGACCAACTCCGCGGGCGAATCCGTCGCCAAGTACGACGTGCTCACCCTGGTGGCCAAGGAGAATCGATGACTGCCATCCTCGACGAGAAGGACCTCGAACGGCACTTCGAGCACACCATCGAAAAGGACCAGCGGATCGAGCCGCGGGACTGGGTGCCGGAGGGCTACCGCAAGACGATGATCCGGCAGATCGCGCAGCACGCGCACTCCGAGATCATCGGCATGCAGCCGGAGGGCAACTGGATCACCCGCGCGCCGTCGTTGCGGCGCAAGGCGATCCTGCTGGCGAAGGTGCAGGACGAGGCCGGGCACGGGCTGTACCTGTACTCGGCCGCCGAGACGCTGGGCGCGGACCGCGCGGACCTGACCGAGAAGCTGATCAGCGGGCGGCAGAAGTACTCGTCGATCTTCAACTACCCGACGCTGACGTTCGCCGACGTGGGCGCGATCGGCTGGCTCGTCGACGGCGCCGCGATCTGCAACCAGGTGCCGCTGTGCCGGTCCTCGTACGGGCCGTACGCCCGGGCGATGATCCGGATCTGCAAGGAGGAGTCGTTCCACCAGCGGCAGGGCTACGAGCTGCTGATGACGATGATGAAGGGCACGCAGGCGCAGCGGGACATGGTGCAGGACGCGGTGAACCGGTTCTGGTGGCCGTCGCTGATGATGTTCGGCCCGCCGGACGCCGAATCCGCCAACACCGCGCAGTCGATGGCGTGGAAGATCAAGCGGCACACCAACGACGAGCTGCGCCAGCGGTTCGTCGACATGACCGTGCCGCAGGCCGAGGCGCTCGGCGTGACCCTGCCGGACCCGGACCTGAATTGGAACGCCGAGCGCGGGCACTACGACTTCGGCCAGGTCGACTGGGACGAGATGAAGCAGGTCGTCGCGGGCAACGGCCCGTGCAACACCGAGCGGCTGGCGCGGCGGCGGCAGGCGCACGAGGACGGCGCGTGGGTCCGCGAGGCCGCGGCCGCGCACGCGCGCAAGATGGCGGAGGCGAAGTGAGCAAGAGCGAGTGGCCGCTGTACGAGGTTTTCGTGCGTGGCAAGCGAGGCCTCAACCACGTGCACGTCGGGTCGCTGCGCGCGGCCGACGACCAGATGGCCCTGCACAACGCGCGTGACCTGTACACGCGGCGCAACGAGGGCGTCAGCATCTGGGTGGTCAAGGCCGCCGACATCACCGCGTCCTCGCCGGACGAGAAGGACCCGTTCTTCGCGCCGTCCGGCGACAAGGTGTACCGGCACCCGACGTTCTACGACATCCCCGACAACGTTCCCCACATGTGAGCTGATGATGTCCTTTGACAACGCCTACGAGGCTTTGATCGACGCTCACGACGACTCGCGGTGGGCGTTCGGCACCGGGTTCGAGGACCCGCTCGCCGGGGTCGACACCTCGGTGCCGTCCGGTGTGGACGGTGCGGACCTGGCGCGGTACTGCCTGATGCTGGGCGACGACGCCCTGGTGTTCTCGCACCGGCTGCAGCAGTGGTGCACCCGCGCGCCCGAGCTGGAGGACGAGGTCGCGATCGCCAACATCGGCCTCGACCTGCTCGGCCAGGCGCGGCTGCTGCTGGCGCGCGCGGGCAAAGCAGAAGCAGCGGCGCAGAGCGCCTCCGTTGAGGGTGGCGGTGGGCGACGGGCGGGCGGTTCAGACCGCGGCGAGGACGACTACGCATTCTTCCGCGACGAGCACGAGTTCCGCAACGTCCGGCTCGCGGAGCTGGAGCGCGGCGACTTCGGGCAGCTGATCGCGGTGCTGCTGGTGTTCTCGACCTGGCGGCTGGCGCTGTTCCAGCGGCTGCGGTCGTCGGTGGACCCGGTGCTGGCCGCGATCGCCGACAAGGGCGTCAAGGAGCTGACCTACCACCGCGACTACGCCGCGCAGTGGGCCGTGCGGCTCGGTGACGGCACCGCGTTCTCGCACGAGCGGATGCAGGCCGGGCTGGACGGGATCTGGCCGTTCGTGGACGAGCTGTTCGTGCCGCACGAGACCGAGTCGCGGCTGGCCGCGGCCGGTGTCGCGGTCGCCCCGGCGTCGGTGCGCGAGGAGTTCGACGACGTCCTGGCGCAGGTGTTCGCCGCCGGTTCCCTGTCCCGCCCGGAGATCGCGGGCAAGGCCGGGGTCAACGGGCAGACCGGACGGGGCGGCCGGCACACCGAGGCGATGGGCTACCTGCTTGCCGAGCTGCAGAGCGTCGCCCGCGCCCATCCGGAGGCGACATGGTGAGCGCCCGCGCCGTCGCGGAGACCGTCCGCGACCCCGAGCTGCCCATGCTGACGCTGGCCGACCTCGGCGTGCTGCGCGAGGTGTCCGAACAGGACGGTGCGGTGACGGTGTCGATCACGCCCACCTACACCGGGTGCCCGGCGATGGACACCATGCGCGACGACCTGGTGCACGCGCTGCAGAGCGCCGGCTACTCGCGCGTCGAGGTCCGCACGGTGCTGCAGCCTGCCTGGAGCACCGACTGGATCAGCGAGCGGGGCCGCCGGGCGCTGGCCGAGGCGGGTATCGCGCCGCCGGGCAGCGCGCCGCGACGGCCGACCGGGCCGGTTCCGCTGACGCTGAGCCCGCCGGTGCGCCGGGTGTCCTGCCCGCGGTGCGGGTCGGCGGACACCGAGCTGGTGTCGGAGTTCGGGGCCACCGCCTGCAAGTCGTTGCTGCGCTGCCGGTCCTGCGACGAACCCTTCGAGCACGTCAAGGAGATCTGAGGTGACCGCGAGCACCAAATCGAGGCTGCGGGGCGACTTCCACACGCTGACCGTGGCCGAGGTGACGCCCCTGTGCGACGACGCCGTCGCGGTCACCTTCGACGTGCCGCCGGAGCTGGCGGAGGCCTACGCGTTCCGCGCCGGGCAGTCGCTCACGCTGCGGCGGACGATCGACGGGCGCGAGGAGCGCCGGTCGTACTCGATCTGCTCGCCCGAGGGCAGCAAGCCGCGCATCGGGGTGCGCGAGGTGCCGGACGGGCTGTTCTCGACGTGGCTGGTGCACCAGGTGCGGCCGGGCGACGAGATCGAGGTCGGCACGCCGACCGGGAACTTCACGCCCGACCTGTCGGTGCCGGAGCACCACGTGCTCATCGCGGCCGGCTCGGGCATCACGCCGGTGCTGTCGATCGCGGCGACGGTGCTGCGCGACCCGGCGGCGACCGTCACCGTGCTGTACGGCAACCGCCGCACGGACACGGTGATGTTCGCCGACGAGCTGGCCGACCTGAAGGACCGCTACCCGGACCGGCTCGAGCTGGTGCACGTGCTGTCCCGCGAGCCGCGCGAGGCGGAGCTGTTCACCGGACGGCTCGACGGCGAGAAGCTGTCCGCGTTGCTGGCGCTGTTCCCGGACGTGTCGGCGGTCGGGCACTGGTGGCTGTGCGGGCCGTTCGGGATGGTCACGGTGGCGCAGGACCGGCTGCGCGCGGCCGGAGTGCCTGCTTCGCGGATCCACCAGGAACTGTTCTATGTGGACGACGTGCCGCCGGAGCCGGTGCGGCACGAGGAGAAGCCGCTCGACGGAGTCGTCACCCAGGCGACGATCATCCTCGACGGCCGCGCCACGACGCTCGCCGTGCCGCGGGACGTGCCGGTGCTGGACAGCGCTCAGCGCGCGCGGCCGGATCTGCCGTTCGCGTGCAAGGGCGGCGTGTGCGGCACGTGCCGGGCGAAGGTGACCGCCGGAGCCGTGGACATGCGCCGCAACTTCGCGCTCGAGGAGAGCGAGGTCGCCGACGGGTTCGTGCTGACTTGCCAGTCGCTGCCGGTGTCCGACGCGCTCACGGTCGACTTCGACGTGTGATCGGCACTGCCTTCGCCGCGGCGGCCAGTGACCCCGCCGCGGCGAAGGCGAGCACGATCGCCAGAACGCCGGACAACCACACGGACATGGCGAGCGCCAGGTAGACCTGTACCGCCGCGGTCGCCGCGAACACCGCCGTCAGGACAAGCCAGACTGGACGGTCGGTGACCGGAGTCTTGGACTGGCCCAAACTCACTGCGAAACCCCTCCCGCGATCTTTCGGATACCCCTGGTATCGCCAATTGGGTCGTCCGGGTTACCGCTGGGCACCATCCGTGACGTTGTCAACATTTGCCAGTCGGCGCGCTTCCCGTGGCGGACTTGCTGCGTGGAGTGGCCGAACCATTGCCGAGAGTGCGCAGCCCCAGTCTTTCACAGCGTGACGCCGTTCACCCGGCCGGGCGGAGCGGTTCATCCGGCTCGTGGACAATCATGCCGTGACCGTCACCGCCAAGGCCTCGCCGGGCGCGCGCAAAGCCGTGCTGAGCTGGGCGTTCTGGGACTGGGGAGCGTCCGCGTTCAGCGCCGTCATCCTCACGTTCGTCTTCTCCGTCTACCTCACCGACGGTGTCGCCGCCGACACGGAAAGCGGGTCGCAAGCGCTTGGCGTCGCGATGACGATCGCCGGTGTGGCGGTCGCCCTGCTGGCTCCGGTCACCGGGCAGCGCAGCGACGTCGGCGGCAGGCGCAAGCTCTGGCTCGGGATCCACAGCGCCATCGCGATCGCCTGCACGGCCGGGCTGTTCTTCGTCCAGGACGAGCCGTCCTACCTGCTGGCCGGGCTGGTCCTGCTCGCGGTCGGCAGCGTGTTCTTCGAGTTCGCCGAGGTCAACTACAACGCGATGCTCGTGCAGGTGTCCACGCCGAAGACGATGGGCCGCGTGTCCGGCTTCGGCTGGGGCATGGGCTACTTCGGCAGCGTCATCGCCCTCGCGATCGTGTTGTTCGCGTTCGTGCAGCCGGACGTCGGGCTGTTCGGCGTGACCTCCGAGGACGGCCTGAACATCCGCGCGGTGGCCCTGTTCGTCGCGGTGTGGTTCTTGGTGTTCGCCCTGCCGGTGCTGCTGTTCGTGCCGGAGAACCCGCCGTCCCGCGAACAGGCCAGGGGCAACTTCTTCGCCGGCTACAAGGTGCTCGCCAAGCGGCTGGCGCACCTGTGGCGGACCGACCGGCGGACGCTGTGGTTCCTCGCCGCGAGCGCGATCTACCGCGACGGCCTGACCGCGATCTTCACATTCGGCGGCGTGGTCGCGGCCGGGACGTTCGGGTTCAGCCAGACCGAGGTCGTGATGTTCGCGATCGTGGCGAACGTGACCGCCGGGATCGGCGCGGTCAGCGGTGGCAGGCTGGACGACCGCCTCGGGCCCAAGACCGTGATCGTGACATCGCTGATCGCGCTGGTGATCATCGGTGTCGCGCTGACCGTGCTGCCCGGCAAGGCGACGTTCTGGGTGTGCGGGCTGGCGCTGTCGGTGTTCCTCGGCCCGGCGCAGGCCGCGAGCCGGACGTTCCTGGCGCGGATCGTCGAGCCGGAGCGGGAGGGCGAGGCGTTCGGCCTGTACGCGACCACCGGGCGGGCGGTGAGCTTCCTGGGGCCGCTGGCGTTCAGCGGGTTCATCGCGATCTTCGACAGCCAGCGCGCCGGCATGGCGGGGATCGTGCTGATCCTCGCGGCCGGGCTGGCGGCGATCCTGCCGGTCAAGGCGCCGGCGAGGCAAGATGGATGACCATGGAGTCCACGCGCGTGGACCGCTGGCTGTGGGCGGTCCGTCTGACGAAGACCCGATCCGACGCGGCCGCGGCCTGTCGCGGCGGGCACGTGCGGGTCAACGACCGCCCGGCGAAGCCCGCGACGGGCGTACACCCCGGCGACACGGTGCGGGCGCGCGTCCATGACCGGACGCGGATCGTCGAGGTCGTGCGGGTCATCGAAAAACGGGTGGGCGCCCCTGACGCGGCCACGTGCTACATCGACCGCACCCCGGCGCCCCCGCCGGAGGCCCTGACGCCGGTCGCCCGCCGCGAGCGCGGAGCGGGCCGCCCGACGAAGCGGGACCGCCGCCTGCTCGACCGGCTGCGCGGCCAGGGCTGATGAGCTGCGGGGCCGGCCACGCCGCGGCGTGGCCGGGCCGGTAAATCGCGCCGCTCAAAGCCGGTACACGCGCCGCGCGTTGTCGCGCGCGATCATGGTCACCACGCGCCGCGCGTCGGCTTCCGGCCAGTCGCCGTCGGCGACCCACCGGCCGAACGTCGTGGTCACCGCGCGGCGCCACAACAGCGCGCCGAGGTAGTGCAGCTCCGGCGGCCCCCACGCGTCCGACGAGTACAGCTGCTTCGCGAACGGCGCCAGCTCGAACGACTCCGCCACCACCGCCACGCTGCGCACCCCCGTGTGGTTGATGCCCAGCCCCACGTCGAAGTGCACGTTCGGGAACGCCTGTGCCAGGTACCCGGCCTCCCGGTGGTACGGGTAGCAGTGCAGCAGCAGAACCGGCACGTCCGGCGTCGCGCGCAGGAAGTCCAGCAGGTGCAACGGGTTGACGCGGTGCAGGTCGAGGTCCCGGTCGCCGATGCCGGTGTGCAGCTGCAGCGGCAGGCCCCGCTCGATCGCCGCGTGCAGGCCGAACCGGATCAGCACCTCGTCGTCCATCCGCGGCTCGTCGCCCGCCGTGTCCAGCCACCGGTCCGCCGCCGCCGTCACCTCGGCCGGTGACGGCGGGGTCAGGTCGATGTCGAATCCGGTGCGGTAGGCCAGGATCGACTTGGCCCCCACGGCGTTCTCGGCGCGCGCGGCCAGCCGGGCGGTGAACGCGTCGGCGTAGTCACGCCCGGCCACGTTCTCCAGCGCGAGCTCCTCGGCCAGCGCCTCGAGCCGCACCACCTCGTGCGCCCGCGCGCCGGAGGCCGACTCCATGCCCTCCAGCCCGAGCAGCGAACGGGTGGCGTACCCGGTGTCGACGATCCAGTCGCTCACGCCGGCGCCGCCGAGGAACCGCCGCGTCACCTCGGCCACACCGAGCTCCGTGCGGCGCTTCCAGTACTCGTCGGCCGGGGCGTGCTCGGGCAGGTCGAGCACCGGCGCGCACCACCGCCGCACCGCGAACCCGAGCTGCGAGTCGAACTGCGTCATCCACGGCGGGATCGGGTCGGGCGAACCCTCGTTGAGGTGCCCCTCGAACTCGGCCCGCTCCAGCTCGACCGTGAAGGCGCCGTGCACGTGGTGGTCCACTAGCGGCGCGGCGGCGACGTGCTCGGCGAGCGCGCTCACCACGTGAACCTGAACTTCCCGGTCAGCACGTCGATCTCCGCCTTGCCGTAGGTGTCCAGTTCGTGGCGGCGCACCGCCGTCAGCGCACTGGCGATTTCCGGGCCGAGCAGCCGCCGCGCGAGCGGGGATGCCACGAACGCGTCGAGTGCGGCGGCCGGATCGGGCAGCCGGGGCACCGCCGGCAGTTCCGACGGGTTGCGGGTGACCTCCCGGGGCAACGGCAACCGCCGGGTGATGCCGTCGAGGGCGAGCCCGAGCAGCGTCGCCAGCGCGAGGTACGGGTTGGCCGACGGGTCCGCGCACTTCAGCTCGACGCTCGCGCCGTGCGGGTTGCCCGCGGTGGCGGCGCAGAACCGCACCGCCGCCTCCCGGTTCTCCCAGCCCCAGCACGCGTGGGCGCCGGACCAGGTGTCCGGCTGGAGACGGTGTCCGGACAGGACGGATCCGGCGAACACCGCGAGGGTTTCCGGCAGACCGGTCACGATCCCCGCGATGGCGGCGCCACCGTCGGCGGTCAGGCCGTGCGGGCCGTCGCCGCCGGAGAGCAACGGAACGCCGTCGCGCGCGAGGGAAACGTGCAGGTGCGCGCCGTTCCCGCTGCCGCCGGCGTAGGGCAGCGGCGAAAAGGAGACCGACAACCCGTGCCGGCGCGCGATGCGGCTGGTCAGCAACCGGGCGAGCACGACCTCGTCCGCGGCCTCGACCGGGCTCGCCGGCGCGAGGGAGAACTCGAACTGCCCGTCGCCGTACTCGCTGTGGATCTGCTCGACGGGCAGGCCGGCGTCGGCCAGGTCGGCGAGGAACGGCTCGGCGGCGAGGTTGAGGCCGTAGGCGTTCCAGTGCGGGAAGGCGTCGGTGACCACGAACTCCAGCTCGCACCCGGCGCGCGCGACGATGCCGTGGTCGGCGAGCGCGTTTTCCACCTCGCGCAGGGCTTTCCGGGCGCACAGTCCGCTCGGCTCACCGTCCTGTGTGGACACCTCGGCAGGCGCCCAGGCCAACCCGTCGCCGAGGAGCCGGAGCGCGTCCAGGTCGGCACGCAGCCGCAGGTCGCCGACCACGCCCAGGTCCGGGGTGAACGCGATCGCGTTGTCGATGCAGAACACGTGCCAGCTGGGGGAGGCGCCCAGACCCGCGCGGTGGAAGTCCCGCGCGCGGTGCGGCGGCACGAACTTCGCCCGCGTCACCCCCGCGGGATCCACCACGGTGCCGGCGAGGAGACGGCAACCGGCGTCGGCCAGGCGGCGCTCGACCGCGGCCAGCTGGGCGTCGTCGAGCTGCCGCATGAGGATCAGTGTCCCACCGAGCGCGATGCCCTGCGCGACTCGGCGAGGTGAGCGAAAATGGAGGGCCATCGCAACGCGGCGAGGAGGGTTCGTGATGCGACGCTTCGGGTGGATCGGTGCGGCACTCCTGCTGGTCCTGTTCTCGGTCACGCCCGCCTCGGCCGGGCAGCACGACTACCTCGCCCTCGGCGACTCGGTCGCGTTCGGTTACCGTCCGCCCGCGGTGACTCCACCCGCCGACTACTTCGACGCCTCGAACTTCGCCGGCTACCCGGAGCGGTACTCGCCCAACGTGACGAACGCGTCCTGCCCGGGTGAGACGACCGCCAGCATGATCATCCCCGGTGCGCAGAGCAACGGCTGCGAGAACTCGGTCGGGTCCCCGTTCGGCTACCGGACGATCTACCCGTTGCACGTCAGCTACTCCGGCACCCAGCTGGAGTACGCCGTGTGGTTCCTCAAGACGCACCCGCGCACCCGGCTCGTCACGATCGACATCGGCGCGAACGACCTGTTCGTGTGCCAGCAGACCACACCCGACCAATGCACCGGGGCCAGTTTCCCGGTCGAACTGCAGCGGATCAGCCGCAACCTGACCACCATCTTCGCGGCTCTGCGCGGTGCGGCCCGGTACCGGCACGACCTGGTGCTGGTGTCCTACTACGCGCTCGACTACCGCGATCCGGTCGCGGTCGCGCAGGTCCAGGCCCTCAACGCCGCACTCGCCGGGCCCACCCTCCGGTTCGGTGGCGTAGTGGCTGACGGCTTCGGCGCGTTCCAGGAGGCGTCCCGGTCCACCGGCGGCGACCCGTGCGCGGCCGGCCTGCTGATCGCACTGCCCACCGGCGGCTGCGACGTCCACCCCACCGCCAAGGGCCACGCCGTGCTGGCCGGCGCCGTCGAGGACGCCGTCGCGAAGGGGCAGCGTCACGCCGCCTGACCCAGGTTCAGCGGCGGCCGCGCCGCCCCGCGCTCGGCCGCCACTTCCGTTGTGATGCCTGTCTACCAGCGCCTGCCCGCGTGTGCCTCCTGTATTACCGTGCGGTAATGCACGCCGTCAGTGAGAAAGCGGTGGACGAGCCCACCCTGGCCGACCTGCTCGACCTCGAGGAGATCGACCGCGACCTCTACCGCGCCAACCTCGTGTTCGACGACCCCCTGCCGCTCTACGGGGGCCAGGTCGCCGCGCAGGCGCTCGCCGCGGCCGGGCGCACGGTGCCGGAGGACCGGCTGCCGCACTCGCTGCACGGCTACTTCCTCCGCCCGGGTGACGCGACGCGCCCGACGATCTTCCACGTCGACCGGGACCGCGACGGCGGCTCCTACTCCGCCCGCCGGGTGGTCGCCGTGCAGAACGGCGAGGTCATCTTCAACATGTCGGCGTCCTTCCACCGCCGCGAGGAGGGCGTCGACCGCGAGGCCCACCCCGAGCGTCCCGAAGGCGACCCGGAGCAGCTGCCCGGTGGCGGCATGCCGCGGCTCTTCTCGATGCAGGGCGCGCTGCCGCCGCAGCCGTACCCGGACGGCCAGTGGCCGACCCGCTTCTGGGCACGCTGCGAGCTCGACCTGCCCGACAACCCGCTCATCCACGCCTGCGTCCTGACCTACCTCTCGGACATCTCGTCCGGTGTCGCGGCCTTCGGCAACGACGAGGCGTCCGCGTCGTCGAGCCTGGACCACGCGGTGTGGTTCCACCGGCCGGGCCGCCTCGACGAGTGGGTGCACATGGACCTGGTGCCGCAGAGCGTCGCGGGCGGCCGCGGCTGGTACACCGGCACCGTCCGCACGCGGGACGGCGTGCTGCTGGCGAGCCTCGCGCAGGAGTGCCTGTTCCGGAACCGCAGGCGGTAGCGTTCGCAGGGTGAAGGTCGATTTCGCGGTCCCGTTCGAAAGTCCGGCCGACTGCCGGGAGACGATGCGGCGGGCCGAGCGCGACGGTTTCGACGGCGTGTGGAACACCGAGGTCAAGCACGACCCGTTCCTGCCGCTCGCGCTCGGCGCGACGGTCACCGAGCGCGTCACGCTCGGCACGGCGATCGCGGTGGCGTTCGCGCGCAACCCGATGACGGTCGCGCAGACCGCGAACGACCTGCAGGAACTCTCCGGCGGACGGCTGCTGCTCGGCCTCGGCACGCAGATCAAGACGCACGTCACCCGGCGGTTCTCGATGCCGTGGTCGCAACCGGCCGCCCGGATGCGCGAGTTCGTGCTGGCGCTGCGGGCGATCTGGGACAGCTGGCAGACCGGTGCGCGCCTCAACTTCCGGGGCGAGTTCTACACCCACACGGTGATGACCCCGATGTTCACGCCGCCGCCGCACCCGTACGGTCCGCCGAAGGTGCTGCTCGCCGGTGTGGGGGAGGGCATGACACGTGCGGCGGGCGAGGTCGCGGACGGCTTCCTGTGCCACGGGTTCACCACCGAGCGGTACCTGCGCGAGGTGACGGTGCCTGCGCTGCGGTCCGGGCGGAGCTCACTGGACGGCTTCGAACTGGTCGGCTCGCCCATGGTGGTGACCGGCCGGACGGACGCCGAGATCGCCGCCGCGCTCGCGGGCACGCGGCGGCAGATCGCGTTCTACGGATCGACGCCGGCCTACCGCGGGGTGCTGGAGCTGCACGACCGCGGCGAGCTGGGTGACGAGCTGCACCGGCTGTCCCGTCGCGGCGAGTGGGAGCGGATGGGCACGCTCGTCGACGACGAGCTGCTGGCCGCGATCGCGGTGGTGGGCAAGCCCGACGAGGTCGCGGCCGAGGTGCGGCGCCGCTACGGCGATCTGTTCACGCGCGCGACGCTCTACCTGCCGTACGAGGCGGAGCCGGGCCTGGTGGCCGAGGTCGCGGCGGCGGTGCGCTCGTAGGCCGCGGGCCCTCAGGAGGGGGAGAAGTGGTCGTCGTCCTCCTGGTGGGGCGGGTGTTCGGCCGGGGCGCCCTCCTGCTCGGCCTGCTCGTGGGGCCGCGTGAGCTTCGCGTCCCGCGCCGCTTCCTTCGCCTCGGCCAGCGCCTGCCTCGACTCGGCCAGCTCGTCGTGCTTCTCGTCCGGCACGATCGCCTCCCTTCGTCCGCTCCCGGCTACCACTTCCGCCGTCCCGCAAACCAGTAGCGTGACGGGCCGAACACCGTGACCGACGGGGTGCCGAAGGCGTAGGCGAGGTGCACGAAACGATGTTCAGCCGCGCGGGGCGTACATGATGACCGCGACGCCCGCGAGGCAGATGAGCGCGCCGATGACGTCGAACCGGTCGGGCCGGTACCCGTCGGCGACCACGCCCCAGGCCAGCGAGCCGGCGACGAACACACCGCCGTAGGCTGCGAGGATGCGGCCGAAGTTGGCGTCCGGCTGCAGCGTGGCGACGAAGCCGTACAACCCGAGCGCGATCACGCCCGCGCCGATCCAGATCCACCCGCGGTGCTCGCGGACGCCCTGCCAGACGAGCCAGGCGCCGCCGATCTCGGCGAGCGCCGCCAGCACGAACAGTCCGATCGAACGGAAAACCAGCACGAGCCGACCCTAGCTACGGGCTGCCAGTCCCACATGCGGCACTTCGGTCAACCGGCGGCCCGCGCTCGCCCACTCGGTGGAAGTTGTTGCGAACGGTCCGACGGGCAGGGTAGCGGCAGCCGTTCTTGGCGGGTGGTTTGTGCGACCCCGCCGCTCCGGGCGGTTGCGACCAGGGTGGTTCCAGACCCACCCGATCGACTCGGCCCGTCGGAACCAAGCCGGGCCTGGTGAACCATCCCTCGGCCCGGTGGCCCGGATCCGGCTTCGGACAGGGGCGTCAGGGGCGCGGGATGTTCCGCAGGTTGCTGCGCGCCAGCTCGACCATCTTGCCCACCCCGCCGTTCAGCACCGTCTTGCTCGCGGCCAGCGCGAAGCCCCGCAGCATCTCGCTCGTGATCTTGGGTGGGATGGACATCGCGTTGGGGTCGGTGGTCAGCTCGACCAGCGCGGGCCCCTGGTGCTCGAACGCCTTCGTCAGCGCCGACCGCACCTCGCCCGGGTGGTCGACGCGCGTGGACCAGATCCCGCACGCCGCGGCGATCGCGCTGAAGTCGACCGGCGTGTGGTCGGTGCCGTAGGACGGGAGGCCGTCCACGAGCATCTCCAGTTTCACCATGCCCAGCGACGCGTTGTTGAACAGCACCACCTTCACCGGCACGTCGTACAGCGACAGCGTCAGCAGGTCGCCCATCAGCATCGCCAGCCCGCCGTCGCCCGAGATGGACACCACCTGGCGGCCAGGCGAGGACAGCGCGGCGCCGATGGCGTGCGGCAGCGCGTTCGCCATGCTGCCGTGGCGGAACGAGCCGATCACCCGGCGCCGCCCGTTCGGCGTCAGGTACCGCGCCGCCCACACGTTGCCCATCCCGGTGTCCACAGTGAACACCGCGTCGTCGGCGGCGACCTCGTCCAGCACCGCGGCCGCGTACTCGGGGTGGATCGGCGTGTGGTGCTCGATGTCCTTCGTGTACGCGTCGACCACCTTCTCCAGCCGCCGCGCGTGTTCGTGCAGCATGCGGTCCAGGAAGGACCGGTCGGTGCGCTGCCGCAGGCGGGGGAGCACCGCCGCGAGCGTCTCCTTTACCGAGCCGTGTACGGCCAGGTCCAGCGGCGTGCGGCGGCCGAGGTGCGCGGGGTTCGTGTCGATCTGCACCGTGTGCGCCTGCGGCAGGAACCCGTCGTACGGGAAGTCCGTGCCCAGCAGCACCACGCGGTCCGCCTCGTGCATCGCGTCGTAGCACGCGCCGTACCCGAGCAGCCCGCTCATGCCGACGTCGTACGGGTTGTCGAACTGGATCCACTCCTTGCCGCCGAGCGAGTGGCCCACCGGCGCGAGCAGGCGGCCGGCCAGCGCCATCACCTCGTCGTGCGCGTCCCGGCAGCCTGCGCCGGCGAACAGCATCACCTTCTCGCCGCTGTCGAGCACCTCGGCCAGCTCGGCGATGGCCGCCTCCCGCGGCACCACGGGCGACGGCTCGACCAGGTGCACCGACTCGGCCGCGGAGCCGGTCGCCCGCCGCTCCGACACGTCACCCGGGATGCTCAGCACCGACACCCCGCCGCGCCCGACCGCGGTCTGCATCGCGATCCGCAACAGCCGCGGCATCTGGTCCGCCTGCGACACCAGCTCGCTGAAGTGGCTGCACTCGGCGAACAACTGCTCCGGGTGGGTCTCCTGGAAGAACCCGGTGCCGATCTGGTTGGACGGGATGTGCGAGGCGATCGCCAGCACCGGCGCGCCGCTGCGGTGCGCGTCGTAGAGACCGTTGATCAGGTGCAGGTTCCCCGGGCCGCAACTGCCCGCGCACACGGTGAGCCGCCCGGTGATCTGCGCTTCCGCGGCCGCGGCGAACGCCGCCGTCTCCTCGTGCCGGACGTGCACCCACTCGATGCCCGGCGTGCGGCGCACCGCGTCCACGACCGGGTTCAGGCTGTCGCCGACGATCCCGTAGATGCGGCGCACACCGCTGTCCCGCAGGATCCGCACCATCTGCTCGGCCACTGTCGCCATCGCCCCACCCCTTCTGCTCCTGGGACCCAGGGTCCTCTCGCAGCGGTGCGGACGTCCACCCGACTTCACTCGTTACGGGCGAAAATCGAATACGCCACAATCAGGTGAGCCGGCTCCGGACCTCGTCGAAGTGGTGGCGCACGGCGTCGTCGATCGCCTCCGGGTCGCCTCCGGCGATGGCGTCGACGATCCGCTGGTGCTTGGCGACCAGCGCGTCCGACGGCGTGCGCGGCGCGCCGATGAGCGCCTCGGTCTGCCGGTAGACGCTCCAGAACAGGCGGATCAGCTCGGCGGCCAGCTCGTTGCCCGCGGCGGTGCAGATCAGCTCGTGGAACTCGCCGTCGGCGGCCGTGGCGGTGGCCGGGTCGGACATCCGGCGCACCCGCTCGGCGAGCTGTTCGAGCAGTTCGTCGTCGCGCTGCCGGGCGAGCTTGCGGGTCAGCTCGGTCTCCAGGATCTGCCGGACCTCCAGCAGATCGCGCAGCCCGCTCAGGTCGTCGCGCGAGCGGGCGCGCGTGCGGAACAGCAGCGACGGGCTCAGCGCGGTCATGCTCGCCGCGCCGACGAACGTGCCGTAGCCGTGGCGGATTTCGACGATGCCCAGCGCCTGCAGGGTGCGCAGCGCCTCGCGGACCGAGTTGCGGGCCGCGCCGAACTCCTCCATCAGCCGCGGTTCCGGCGGCAGGGGATCGCCGGGCCCGAGGCGCCGCCGGTCGATCAGCTCGACGATCGAATCGGCCAGTTCCTGGCTGCGCAGTGTCCGCACTCTTGCCACCATCCGGAATCGTCGGCTAACGTCCGCAGCATCATACGACGTCCAACGTCCCACGACTAGCCCTCGATGAAGAGGTACGGAACATGAACCCGTGGTACCGCCGGCTCGGTCCGGGCCAGTGGAAGGCGTTCGGCGCAGCGTGGCTCGGCTACCTGCTCGACGGCTTCGACTTCGTGATCATCACGCTGGTGCTCACCGAGCTGCGCGACGAGTTCGACCTGTCGCTGGCCACCGCGTCCACGCTGGTGTCGGCCGCCTTCGTGTCCCGCTGGCTGGGCGGGCTCGCGCTGGGCGCGCTCGGCGACCGCTTCGGCCGCCGCCCGGCGATGATCGCGTCCATCGTGCTCTACGCGGTCGGCACGGCGCTGTGCGGGTTCGCCTGGGACTACTGGTCGTTGTTCATCTTCCGGGTCGTCGTCGGCCTCGGCATGGCGGGCGAGTACGGCTCCAGCAGCACGTATGTGATGGAGAGCTGGCCGAAGGGCCTGCGCAACCGGGCGACGGGGTGCCTGCTGTCGGCGTACCCGATCGGCACGGTGCTCGCTGCGCGTGCCTACGACCTGATCGTGCCGAGCTTCGGCTGGCGGTGGCTGTTCTGGCTGGGAATCCTGCCGGTGTTCGTGGCGCTGTGGCTGCGGCGCACGTTGCCCGAGGCGAAGGACTGGACCGAGGAGGTCGGGTCTGGCGGCGGCTCGACGAGCGCGACGGCGTTGTTGAACCGGCGGTGGGCGCCGCTCAACATGGTCGTGGCGGTGGTGCTGGCGACCTGCCTGGTGCTGATCTTCTCGGGGCACGCGGGGAGCCTGTATCCGCTGTACATCGCGCTGTGCGTGGTGGGGTTCGTGGTGTTCGGGGTGCAGATCAGCGGCCGAGCCTGGCCGGTGGCGGTCGGGTTGATGCTGACCGTGTTCTGCGCGTTCCTGTACTCGTGGCCGATCCAGTCGCTCCTGCCCACGTACCTGAAGACGGAGCTGCACTACAACGCCGGGCAGGTGGCCAATGCGCTGACCTGGGCCGGGCTCGGCTATGCGGCCGGTTCGTGCCTGGCCGGGGTGGTCGGCGACCGGTTCGGCACGCGCGCGACGTACGTGGGCGGGCTGCTGCTGTCGCTGGTGTTCGTGTTCCCGGCGTTCGCGCTCGGCCCGGGCAGCATCGTGCTGGTCTGGTTGCTGCTGTTCGTGTTGCAGGGCACCAGTTCCGGGATATCCGGGCTGCTGCCGAAGTACATCGGGGACCACTTCCCGACCCGCCTCCGCGCGGCGAGCCTCGGGTTCACCTACAACGTCGGCGCACTCGGCGGCGCGGTCGCCCCGCTGCTCGGCGCGCAGGTGGCCGGGCACATCGGGCTGGGGCCGGCGCTGGGGTGGCTCGCGGCCGGGCTGACGGTGCTCACGGCGCTGCTGGTCGGTTTCGACGTGCCTGCGCGGCTCGGGCGGATCGGGCGCAGGGGGCGGCGGGAGGGGGTGGAGGTCGGTTGAATCCGCGGCGGGATTCGGGTGGCCCGCGCGAGGGGGGCGGTGGTGTGGGGGTGAATGGTCGGTTCATGGCTTGGGGCGCGCGAGGTGCCCTGTCGCGTGGCGGTGAATGGTCCGTTCGTGAGTTTGGGCGGCACGAGGTGTCGTGTGGTGTGGCGGTGAATGGTCCGTTCATGGCTTGGGGCGTGCGAGGTGCCCTGTCGTGTAGCGGTGAATGGTCCGTTCATGAGTTTGGTGGTGCGAGGTGTCCAGCCACGCGCCGGTGAACGGTCCGGTTCGTGAGCTCGGGCGGCACGAGGTGCCGTGTGGTGTGGCGGTGAATGGTCGGTTCATGGCTTGGGGCGTGCGAGATGCCCTGTCGTGTAGGGATGAATGGTCCGTTCATGAGTGTGGTGGTGCGACGTGTCCAGCCACGCGCCGGTGAACGGTCCGTTCATGGCTTGCACGTGGCGACATGGCCAGCCGTGCGGCGATGAATGGTCCGTTCACGGCTTGAGGCTGCGCGAGATGTCCAGTGGTGCGGCGATGAATGGCCCATTCATGGCTTCCCTGCCGCGAGATGCCCGACCGTGCCTCGGTGAATGGTCCATTCATACCGGCAACACCTCGGGTCCGCGGAGAAGGGCCCGACCTACCGCGCATACGAAACGTCCAGTCACGCGCGGATGAACGGTCCGTTCATGCCTTCACCCCGCAGCCCAAGCCGCCCACCCCGCCCGAAGCCATCCACCGACAACCAGCACCGAACCACCAAGCACCAAACTCTGGCAACCAGCACCGCCAAACCAACACCAACCCCAACCGCGCGAACCTCACGCCTCATTGGCCGTGATCCAAGCAGCGATCTGGCTGCGTGAAGTGAACCCCAGTTTGGCGAGGATGTGCTCGACGTGCGTTTCGGCCGTCCGCTGGGAAATGACGAGCTGCCCGGCGATCTGCCGGTTGCTCAGTCCCTTCGCGACCAGCGCGGCGATTTCCGATTCGCGGGCGGTCAGCGGGTTGCGCGAAGGGCTGGCCGGCGCCGCCGACATCCGCCGCTCGTCCAGGGCGAACGCCACCGCCTTGTCGAACGTCATCGACGCCCCGCGCGCGTACTCCTGCTCGAACACCTGCCGTCCCAGGGCCTCCCGCGCCGGGAGCGCGGCGTGCGTCTGCGAAACCTGCTGCAGCGCCGGTTCGATCCGCCCGGCGCCGGACAAGCGCCACGCGGTCGCGGCCGCGCCGAGCAGCCGCGCCGCCCGGTTGAACCGCCGGTCGGACGCCGCGCACCAGGCCAGTGACTCCAGGCTCAGCGCGATCCCGGAATGATCGCCCGCCGGTTCGCGCAGGCGGATCGCGTCGCGCTGGAGGCGTTCCGCGCGCTGCAGGTCGCCGCGCCGCCACAGCGCCAGCCCCAGCACCCACACCGCCAGGGCGGTGTACCAGGGCGGGTTCCCGTGCGCCGCGCACAGATCGACCGCCTGCTCCCCGGCCTCCTCGGCGTTCGGCTCGCTGAGCACGAACCGCGCCAGCGCCAGGTACGGCAGGATCTGCAACGCCAGCCCGTCGTGCCCGGCCGCCCGGCACACCTCGTGCGCCTCCTCCAGCAACTCGCACGCCCGCCGCGGATCGCCCAGGAAGTAGCGGCTCACCCCCTCGCACACGAGCAACTCGACGCTGATCACCGGGTCGTCCAGTTCCGCCGCGATCGACCGGTATTCGCGCAGCCGCCCGGCGAACCCCCGCCGCACCCCCAGCCACGTGCAGGTGAGCAGCGACGCGTGCAACGCGCGGGCCCGCTCCCGCGACGGGCCGCCGCCGAGTTGGAGCACGCGGTCCAGCCACCGGCTGCCCTCCAGCAGGTGCCCGCCCGCGATCCAGAACGTCGACAGGTTCCCCGCCATTTCCAGCGCCGGCCGCGGATCCGGCTCCTCCAGCCACGACTCCAGCGCCGCGCGCAGGTTCGCGTGCTCGCTCTGCATGCGGGAGATCCACTCCTGCTGCCGCGAGGTGATCTTCTCCTCGGTGAACCGGCGGGCCAGCTCCCGGTAGAAATCGCGGTGCCGCCGCGTGGAACCGGCCGGATCACCGTTCTCGGCGAGCCGCGCCGCGCCGAACTCGGCGAGCGTTTCCAGCATCCGGTAGCGCGCGTTGTGCCCGTAGGTCTCCCGCACCCGCACCAGAACCGATTTGTCGACCAGTCCGGCGAGCAGTCCGAGGACCGAATCGCCGCCGATCTCGTCGCCCGCGCACACGAACTCGGCCGCGGGCAGGTCGAACCCGCCGCGGAACACCGACAGCCGCTCCCACGCCCGCTGCTCGGCGGGCAGGCACAGCCGGTAGCTCCAGTCGACGAGCGCCTCCAGGCCCTGCTGGCGCGGCGGCGCCGTGCGGGAGGCCTCGCTCAGCAGCGCGAACCGGTCGGCCAGGCGGTCGTTCAACTCGGTCAGCGACAGCGTGCGCAACCACACCGCGGCCAGCTCGATGGCCAGCGGCAGCCCCTCGACGTGCCGGCAGATCATCGCGATCAGCGCCTCGTTCTCGGCGGTGAGCGCGAAGCCCGGCGACACGGCGGCGGCGCGGTCGGCGAACAGCGCCATCGCGTCCCAGCCGCTGGTGCCCTCGGTCGTGCCGCTGTGGTCGGGCAGGCTCAGCGGTTCCACCGGCAGCAGGTGCTCGCCCTCGACCGAGAGCCGCTGACGGCTGGTCGCCAGGATGCGCAGCCCGCTGGTCGCCGCGAGCAGCTTGCCGATCAGCGTCGCGCACGCGTCGGTCAGGTGCTCGCAGTTGTCCAGCACCAGCAGCACCTGGCGGTCGCCGAGGAACTGGGCGAGCCGGTCCGCGGGCTCGACGGCCTCGTCCCGCAGGCCGAGCGCGGTGGCGACGGTCTGCGGCAGCAACGCCGGGTCGTCCAGGTCCGCGAGTTCGGCGAGGTGCACCCCGTCCGGGAACGCGCGTTTCAATCCGACCGCGGCCCGCACCGCGAGCCTGGTCTTGCCGACCCCGCCGAGTCCCGTCAGCGTCACCAGGCGCGCGGCCGACAGCAGCCGCCGGATGTCCGCGAGCTCCTGCCGCCGGCCGACGAAACTGGTGAGCTCGCTCGGAAGGGTGCCCGCCACCGCAACAGCCTAGTTCGCCCGGACGGTGATCGGTGGGGTCGTGTTGCTGAGGGAATGATGAACTAGGTCAGTTTCCGTCACCGTTCGGTCGCATTCTGGAGCCATGACGGACACCCCGGCGCGGCTGCTGACACTGCTGTCCCTGCTGCAGACACCGCGCGAATGGCCGGGCACCGAGCTGGCCGCGCGGCTCGCGGTCAGCACCCGGACGATCCGCAGGGACATCGACCGGCTGCGCGGGCTCGGGTACCCGGTGGAGTCCACGATGGGCGCCGAGGGCGGGTACCGGCTGGTGGCGGGCGCGGCGATGCCGCCGCTGCTGCTCGACGACGAGGAGGCCGTCGCGATCGCGGTCGGCCTGCGCACCGCCACGCGCCAGGCCGTGGCGGGAATCGACGAGGCCTCCGCCAGGGCGCTGGCGAAACTCGAGCAGGTGCTGCCCTCGCGGCTGCGCCGCCGGGTGCGCACGCTCGGCGCGGCGACCGTGCCGATGCCCGATCCCGGCCCGCCGGTCGTCCCCGAGGACCTCGCCGCACTGGCCGCCGCGATCGCCAACCACGAGCGCGTCCGGTTCGGCTACCACGACGCCGAGGGCCGCGAATCCCGCCGGCTGGCCGAACCGCACCGCCTGGTCGCCGCGGGACGCCGCTGGTACCTGGTGGCGTGGGACGTCGACCGCGACGACTGGCGCCTGTTCCGCGTCGACCGCGTCCGCCGCCCCCACGGCACCGGCGCCCGCACCACCCCGCGCGAGCTGCCCGCCGACGACGCGGCGGCCTTCGTCACGGCGAAGCTCTACCGCACCGCGCCGACGCACCGGGCGGTGGTGACCCTGCACGCGCCGCTGGAGGAGATGCGCCCGCGGGTGGAGAACGCCGGCGAGCTGACGGCGACCGGCCCGGCCGAGTGCCGGTTGGCGACCCACGCCGACACGCTCGACTGGCTGGCGTTCCGGCTGCTGGCCCTCGGCTGCGAGTTCGAGGTGCACGAACCGCCGGAACTGGCCGCGCACCTGCGCGCGCTGGCCGGCCGCATCACCCGCGCCACCAGCGGCTGAGCCCCGGTGCGACCGGCTGGCCGCCTGGTGGCGCGACCGGTTCTCGCGTAACGTCCGACCTGCGGTTATGTCGGCAGGGAGCGGAGGGCCCGGCGATGCGATCGATGTGGAAGGGCTCGGTGTCGTTCGGGCTGGTCACGATCCCGATCAACCTCTACGCGGCCACCGAGAACAAGAACGTGTCCCTGCGCCAGGTGCACGT
Source organism: Amycolatopsis thermoflava N1165 (assembly GCF_000473265.1). Taxonomy (NCBI): domain Bacteria; kingdom Bacillati; phylum Actinomycetota; class Actinomycetes; order Pseudonocardiales; family Pseudonocardiaceae; genus Amycolatopsis; species Amycolatopsis thermoflava. The sequence continues at coordinate 7,749,730 of NZ_KI421511.1, forward strand.
CAGCGACGGCGGGCGCATCCAGTACAAGCGCTTCTGCACCATCGACGGCGAAGAGGTGCCCTACGCCGACATCGCCAAGGGTTACGAGACCGACGACGGCGAGATGGTGGTCATCACCGACGAGGACCTCAAGGAGCTGCCGCTGTCCAGCTCCAACGTCATCGACGTGCTGGAGTTCGTGCCGCTCGAGGCCATCGACCCGCTGCACTTCGACCGCCACTACTACCTGGAGCCGCAGAAGGCCGCGGTCAAGCCGTACGTGCTGCTGCGCGACGCGCTGCACAAGTCCGGCAACGTCGCCATCGCCAAGGTCGCCCTGCGCCAGCGCGAGACCCTCGCGCTGCTGCGCGTGCACGCCGACGTGATGGTCATGACCACGATGCTGTGGCCGGACGAGGTGCGCACCCCGGACTTCGGGTTCCTGCGTGACGAGCTGCCCCAGGTCCGCCCGCAGGAGCTGAGCATGGCCGGCTCGCTCATCGAGTCGCTGTCCGAGCCGGTTTTCGACCCCGACAAGTACACCGACCAGTACCGGGAGGCGCTGGAGTCGGTGATCGAGGCGAAGATCGCGGGCAAGAAGACCACCCGGCCGAAGGGGCGCTCGCCCAAGACCGACGTGGTCGACCTGATGGCGGCGCTGGAGGCCAGCGTCAGCGAGGCGAAGAAGGCACGCAAACCGGCCAAGCGCACGGCCGCGAAGAAGCCGGCCGCGACCCCGGCGCGCAGCCGCCGCTCGCCGAAGAGCGCCTGACGTCACGCCGACACGCCGGGACCTCCTCCCACCTTCCGGTGAAGCGCGGTGGTACCAAGGTGCCGCAACACGAACCGGCGGAAGGTGTCAGACATGGAGTGCCCCAGCTGCGCACGGGACCTCGACCACTGCCACGGCACCCTCGTCCTGCACGTGGACGCCCTGGTGGAGTGCACCGAACCGGACTGCACCGACACCGACCTGGTGCGGCACAGCCTGACGGTCCGGTGCGACGAGGTCGACGGCGGCTGTGTCTGCACGGCCGACTACGTGGTGGAGTACGCGCAGGCGTCCTGATCACCGCACCACGTTGACCAGCGGTTCGCCCCGCGCGAACCGCTGTAGTTGCTGCTCCACCAGCCGCTTCGCGCGGGGATAGAACGAGTCCGAACCACCCGCCACGTGCGGGGTGATGATCGCGCCCGGCGCCCGCCACAGCGGGTGGTCCGAGGGCAGCGGCTCCGGATCGACCACGTCCAGCGCGGCCCGCAACCGGCCCGACACGACCTCCTTCGTCAGCGCCGCGGTGTCGATCGCGGTGCCGCGGCCGACGTTGACCACCAGCGCGCCGTCCGGCAGGGCCGCCAGCTCGGGCGCCCCGATCAGACCGCGGGTGGCGGGGGTGTCCGGCAGGATCAGCACCAGGATGTCCGCGGACGGCAGAAGTTCCGGCAGCTCGTCGATGCCGTGCACACCCTCACGCGCGGTGCTCGCGACACGCACGACGTCGGCTTCCCCGGCCACGAGGTACCGCTCGATCGCCTTGCCGATGGAGCCGTACCCGACGAGCAGGACACGCTCGTCCGCCAGCGACCGGGTGTGCTCGCGGTCCCACGAGCCGGTGCCCTGCTGCCGGAACCAGCGCGGCAGGTTCCGCTGCGCGGCGAGGATCAGGGCGAGCGTGTGCTCGGCGACGCTGAGGTCGTGCAGGCCGCGGCCGTTGGCGAGGGTGACGCCGTCCGGGATCAACGGCAGGAGGCTGTCGACACCGGCGGACAGCGACTGCACCGCCTTCAGCGACGGCATCTTCGCGATCAGCTTCGGCGGCTCGGGGCCGCTGTCGTAGGGAAGCACGTAGAACTCGACGCCGTCCAGGGCGGGTGGCGTGCCGGTGCCGTCGTAGCAGGCGGTTTCCAGGCCGTCCGGAACGGTGAGATCGGACCAGGGCAGCAGAACTCGGGGCGTCATGCGACCTTCCTCTTCGGGGTGCGGACGGCGAGCAGGACCAGCGCGGACGCGGCCATCGTGCCGGCCAGCATCAGGAACGCGGCGGCGTCGGTGCCGGTCGCGGTGCGCAACCAGCCCACCAGGTACGTGCCGAGAAAGCCACCGAGCGCGCCGGCGGCGTTGACCAGCGCCACGGCGACACCGGCGGTGCGGCGCGGCAGCAGCTCCGGGATCATCGCGAAGAACGGGCCGTAGGGCGCGTACATCGCGATCCCGGCGAGGACCAGCAGCGGGAACGACAGCCAGAACGCGTCGTGGCCCGCCAGGTAGGAACCGTAGAACGTGACCGCGCCGCCGAGCAGCCACGGCCACACGTAGCGGATGCGCCGGGTGGTGCGGTCGGAGCGGCGTGAGTTGAGCAGCATCGCGACGACGGCGAAGGCGTAGGGGACCGCCGAGAGGAGGCCGGTGGCGCCGATGCCGGCGGACGATCCGGCCTTCACGATCGACGGCAACCAGAACACGAACCCGTACACGCCGATGCTCCACAGGAGGTACTGCGCGGACAGGACCAGCACGGCAGGGGTGCGCAGGGCTTCGCGCAGCGGGTGCACTCCCGAGTTGTCGGCGGCGGTGCTCGCGAGCTCGGCTTGCTCGGCGGCGATCGCGGTGTCCACGGCCTCGCGTTCGGCCGGGGCGAGCCACGGCGCGTCGGCAGGCCGGTCGCGGACCTGCGCGCGGAAGTAGAACGCCCAGATCAGGGCGGGCACGCCTTCGATGATGAACATGCCGCGCCAGCTCGTGGCCTCGATGAGGTAGCCGGAGGCGGCGGACAGCCACATCACGGTGACCGGGTTGCCCAGGATGAGGAAGGCGTTGGCGCGGCCGCGTTCGGCCTTGGTGAACCAGCGGGCGAGCAGGACGACCAGCGCGGGCAGCACCGCGGCCTCGACCGCGCCGAGCAGGAAGCGGACGACGATCAGCAGCGGGACCGAGCTGAGCAGGCCCTGGAGCGTGGCGAGCGCGCCCCAAGCCAGGACCGACCAGAAGATCAGGTCGCGGACGCTGCGGCGGTCGGCGTAGAGCACGCCCGGGACCTGCAGCAGGAAGTAGCCGGCGAAGAACGACGCGGCGATGAGACCGGACGTCGAACTCATGATGCCCAGGTCCTCGGACATCCCACCGGCCGCGGCGATCGAGAAGTTCGAGCGGTCCAGGTAGGCGAGGCTGTAGGTGACGAACACGATCGGGATCAGGCGCAGCCAGCGCTGCCTGCCCGGTTGGGTGGCCGTGCCGGTCAGTGGCGGGCTCTCCAAGGCGGCCTCCTTGCCGTTCTTTCCATGATGTGGAAAGCTCTTCCGTATTGTGGTGCTCGATGAGTGTGGAACTTCGACCGGGAGACGTCAAGGGGTGGTGTGTGGCTGACATGGTGGGCAAGGCCCTGCGGGTGCTGTCGCTGCTCGGCGAGTACCCCGACGGGGTCGGGTTGTCCGAGCTCGCGCGGCGGGCGGGATACCCGGTGAGCACGACGCACCGGCTGCTGGGTTCGTTGCAGGAACAGGGTTTCGCGCGCAGCGACCCGGGGTCGAAGCGGTACGCGCTGGGGTTGCGGCTGTTCGAGCTGGGGCAGCGGGTGTCGCACGCGCGGGGGTTCGCCGGGGTGGCGTTGCCGGTGCTGCGGGCGCTGACGGAGCAGACCGGCGAGCCGACGTTGATGGCGGTGCTGGACGGGCACCAGCAGGTCTACGTGCATTCCGTGCAGGGGCCGCGGCAGATCCAGATCCGCGGCGAGCCGGGACAGCGGGGGCCGCTGCACTGCACGGCGATGGGGAAGTGCCTGGTGGCGTTCGCGCCGGACCGGGAGGTGCTGGTGGAGTCGCTGGAGCTGACGGGACTGGCGCCGCGGACGATCACCTCGCGGGCGGAGTTCGCGCGGGAGATCGCCGCGGTGCGGACCCAGGGCTACGCGATCGCCGACGAGGAGCACGAGCCGGGGATAAGGGCCGTCGGGGTGCCGGTTCTGGGGCCCGACGGGCACGCGATCGCCGCGATCTCCACGGCGGCGCCCGCCTACCGGATGTCGGTGGCCGAGCTGGAGGCCTTCGTACCCGCCCTCCGCGCAGCGGCGCGGGAGCTGGGTGCGGTGCTGCCGCGGTGACGGTGGCCCGCGCGGCCCGCGTGGCGAGGTGGCGTGGGGGTTGGGGCGGTGCTGACGGTGACCCGCGTGGCGAGGTGGTGCGGGAGCTGGGTGCGGTGTTGCCGCGCCGACGGTGGCCCGCCGCGCTGACGGTGGCCCGCGCGGCCCGCGTGGCGAGGGGGCGCGGGAGTTGGGGGCGGTGCCGCCGAGCTGAGCGCGTGTTGCGACGCCACCAGCCCGAGTCGAGGCGCCGTGCGGGTGTGGTGCGCGTGCTGCGGGGCGAGGTGGGGGAGTTGTTGTCTTCCCGGGCTCAGCCCGGGAAACATCGCCTCATGGAGCGTGGAGCTCCGCCCGTCGAGCGCACAACAACCCACCTCCCCAAGGGCAGCACTCGCCCCCTGAGCGTCGAACAAGCCGCCTTGCGCATGGGACTCGCTCCCTGGTCGTGGGACTCGTCGCCGTGCGGACTCGCGTGACCAGTCACCCGGTGGGTGACCTCGTGCCGCCCAGGAAACCCACCGCCCTGCGCACGGAACTTGCCGCCCCACCCTGGAACCCACCACCTCGATCCGGAACCGCGAAAACTCAGTGGGGTTCGCCCACGCAGAACTGGTTCCCCTCCGGGTCCGTGAGCACCGTCCAGGTCAGGCCGGGCACCTCGTGCTCCGCGAGCTTCGCCGCGCCGAGGCCTACCAGCCGGGCCACCTCGCCGTCCCGGTCGGTGGTCGCCAGGTCCAGGTGCAGCCGGTTCTTCCCGGCCCGCTCCTCCGGCACCTGCTGGAACCCCAGCCGCACACCGCCCTCGCGCGCGGGTGTCAGCACCAGGTACTCGCCCCAGTCCTGGTCCACCCGCACGCCCAGCGCCGCGCACCAGAACGCCGCCATCTGCCGTGGATCCGCGCAGTCCACGGTCACCATCCCCAGTTCGAGAGTCATCTCGGCACGGTAGCGCGCCCCACCGACAATTCCGGCCCGCCCGATAACCGCTGGACGCCCCTGACTACCCTGTTCACACCGTGTTTCGACGCCGAGGAGCAGCCCAGTGATCACCAGGATGTCGTCGTTGTTCCTGCGCACGCTGCGCGAGGATCCGGCCGACGCCGAGGTTCCCAGCCACAAGCTGCTGACGCGGGCGGGCTACGTCCGCCGGGTCGCGCCGGGCGGGTACTCGTGGCTGCCGCTGGGCCTGCGGGTGCTGCGCAAGATCGAGGAGGTCGTCCGCGAGGAGATGGCCGCGATCGGCGCGCAGGAGATCCTGTTCCCCGCGCTGCTGCCCCGCGAGCCCTACGAGGCGACCGGCCGCTGGACCGAGTACGGCGACGCCCTGTTCCGCCTCAAGGACCGCAAGGGCGCCGACTACCTCCTCGGCCCGACGCACGAGGAGCTGTTCGCCCTCACCGTGAAGGGCGAGTACAGCTCGTACAAGGACTACCCGGTCATCCTGTACCAAATCCAGACCAAGTACCGCGACGAGGCGCGCCCCCGCGCCGGCATCCTGCGCGGCCGCGAGTTCGTCATGAAGGACTCCTACTCCTTCGACCTCGACGACGACGGCCTGTCCCGCTCCTACCAGCTGCACCGCGACGCCTACATCCGGATCTTCGACCGGCTGGGCCTGGAGTACGTGATCGTCGCGGCGACGTCCGGCGCGATGGGCGGCTCGGCGTCCGAGGAGTTCCTCGCCGTCGCCGAGACGGGTGAGGACACCTACGTCCGCAGCAACGCGTCCGGTTACGCGGCCAACGTCGAGGCCGTCGTCACGCCCCCGCCGCCCGCGCAGTCCATCGAGGACAAGCCGCAGGCGCAGGTCCACCACACGCCGAACACGCCGACCATCCAGACGCTGGTCGACTACCTCAACGACAAGACCGACCTGGGCCGCACCTTCACCGCCGCGGACACGCTGAAGAACGTGATGGTGAAGATCCGCCAGCCGGGCGAGAAGGACTGGCAGATCCTCGGCATCGGCGTCCCCGGTGACCGCGAGGTCGACCAGAAGCGGCTCGAAGCTTCGCTGGAGCCGGCCGAGGTCGCGCTCCTCGACGAAGCCGACTTCGCGGCCAACCCCTTCCTCGTCAAGGGCTACATCGGCCCGAAGGCGTTGCAGGACAACGGGGTCCGGTACCTGGTCGACCCGCGCGTCGTCACCGGCACGGCGTGGGTGACCGGCGCCGACAAGGCCGACCACCACGTCGTCGACCTCGTCGTGGGCCGCGACTTCCAGCCGGACGGCACGATCGAGGCCGCCGAGGTGCGCGAGGGCGACGCCTCGCCCGACGGGCAGGGCACGCTGGTCGCGGCGCGCGGCATCGAGATCGGGCACATCTTCCAGCTGGGCCGCAAGTACACCGACGCGTTCCAGGTGGACGCGCTCGGTGCGGACTCGAAGCCGATCCGCATCACGATGGGTTCCTACGGCGTCGGGGTGTCGCGCCTGGTCGCGGTGATCGCCGAGCAGAGCCACGACGAGCTGGGCCTGGTCTGGCCGCGTGAGGTCGCGCCGTACGACGTGCACGTGGTGATCGCGGGCAAGGACGAGTCGATCGCCGCGGGTGCGGAGAAGCTGGCCGCCGACCTCGACGCGGCCGGTGTGGAGGTCCTGCTGGACGACCGGAAGGCCACGCCGGGCGTCAAGTTCGCCGACGCGGAGCTGGTCGGGGTGCCGACGATCCTCGTGGTCGGGCGCGGCCTGGCGAAGGGCGTCGTCGAGGTGAAGGACCGCAAGACGGGCGACCGCGAGGAGATCGCGGTGGACGCGGTGGTCGACCACCTGGTCAAGCTCGTCCGCGGCTGAACCACCTTTACCGGCAACGGGCCCGTCGCTTTTCGCGGCGGGCCCGTAGCTGTCTTCGCCGCTAGCTGTAGTGCCTAGTGAGGTTGTCGACGCGGGTGAAGCGCTGGCTGCCCGGATTTCGGCCAGCGCGGTGCGGAAGGCGTGCGAGCGCCCTGTGCGGCGCGGCGGAGGAAGGCAGCGCAGGTGGTGGCGGTTTCGTCGGGGTATTTCGGCGTAGGCCAGCCGGGAGTGATCATCGACGGCGCAGTGCGCGAACTCAAACCCGACCGGTGGTGCGCGGCGGGCGGCCTTGTGCTGATCACTGCGGCGACCGTGCGCCCACCACCCGCCACCTTCGCGGTGCCGTCCGAGTTTTTTCACATCGACATGCACCAGCTCGCCCGGCCGGTCCCGCACGGTGAGACACGAAGACCTCCGTTTGTGCGGGAAAGGCGTCAAGCACCTTCACCCCTCACGGAGGTCTCCGCCTTGATCAACCCGACGCGCCGACCGCACCGTCAACAACGTCCATGATCCTTACAGCTAGCCGAACACGGCGGCGAAGTGCGGGCCGAGACGCTCAGCCCTCCCCGAAGACCGCGGCCAGCACCAGCTTCGTGTCGCTGAGGTCGCGCAGCACCACCTGCGCCCCCGCCTCGCGGAGCGCGGCCGCGTCGAACCGGCCGGTCGCCACCCCCACGGCCACCGCTCCGTGTTCGCGCGCCGCGTCGATGTCGTGCGGCGTGTCGCCCACCACGACGACCGATGCGGGCTCGAACGGGCGCCCGAGCGTCGCATGGGCGCGGTCGACCGCGTACGCCACCAGGTCCGGCCGGTGCGCGGACAGGTTCCCGTAGCCGCCGATCTCGAAGTCCAGGTGCGTGTGCAGCCCGAACGCGGACAGCTTGTGCCACGCGATCTCCCGCAGGTTCCCGGTCACCAGCGACTGCACGGCCCCGCCCGCCGCGGCCACCCCCGCCAGCGCGGTCGACGCGCCCGGCAATGCGAGGCCGCGCTTCGCCAGCTCCGGCAGCGCCAGCTCGGACACCGCGGTCAGCGCCGCCCACATCCGCTGGATCAGCTCTTCGGTCGGCTCGATCCCGTGCAGCGTCAGCACTCCCGCGGTGATCGCGCGCTCCGTCCGCCCGAAGAAGTCCGGCATCGCGGTCATCGGGACGCCGGTCACCTCCTCGAGCACCTGCCGGTACCAGCCGCGGCCCGCCCCGCGCAGGTCGATGAGGGTCTGGTCGATGTCCCACAGCACCAGCCGGTGCGCACTGCTCGTCACGTCCGCCGACGCTACCAAGGCCGTTATTCATCGTGCGTTGACTTCGCTCGAAGGCCGGGCTACCGTTCCCGTTGAATTCAACAGTCGAAGAAATTTAGGGGAGGTCCCCATGGCTGGCACATCCCGGAGGCCGGTGGCCGGGCTGGCGGCCCTGGCCGGTGCGGTGGTCGCGGTGGTGCTGGGATTCCTGACCGTCGGGGTCCAGGCGTCGGTCGAACCCGACGGGCTGCCGGTGGCGGTCGCGGTGCCCGACAACGCCCCGCCGCAGCTGCGCGCCGCGGCCGGGCAGCTCACGAGCCAGGGCGGCGAGGCCCTCAGCTGGCAGGTCACCACACCCGCCGAAGCGAGGACGCTGCTCGACGACAAGGACGTCTACGGCGTCCTGGAACTCGCGCCCGGACAGGTGGGCGTGGTCGTGTCCGGCGCGGTCAACCCGAGCGGCACGCAGGTCGTGCAACAGGCGCTCACCGGCGCCGGGCAGGCGCTGTCGACGGCGATGAGCCAGGCGACCGGCACCCCGACCGCCCCGGTGCGGGTGGAGACCGTGCACCCGGCGAGCCCCGCGGGCCGCACGGCACCGCTCGCGGTGAGCATCCTCGCGTGGGTCGGCAGCCTGGCCGCGGGCGCCATCCTGGTCGTCGTCGCCGAGCGGACCGGGCGGCGAATCGGCGTCGCGGCGCGCCTCACCCAGGTCGGGGCCACGGCCGTGCTGATCACCGGCGTCGCGGCCGGGTTCCTCGCCTTGTGGGACTCGTCCCTGCCGCTGGGCTGGGACGTCCTCGGCTACATCCTGCTGGTCGCGGCGGCGTTCGCGGCCGTGCAGACCGCGTTGCTGCGGCTGCTGGGCATCCGCGCCATGGCGATCCTCGGGCCGCTCTACCTGCTCGCGCCGAACGTCGCCGGGCAGGTGCCGGAGCTGCTCAACCCGGCCTACCGGGTCCTGCTGTGGTCGTGGACGCCGTTCCGCTTCTCCACCGAGGGCACCCGCAGCCTGCTGCAGGGCACCCCGGGCGCGCCGGACGTGACCACCGGCATCTGGGTGCTCGGGGCGATGCTGGTCGCCGGCCTGGTGGTCATCCTCTGGCCGGGCCGGGTGAAGTCGCCGGCGCCGGTGGAGGCGGCGCCGGAGCTTCAGCCGGCGAGGTAGCTGAACCGGACGTGCCGGACCGGGTTGTCGATGTTGGTGTCCACCAGGCAGATCGACTGCCAGGTGCCCAGCGCCGGCGACCCGCCCAGCACGGGCACGCTCGCGTACGGCGGCACCAGCGCGGGCAGCACGTGGTCCCGGCCGTGGCCCTTGCTGCCGTGCTGGTGCCGCCACCGGTTGTCCCTGGGCAGCAGCTCGTCCAGCGCGGCGAGCAGGTCGTCGTCGCTGCCCGCGCCGGTCTCCAGGATCGCCAGGCCCGCGGTGGCGTGCGGCACGAACACGTGCAGCAGGCCGTCCGAGGCGTCCGCTTCGGCCAGGAACGCGTCGGCGTCCCTGGTCAGGTCGTGCACCACGGCGCGGCCGCCGGTCTTCACCTCGATCTCCTTGGAGTACATGCCTCCCACCGTAGGCGTCCCAACGGGTGGTACGCGAAATAGCGCGGGCCGCCCGATCGCTGGACCGGGGGAGGCGAAAGGAGCGAGGCATGGTTCATCTCGCGGTGGCACTGGAGGGCGCGGGCTGGCACCCGGCCGCGTGGCGGGAGCCGGACGCGCGCCCGGACGAGCTGTTCCGCCCGCGGTACTGGGCCGATCTGGTGCTCGAGGCCGAACACGGCCTGCTGGACTTCGTCACGATCGAGGACTCGCTGGGCGCGCCGCGGGACGGGCGCACCGACCGGGTGGACGGCAGGCTGGACGCCGTGCTGATCGCCGCCCGCGTCGCGCCGCTGACCCGGCACATCGGGTTCCTGCCGACGGCGATCGCCACGCACACCGAACCGTTCCACCTGTCCAAGGCGATCGCGACGCTCGACTACGTGTCCACCGGGCGCGGCGGCGTGCGCGTCCGGATCGCGAGCAGCGCCGACGACGCCGCGCACTTCGGCCGCCGCGAGTTCCCGGTCCCGCTGCCCGACCTGGCCGAGGAGGCCGGTGACTGGGTCGAGGTCGTGCGGCGGCTGTGGGACAGCTGGGAGGACGACGCCGAGATCCGCGACACCGCCACCGGCCGCTTCATCGACCGGGACAAGCTGCACTACATCGATTTCACCGGTCGGTTCTTCAGCGTCAAGGGCCCGTCGATCACGCCGCGCCCGCCGCAGGGCCAGCCGCCCGTCGCGGTGCTCTCGCACGTCACCGAGATCCACCGGCTCGCGGCCCGCTCGGCCGACCTCGTGTTCCTCACCCCGCAGGACACCGACGAGGCGCGCGCTCTGGGGCAGGAGGTGCGCGGGCTGCGCGCGGACCTGCTGGTGTTCGGCGACGTCGTGGTGTTCCTCGACGAGACCGAGCAAGCGGCCCGCGACCGCAAGGCCCGCCTGGACGACCTCGCCGAGTTCACCTCCGACGCCCTGGTCTTCACCGGCACGCCAGCCCAGCTCGCCGACCAGCTGCTGGCCTGGCGCGACGCAGGCCTGTCCGGTTTCCGGCTGCGCCCCGGCGCCCTGCCGCACGATCTGTCCGCCATCACCCGCGGGCTCGTCCCCGAACTGCAGCAGCGCGGCGCGTTCCGCCGCGAGTACGAGGCCACCACGCTGCGGGGCCTGCTCGGCCTGGAGCGTCCCGCCAACCGGTACGCAGGAGCGACGCGATGAAGCAGATCCACCTCGCCGCGCACTTCCCCGGCGTCAACAACACCACGGTGTGGAGCGACCCGGAGGCGGGCAGCCACATCGAGTTCTCCTCGTTCACGCACCTCGCGCGCACCGCCGAGCGGGCGAAGTTCGACTTCTTCTTCCTCGCCGAAGGGCTGCGGCTGCGCGAGCACGCGGGCAAGATCTACGACCTGGACGTGGTCGGCCGGCCGGACACGTTCACGGTGCTGGCCGCGCTCGCCGCGGTCACCGACCGGCTCGGCCTGACCGGGACGATCAACTCGACGTTCAACGAGCCGTACGAGGTGGCCCGCCAGTTCGCCAGCCTCGACCACCTGTCCGAAGGCCGCGCCGGGTGGAACGTGGTCACCTCGTGGGACGCGTTCACCGGCGAGAACTTCCGCCGCGGCGGCTACCTGCCGGAGGAACAGCGTTACCAGCGCGCGAAGTTGTTCCTGCAGACGGCGTTCGAGCTGTTCGACTCCTGGGGCGCGGACGACATCGCCGCGGACAAGGCGTCCGGGGTGTTCCTGCGCAACGCCCGCGCGGGCGCGTTCGAGCACCACGACGCGCAGTTCGACATCGCGGGCCGGTTCAACGTGCCGCGCGGTCCGCAGGGCAGGCCGGTGATCCTGCAGGCAGGCGACTCGGACGAGGGCCGCGAGTTCGCCGCGGCGACGGCCGACGCGATCTTCACGCGGCACGGGACGCTGGAGGCGGGGCAGAAGTTCTACGCCGACGTCAAGCGCCGGTTGCCCGCTTACGGGCGCGAGCCGCACCAGTTGCTGGTGCTCCCCGCGGCGACCTTCGTGCTCGGTGACACCGACGCGGAGGCCGAGGAGCTGGCGAACGTCGTGCGGTACCAGCAGGTGAGCGGCCAGACGGCGATCAAGTTCCTGGAGCAGGTGTGGAACCGCGACCTGTCCGGCTACGACCCGGAGGGGCCGCTGCCCGAGGTCGAGCCGGCAGTCGGCGCGGAGGCGGTCGCCAAGGGGCGCGCGCAGACGCGGATGTACCGCGACCCGGTGGCGACGGTGCGGCAGTGGCGGGAGCTGGCGGAGGCGAAGAACCTGTCGATCCGGGACCTGGTGGTCGAGGTCAGCGGACGGCAGACGTTCGTCGGCTCCCCGGAGACGGTCGCCGAGGCGATCAACACGTACGTGCAGGAGGACGCGAGCGACGGGTTCATCCTGGTGCCGCACGTGACCCCCGGCGGGCTGGACCCGTTCGCGGACAAGGTGGTGCCGTTGTTGCAGGAGCGGGGCGTCTTCCGCGCCGACTACAGCGGCACCACGCTGCGGGAGCACCTCGGCATCGACCGCTGATCCCGATCTTGGGAAACACGCCGGGGCGCTTCGCTGAAGTGCCCCGGCGTCGCTCGCCGAGTGCGACCTGGCACCGGGCGTCCCCGTCAGTGGCCGGGGCGATCGGGGCCGGCGGCGGGAATGCTTGGTGGCAGTAGGGAACTACGGCACTTCACCGAGTGCGCTCCCGCGCCGGATGCCGCACTCAGTTCGTGGCCGCGGAGAACACCACGGGCGGCGCCTTGCGCACGGTCTTGCGAGGAGCCTTCTCCGCCGGCGCGACCTTCTTCATGGCCGGCTTCTTGGCGGTCGCGTTCTCCTTCGCGGGCGCGGCCTCGGCGGGCTTCGCCTTCGCCTTCGCGCGCGACGGCTTCGCGGCGGGCTTGGTCTTCTTGTCCTCCGCCGCGGCCTTCGTCGCGATGGTCTTCGGCGCGGAAACCGTGGTGGCCCTGCGCCGGGTGGCCGGCTTGGGCGTGGTGGCCTCAGCAGGCTTCGCCGCCGTGGTCTTCTTGCCCTTGGTCGTCTTGGTGTCGGTGGCCTTCGGTGCCGCCGGGGTTGCCTTGCGCCGGGTGGCCGGCTTCGGGCTGGTGGCGTCAGCGGGCTTCGCCGCCGCCGTGGTCTTCTTGCCCTTGGCAGCGGCCTCCGCCTTCGCGGTCTTGCTCGCTGCCGCCGTACGAGCGGTCGCGCGCTTGCCCGCCGCGGCGGGAGCCTTCGCCGCTCCGGTGGCGCCCGTCTTCTTCGCCGGCGAGTCCGTGGCCTTCCGAGACGTCGTGGCAGTGGAGTTCGCCGTGCGGCGCGTGCGCTTCACCGGGGCGAGGCGGCGCGGCGGGCGCTTGCGGCCGCCCGTGCGGCGGCCCGCCTGCACGTAGGTGGCCAGCAGCTCGCGCAGGCTGCCCGCGTTCGAGTCCGAGAGGTCGATGTCGTACTCGACGCCGTCCAGGCCGAACCGCACCGTCTCCGCGGCCGGTTCGCCGTTCAGGTCGTCCAGTAGTTGCACCGCGGTGTTCTTCGCCACCGATAACCTCCAGTACTTACGATTTGCCGCTGAGAATACCCGCCCCACTTGCGCCGGGCGCCGGGCTGGTGTGCGCTGTGACCCATGTCCGAGGAGACTTTTGACGTCATCGTGATCGGTGGCGGACCGGTGGGGGAGAACGCGGCGGACCGGGCGGTCAAGGGCGGCCTGTCCACCGCGCTGGTGGAGCGGGAACGGTTCGGGGGCGAGTGCTCCTACTGGGCCTGCATCCCGAGCAAAGCCTTGCTGCGACCGGGAAACGCGCTCGCCGCCGCCCGGCGGTTGCCCGGCGTTCCGGTGGGCGAGGCGCTCGACCCGGCGGCGGTGTTCGAACGCCGCGACTACTTCACCAGCAAGGGCGACGACACCGGTCAGGTCGAGTGGGCCCGCGGCGCGGGCATCACGACGATCCGCGGGCGCGGCCGCATCACCGGTGAGCGCGAGATCACTGTGGACGGCGGCCGGGTACTGCGGGCTCGGCACGCCGTGGTGGTCTGTACCGGCAGCGTGCCGAAGACGCCGCCGATCCCGGGCCTGGACGAGGTGCCGGTGTGGGGTTCCCGCGAAGCCACGTCCAGCAGCACGGTGCCGGGCAGGCTGGCCGTCGTCGGCGGCGGGGTGGTCGGCGTCGAGATGGCGCAGGCCTGGGCACGGCTCGGCGCGCAGGTGGACCTGATCGTCACCGGCCCGCGCCCGCTGCCGCGGTACCCGGACTTCGCCGGCGACGCCGTCGCGGAGGGCCTGCGGGCCGACGGCGTGCGTGTGCACACCGACTCCGGCCTGGAGCGAGCCTCCCGAGTGGACGGTGCCGCCCGGCTGGAACTCAAGGGCGGCGCGGTCGTCACGGCCGATCAGGTGCTCGTCGCGACCGGGCGGCGTCCCGCGACCGACGACCTCGGCCTGGAGGTCATCGGGCTCGCGCCGGGCAAGCCGCTCACTGTCGACGACAGCGGGCTGGTGTCCGAAGTGGACGGCGAGTGGCTGTACGCGGCTGGTGACGTCACCGGCCGCGCGTTGCTGACGCACCAGGGCAAGTACGCTGCCCGGGTGGTCGGCGACGTGATCTCCGCGCGCGCCACGGGCAAGCCGGTGGACACCCGGCCGTGGGGCAAGCACAGCGCCACCGCCGACCACCACGCGGTGCCGCAGGTCGTGTTCACCGACCCGGAGGTCGCCTCGGTGGGCCTGACCGAGCCCGAATCGGGCGCACCGCACCGGGTGGTCGACATCGACATCGCCGTCGCGGGGTCGTCGCTGCACGCGGACGGCTACGCGGGCAAGGCCAGGATGATCGTCGACACCGACCGCGAGGTGCTGGTCGGCGTCACGTTCGTCGGGCAGGACGTCGCGGAGCTGCTGCACTCGGCGACCGTCGCCATCGCGGGCGAGGTGCCGCTGGGCAGGCTGTGGCACGCGGTCCCGTCGTTCCCCACGATCAGCGAGGTGTGGCTGCGGCTGCTGGAGGAGTACGGGCTCTGAAACCGGTTGCGGGAGGGGCAGCCGTGGCCGACGCTTCGCGAGTGCGCTTCGATCATGAGCTGCTGCTCCCCGGCGGCCGGGTCCTCGCCTGGTCCGAGACCGGGCCCAGGGACGGCACGCCGGTTCTGTTCCTGGCCGGCGCCGCGACCGGCCGGTCCATGGTCTTCGGCGGCGGGCGCCGGGTCCGGTTGGTGACCGTGGACCGCCCCGGCATCGGCGCTTCGACACACGACCCACGCCGGTCGGCGGCGTCCACGGCCGCCGACCTCGCCGCACTCGTGGCGCGCCTCGGCGGGCCGGTGCCGGTCGTGGCGAACTCGCAGGCCGCGGTCTTCGGGCTCGCGGCCGCCGAGCGCGGGATCGCGTCCCGGCTGCTGCTGGTGTCCCCGGCCGACGAGGTCGCCGATCCCCGGGTGTTCGCGCGGTTGCCCGGCCCGGTGCGGGACGTCGTCACGCGGGTGCGGGTGGACCCGGCGGCCGCGCGGGAGTTCTTCGCCCGGCTCGGCCCCGGCGGGATGGAACGGATGGTGCTGGACAGCGCGGATCCGGCCGACCGCGAGGTGTACCAGGATCCGGTGTTCTTGGCCCGGTACCGCGCGGCTCTGCGGGAGGGGTTCGCGAACGACGGCGCGGGCTACGCCGCCGACTCGATCATCGCGATGTCGCCGTGGCAGCTGGACTGGGCCGCGATCCGGGTGCCGGTGCAGGTGTGGTTCGGCGAACGGGACCGGGTGCACTCACCAGACCTCGGCGCGCTGCTCACCTCCCGGATTCCGGGCGCGCGACGCCATGTGGTGCCCGGGGCGGGCGGCGCTCTGCTGTGGACCCACGCCGAGGAGATCCTCGCCGCGGCGGCCGGCTAACTGATCCGCACGCCCAGCGCGGCGCCCGCCGCGCGCAGCAGGGCCGGGTCGTCCGGTGACGACTGGCCGTCCACGTAGGCGGCCAGCACCAGCCGGACGGCCGGGCCCGAGATCGCGCTCTGGTACGCCGCGCCCGCGGTGTCCGGCTCGCGCGGCCACTGGTGCGTCTCGGTGGCGAGATCGGCGATCCCGCCGCTGCCCGGGGTGTCGGCGAGCTGCTTGAAGGCCGTGGCCTGTTCGTCGCTGCCGAAGGTGAGCACCGCGACCGACACGGCGACCGCCCGCCCGTCCACGGTGGCCTCGAAGCTGCCGCGTTCCATGCCCGCGCAACCGCTTGCCTGCAACCGCGCCTGCAGGTCCCCGTAGGCGCGGGCGGCGCAGGTGCGTTCCGTGCCGGAGGCCCGTTTGGTGAACTCGATGCCCGCGACGGCCTGCGGCGCCGGCGTGACCGCGGTGGTCGTCGGGGGCGCGGTGACCGTTTCGCCGTCCCCGCCGGTCGTCACCACCACGAGTACGACGGCCAGCAGCACCAGCGCCACGGCGATCGCCGCGACCGGCCGCCACGGCACGGGCGCGGAAGCCGGGACCGCGCGCGCGGGCGCGGCCGCGGCGATCCGGGGCACCGGCATCGTCACCTCGGCGGGCGGGACGATCGGCGGCACGGCGGCGGGCGCGGCCGGGCGGTGCCGCCGGGGGCGGGGTTTGACCGGCGCCAGCTTCACCGTCGCCGACTCCTCGGTGACGGTGAAGCCTTCCGCCGCCAGTTCGTCGCCGGTGAGACCGGTGTCCGGAGCGAGCGTGTCGATCAGGGCGCGGGCCTGCGCCGGCGTGCACGGCCATGGCGCGGGGGTCAGCGACGCGATGGCCGCGAGCAGGCTGTTCTGCGTCGGGAACAGGACGCGGACGTTCCCGGCGAGGTCGGCGGGCGGTTGCTCGATCTCCTCCACGAACGGCCCGACGGCGAGGATCGTCGCGATCGGCAGGTGCTCCGGGACGTCCGGGCGCAGCCGCTCGATGACCGCGTCGGCGAGCGCGAGCGCGTCCGCCGCGGGGTTGACCACGTCCCCGTCGGCGACGAGCGGCCAGCCGTCGGCCTTCCACTGGCCGGTCAGGGGCGCTTCGAGGCGGATCGCCGGGTCCGGCAGATCGACGCCGATCACGACCAGGACGACGGTCGGCATGACGACGATCGCCTCGATCGGCGGCCGGTCCGGCAGCGGCCGTGCCCCGGCCAGCGCGATGCCGCCGGCGAAGTAGTCACCGCGGCCGAGCGCGGCGAGCGCGGCCCGGACGTCGTCGGCGACGCGCGAGGGCTGTCGTTCCAGGCGGATCAGCCGCACCTCGCACCTCCCCGGTCCCGTCCACGTGCGCGCTTACGCTAGCGCGCTGTGCAGTTGCCGACCCTCGATGGTGTGAAAATCACTCGCGGAAGGTGTCTGCTTCCGGGCACACCCGTGCGGGTAGGTGATCGTTGACAGTGATCGGAGTCACCCTATTGAGTGCTACTCGTTGGTAGATCGTAGGGCCGGCTGGAGATAGGGGACCCCGATGCGATGGCGCTCCACGCGCGCGGTGGCGATCGCCGCCGCCGTGCTCGTCCTCCCGTTCACCGGCGCCGTCCCCGCGGCGAACGCCCAGGCCCCGCTCGCGCCCGTGTCGGACACGCTCGACCGGGTGCTGGCCACCGCGACCGCGCTCACTCCGGTCACGACCCTCGTGCACGCCGCGGACGCGGGCACCGCGGCGCAGGCCGTGCGGGCGGCCGGGATGCGGGAGATCACCCGGTTCCCGCGCATCGGCGTCGTCGCCGCGACGGGCACCGCAGCGCAGGTCGCCGCGGTGCGCAAGGCGGCCGGTGTCACCTACGTCGAGAACAACGACCCGCTCGTCGCGTTCGGCTCGTCCGGCACGACCGCGACCCGCAGCGCCGAAGCACGTACCACTCTCACCGGCGCGGACGGCGCTCCGCTGGACGGGCGCGGGGTGTCCGTGGCGATCATCGACACCGGGATCGACCCGACGCACCCGGCGTTCCGCGGCGCCGACGGATCGACCCGCGTGGTGCGCAACCTGAAGAGCCTGTGCCTCGACGGCACCACCACCTCGTGCATCGTTGACGTGCCCACCTCGGTCGACACCGACGCGACCGCGCTCGGCGGGCACGGCACCCACGTCGCCGGCATCGCGGCGGGTGCGCCGTACACGCTGGCCGACGGTTCGTCCGTCGGCGGTTCGGCGCCGGGCGCGAAGATCGTGTCGATCTCGACCGGCCTGGCGATCCTGGTGCTGGGCACGGACGCCGCGCTGAACTGGGTGCTGGAGAACCACGCCGCGCCGTGCGGGGCCGGGGTGCCGGCAACGGTGTGCCCGCCGATCAAGGTGATCAACAACTCGTACGGCCCGAGCGGCGGCGGCGAGTTCGACCCGGAGTCGGCGACGGTCAAGCTGCAGCGCGCGCTCGCGGCCGAAGGGGTCGTGACGGTGTGGGCGAACGGCAACGACGGCGGGGACGGTTCGGCGGACCTGTCGAACCCGCCGGGCAAGGACCCGACGCCCGGGGTCATCTCGGTGGCCTCCTACAACGACCAGAGCACCGGGACGCGCGACGGGACCGTGTCGGACTTCTCCTCGCGCGGGCTCGCGTCGGACCCGTCGACGTGGCCGGACGTGTCCGCGCCGGGCGAGAACATCCTGTCCGCGTGCCGGCCGTACCTGGTGATCTGCGCGACCGGGTTGCAGCCGTCGAACGGGCCGGGAATGCTCGACCTCGGCACCTACAACGTGATCAGCGGCACCTCGATGGCGACGCCGCAGATCACCGGCATCGTGGCGCAGCTGTTCCAGTCCCGGCCGGGCGCCACGCCGGGCGAGATCGAGGCCGCGATCAAGTCGACGGCGTACAAGTACAGTGACGGCGCCGCGTACCAGGGTGGTTCGAGCTTCGACAAGGGCGCCGGGCTCGTCGACACCGTCGCCGCCGTGGGGGCTCTCGCCGGGACCTGACGGCTTCCGGCCAGTGGTGGTGCTGCGACATCTGAGGTTCCTGTGGCGAAATGCCATCGTCCGGGTGCACAATATGGGCAGTCACGGCAGGGATGCTTGTCAGCAGGCTCCGAGCTCGCGAGGTCGTAGGGGAAGACGCCCCTCGTCGAGTAGCGGAGGTCAGCAGTGAGCACCCGTGGCGTGGTTTACGTCCACTCGTCGCCGTCTGCGGTGTGCCCGCACGTCGAGTGGGCGATTTCGGGCACCCTGGGTACCCGAGTGGATCTGAAGTGGACGGCGCAACCCGCCGCTCCAGGGCAGCTTCGCGCCGAGTGCACGTGGAGCGCGCCCGCCGGAACCGGCGCCAAGCTGGCGGCCGGTCTCAAGGCGTGGCCGATGCTGCGCTTCGAGGTGACCGAGGAGCCGAGCGCCGGCGTCGACGGCGAGCGGTTCTGCTACGTGCCCGGGCTGGGACTGTGGCGCGGCCGGACGAGCGCCAACGGAGACATCGTCGTCGGGGAAGACCAGCTGCGCACACTCGTGGCGACCTGCCGCGCGGGGGAGCAGCTGGCGCACAAACTCGATGAGCTGCTCGCTTCGAGCTGGGATGAGGCGCTGGAGCCGTTCCGGCACGCCGGGGACGGGGCTCCGGTCACCTGGCTGCACCGGGTGGGGTGAGTTTTCAGGCGAGCCGGTTGGGCGGCTGTGCTTGGCTTCGGTGCTTGGCTTCGGTGCTCGGTGCTCGGTGCTCGGTGCTCGGTGCTCGGTGCTCGGTGCTCGGTGCTGGGGGCTCGGTGAGGTGCCCACTCATGTGGCGATGAATGGACCGTTCATGCCTTGAAGCTGCGTGAGGTGCCCAGTCGTGCGGTGATGAACGGTCCGTTCATGACTTCAGCCCGCGCGAGGTGCACACTCCTGTGGCGATGAACGGACCATTCAGTGCTTCCCCCGGCGAGGTGTCCGCTCGCGCGCCGACGAGTGGCCGTTCATGGCTTTCAGTCCGCGTGAGGTGTCCGGTCGCGCGGCGATGAACGGACCGTTCATGCCTTGCGCCGCGCGAGGTGTCCGGTCGCGCGGCGATGAATGGTCCGTTCATGGCTTGCGCCGCGCGAGGTGTCCGGTCGCGCGGCGATGAATGGTCCGTTCATGGCTTCCGTCCGCGTGAGGTGTCCAGTTGCGCGGCGATGAATGGTCCGTTCATGGCTTTCAGTCCGCGTGAGGTGTCCGGTCGCGCGGCGATGAACGGACCATTCATCGCCGCAACCCTGCCCCCGAACCAACCCTCGCCCCGTAACCACCCGCACCCACCCCAGCCACCAGAACCCCGGATCAGCCGAGCCCCTTCACCTGCCCGGCCCAACCACACCAACCCGCTCCGCACAAAAGACAGCACTCGGTAACGATCACCACTACGCTGCCGATGTGACAGCCATGTCGGCGCCTCCCGCAGCACCGCCGCGATGGTTGGTGCCCGTCGTCATCGTCGTGGTGTCGATCATGGTCGGCGGCGGTCTCCTGGCCCGCGAGTTGTACCGCCTGCCCGAAGCGACGCCGGACGCTATCCTCGCCCAGTCGTCGACCGCCCGGCCGCTCGCGCAGCAGCCTGGGCCGGGCACCGTCGAGCTCACCCCGGACGCCGCGGCGCACCCGCAGAACACCACGGTCCGCACGCTGCTCCAGACGTACTTCGACTCGATCAACAACCGCGACTACGAGCTGTGGAAATCGGCCGTCACCCGCGAGCGCGTCCAGGCCAAGTCGAAGAGCACCTGGCTCAACGACTACCGCACGACGCGGGACGGCAGCATCCTCGTCTACCGCATCGACCCGGTCGCCGACGACGAGCTCCGCGCCCTCGTCGGCTTCACCAGCACGCAGGACGTCAAGGACGCCCCGGCCGAACTCCCGGAACCCTGCGTGCACTGGCGCCTCGTGCTCCCGCTGACCCTGGAATCCGGCGCCTGGAAGGTGGACACCGTCACCGGCTCCACCACCCCCGAACTGTCCCGCTGCTGACCGCACACACGAGAAAACCCCGGCCACCAACGGCCGGGGTCCTCCCAACAGAAGCGGAACTCAGACGCCGGTGAACAGCAGCGCCGTGTTGTGACCGCCGAAGCCGAACGAGTTGCTCAGCGCCGCGGTCAGCTCGACCTTCCGCGGCTCGCCCGCGACGACGTCGAGCCCGACCTTCGGGTCCAGGTTCTCCAGGTTCAGCGTCGGCGGCACCAGACCGTGGTAGATCGAGAGCAGCGTGAGGATGCCCTCGACCGCCCCGGCGCCACCGACCAGGTGACCCAGCGCGGACTTCGGCGCCGTCACCACCGGGTGCTCACCGACGGCCTTGCGGATCGCCGCGGCCTCGCCGATGTCGCCGACCACCGTGGACGTCGCGTGGGCGTTCACGTGCCCCACGTCCGCCGACGTCAGCCCCGCCATGGTCATCGCGTTCGCCATCGCGGCGATCTGGCCGATGCCCTCCGGGTGGTTGCCGGTGATGTGGTGCGCGTCCGAGGTGATGCCGTACCCGGCCAGCCGCCCGTAGATCCGCGCGCCGCGGGCCTTCGCTCGGTCCGCCCGCTCCAGGACGACCACACCGGCGCCCTCACCGAGCACGAACCCGTCCCGGTCGGTGTCGAACGGGCGCGACGCGCGCTCGGGCTCGTCGTTGCGCGTCGACACCGTCCGGGCCTGCGCGAAACCGGCCACGGTGATCGGGTGGATGCAGGACTCCGCACCACCCGCCACCACGACGTCGGCCCGCCCGTTCTGGATCATCTGGTAACCGTTGGCGATGCCCTCGGCGCCGGAGGCGCACGCCGAAGCCGGCGAGTGCACCCCGGCCCTGGCCTTGAGGTCGATGCCGACGTGCGCGGCAGGCCCGTTCGGCATCAGCATCGGCACGGTCAGCGGCGAGACCTTCCGGATGCCCTCCTGCTCGAGCAGGTCGTCCATCGCCAGCAGCGTCAGCGGCCCGCCGATGCCGGTGCCGATGGACACGCCGAGCCGGTCCGGGTCGACGTCCGTGCGCTCGTCGCTGGGCTGCTCGAAACCGGCGTCGGCCCACGCCTGCCGGGCGGCGATGAGCGCGATCTGCTCACACCGGTCCAGCCGGCGCGCCTGCACGCGCGGCAGCTTCTCCGCCGGATCCTCGGCGAGCGTGGCGCCGATCTTGACCGGCAGGTCGAACTTCTCGACCCAGTCGGCCTCGATCCGCCGGATGCCGCTGCGGCCGGCGAGCAAGCCCTCCCACGTGGACGCGACGTCCCCGCCGAGTGGCGTCGTCGCGCCGATCCCGGTGATCACGACGTCGATGTTGCTCATGAGGAGTCTCCCCGAGGTTCAGACGAAGAATTCAGCTCGTGCTTACTTGGCGTTCGCGGCGACGTAGTCCACCGCGTCGCCGACGGTCTTCAGGTTGGCCAGCTCGTCGTCCGGGATCTTGACCCCGAACTTGTCCTCGGCCTGCACCGCGATCTCCACCATCGACAGCGAGTCGATGTCCAGGTCGTCGACGAAGGACTTCTCCAGGCTCACGTCGTCCTGCGCGACACCCGCGACCTCCTCGACGATCTCCGCGAGGCCGCTGAGGATCTCCTGCTTGTCCGCCACGATGGTGTTTCCTTTCTGGGGTTCGACACCGGCAGGCCCGCGCCTGCCGGCGATAGTGGTATCACGGGCAGATGACGACCTGTCCGGCGTAGGACAGGCCCGCGCCGAATCCAACCATCAGCACCACGTCACCCGTTTTGACGGTGCCCGCTTTCCGCATGTGGTCCAGCGCCATGGGAATCGACGCGGACGAGGTGTTGCCGGAGAACTTGATGTCGTCGGCGACGACCAGGTCCTCCCGCGCGCCCTTGGCCTTGAGCCGCTTGGCGATGGCGTCCACGATCCGCAGGTTCGCCTGGTGCGGGATGAGCACGTCGATGTCCGACGGCTCCAGCCCGGCCAGCTCGACCGCCTTCAACGCGATCGGCGCGATCTGCGTGGTCGCCCACCGGAAGACCGACTGGCCCTCCTGGTAGATGTACTTGTGGTCGCGCATGTAGATCGTGTCGACCAGGTCGCCCGCGCTGCCCCAGGACACCGGCCCGATGCCCGGCTCGTCGGACGGACCGACCACCGCGGCGCCGGCGCCGTCGGCGAAGATGATCGCGTTGGCCCGGTCCACCGGGTCGACCACGTCGGTCAGCTTCTCCGCGCCGATCACCAGCACCTTGCCCGCCGAGCCGGCGCGGATCAGGTCGGAGGCGACGCCGAGGCCGTAGCAGAACCCGGCGCACGCGGCGTTGAGGTCGAACGCGCCGGCCGCCTTCACACCGATCCGGTCGGCGACCTGGCCGGCCGCGTTCGGGATGGGCGCGGGCATCGTGCAGTTCGGCACGATCACGGTGTCCACATCGGACGGCTGCAGGCCCGCGTCGGTGAGCGCGGCGTTGCCCGCCTTGACCGCCATGTCGACCAGCAGCTCGTCCTTCTCGGCGAAGCGGCGCTCGATGATGCCGACCCGCTCACGGATCCACTGGTCGTTGGTCTCCATGATCTGGGACAGGTCGTCGTTGGTGACGACGCGGTCCGGCTGGTAGCTGCCGACGCCCAGGATCCGGGTGGCGGCGGGCCCCTGCTTCTGGCGCAACACCGGGCTCACAGGATCTCCTTCGCGGCGGGCAGGTCGGTGGGGGTCTTGAGCGCGACGGTCTGCGTGACCGTGCCCTTGAGCTGGCGCTTGACCAGACCGGTCAGGGTGCCTGCCGGCGGCAGCTCGACCGTGGCGGTGACGCCCAGCTCGACGAGGCCGTCCATCGTCAGGTCCCAGCGGACCGGGCGGGTGACCTGCTTGACCAGCCGCTCCAGGTACTCGGCGCCGCTGGTGACCACGGTGCCGTCGGCGTTGGACAGCAGCGGGCGGACCGGGTCCTTCGGCGTGATCGACGCGGCGTGCGCGCGCAGGGCCTCCTCGGCGGGGGCCATGTAAGAGGTGTGGAAGGCGCCGGCGACCTTCAGCGGCCGGACCTTCGTGCCTTCGAGGGGCTCGGCGACGATCCGCTCGATGGCGTCCTTCGCGCCGGAGGCGACGATCTGGCCGGCGCCGTTGCGGTTCGCTGCGGTGAGTCCGTGGCCCTCCAGCCAGGCGACGACCTCGTCCGGGTCGCCCAGCATGACGGCGGCCATGGACGTCGGCTCGATCGCGCACGCCTTGGCCATTTCCGCGCCGCGCACGGCCGCCAGCGCGACCGCGTCCTCGGCCGTGAGCACACCCGCCGCGGCGGCTGCCGCGAGCTCGCCGACGGAGTGGCCGGCGACCGGCGTGTCGTCCGGGACGTCGCCGAGGGCGTCGAAGGCCAGCAGCGAGAGCGCGACGATCAGCGGCTGCGTGATCGCGGTGTCCTGGATGGTCTCGGCGTCGGCCTCGGTCCCGAGGTGGACCAGGTCGAGCCCGGTTCGCTCGGACCAGCGCGTGAGCTTCTCGCGGGTGCCGTCGAGTTCGAGCCAGGGGGAGAACATGCCGGGCGCTTGGGAGCCCTGTCCGGGAGCGAGCACTGCTGTCACGCCTCTAGGGAACATGCTTCCCCAGCGGGCCCGGGATGCCGCTGTTCACCAAGTCGGAGCGGTGATCTTGTAGAGAGCCTACAAAAATGGCGCCCGCAGGTCCGCATCCAGCGCTGATGTGTTGTCGGTTCCGGGCAGCCCGGAAGTGAGACCGGTCACCAGAGGCCGCGAGCCCTGGCCAGCCGTCCCACCGTCAGGGCCACGCGCAGCACCAGCGCGTCCCGCGGCTCGGTGGCGTTGCGGCCGGTCAGCTCGGCCGCCCGCCGCAGCCGGTAGCGCACGGTGTTGGGGTGCACGAACAGCTTCTTCGCGCACGTCTCCAGCACCCCGCCGGACTCCAGGTACTCGTCCACCGTCTGCAGCATCGTCGGCCCGGCCGCCTCCAGCGGCTGCGCGATCTCCTCGATCAGCAGCCGCTCGGCCTCGGCGTCGCCGGACAGCGCTCGTTCCGGCAGCAGGTCCGACGACCGCACCGGGCGCGGCGCACCCGGCCAGCCGACCACCGCGCGCAACCCGGACAGCGCCTCGGCGGCGCTGCGGTGCGCCTCGGCCAGGCTGTCCACCGTGGGCCCGGCCACCACCGGCCCGTCGCCGAACGCGCCTGCCAGCTTGCCGAGCACCTCCTTCTGCTTGGCGTCGCCGTCGGTCGGCCCGCCTGCCACCACGATCAGCCGCGAGCCCTGGACGCTCAGCAGCACCGGCCGTCCCAGCCGCGCGGCCAGGCGGCGCACCTCGAACACCACGCTCGGCGGGTCGTCCGAGGGCGGCCTGCCGGCCAGCACGGTCGCCATCGCCGACGGCTCCCAGCCCAGCGCCGCGGCCCGCGACAGCACCGCCTCCTCGGCGTCGCCGCGGACGATGCCGTCCACGACCAGCGCCTCCAGCCGGGCGTCCCACGCGCCGCGAGCCTCCGCGGCCGCGGCGTAGGAGTTGGCCGTCGCGAAGGCGATCTCGCGGCCGTAGCGGAGGATGCCTTCGGTGAGCGCGGCGTCCTCGGCCTCGGTGGCGGCGAACTCCGGCAGCTGCTCCTCGAACACCTCGATCGCCAGCCGCACCAGACCCACCGCCTGCCGCAGGCTGATCCAGCGGGACAGGTCTTCGGGCGCGCCGCGGAAGGCGTCGGTGGTGAGCTTGAGCGCCTCCTGCGAATCACGCAGCCAGTCGACGAACCCGGCCGCGCCGGTCTGGGTGATCAGCAGGATGCTCGCCCGCTGCTCGGCGGGCAATCGTCCGAACCACGGCAGCCGCTGCTCCATGGCGGCGACGCTGGCCGAGGCGAGGCGCCCGGAGGCGCGCTCCAGCCTGCGCAGCGTCTTCGCCGAGAGGCCGTGGTGCTTGGCCGGCCGCCTGCCGCTGGTCTGGCTGCCGTTGGTCTGGCTGCCATTGGTCTGGGTCATGGTGAAACCGACTTTAACCGGCCGTCCGGTAAACGCGAGGCCGCCCGGCGCATCGCGGTTCTCGCAGCGCCGGGCGGCCTCATCTCCCCGGTCCCCACCGGTAGGTCCACTATGGACCTTGTGGATATTTTTCCGCCAGTCTTCTCACTCGATCGTGCAAGTAATTTTCGAGAGGTGTAGCGGGGCTCACTGGCGGTGAGGGAATCAGTGCCGGATGTGGCGGGTTGATCCGGCAGACGGGAGGCGCCATGCACGTTCTGTTGCAGCACGGTTTGTCCGTTTTCGGGCAGTGGATCTCCATCGCGGAGCTGGTCGGCCAGCTGTGCGCGCTCGCCGTGGTCTTCCTGGCGCAGCGACGCACGCTCTGGACCTGGCCCGTGCAGGTCGGCGCGACGGTGCTGCTCTTCGCCGTGTACGCCTCCGCGCACCTGGGCGGGCTCGCGGCCCGGCAGGTCGCGATCCTGCTGATCTCGGTCTACGGCTGGTGGGCCTGGACCCGTCGCCGCGACCCGGTGTACGGGGTGGTCGTGCGCAGCGGCCGGGCCGTCGAGCGGCTGGTGATGGCGGGTACGTTCGTGGCCGGCACCGTAGTGATGGCGCTGGTGCTCGACGCGCTGGACGCCTCCTGGGCGCCATGGCCGGACGCGGCGATCTTCATCGGCACGCTCGTCGCCTTCGCCGCCCAGGGCCGCGGCCTGGTCGAGTTCTGGCTGGTGTGGCTGGTCGTCGACGCGATCGGTGTGCCGCTGCAGATCTCCTCGGGCCTGTACTTCTCCGCGGCGGTCTACCTCGTGTTCGCCGCGCTGGTCGTGCACGGCTGGTGGAGCTGGCACCGCGCCGCGGTGACGCGCCCGGAGCTCACGGCAGCATCCCGCTGAGGAAGCTCGCCTGCGCCACCACGATCAGGCACATCACGAACAGCAGTCCCACGCTTCACGGCAGCACCTTGCGCAACAGCGTGCCCTCTTCGCCCGGCAGCATCGCCGCCGCGCACGCGATGCTCAGGTTCTGCGGGGAGATCATCTTGCCGAGCACGCCGCCTGAGGAGTTGGCCGCGGCGAGCAGTTCGGGCGACAGCCCGGCCTGGTGCGCCGCGGTCACCTGGAGGGCGCCGAACAGGGCGTTGGCCGAGGTGTCGGAACCGGAGACCGCGACGCCGAACCATCCGAGCACCGGGGACAGGAACGCCAAGCCGGCGCCCGCGCCCGCGATGAAGTAGCCGATCGTGGTGGCCTGGCCGGACAGGTTCATCACGTACGCCAGCGCGAGCACGCTCGTCACGGTCAGGATGGCGAACCGCAGCTCGTGCACCGTGCCGCCCCATTCGCGCACCGCGTCCCGGGCGCGGACCCGCAGGAACACCGCGGTCAGGACGCCCGCGATCAACACGAGCGTGCCGCCGGTGCTCAGGAACGGCACCGAGAACGTGTTGCCGGACACCGGTTTGCCCGCCGAGTTCGCCACCGACAGCGCCGGCCAGTCGAACTTCCACGTCGCCGCGTCGAGCAGCCGCTTGACCGGCGGCAGCTGGCCGATCGAGAAGATCACGATGATAAGCGCGTACGGCAGGTAGGCGCGGACGACCTCGCCGCGGTCCTCGGGCCGGTCCAGCGTTTCGGTGGCCACGCCGGTGAGCACCGCGGTCCGGACATCTTCGCGGGCCGGCTTGCGGGCGGCGGGCAACGCGACCAGTGCGGCCGCGCCGGCGAGCGCGGCGCCGATGTCGGCGAGCTGCGCGGAGACGTAGTTGGCGGCGGCGAACTGCACCACCCCGAACGCCGCGCCGCACACCAGCGCGGGCAGCCAGGTTTCCCGCAGCCCGCGACGGCCGTCGACGATGAAGACCAGCAGCAGCGGCACGAACAACGCGAGGATCGGCGTCTGGCGGCCCACGATCGACGACACGGTGTCCAGTGGCAGCCCGGTGACCTGCGCGAGGGTGACGACCGGCGTGCCCATGGCGCCGAACGCGACCGGGGCGGTGTTGGCGACCAGCGCGACGACCGCCGCCCGCACCGGGGTGAACCCGAGCGCCACGAGCATCACCGAGCTGATCGCGACCGGCGCGCCGAAGCCGGCCAGCGCCTCCATCAGGGCGCCGAAGCAGAACGCGATGATCAGCGCCTGGATGCGGGGATCGTCGGAGACCCGGCCGAATGACCGGCGGAGGACGTCGAAATGCCCGGTGCGCACGGTGATCCGGTAGATCCACAGCGCGTTGACGACGATCCACATGATGGGGAAGAGCCCGAACGCGGCGCCCTGGAACCCGCTCGAGATCGCCTGCCCGATCGGCATGCCGAAGATCGTGACGGCGACGATGAGGGCGACGGCCAGGCCGATCAGGCCGGCCTGGTGGGCCTTCATCCGGACCACGCCCAGCAGGACGAGGACGGTGGCCAGTGGGAGTGCCGCGACCAGCGCGGACAGGCCGAGTGAACCGGCTAGCGGGGCGAGCTCCTGCACGAACATGCCGACCTCGATTCCACATCGCGGAAGTGGGGTTCCGCTGGGGGTGTCGAGGATCGTCCGGTTCCGGGAGCGGGTGGTCAAGCGAGGCGTTTCACTGATCGAGATGGCTCGGGGCGCTACGCGGGTTTCTCGATCGTCGGCTTCGCTTCGCTACTCCCCGATCGAGAGGGGCCCCTTCCGAACCCGATCTTGAATTGTTCGGTTGCCGAGACACCGCGTCAAGGCGGGAAAGCGTGCCTTGACCCGGTGGCTCGGCAACCGATTTGGCTGGGGATCGGGTTGCGGGAGGGGAGTGGTTCGTGGGGTGGGTGCGTTTCGTTGCCGGGCGGCGGTTTGGTGGTTGGCGGGTGGCGGGTGGCGGTTTTCTTTACCGCACGGTGGCGTGGGTTGGTTGTAGGGCGTCGATCGTTCGCACGCCCAGTAGCTGCATGGTGCGGATGATTTCCTGTCGCAGGATGTCCACGCAGCGCTGGACTCCCCGTTCGCCTCCGGCCATGAGGCCGTACAGGTACGCCCGGCCGATCAGGCACATCGACGCGCCCCGCGCCATCGCGGCCACGATGTCGCCGCCGGAGAGGATTCCGGTGTCCACCCACACTTCCGCGTCGCCGCCCACTGCGTCCAGCGTGGGGGTCAGCAGTTCCAGCGGGGTGGGCGCTCGATCGAGCTGGCGGCCGCCGTGGTTGGACAGCACCACCGCGTCCGCGCCGTGTTTCACCACGTCCCGTGCGTCGTCCGGGTTCTGGATCCCCTTGACGACCAGCTTGCCCTTCCAGGTTTCCCGCACCCACGCCAGGTCGTCGAAGCTGAGCGTCGGGTCGAAGAGGGCGTTGATCAGCTCCGCGACGGTGCCGTCCCACGAACCGAACGACGCGAACTCCAGCGGCTCCGTCGTGAGCAGGTTGAACCACCACGCGGGGTGCGTCGCGCCGTCCAGGAACGTGCGCAGCGTCAGCGTCGGCGGGATGGTCAGGCCGTTGCGCACGTCCCGCATCCGCGCGCCGGCCACCGGGGTGTCCACGGTCAGCAACAGCGTGTCGTAACCGCTTTCCTCCGCCCGTCGCATCAGCTCCGCGCCCGCTGCGTGGTCGCGCCACACGTAGAGCTGGAACCACTTCCGCGCGTGCGGGGCGGCCTTCGCGACGTCCTCGATCGACGTCGTCCCCATCGTCGACAACGCGTACGGGATGCGTTCCCGCTGCGCCACCCGGACCACCGCGCGTTCACCCTCGTGGTGCATCATCCGCGTGAAACCGGTCGGCGCGAACGCGAACGGCAACGCCGACTGCTCGCCGAGCACCGCCACACTGGTGTCCACATCGGACACCCCGCGGAGCACGTTGGGGTGGAACTCCACGCTGCGGAACGCCTGCCGGGCGCGGCGCAGGCTGTCTTCGAGCTCCGCGGCACCGTCGGTGTAGTCGAACACCGCCCGCGGCGTCCGCCTGCGCGCGATGGTGCGCAGGTCGGCGATCGTGTGGGCGTTCGACAGGCGGCGATCGGTCGGGTTGAGCTTCACCGGTTTCGGTCGCAGGATCTGCTGCAGCTCACTGGGCCTCGGCAGGCGGCGTCGCGTCATAGATACATCATCGGTGATGACGCCGTGCGAAGGCCACCCGCGCGAAGCACGCGGGTGGCCTTCGAAAAACCGGAGATCAGGCGTTCCCGGCGTCGGTCAGCTGCGGACCGGCGGCGGACACGTCGTGGATCCGGTACTTCCGGGCAGCCTCGACTACCTTCTCCTGCGCGACCTCACCGCGCTTGGCGAGCGCGGCCAGCGTGGCGACCGTGATCGACTCGGCGTCGACCAGGAAGTGCCGCCGCGCCGCCGGACGCGTGTCGGAGAAGCCGAACCCGTCGGTGCCCAGGGTGACCATGTCGGTCGGCACCCACGGGCGGATCAGGTCGGGCACCGCGCGCATCCAGTCCGACACCGCCACGACCGGGCCGGTCGCGCCGGACAGGGCCTCCGTCACGTACGGCACGCGCGGCGAGTCGCCCGGGTGCAGCAGGTTGTCCCGGTCGATCTCCACGGCCTCGCGCCGCAGCTCCGACCACGACGTCGCCGACCACACGGCCGCGCGCACGCCCCACTCCTCGGCCAGCATCGTCTGCGCCTTGAGCGCGTCCGGCATCGTCACGCCGGACACCAGGATCTGCGCCTCCGGACCGTCGCCCGACGGCGCCTCCGCGTACCGGTACAGGCCCTTGAGCAGCCCCTCGACGTCGAGGTTCTCCGGCTCGGCCGGCTGCCGGTACGGCTCGTTGTAGACCGTCATGTAGTAGAAGACGTTCTCGCCGTTGCCGTCCGGGCCGCCCTCGCCGTACATGCGGCGCAGGCCGTCCTTGACGATGTGGGCGATCTCGAACGACCACGCCGGGTCGTAGGCCACCACGGCCGGGTTGGTGTGCGCCAGCAGCAGCGAATGCCCGTCGGCGTGCTGCAGGCCCTCACCGGTCAGCGTGGTGCGGCCCGCGGTGGCACCCAGCACGAAACCACGCGCCATCTGGTCCGCCGCCGCGTACAGGCCGTCGCCCGTGCGCTGGAACCCGAACATCGAGTAGAAGATGTAGATCGGGATCATCGGCTCGCCGTGCGTGGCGTAGGACGTGCCCACCGCCGTGAACGACGACGTCGACCCGGCCTCGTTGATGCCCTCGTGCAGCAGCTGGCCGTGCTCGGACTCCTTGTACGCCAGCATCAGGTTGGCGTCCACCGACGTGTAGGTCTGCCCGTGCGGGTTGTAGATCTTCGCCGTCGGGAACATCGAGTCCAGGCCGAACGTGCGGGCCTCGTCCGGGATGATCGGCACGATGCGGTGGCCGATCTCGGCGTCCTTGGCCAGCTCGCGCACCAGCCGCACGAACGCCATCGTGGTGGCGACCTCCTGCTTGCCGGAGCCCTTCCGGATGGCCTCGTACACCTTGTCGCCCGGCAGCACCAGCGGCTTGGCCCGGTTGCGCCGCTCCGGCACGAACCCGCCGAGGGTCTTGCGGCGGCCGACCATGTACTCGATCTCGGGCGAGTTCGCGCCCGGGTGGTAGTACGGCGGCAGCTTCGGGTCGCGCTCCAGCTCCTCGTCGCTGATCGGGATGCGCTGCGCGTCCCGGAACAGCTTCAGGTCGTCCAGCGTGAGCTTCTTCATCTGGTGCGTGGCGTTGCGGCCCTCGAACGCCGGGCCGAGGCCGTAGCCCTTGATGGTGTGGGCCAGGATCACCGTCGGCTGGCCGTGGTGCTCCATCG
Source organism: Amycolatopsis thermoflava N1165 (assembly GCF_000473265.1). Lineage (NCBI taxonomy): Bacteria > Bacillati > Actinomycetota > Actinomycetes > Pseudonocardiales > Pseudonocardiaceae > Amycolatopsis > Amycolatopsis thermoflava. The sequence goes on from NZ_KI421511.1 coordinate 7,780,896, forward strand.
CCGCCTTGTACGCTGCGTACACCTTGCGGTAGTCGTGGCCGCCGCGCTTGAGGTTCCAGATGTCGGCGTCGCTCATGTCCTTGACCAGGTCCTTCGTCCGCGGGTCGCGGCCGAAGAAGTGCTCCCGGACGTAGGCGCCGTCGTTGGCCTTGTAGGTCTGGTAGTCACCGTCCGGCGTCTGGTTCATCAGGTTGACCAGCGCGCCGTCGCGGTCGGCGTGCAGCAGCGCGTCCCACTCGCGGCCCCAGATGACCTTGATCACGTTCCAGCCCGCGCCGCGGAAGTACGCCTCGAGCTCCTGGATGATCTTGCCGTTGCCGCGCACCGGGCCGTCGAGCCGCTGCAGGTTGCAGTTGATGACGAAGGTCAGGTTGTCCAGGCCCTCGCCCGCGGCCACGTGGATGAGGCCCCGCGACTCCGGCTCGTCCATCTCGCCGTCGCCGAGGAACGCCCACACGTGCTGGTCGGAGGTGTCCTTGATGCCGCGGTCGCGCAGGTACCGGTTGAACCGGGCCTGGTAGATCGCGTTCATCGGGCCCAGGCCCATGGACACGGTCGGGTACTCCCAGAAGCCCGGCATCAGCCGCGGGTGAGGGTACGACGGCAGGCCGCCGCCCTCGCCGGCGTGCGACAGCTCCTGGCGGAAGCCGTCGAGCTGCTGCTCGTTGAGACGGCCCTCCAGGTAGGCGCGGGCGTAGATGCCCGGGGAGGCGTGACCCTGGATGAAGACGTGGTCACCGCCGCCGGAGTGGTCCTTGCCCCGGAAGAAGTGGTTGAAGCCCACCTCGTAGAGCGCCGCCGACGACGCGTACGTGGAGATGTGGCCGCCGACACTGACGCCGGGGCGCTGGGCGCGGTGCACCATGATCGCCGCGTTCCAGCGGATGTAGGCCCGGTAGCGGCGCTCGATCTCCTCGTCGCCGGGGAACCACGGCTCGTTCTCCGTGGGGATGGTGTTGACGTAGTCCGTCGCGGTCAGCGGCGGGACACCGACGTTGCGCTCGCGGGCGCGCTCCAGGATCCGCAGCATCAGGTAGCGAGCCCGCTGCTGGCCGCCCCGGGCGAGTGCCTCGTCGAACGAGTCCAGCCACTCGGCTGTCTCCTCGGGGTCGATGTCGGGCAGGTGGGCCGCCAATCCGTCACGGATGACGCGGACCCGGGCCGGGGCCCGATCGGTGCTGGCGCCGGTGCCTGCGGCCTGGTCGTTCTGGGGGGCCAAGGGATCTCCTCGCCGGTTGTCACTTCGCGTGCGGGGCACGGATGCCTCAGTTCGGCCGTGCCCTCTCTGTCATGGTCGTCTAGTCCGGGCTTCCCGTCATCGCTACTGAGCGGTAACGTTCACCTAAGTCCGCGCGCGCACGCGCGCGCGTTATGCCTACCCTAGGCCAGGTGTGCCCGGACGGGTGCCGCCGAGGGTCGTTTTGCGGTCGCGAACACGTCCCCCGGGGCCCTACGCTGCGCTACGAGTTGACAGAGATCCGGTGTGGACGGTTGCGCCGGAGGCTCCAGGCGTGTTCGCTACACCCATCCGTATGTCGAGTGGGCGGCGCCGTGCCGCCCGCGTCGTGAGTTGGAGGAGTGACAGCAGTGGTCGCCGCTGGAGACGCTGAGTACAGCAGCGTCGCCGAGAGGCTTGGCATCAAGCCGGACATGGTTGTTCAGGAGATCGGGTGGGACGAGGACGTCGACGACGACCTGCGTGCCGCGATCGAAGAACATATCGGCGGCGATCTCCTCGACGAGGACGCCGACGAGGTCATCGACGTGGTTCTGCTGTGGTGGCGGGAGGACGACGGGGACCTGGTCGACGCGATCATGGACGCCCGGTCGCCCCTCGACGAGAACGGCATCATCTGGGTCCTGACGCCCAAGACCGGGCAGCCGGGGCACGTGGAGCCGAGTGAGATCGCCGAGGCGGTGCCCACCGTCGGGCTCGCGCAGACCTCCAACATCAGCGTCGGCCCGAACTGGGCCGGGACCAAGCTGGTGCCGCCGAAGTCGAAGTCGAAGCAGCGCTGAGCGGCCGCACGCTAAGGTGAGCGTGCGGCAAGTGCAACGTTGGCGATGTGAGAGGTGCTTCGATGGCGGTCGAGGTCGGTTCAGCTGCTCCGGATTTCACCCTGAACGACTACAACAAGCAGCCGGTCACGCTGTCGTCGTTCCAGGGCGACAAGCCGGTCCTGCTGGTCTTCTACCCGTTCGCGTTCAGCGGGATCTGCCAGGGCGAGCTCTGCCAGCTGCGCGACGAGTTCGCCGAGTACGACGGCCAGGGCGTGCAGGTGCTCGGTGTGTCGGTGGACACACCCTTCTCGCTCAAGGCGTGGGCCGAGCAGCAGGGCTACCAGTTCCCGCTGCTGTCGGACTTCTGGCCGCACGGTGAGGTCGCCAAGCTCTACGGCGTGTTCAACGAGGGCGCCGGGCTGGCCAACCGGGGCACCTTCCTGATCGACAAGGGCGGCGTGGTGCGCTACGCCGAGGTCAACCAGCCGGGCGAGCCGCGCGACCAGCTCGCCTGGAAGCGAGCGGTGGCCGAGCTGCCCGAATGATGCTCGCACCGGCGGCGCCCGTGGGTTGGGCGCCGCCGGTCCGGGGCGCATAGCTCAGCGGAAGAGCACCTCCCTTACAAGGAGGGGGTCGCAGGTTCGAACCCTGCTGCGCCCACCGTTTTCGATGGCCGGTGGCCCGTTGTGGGCAGGCGCCGGATGGGTCGGCCGGCCCACCCGTAGGGGTCTTCTTTCTCGGAGTGGCGCCGGACGGGCGCGCCCGTTGCGCCATCCGGTGGCGTTCCCCGGGCGGGGTTCTTCTGCCACCGTCATCGGGTGCCGCCCGAGCCCGATCCGTTCAACCCCCGCCCGGCGCGGAGCGCGATGCTCACCGCGATCGGGTGGACCGCGCTGGTCGCTTTCCAGGTGATCGTCTGGGGCATCTTCTCCGACTGGGAGCTGTGGATGCGGATCACGCTTCCCGCGCTCAACGCCGTGATCGCCGGCTACTGGTGGGTCCGGTTCGTCCGCCTGCGACGGGAGTGAGCCGAATGCGCGCGCTTCCGCGCTGACGATCACCGGAAATTGGCGTGCGCGTCCGTCCCGGTACCGGGCAGGCTGCCGTCGTGGAACGTGACTTGATCTCGCGCCTCGCGCATGCCGACCATCCCATTGCCGCGCCCCTCGGGGACGCCGCGGTGACCGCCCTGCTGGAGCGGGCCCTGCCGCGCGGGGACGAGCGGCTCCTCGACCTCGGGTGCGGTGGCGGGGAGTGGCTGCTGCGCGCCCTGGCGCTGGCGCCAGGCGCCACGGCGGAAGGCGTGGACGTCTCCGAAGCGGCCCTCGACCACGCCCGCCGGGAGGGCGCGCGCCGTGGTCTCGCCGAGCGGCTCACGCTCCACCAGACCGACGCGGCCGGCTTCGTCCCCGGACAACCCGCCGACGTCGTGTTCTGCGTCGGCGCCACCCACGCCTTCGGCGGCCTCCGGCAGGCGCTCGCGGCGACCCGGAAGGTCCTCGCGCCCGGCGGGCGGGTCGTCGTCGGCGAGGGATACTGGGAACGCGAACCGAGCGCGGCGGCCGTCGAGGTCCTCGGTGACCTCGCGGACCTCCCCACCACGGTCGACACGATCACCGCCGACGGCTGGGTGCCGCTCTACGGTCACCTCAGCACGCGCCACGAGCTGGACGACTACGAGTGGAACTGGACCGGCTCACTCGCCGCCCGCAGCCTCGACCAGCCCGACGTGCTCGCCATCGCCGCCGCCCACCGGGACGAGTGGCTGCGTGGCTACCGGGACTGCTTCGGCTTCGCCACGCTGCTCCTCGCGCCCCTCAACTGACCGACCCCTTTCCCGGGATCGGCGGCGCTGGTAGTTGTTGCCAGGGCTGGGCATCACACATGCACGCAAACGCAAGCCGGCAACGCAAGTAAGCCGACTACCCCAACCAGCGACACGCAAGCCGGCAACGCAACGACACCGACCATTCCAACCAGACCTCCCCCGCCCCCGATCCACAGCCGATCTTTAGTCGCCGACCAGGCGTGTCAAGGCACGCTTTCCCGCCTTGACACGGCTGCTCGGCGACTGAAACACAATCAGGCATCGGGGGCGGGGGTGGTCGTAAGGTGACCGTTTGGCGCCGCAAGGCGCACCGCCCGCAGGGCGGAAAAAGATCAAAAGAGTCCTCGCCGGACGGGCAGGCTCCGGGATGACAGAAAAGCACTTCACCTCACCTTGGCGAGGTGGTCGCCGGGTGGTCATCCCGTCGCCTTCCGGTTTGTGCATATCACCTTGAGCCAGGGCCGCAAGGTTGGCATGTTCGGCCGCCGGAGAGAGCCCGGGTTGCGGCCCTGGCTCAAGGTGATCGTCCGGTGTCAGGCGACGGGATGACCACCCAGCTACCTTGTGGTCACTGCAGGCGCTGGCGCGCCCTGTTTGGTGGTGGGATTGTGGGGTGGTGAGGGAACGTGCTGTGGCGGCTCTGGCGGGTCTGGCCATCGGGGATGCGCTCGGTATGCCCACAGAAGGACTGTCACCGGCGGAAATCACGCCTGTCACGGGCTTCGCGGCGGCGCGGGGGTTGCCTGCGGGCGGTGTCACCGATGACACCCAGCAGGCGATGATCGTCGCACAGTTGCTGGTCTCCGGGGGTGGGCGGATCGACCCCCACGGGCTCGCCGATGCGCTCCTGGAGTGGGAGCGGGACCTGCGCAGCCGCGGCATTCGGGGGTTGCTCGGGCCGTCCACGCGCGCCGCTCTCACGGCCGTCGCCGCGGGGGAAGCGCTTGAGGAGGCCGGCAAGTACGGCACCACGAACGGTGCGGCCATGCGCATCGCCCCGGTGGGGATCGCGAATCCGGCCGACCTCGACGTGCTCGTGGACAGCGTGGTCGAGGCCAGTTGGGTCACCCACAACACGGGCGTCGCCCTCGCGGGGGCTGCCGCGGTCGCCGCCGCAGTGAGTGCGGGCGTCGGTGGGGCGAGCCTGTCCGAGGCGATCGACTTCGCCGTCGAGGCGGCGGAACGAGCCGCCAAGCGGGGGAACTGGGTCGCGGCCGGGGACGTCGCCGCGCGGATCCGCTGGAGCCGCACCATGGATCCGGCCGACGTGCCCGCGCTGATCGGCACGAGCGTCGCTACCCAGGAGTCGGTGCCCGCCGCGTTCGCGGTGCTCCGCCACGCGGAGGACCCGTGGCAGGCCTGTTGCACGGCGGCGAGCCTCGGCGGCGACACGGACACCATCGCGGCCATCGCCGGCGCGATCGCGGGCGCCTGCACCGGCGCGGGCGCATTCCCGGACGAAGCCGTTCGCACGGTGACCGAGGTCAACGACCTTCCGCTGCCGGAACTCGCCGACGATCTGCTGAAACTGCGCGCCAGAACCCGATGAGCGCCTCGGCCGTCTCCTGTGGACGGTCCAGCTGCACGCAATGGCCAGCGCCCTCGACGGCGACCGCGTCCCGCCCGAACCGGTGGGCCGTCCGCTGGTACTCCTCGGGCGAACCGGTGAACTCGTCGTCCACGCCATGCACGAACAACAACGGCACCCCGGAACCGGCCAGCTCGCCGACCCCCGCCCGCGGCCCGCACAGCAGCCGCGCGAACCCGACGAGGTGACCGGTCCGCGTGGTCGACAACCGGGTCCGCATCAGATCCGCCCGGTCCGGATCCGTGCGGACCCAGTGGTCGACCAGGTTGCGCAGGCCCGCGGCTCCCTCCGCGGCGACCGCGTCCGCGCACCAGGTGAGGAACGCCGTCTCCTTCTCCGAACCGGTCAGCAGGCTGCCCAGCGGCGCGAAACTGCGCACCGCCCGCGGCAGGGCGACGGCGGCGGCGTGCGCGACCGCGGCGCCCGCGCAGTGCGCCACCACGTGCGCCGGCTCCCCCTCGCCGACCTCGCCGATCACCGCCAGCAAGTCCTGCGCCATCGCGGACAACGTGTACGCGCTCGGATCGTCCGAGCCCGGGCTTTCGTGCTGACCGTGGTGGTCGACCGCCCAGGCCGCGTACCCGGCGGCGGCCAGCAGCGGCAACAGCGGTGCGAAGTCCTCTTTGGACCCCAGGTACCCGCCCACCAGGACGACGGGCTCGCCGGACCCGGCCCGGCAGGCGGCGAACCGGCCGCGGTCGGTCTCCAGCATGACGTTTCGGACCGGGCTCTCCAGTGTCGTCACAGCGCGGCACCTTCCCGGACCGAGGCCTTTTCGATCACGTCCGCGGCCTCCGCCGCCCCACCGCAGGCCCGCACGATTTCCCGCATGCCCGCCACGTTCGCTGCGATGCCGGCATCCGACGACACCCGCAGCACGGCGTTGTGCAGCGTCTGCGCCGACACCTCCGCACGGTCGAGCGTCACGCCCAGTCCGAGTTCGGCGAGACGCGCCGCGTTCAGCCGCTGCTCGGCCATCTGCGGGACCGCGACCATCGGCACCCCGTGGTACAGCGCCTCCAGCAGGCTGCCCATCCCGGCGTGCGTGACGAACGCCGACGCGGCGGCCAGCACGTCGAGCTGCGGCACCATCGGGGCGATCTCGACACCGTCCGGAACCGGCCCCAGCGACGCCGGATCGACGTGCCGACCGATCGCCATCACGGTATGCCAGCCCAAGCCCGCGGCCAGGTCGAGGCAGGCCCGGAAGAAGTCCGGCTGGTCGGTGAAACACGACCCGAGCGAGACCAGCAGCACCGGTTGCCCCACCGGTGGCCGCCACGACCCCTGGAACGACCGGTCGCCGAGCGCGGGACCGGCGAAGGTGTGCTCCGGCCCGAGCAGGTCCGGCGAAATCTGGAACGCCCGCGGCACGAACACCACCTTCGGGTCGTCCACCGCCTGGAACTCCTCGACCGAACAGCCAAGGCCGTTGGCGTCGAGAAACCGCTGGAACCGTTGGTACACCGGCAGGTCCGAGAGGTTCTCGACGCCGAACGCGATCCGCTCCCAGCCGGGGAACAACGCGTGCGTCGGCGACAGCTGCACCATCGGCAAGCCGAGCTTGCGCGCCAGGACCTTGCCCGCGAACGCGACGAAGTCGTAGGCCACCACGTCGGGCGCCTCGTCGAGGGCTTCCAGCACGGGCAGCGCGGCCTCGGCGTCCCGGTGGTACATCGCCACGCCCGCCATCAGGTCCTCCGGCGGCGGGCTGCCGTCCCGGACATCCGGCAGCACCACCGGTTCCGCACCGGACGCGCGCACCTGCGGGACGAAGTCCGCGCCGACCGCGTAGCTCACCCGCCAGCCGCGCGACACCAGCTCCGACACCACGGCCAGCGTCGGGTTGACGTGCCCGTGGTCGGCGACGTTGACGAACAGCGCGTGCTTCACCGCGCCACCCCGCAGACCACGTGCTCGACCGGGGTGCAGTACGGCAGACCGGACAGCGGCTCGCCGGCGAAGAACCGCAACGCGAGGTCCACCACCTCGGCCGGCCGCTCCAGGTGCACGAGGTGGTCGGCGCCGTGGATCACGGTGAAGCGGGCGTCGGCGCACCGGGCCGCGGCTGCCCGGCTCAACACCGGCGTGGTCAGCGGATCGTGCTCCCCGGTCGTGACCAGCACGGGGACGGGCAGGACCCGGCCGTCGTCGCCGGGGTGGTCGAGCAGCCGCCGCGTGTTGTCCAGGTACTTGGCGACGTCGGCGTCGGTCATCGCGCCCACCAGGCTGTTGAGGCACCGGCGGACCGCGGCCTGCCGCCGGATGCCCGGTGCGCGGCTCAGCATCAGGTCCAGCACCTCGGCGGTGAACTCCGCGTGCCTGCCCTGCTCGGCCAGTTCCACGCTGCGGGCGATGCGGCGGCGCAGCCGACCGGTCACGTGCGTCATCGTGCCGACGAGCAGCAGGCGGCGCACCCGTTCGGGACGCAGCTGCGCCCACCGGTGGGCGACCCCGCTGCCGTAGGAGGCGCCGACGACGTGCACCGGCTCCGGCGCGACGTGGTCGAGCAGGTGGCCGAGCGCGCCGGCGAGGAAGTCCACGCCGTAGCCGGGCGGCAGCCGGTCCGCCGCGCCCCAGCCGGGCAGGTCGACCGTGATCACGTCGGCGTGCCGGAGCAGATCGCGTTCCACCCGGCCCCACGCGTCCTTGTGCTGGAAGGCGCCGCCCACCAGGACGATCGGCGCGAGTCTGCCGCCCCCGCGAACGATGCGGCCCGCGAAGTCGAATCCGCCGAACGTGAGCGGGACGGTTTCCTGCCGGGTGGTCGTTGCCGTCACAAGCGATCTTCCTCGGTGTGGTCGGGGTTTGGGGCCCGCCACGTAACCACGTCGTCCTCCGCGGGCGCGCCACGGAAACTCGATCGAGCCAACTTGACCACTCGCGCGTGTGACCGCTGCGCAACGGGGCTTCCACCATGCGGAAGGCCCGTTGTATGAGCGGTCACACTCGATCAAGGATGGGTCCGACGGAGTCAGCGCCGACCCCCGGAGGAGCCGCCGTGGACAGGGCTTTGCGGAGACCGATTCCCATGACGGCGGCGGGACGGCTGCTCGCCGTGCTCGACGCGTTCACGCCGGGCCGCAGCCTGCTCACGTTGAGCGAAATCAGCCGCCGGGCCGGGCTTTCGCTGACGACCGCGCACCGGCTCGCCGGCGAGCTGGTGAACTGGGGCGCGCTCGAACGCGACGACGACGGCCGCTACCGGATCGGGCTGCACCTGCTGGAGCTGGCCGCGCTCGCGCCCCGCGGGCTGGAACTGCGCGAACTGGCGCAGCCGTTCCTGGAGGACCTGTTCCACTCCACGCGCGCGCATGTGCACCTGGCGGTGCGGGACGGGCATGAGGTGGTGTACGTCGAGACGCTGCGGGCGCGCGGCACGGTGACGGTGCTGAGCCGGCTTGGGCAGCGGTGGCCGTTGCACGCCACGGGGACCGGGCTCGCGCTGCTCGCCCACGCGGGGCGCGAGGTGCAGGAGCAGGTGCTGGAGGCGCCGCTGAAGCGCTTCACGCACAAGACGATCACCGACGCGCGGGAGCTGCGGCGGGTGCTGGCGGAGGTGCGGCGCACCGGGGTCGCGGTGGCGGAGGAGCAGCTGACGCTGGAGGCGGTGGCGATCGCGGCGCCGATCCGCGGCGCCGGTGACGAGGTGGTCGCCGCGCTGGGTCTGGTGGTGCACGTGGACGAGTGCGACCCGAGGGCCCTGGTCCCGGTGATGACCGCCGCGGCGCGGGGGATCTCGCGTGCGCTGGGCGCACCGTCGGCCGCGGACGTGCGGGGCGTGGTGCGCGGGCGGTGAGGGGGTTGGGTCGCTGCGCGGTCGGCTCGGCGGGCGCGATGCCCGTGGTGGGGAATGCGGTGCCCGGGCGGTGAAGGTGGTGCCCGGGGTGGGGAATGCGGCGCCGGGGTGGCGGACGTGGTGCCCGAGGTGGTGAGCGTGGTGCCCGGGGTGGCGGACGTGGTGCCCGAGGTGGTGAGCGTGGCGCCCGAGGTGGTGAGCGCGGCGCCGGGGCGGTGAGCGTGGCGCCGGGGTTAGGGAACGTGGTGCCCGAGGTGGGGAATGCGGCGCCGGTGCGGCGAAGGTGGTGGCCGAGGTGAGGAATGCGGTGCCTGAGGCGGGGAATGCGGTGCCCGAGGTGGTGAACGCGGCGGCGGCGTGGTGAACACGGTGCCCGGGATGGTGGTCGGCGGCACCCGGGGGCGGTGGAGGTGGTGTCCGGCCTGGGAATGCGGCGCGGGGGTGGCGAGCGTGGCGCTGGGGTGGTGAACGTGGTGCCCGGGGCGGCCGGCGCGGCGCCCGGCGTGGTGATCGCGGCGCCCGGCGTGCCGAGGTGCCGAGCCCGCCATCATGAGCCCATGCCCCTGACCTTCCTGCTGATCGCGCGGCTGCCCGAGGGTGGCGCGGAAGCCTTCGACGCCTACGAGGGCGCCGTCCTGCCCCTGCTGGCCGAGTACGGCGGCCGCCTCGAACGGCGTGTCCGGTCCCTCGACGACGGCACCGAGGTGCACCTCGTCGGGTTCCCGGGCGAGCAGGAGTTCGAGGCCTACCGGAACGACCCGAGGCGCGCCGAGCACGCGCACCTGCTCGAACGGTCCGGGGCGGCGGTCGAACTCCTGCCCGTTCGCGACCTCACTTCCCGAAACCCGCCGTCAGGCCGCTGACCAGCTGCCGCCGCCCCAGGACGTACAGCGCCAGCACCGGCAGCGTCGACAACACGACCGCCGCCAGCACCGCGGGGATGTTGACCCGGAACTGCCCCTGGAACGACCACAACGCGAGCGGCAGCACCCGCTGGTCCGGGCTCTGCGTCAGGATCAGCGGGAACAGGAACCCGTTCCACACGTTCAGTCCGTCGTACACCGCGACCGTCACCACCGCCGGCCGGATCATCGGCAGCACCAGGCTGAACAGCATCCGCCAGTCACCGGCGCCGTCCACCCGCATCGACTCGAACAGCTCGTTCGGCACGTCCCGCAGGAAGTTCGCCAGGATGATCACCGACAGCGGGATCGCGAACGCCACCGACGGCAGGATGATCGCCAGCAGCGTGTCGTACAGCTGCGCCCGCGTGATCAGGTAGTACACCGGGATGATCGTCGCCTGGATCGGGATCGCCAGGCCCAGCAGGTAGCCGCGGTAGGTGAACCGCGAGAACCACGTCGTGCCGCGCACCACGTAGTAGGCGGCCATCAACGCCACCGCGACCGCGATCGCCACCGTCGCGAGCGTCACGACCACGCTGTTGGCGAAATACCGCCAGAAGTCGTTGCGCAGCACCAGTTCGTACGCGCTGAACGTCGGCGGGGCCGGCACCGACAACGGGTTCGCGTCGTAAAACCCGCGCTGGTTGCGCAGGCTCGTCACCACCACGTAGTACACCGGCACCAGCACGACGGCCAGCCACACGAACCCGGCGAGGCCGCCGAGGTAGTTCGGACGGGTCCGCATCACGCCCCCTCCAGCTGGCTGCCCCGCCGGAAGCTGGACAGCCTCGACAACCCCAGCGCCAGCGCGAGCCCGGCGACCACCAGCAGCACGGCCAGCGTGCTCGCCCGCCCCATGTCGTTGCCGGAGAACCCGGACAGGTACATGTCCAGCGGCAGCATCCGCGTCGCGTCGCCCGGGCCGCCGCCGGTCAGCACGAACACCAGGTCGAAGTAGGTCAGCGACCCGACCAGCATCATCGTCGACGAGGTGATGATCGTGTAGCGCAGCTGCGGCAGCGTGATGTGGAAGAACTGCCGCACCCGGCCCGCCCCGTCCAGCTCCGCCGCCTCGTACAGCGACTTCGGGATCTGCCGCACCCCGCCCTGGTAGAGCAGCGTGTGGAAGGGCACGAACTGCCAGGCGATCACGAAGATCACCACGTACAGCGCGAGCGTCGGGTCGCCGAGCCAGTCCTGCGACAGGAAGTCCAGCCCGAACGCGCGGCTCATGCCGAAGTTCGGGTCCAGCAGCGCCTTGAACGCGATCGCGATGGCCGCCGCGGACAGCAGCATCGGCAGGAAGTACAGCACCCCGAGCAGCGCGCGGTACCGGCCGCGCCCGGCGATGAGCACGCCGAGCAGCAGCGAGATCGGCGTCTGCACCAGCCAGCTGACCACCATCACCTGCACCGACAGCCAGATCGCGTGGTAGGTCGCCGGGTCGGCGAGCGCCGCGGCCCAGTTCGCCAGCCCGGCCCACGACGGGTCGCCGATGCCGTCCCACTCCATGAAGCTCAGCACCGCGACCCCGCCGAGCGGCACGATCGCGAACACCCCGAAGAACGCGAGCGCGGGCACCGCCATCAGCGGGCTCGGGCCGGTCCGCAGCCGGCCGCGGCCGGGCGCCGGCGTGCGTGCCGGCGCCCGGTCCCGCTGTTCGAGAACCGTGCTCATTGCCCGATCGTCGCGTTCATGTTGGCGGAGAACTGTTCCGGCGTGATCTGCTTGAGGAACAGCTGCTCCAGGTTGGTCAGCAGCGCGTCGGCCTGGCCGGGGGAGAGCGCCTGATCCCAGGACAGCTGGAAGTTCGGCGCCTTGCTCGCCATTTGGTACACGTAGGACAGGTACTGCGGGTCCTCGGTTTTCGCGAGCTTGTCCTCGATGCCGGTGAGCGGCGGCACCGAACCGCCGGCGAGCAGCGAGTCGACGTAGGAGTCGTTCATCAGGTCCTCGCGCAGGTAGCGCAGCGCGGCCTGCTTCTGCTCGTCGCTCGCGGTGGCCGAGACGGACCAGTAGTTGGCCGGGTTGCCGACGATGTTCGCCGGGTCGCCCTTGCCGCCGGGCACGGTGGGGAAGGTGGTCCAGCCGAGCTTGCCGCTCGAGATGAACTCGGGGTCGGCCTGCTTGATGGTGGGGAAGGCCCAGGAGCCCATCAGGTACATCGCGGCCTTGCCGGTGAACAGCAGCGCGGTGTCGGCGTTGCTGTCGGTCGCGATCGAGTTGAACCCGCGGACGAACCCGCCTGCGTCGACGAGCTGCTGGATCATCGTGTTGGCGCGGATGATCGCCGGGTCCGACCACGCGCCGGGCTTGCCCGCGACGATGTTGTTGAACACCTCGGGCCCGCCGATGCGGTCGACGAGGTACTCCTCCCACATCAGCTGCGGCCACTTGCTCTGCCCGCCGAGGGAGAACGGCGCGATGCCGGCCTCGTTGAACCGTGGCACCAGGGCCATCATCTCGTCCCACGTCTTCGGCGGCTGCGCGCCGATCCGGTCGAACAGTTCCTTGTTGTAGAACAGCACGACCGGTTGCATGCCGTTGTTCGGCACGGCGTAGGTCTTGCCGTCGAGCACGCCGGTGCGCGCCACCGACGGCAGGAAGCGGTTCACGAACGCCGGGTCGTTCGCGGCCTCGCCGGACAGGTCCATGATCTTGCCGGAGTCCACCCAGGACTGGAGCAGGCCGCCGCTCCAGCTGAAGACCAGCGTCGGGGCCTCGTTGGCGCCGATCGCGGTGCGGATCTTCTGCTTGTACGCGTCGTTGCCGAAGTACTGCGCGTCGACCCCGGACGACTCGAAGGACGTCCGGAACGTCTGCTCGTCGCCGCCGGTGAGCGCCCACGCGGTGGCGCCGCCCCCGCCGGAGGGACCGCTGGAGCCGCACGCGGTGGTGAGGGAGAGAACCGCGGCCAGGCCGGCCGCGATCACGGCGGTGCGCCGCTTGACCAGTGTCATGATGCGCCTTCCCCATCGAAGGTCCGAAAGTTTTCGGAAACACTCTGGTGTGTGTCGGAAGATATGCGCCTCGCCCGGACCCGTCAAGAGCTGTTTCGACGAGGAAAATAGCGTTATAGTCGCCTGAAACTTTTCGGCAAGAACATGGTTGGAGGGTGCGGTGCCGGCGCGTTCTCAGCGGGCGACGCTCGCGATGGTGGCCGAGGCCGCCGGGGTTTCGCTGCCGACGGTCTCCAAGGTGCTCAACGGCCGCGGCGACGTGGCGGCGGCGACCCGGCAGCGGGTCCAGGACGTGCTGAAGGACCTGGGTTACGTGCCCCAGCCCGGGCGGCGCACGGTCGGGCCCGCGCGCGTGGTGGACCTGGTGTTCGACGACCTGGTGAGCCCCTATTCGCTGGAGGTCCTGCGCGGGGTCACCGAGGCGGGCGCGGAAACCGGGGTGGACGTCGTGGTCGGGCGCCTGCCGGAGTCCGACGACGACGACTGGGCGCGGCGCCTGAGCCTGGCCGGCCGCGAAGGGCTGATCGTGGTCACCTCCGAGCTGACCCGCGCACAGGTCGAGGGCTTCGCGCGGGCCGGGCTGCCGCTCGTGGTGATCGACCCGCTGAACCTGCCGCGCGTCGAGGTGACCAGCGTCGGCGCCACCAACTGGAACGGCGGGGTGTCCGCCACCGAACACCTGTTGCAGCTGGGCCACCGGCGCATCGCCTACGCCGGCGGGCCGGTGCAGGCCTCCTGCAGCCAGGCCCGCCAGCACGGCTATCGCGCGGCGCTGGAGAACGCCGGCGTGACCGTCGACCCGCGGCTGATCCTGCACGGCGCCTTCGGCTACCCGGACGGACTGGAGATGGGCGGGCGGCTGCTCGACCTGCCGGAGCCGCCGACCGCCGTGTTCGCGGCCAGCGACGCGACCGCGCTGGGCGTGATGGAAGCCGCCCGGCGGCGGGGACTGCGCGTGCCCGAGGACCTGTCGGTCGTCGGGTTCGACGACACCATGCTCGCCGAGCTGGCCACGCCCGCGCTGACCACCGTGCGGCAGCCGTTGCAGGACATGGGCCGCGTCGCGCTGCGCACGCTGATGCGGCTCGCTGCCGGCGAAACCCTCGACTCCCACCACGTGGAGCTGGCCACCAACCTGGTGGTGCGCGATTCGACGACGAACCTGCGAGGAGCACCATGACGGAACCGACCTGGCGCGACAGCGCGCTGCCCGCCGCCGCCCGAGCCGAGGCGCTGCTGGCGGAGATGACCCTCGAAGAGAAGGTGGCGCAGCTGGGCAGCGCATGGCCGGGCAACGAGCAGCTGAACGGCAACGTCGCGCCGATGCAGGACGTCTTCGCGCGTGGCGGGGTGCCGTTCGAGCAGGCGCGGGAGAACGGCATCGGGCACCTGACGCGGGTGTTCGGCACGGCGCCGGTCAGCGCGGCCGACGGCGCGGCGCGTGTTGAGGCGCTGCAGCGGGAGATCGTCGAGGAGACCCGGCTCGGCATCCCGGCGATCGTGCACGAGGAATGCCTGACCGGGTTCACCACCTACGGCGCCACGGTCTACCCGGCGGCGCTGGCGTGGGCGGCGACGTTCGACCCGGAGCTGGTCGAGCGGATGGCGTCGGCGATCGCGGACGACATGCGCGCTTCCGGGGTGCACCAGGGCCTGTCGCCGGTGCTGGACGTCGTGCGGGACTACCGGTGGGGCCGGGTCGAGGAGACCCTCGGTGAGGACCCCTACCTGGTCGGCACGCTCGGCGCCGCGTACGTGCGCGGCCTGGAGCGCAACGGGATCGTCGCCACGCTCAAGCACTTCGCCGGGTACTCGGCGTCGCGCGCGGCCCGCAACCACGCGCCGGTGTCGATCGGCCAGCGGGAGCTGCGGGACGTGATCCTGCCGCCGTTCGAGATGGCGATCCGCGAGGGTGGGGCGCGCTCGGTGATGAACGCCTACGTCGACCTCGACGGGGTGCCCGCGGCGGCGAACGCGCCGCTGCTGACCGGGATCCTGCGGGACGAGTGGGGTTTCGAGGGCGTGGTGGTGTCCGACTACTGGGCCATCGCGTTCCTGGGCAGCATGCACCGGGTCGCCGACAGCACCGGGCAGGCCGGGGCGCTCGCGCTGGCTGCGGGCATCGACGTCGAGCTGCCGGACACCCTGTGCTACGGCAAGGAACTCGTCGAGCTGGTGCGATCGGGCGAGGTGCCGGAGTCCCTTGTGGACCGCGCGGTCGGGCGGCTGCTGCGTCAGAAGGCGGAGCTTGGCCTGCTCGACGCGGACTGGGCGCCGCGGGCGCGGCCGGTGGACCTGGACTCGCCACGCAACCGCGCGATCGCGCGGGAACTGGCGGAGAAGTCGGTGGTGCTGCTGGCCAACGACGGCACGCTGCCGTTGCGCGCGAAGCGGATCGCGGTCGTCGGCCCGTGCGCGGACGACCCGTTGGCGTTCATGGGCTGCTACTCCTACCCGAACCACGTGCTGCCGCGCTATCCCGAGTACGGCATCGGTGTCGACGCGCCGTCGCTGCTGGAGTCGCTGCGCGCGGAACTGCCGGACGCGGTGATCACTTCGGCGGCCGGCTGCCCGATCCGCGACGAGGACCGGTCCGGCTTCGCCGAAGCAGTGAAAGCCGCGCGAGACGCGGACGTGTGCATCGCGGTGGTCGGCGACCGCGCGGGCCTGTTCGGCGAGGGCACCTCCGGCGAGGGCTGCGACGCGCCGGACCTGCGCCTGCCCGGCGTGCAGGACGAGCTGCTGACGGAACTGCTGGCCACCGGCACGCCGGTGGTGGTGGTCGTGGTGTCCGGCCGTCCGTACGCGCTGGGGGACCACACCGGGGCGGCGGCCCTGGTGCAGGCGTTCATGCCCGGCGAGGAGGGCGGGCCCGCGCTGGCGGGTGTCCTGTCTGGACGGACGAACTTCGGCGGGCGGCTTCCGGTGCAGGTGCCGCGGGTGGCCGGCGCGCAGCCGAGCACCTACCTGCAGCCCCCGCTCGGCGGCAACAGCGAGGGCATCAGCAACCTCGACCCGAGCCCGCTGTTCCCGTTCGGGCACGGCATCTCCTACACCACGTTCGACTACGAGGACCTGACGCTGAGCGCCCGCGAGGTGCCGACCGACGGTGCGGTCGAGGTCTCGGTGCGGGTGCGCAACTCCGGCGACCGCGCCGGGGACGAGGTTGTGCAGCTGTACTTCAGCGACGTGCTGGCGCAGGTGACCCGCCCGGTGCGGCAGCTGGCCGGGTTCGCGCGGGTCACCCTCGACGCGGGGGAGGCGCGCACGGTGACGTTCCGGCTGCACGCCGACCGGCTCGCGTTCACCGGACTGGACCTGCGCCGGATCGTCGAACCCGGCACGATCGAGGTGTTCGCCGGCCGCTCGGCCGACGACCTGCCCTGCCGCGCCGCGTTCGAGCTGACCGGCCCGGTGCGCGAGGCCGGGCACGACCGCGTGCTGACCACACCGGTTCAGTCGCCCGGGGAGACCAGCCCGGTTTCGTAGGCGAGGACGACGGCCTGGGCGCGGTCGCGCAACGACAGCTTGGCGAAGATGCGGGCCACGTGGGTCTTGACCGTCGCCTCGCTGAGCGTCAGCTCCGCGGCGATCTCGGCGTTCGACCGGCCCCGCGCGACGAGGGTGAGGACCTCCAGTTCGCGCGGGGTCAGGACGGCGAGGTCGCGGTGCGGCGCCGGGCGTGCTTGCCCCGCGGCGAAACGTTCCACCAGCCGCCGGGTGATCGACGGGGCCAGCAGCGCGTCGCCGGTGCCGACCAGGCGCACCGCGGCCACCAGGTGCTCGGGGGTGACGTCCTTGAGCAGGAAGCCGCTGGCCCCGGCGGCGAGCGCGTCGTAGACGTAGCGGTCGAGGTCGAACGTGGTCAGCATGAGCACCCGGCAGCCGGGGTCGCGCGCCAGGATGCGGCGCGCGGCCTCCAGGCCGTCCATCGCCGGCATCCGGATGTCCATGAGCACGACGTCCGGCTCCAGGTCGCGGACGGTGGCAACGGCCTCCGCGCCGTCCGCCGCCTCGCCCACGACGTCGACGCCGCCGGAGGCGAGGATCATCCGGAAGCCGGTGCGCACCAGGGCCTGGTCGTCGGCGATCACCACGCGCGGCCCGGTCACGGCCGCTCCAGCGGGATCTTCGCCCGGACCCGGAACCCGCCGCCGATGCGCCGCCGGGCGTCCAGGTCGCCGCCGAACACGGCCACGCGCTGCCGCAACCCGAGTAGGCCGCGTCCCTCCTCGGTCTCGCCGGACGGGGCCGGCGCGTCCCCGGACAGCACGCTGGGCCCGCTGTTGAGCACCTCGACCCGCAGGTAGCGGTCGGAGTACCGGACAGTCACCTCCGCCTGCCGCCCGTCGCCGTGCTTGAGTGCGTTGGTGAGCGCTTCCTGGATGATCCGGTACGCCGTCAGGTCCACACCGGACGGCAGCGGCCGCGGCTCGCCGGACACGCGGACCTCCACCGGCAGCCCGGCGAACGCGATCCGGTCGATCAGCGGGCTGAGCCTGCTCAGGCTGGGTTGCGGCGACAGGTCCGCGGTCTCGTCACCGTCGGCGGGCGGGGCGAGCACGCCGAGCAGGTTCCGCAGCTCGGTCATCGTGTCCCGCCCGGCCGCCTCGACCGCTTCCAGCGCCGTCGCGGCCTGCCCGGGTTCGGTCGCGAGCACCCGGCGCGCGGCCCCGGTCTGCACCACCATGACGCTCACGTTGTGGCTGACGATGTCGTGCAGCTCCCGCGCGATCCGGGCCCGCTCGTCGTCGACCGCGCTGCGCGCCGCGCTTTCCCGTTCCCGCTCCAGCAGCCAGCCGCGCTCCTCCAGCGCCCTCGCGAACGCCCGCCGCGCGCGCCCGAGCCGGACCGCCAGCACCGCGGCCACCAGGCACGCCACCGCGGCGACAACCAGTTCCCACACCCGGCAACTGTGTCAGGACCCGGAGCGATACGCATCCACCGCCGGACTACATCCCCGGGATGACCCGCGCCGGGAGTTACCTCCCCGGACCGATGCCGGTACCGGGCCGCTGCCCGCAGGATGGCCGGCGTGACCAGAGATGACGGCGCGGTCGTGCGGTTGACCGACGTGCGCAAGGAGTACAGCGAATCGGTCGCCCTGGACGGGGTCTCCCTGGAGATCCGGGCCGGGGAGGCGGTCGCGGTGATGGGACCCTCCGGCAGCGGCAAGTCCACGCTGCTGAACATGGTGGCCGGGCTGGACCGCCCGACGTCCGGCTCGGTCGTCGTGCACGGCGAGGACCTGGGGAAGCTCAACGAGACCGGGCTGGCGCTGTTCCGCCGCCGCCGGATCGGCATGATCTTCCAGTTCTTCAACCTGCTCGACGACCTGCCCGCGCTGGACAACGTGGCGCTCGCCGCCCAGCTCACCGGCACCCCGGCCGGCCAGGCCCGCAAGCGCGCGCTCGAACTGCTCGACGAGCTCGGCATCGCCGGGCGCCGCAACATCTACCCGGCCCGGCTGAGCGGCGGCGAGCGGCAGCGCGTCGCGGTCGCGCGGGCGCTGATGAACCGGCCCGCGCTGCTGCTGGCCGACGAGCCGACCGGCGCGCTGGACAGCCGATCCGGCGAGCAGGTGATGGACCTGCTGCTCGACCTCAACCAGATCGGGCAGACGCTGCTGCTGGTGACGCACGACGAGCGGCTCGCCACCCGGTGCGCGAGCCGCGTGGTCGAGGTCGCCGACGGGCGGGTCGCGCGCGAGACCAGCCTGGAGCGGACGCCGTGAGCGCGGTGTGGCGGGTGGCGCGGGCCGCGGTGGGGCGCCGCCGGCTCCAGACCGCGGTGATCGGGCTGGTGGTGACCATCTCCACGGCGACGATCGTGCTGGCGCTCGGGCTGCTGGTGTCGTCGTCGGCCCCCTTCGACCGTGCGCACGAGCAGCAGAGCGGAGCGGACCTGGTCGCGGCGTTCGACCGCACCCTGGTGGCCGACGAACAGTTGACGGCGGCCGCCGCGGGCGCCGAGGCGGCGGCCGGGCCGTTCGCCCAGCTCACCCTCGACACCTCGCAGAGCGCGCAACGCGTCGGCCCGTCCCTGACCACCGTGGGGCGCGCGGACCCCGGCGGGCCGGTGGACCGGGTCGACGTGTGGGAGGGCCGGTGGGCCGCCGCGCCGGGCGAGATCGTCCTGAACCTGGTCCCCGGCACCACCCTGGTGCCGCTCGGGACCCGGATCGAGGTTCCCGGCCGTCCCGCGCTGACCGTCGTCGGGTTCGCCTACTCGGTGAGCGCGTCCGCCGACGCGTGGGTCACCCCCGCCCAGGCGGTGGCGTTGCAGCCCACCGCGAGCCAGATGCTCTACCGGTTCACCGCGAGTGCGACCGCCGCGGAGATCAGCGCCGGGCAGGCGGCGGTGACGGCCGGGCTGCCGCCCGGTGCGCTGCTGGGCGCGCAGTCCTACCTCACGGTGAAGCAGCACCTCGCCACCGAGGTCGGGGTGTACGTGCCGTTCCTCGTCGTCTTCGGGTTCCTCGGGCTCGCGGTCGCGGTGCTGATCGTCGCCAACGTGGTCGGCGGCGCGGTGGTGGCCGGGTACCGCGACATCGGGATGCTCAAGGCGCTCGGCTTCAGCCCGAACCAGGTGATGGGGGTGTACCTGGTGATGGTCACCGTCCCCTCCGCCGCCGGCTGCGTGCTGGGCACGGTGCTCGGCAACGTGGTCGCGCGGCCGTTGCTGGCCGACGCGTTCCAGGTCTTCGGCGCGGGCGCGGTCGGCATCGACGTCTGGGTGGACATCGCGGCGTTGCTCGGGATGCCCGCCGTGGTCGCCTTGGCCGCGCTGGTGTCCGCGCTGCGGGCGCGCCGGTTGCCTGCGGCGGTGGCGATCAGCGCGGGCAGCGCGCCCCGGCCCGGGCGGGCGCTCGCCGTGCAGCGCTGGTTGTCGGGCCTGCGGCTGCCGCGGTCGGTGAGCCTCGGCCTCGGGGTCCCGTTCGCCCGCCCGGCACGCAGCGGCCTGACGCTGGCCGCGGTCGTCCTCGGCGTCACCACCGTGACGCTCGCGATCGGCGTGACGTTGTCGGTGAACGCCTACAACTCGGCGGTGCGGCCGTCCCACCCGGACCGCATCGACGTGGTGGCGGGCGGGCCGGCGCTGTCGGACGGCGCGTCGCCGAAGCCGGGCGGCCCCGGTGTCACGACCACGCTGACCGACGCCGAGGACGAGGCGCTGCTGCGCTCGACCCCCGGCGCGGAGCTCGTCGCCGCGGTGGCCACGAAGAACGTCAACGTGGTCGGCGGGCAGCAGACCGCGACGGTCGAGTTCTCCCGCGGCGACTCGGCGGCCCTCGCCCCCCAGGTCACGAGCGGCCACTGGCCGGACGGGCCGGGGCAGGTCGCGGTGCCGTCGAGGTTCCTGAACCAGCGCGGGCTCGCGCTCGGCGACACCGTCACCGTGGAACTTGCCGGGCAGCGCACCCCGGTGCGGATCGTCGGCGTCGTGCTGACCAACAACGCCGACACGATCTTCGCCGACTGGTCCACCCTGACGCTCCTCGACCCAGCCGCGCGGGCCGACACCTACACGGTCGAACTCGCGCCGGGCACCGACCAGCAGGCCTACCGCGCCGCGGTCGAGGCCGGCGACCCCGGCCTGACCGTGCTGCCCCCGCGCGACGGGACGTCGAGCCAGGCCGTGGTGCTCATCAGCTCCGCCACGCTCCTGACGCTGGTGCTGGGCGCCGTCGCCGCGCTCGGCGTGTTCAACACCGTCGTCCTCAACGCCCGCGAACGGCGGCGCGACCTCGGCATGCTGAAGTCGATCGGCATGACACCGCGCCAGGTCACCGTGATGCTGGTGACCTCGATGGGCGCGCTGGGACTGGTCGGCGGGCTGATCGGCGTGCCGCTCGGGATCCTCGCGCACCGGGTGGTCGCCCCCGCGATGATGCGCGCGGCCCAGTCCGACGTCTTCGGCTTCGTCCTGGACGTCTACCGCGCGCCGATGGCGGCCCTGCTGGCGCTGGCCGGCATCGTCATCGCGGTGGCGGGTGCGTTCATCCCGGCGCGCGGCGCGGCGCGGACGCCCATCGCGGCCGTCCTGCGCAGCGAATGACCGGCTACGCGAGCCGCTCCACGGCCTCGGCCAGCGCGCGCAGCTCGTCCTCGGTGTTGTAGTAGTGCACGGACGCCCGCACCATGTCCGGCAGGCGCCGCACCTCCTGGTCGTACTGGTAGGAGGTGGGGCGCGCCACCGAGGTGTTGATCTTCGCCGCGGCCAGCGCCGCCTGGACCTCCGCCGCGTCGGTCCCGGCCACGCTGAAGGTGACGATGCCGCACTTGCGCTTGCCCTGGTCGTGCACCGAGACGCCGGCGATCTGCGACAGGTCCGCCCGCAGTCGCGCGGCCAGCGCGGTCACCCGCTCCTCGATGGCGGACAGGCCGATCTCGTGGGCGTACTCGACGGCGGCGCCGAGGCCGAGCACGAGACCGTGGTTGCGTTCCCAGGTCTCGAAGCGGCGGCCGTCCGGTGCGATCTCGAAGCTGTCCGGCGCGGTCCACGTGGCCGAGTGCAGGTCGAGCATCGCGGGCTCGAGCCGCTCCCGCAGCCGCGGGTGCGTGTAGAGGAAGCCGGTGCCGCGGGGGCCGCGGAGGTACTTGCGGCCGGTGCCGGACAGCGCGTCGCAGCGCAGGCGGCGCACGTCGAGGTCCAGCTGCCCGGCCGACTGGCAGGCGTCGAGCAGGAACGGGATCCCGGCCGACTCGGCGATCGCGCCGATCTCCTCGGCCGGGTTGACCAGGCCGCCCTGGGTCGGCACGTGGGTGATCGCGATGAGCTTGACGTCGTCGTCCAGGCGGCGCTCCAGGTCGGCGACGTCGAGCTGGCCGCTCTCGTCGTCCTCGACGACCTCGACCACCGCGCCGGTGCGGCGCGCGATCTGCAGGTAGGCGATCGCGTTGCTGGCGTACTCCGACCGGCAGGTGAGGATGCGGTCGCCCGGCTCGAAGCGGAACGCGTAGAAGACGGCCTGCCACGAGCGGGTCGCGCTGTCGGTCACCGAGATGTCGGCGGCTTCCGCGCCGAGGAACCGGGCGATCGCGTCGGGCACGGCCTGGATGCGGTCGTCGTGCGCGGCCGCGGTCTCGTAGCCGCCGCGCACCGACTCCTCGCGCAGGTAGTCGAGAACCGTGTCGGTGACCTGCCGCGGCGGCAGCGCCGAGCCGGCGTTGTTGAGGTGCACGACCTCTTCCGTGCCCGGGGTGTCGCGGCGGAAGCGGTCGACGTCTTCTTCGCGCAGTGTCGTCACAGACCGACCATATTGGGCGCGTGCAGGCTGGGACAGCGGTTTACCACGTCGTCCCAGTCGTACCGGGGCGCGAAGCGGCGCAGGGCCGCCAGCGTGGCCGGCATGCGGGCGCGCGCGGAGCCGTCGGCGATCTTGACAGCGACCGTGACACCGTCCGGCAGGACCGCGATCTGCACGGCCTCGGCGCCGTCCTTGGCGATCAGCCCGGGCACCGCGGTCATGAGCTGGGTGACGTCCCGGTTCGGGCCGGCCAGCATCTCCGGGTGCGTGCGGATCGCCTCCGCCACGCGGTGTTCCGGGGTGCCGGGCGGGGCGGTGGCGACCCGCTGGACGGCGGTCGCGAGGCCGTGCAGGGAGATCGCGAACAGCGGCGCGCCGCACCCGTCGACCGCGGTGTGCGCGATCGGTTCGCCCGCGAGTTCGGCCACCGTCTCGGCGAGCTTCACCTGCAGCGGGTGCGCGGGGTCCAGGTAGTCGTGGGTGGACCAGCCGTTCAGCTTCGCGGTGGCGAGCATCGCGGCGTGCTTGCCGGAGCAGTTGTGCGCGAGCCGCCGCGGCGCGCGTCCCTCCGCGATCCACACGTCGTGCAGGACCGGGTCGTGGGGGAGGTGGGCGGGGCACTGCAGGTCGTCCTCGGTGAGCTCGCCGAGGATCTTGCGCGCCCCGTCGAGGTGGAACTCCTCCGCGGAGTGGCTCGCGGACGCCAGCGCGAGCAGGTCGGGCGGCAGGTCGAGCCCGAGCCGCACCATGCCGGCGGCCTGCATGAGCTTCGCCGTGGACCGGGGGTAGCCCGGCTGGTCGACGTCACCCCCGGCCTCCAGCACCTCGCCACCTGGGCCGAGGACGACCCGCGATCCGAAGTGGACGCTTTCCACGAGCCCGTCGCGGACTACCTGAACGAGGGGGATCACCACGCCCCGAGGCTCGCCGCGCCACTTCCCCCTGTCAACCGGATGCTCGTCACTACACGGTCTTGATCACCCCGCCGTCGGCCAGGTAGTCGGCGCCGGTCAGGTTGCCGGAGCGGGGCGAGGCGAGGAACGTCACCAGCGCGGCCGTCTCCTCGGGCTCGGTCAGCCTGCCGGTGGTGATGCCCATCGACGCGGGCACGCCGGCCAGAAACTCCTCCAGCGGGATCCCGGCGGCGGCCGCCAGCTCGCCCGCGTACCCCGCGGGGTCGGCCCAGTTGGCGGTCCGCGTCGGGCCGGGGCTGACGGTCAGCGCGCGCAGGCCGCGCGGCCCGAACTCCTCGGCCAGGGCCTTCGTCAGGTTCGTCAGCGCGGCCTTGGCGGTGCCGTAGTCGACCGGCTGGAAGGCGGCCCGCGCGCCGATCGACGAGATGTTGATCACGATGCCGCGCCGGCGGAGGAGTCCCGGCAGCAGCGCCCTGGTCACCCGCACGGTCGAAAACAGGTTCAGCTCGTACGTGCGCTGCCACGCGTCGTCGTCGATGTCCAGGAAACCGTCTGCGCGCATGCTGTCCGTGGTCACGCCGCCCAGGTTGTTGACCAGGATGTCTACGTCACCGGCCCGCTCCGCGAGCAGCGCCACCCCCTCGCGGGTCGTGAGGTCGGCCTGCACCGGCACGCCTTCGCTCACGGTGCGTGCCGCCGCGAACACCGTCACGCCCTCGGCGGCCAGCGCGCGGACGACCGCCAGGCCGATCCCCTTGCTCGCGCCGGTCACGACCGCCGTCTTGTCGTCCAACTGCAGGTCCACGTGCACTCTCTTTCTTGAACTAGAGTTACAAAATGAAGGCAGCGCAAAACGCCGCAGGTCAGCGGGTTCAGAGCGCGCGCAGAGCCGTGCCTGCCAGGTCCGCGAGGCGGCGCGGGTCCGGGTCGGCCTTGGCCAGCACGCGGATGCCGTTGATGGTGGTGAGCAGGAACGACGCGAGCGCCCGCGCGTCGGCCCCGGCGTCGATCTCGCCTGCCCGCTGCCCCTCCTCGATGGTGCTGCGGAAGGCGGCCTCCTGGCGCTCGAAGGTGCGTCGCACCAGGTGGTTGACCACCTCGTCGGCCGCGCCGAACTCGACCGCGGCGTTGGCCATCATGCAGCCACGCCGGTCTTCGCGGGCCGCGTCGACGACGAGTTCCAGCGCCGCGCGCAGTCGCTCGCGGGCCGGGCCTGGGCCGTCCAGCACCTCGATCAGCCGGACCGTCTCGCGCTCGTAGTAGCGCCGCAGCGCCCGCTCGTAGAGGGCGTGCTTGCTGTCGAACGCGTTGTACAGGCTGCCCCGCCCGATGCCCAGTGCGTCGACCAGCTGCTGGGGCGTGGTGCCGCCGAACCCGTTCGCCCAGAAGACCTCCATCGCCTTGTCCACGGCGGCGTCCACGTCGAAGGCCTTCGCTCTCGCCATGCCGGAACGCTAGCTCATATTGGAACTGGAGGTCAAATAAATTTCACTCGGCACGTCGGCACGTCGGCGCGTTTTTCGTCGGTGCCGCGAGCTAGGCTGATCCCTCCAGGCCGGGAGTCAGCGTGAAACAAGGGGAGGTTCCTGCTGGTGTCGAACGATTCCTTCGTCCACCTGCACGTGCACACCGAGTACTCGATGCTCGACGGTGCGGCGAAGATCGCCCCGCTGTTCGCCGAGGCGAGTCGTCTCGGCATGCCCGCGGTCGGGATGACCGACCACGGCAACATGTACGGGGCGGACGAGTTCTACCAGCAGTCGCGCAAGGCCGGGCTCAAGCCGATCATCGGGATCGAGGCCTACATCGCGCCGGAGTCGCGGTTCACCAAGAAGCCGATCTTCTGGGGGCAGGCCTCGCAGCGGGGCTCGGACGAGTTCGGTGAGGGCGGTGACGTCTCCGGTGGTGGTGCGTACACGCACATGACGATGCTGGCGGAGAACGCGACGGGGTTGCGCAACCTGTTCAAGCTGTCGTCGCTGGCGAGCATTCAGGGCTACTACCGCAAGCCGCGGATGGACCGGGAGCTGATCGCGGAGAACGCCGCCGGCATCATCGCCACCACCGGCTGCCCGTCGGGTGAGGTGCAGACCCGGTTGCGGCTGGGGCAGAAGCAGGAGGCCATCCAGGCCGCCTCGGATTACAAGGACATCTTCGGGGCGGACAACTTCTTCCTGGAGCTGATGGACCACGGCCTGCCCATCGAGCGGTCGGTGCGCGAGGGCCTGCTGGAGATCGGCAAGCTGCTCGACCTCAAACCGCTGGCCACCAACGACTCGCACTACGTCACCAAGGACCAGGCCGACTCGCACTCGGCGTTGCTGTGCGTGCAGTCGGGCAAGACGCTCAACGACCCGAACCGGTTCAAGTTCGACGGCGACGGCTACTACCTGAAATCGGCCGCCGAGATGCGCGAGTACTGGGACACCGAGGTCCCCGGCGCCGCCGACTCCACCCTGCTCATCGCCGAACGCGTCCAGTCCTACGAAGACGTCTACACCCACAAGGACCGCATGCCCGTCTTCGAGGTGCCCGAAGGGCACGACGAGGCGTCCTGGCTGCGCGCCGAGGTCGACCGCGGCCTGGCGTGGCGGTTCCCGGAGGGCGCGCCCGAGGGCTACCGCGAGCGGCTCGACATGGAGCTCGAGGTCATCATCGGGAAGGGCTTCCCGGCCTACTTCCTCGTCGTCGCCGACCTCATCAACTACGCCCGCAAGGTCGGCATCCGCGTCGGCCCCGGCCGTGGTTCGGCCGCGGGTTCGCTGGTCGCCTACGTCCTGGGCATCACGAACCTGGACCCGATCCCGCAGAAGCTGCTGTTCGAGCGGTTCCTCAACCCCGAGCGCGTGTCGATGCCCGATATCGACATCGACTTCGACGACCGCCGCCGCGGCGAGATGATCCGCTACGCCACCGAGAAGTACGGCGCGGACAAGGTGGCCCAGGTCATCACCTTCGGCACCATCAAGACCAAGGCGGCGATCAAGGACTCGGCGCGCGTGCACTTCGGCCAGCCGGGTTACGCGATCGCGGACAAGATCTCCAAGGCGCTGCCGCCGCCGATCATGGCGAAGGACATTCCGCTGTCGGGCATCGTGGACCCGCAGCACGAGCGCTACGGCGAGGCGGCCGAGGTCCGCACGCTGATCGAGACCGACGAAGAGGTCTCCACGATCTTCAACACCGCCCGCGGCCTGGAGGGCCTGATCCGCAACGCGGGCGTGCACGCCTGCGCGGTCATCATGTCCAGCGAACCGCTGATGGACGCCATCCCGCTCTGGCAGCGCGACGACGGGTCGATCATCACCGGGTGGGACTACCCGTCCTGCGAAGCCATCGGCCTGTTGAAGATGGACTTCCTCGGCCTGCGCAACCTCACCGTCATCGGTGACGCCATCGACAACATCAAGGCCAACCGCGGCATCGACATCGACCTCGACACCCTGGGCGTCGACGACCCGGAGACCTACAAGCTGCTGTCCCGCGGGGACACGCTCGGCGTGTTCCAGCTGGACGGCGGCCCGATGCGGGACCTGCTGCGCCGCATGCAGCCGACGGTGTTCGACGACATCGTCGCGGTCGGCGCGCTGTACCGGCCCGGTCCGATGGGCATGAACGCCCACAACGACTACGCCGACCGGAAGAACAACCGGCAGCAGGTCAAGCCGATCCACCCCGAGCTGGAAGAGCCCCTGAAGGAGATCCTGGCCGACACGTACGGCCTGATCGTCTATCAGGAGCAGATCATGCACATCGCGCAGAAGGTCGCCGGCTACTCGATGGGCCGAGCGGATGTGCTGCGCCGCGCGATGGGCAAGAAGAAGAAGGAGGTCCTCGACAAGGAGTTCGAGGGCTTCCACGCCGGGATGAAGGAGAACGGCTTCTCCGACGAGGCCATCCAGGCGCTGTGGGACACGATCCTCCCGTTCGCCGGGTACGCGTTCAACAAGAGCCACGCGGCCGCCTACGGCCTGGTGTCGTACTGGACGGCGTACCTGAAGGCGAACTACACCGCGGAGTACATGGCCGCGCTGCTCACCTCGGTGGGTGACAACAAGGACAAGTCCGCGGTCTACCTGTCCGAGTGCCGCCGCCTCGGCATCAAGGTGCTGCCCCCGGACGTCAACGAATCCGGCCAGCGCTTCGCCGCGGTCGGCGACGACATCCGCTTCGGCATGGGCGCCGTCCGCAACGTCGGCGCCAACGTGGTGGAGTCGATCATCAAGACCCGCCAGGAGAAGGGCAAGTACTCCTCCTTCACCGACTTCCTCGACAAGTCCGAGCTGGTGGCCTGCAACAAGCGGGTCATCGAATCGCTGATCAAGGCCGGCGCCTTCGACAGCCTCGGCAACACGCGCCTGTCGATGATCCAGGTGCACGAGGACGCGGTCGACGCGGTGGTGCCGCTCAAGCGCCAGGAGGCGATGGGCCAGTTCGACCTGTTCGGGGCGTTCGGCGGGGACGGCGACGCGGCCGAGCCCGCACCCTCGTCGTCGCCGCTGGCGCACCTGAAGTTCGGCGACGAGGAGTGGCCGCGCAAACAGCTGCTGGCCTACGAGCGGGAAATGCTGGGCCTGTACGTGTCCGCGCACCCGCTGGACGGCGCCGAACGGATCCTGCGCAAACACGCGCCGCGCCCGATCGCCGCGATCCTGGACAACCCGCCCAAGGAAGGCGAGCTGGTCATCTCCGGCCTGATCACCTCGCTCGAACGGCGGGTCAACAAAAAGGGCGAACCCTGGGCCATCTGCACGGTCGAGGACATGGACGCCTCGCTCGAGGTGCTGTTCTTCCCCAAGTCCTACGCCCTGTTCCAGGCCGACCTCATCGAGGACAACGCCGTCCTGGTCAAAGGCCGCGTCAACTGGCGCGAAGACAAGATGTCCGTCTTCGGCGGCGGCCTGGTACCGCTGGACCTGTCGGAAATCGGCAACGGCGACGACGAGCCCCCGCTCGTGCTGCGCTGCACGGCGGAGCGCCTGGACAAGAGCGTGGTCGGCGAGTTGAAGTCCACGCTGCTCGCCCACCGCGGTGACACCCCGGTCCGCTTGAAGCTGGTAGGCAAACAACGCGAGACGACCTTCGCGCTGTACGACTACCCGGTCAAGGTGAGCTCCATGCTGATGGGTGAACTGAAAGGCATCCCCGGCATCACCGCCGGCACCTAAACAGCAGAACCAACGGACACCCGGCGACGAAAGCCGGCCACCTCCGAGCCAGCCCCCTCCTGCAACCCGATCCCCAGCCAAATCGGTTGCCGAGCCACCGGGTCAAGGCACGCTTTCCCGCCTTGACGCGGTGTCTCGGCAACCGAACACTGAAAGATCGGGTTCGGGAGGGGCTCAATCGGGGCGTAGCGAAGCGAAGCCGGCGATTGAGAAACCCGCGTAGCGCCGCCAGACCGCGCGCAACCCGGACCCAAAGGTCACCATGGATGAGTGACCCTCACCCAGCAACAGGACCCACGCCGCTGGAAAGCCCTGGCCGTGACCCTCACCGCGGGTTTCATGGGCCTGCTGGACGTCAGCATCGTGAACGTGGCGCTGCCGTCCATCCAGAAGGGGATCGGTGGCGACGCCGGCACCGCGCAGTGGGTCGTCTCGGGCTACGCGCTCACCTTCGGCCTGGTCCTCGTCTCGGGTGGGCGTCTGGGCGACGCGCTGGGCAGGCGCCGGATGTTCCTCATCGCGCTGGCGGCGTTCGTGGCGATGAGCGCGTTCGCGGGTGCCGCGCCGACGGGTGAGGTGCTGGTCGTCGCGCGGTTGCTGCAGGGGTGCGCGGCCGGGTTGCTCACGCCGCAGAACACGGGGCTGATCCAGGACCTGTTCCGCGGCGCGGAGCGGGGCAAGGCGTTCGGCGCGTTCGGGTCGGTGGTCGGCATCTCCACGGCGGTCGGGCCGGTGCTGGGCGGTCTCATCCTCGCCGTGTTCGGTGAGGAGCAGGGCTGGCGCTGGGTGTTCTACGTGAACGTGCCGATCGGGGCGTTCGCGTTCGTCCTGGCGCTGCGGTTGCTGCCGCGTGCCGAGGGCCGTCCCGCGCGGCTGCGGTCCGAGATCGACTTCGTCGGTGTGCTGCTGCTCGGGCTCGCCGTGCTGGGGGTGCTGCTGCCACTGGTGGAGTCCGAAGAGGACGGTGTGCGGCGGTTGTGGTGGTTGTTCCCGGTCGCGGCCGTGTTCGGGTTCGCGTTCGTCCGCTGGGAGCGGCGCGTGGTGCGGCACGAGCGCACGCCGTTGATGGACGTCCGGTTGTTCACCGAAACCCCGGGCTACACCCCGGGTGCGCTGATCGGCGCGGTGTACTTCTGCGGGTTCGCCGGGATCTGGCTGGTGTTCGCGATGTTCTTCCAGCAGGGTCTCGGTTACACGCCGCTGGAGTCCGGGCTGGCGGTGACGCCGTTCGCGGTGGGGGCGGCGGTTTCCGCGGCGGTGGCGGGGCGGCTCGTCGCGCGGTGGGGGCGGGGCCTCACGGTCACCGGCCTCTCGCTGGTGGCGTTGGGGCTGGGTGTCGTCGCGTTGCTGGCGTGGCTCGCGCCGGGGCAGGACCTCGGTCTGGTGGTCGCGTTGCCCCTGCTGGTGGCCGGGATCGGCGGTGGCATGGTGATTTCGCCCAACACGACGCTGACGCTGGAGTGTGTGCCGACCCGGATGGCCGGCGTCGCCGGGGGAGCGTTGCAGACCGGGCAGCGGATCGGCACTGCGATCGGCACCGCGGTGCTCGCGTCGGTGTTCCGGGCGGTCCTCCCGGCGTCCGGCAACGACTTCCCGGCCGCGCTCGCCGTCTCGCTGCTGTGTGCTGCCGGTTTTGTCCTCTTCGCGCTGGGGCTCGGGATCGCCGAACTCCGCGCCCGGCGAGCACGCGCCTCTAACGATCAACTACTCAGCGCCACAACTGCTGCTCCATATGAGTGAGACTTCCCCGAAGGTGCTAGATCTACGGAGAGCGACCGGGTAAACCTTGACTTGCCTTCACGTTGCGGGCATCAGCTACGCACAGTGGCTATGTGGAGCGGGTTCCGGGGATGGGGACCGCGCTCCGGGCTCTCGAGATCGGACACTCAGGGTCACGCCCGCCCCGGTACCGTCGGCGTCCGCGGGGGATCGTACGGCGGCAGGAAGGCACCCACGTGGGTGGGCCCGGACGAGGGGGAGCCGGGCCCACCCGTCGTGTGTGCTGGGATGAGGCGGACAGCAGCCGACCGGGAGGGGCGAGGCATGTCCGTGGCACCCGCCAACCGGCGGTACCGCGTCTGGTACCGGCCGATGACCGCGCGGAACCGCGACGAGGAGCACCGCGCGGCGACGCCGCTGGAATTGTTGTTCGACCTGTGTTTCGTCGTCGCGGTCGGCCAGGCCGCGGCGGAACTGCACCACGCGTTGTCGGAGAACCACGTCGGCCACGGTGTGCTGAGCTTCCTGCTCGTGTTCTTCGCGATCTGGTGGGGCTGGGTCAACTTCACCTGGTTCGCCTCCGCGTTCGACACCGACGACGGCCCCTACCGGTTGCTGACGTTCGTGCAGATCGCCGGCGCGCTGGTCGTCGCTGCCGGCGTGAGCAGGGCGTTCTCCGACGACTTCACGGTCATCGTGATCGGGTACGTGCTGATGCGGCTGGCGATGGTCGCGCAGTGGCTGCGGGCCGCCCGCAGCGCGCCCGAATGCCGGCCGACGGCGCTGCGGTACGCGCTGGGCATCACGATCGTGCAGGCAGGCTGGATCGCGCGGCTCGCGGTGCCCGAATCGTGGTTCCTACCCAGTTTCCTGGTGCTCGCCGCGGCCGAGATGCTCGTGCCGGTCTGGGCCGAGCGCCGCACGCCGACCAAGTGGCACCGCCACCACATCGCCGAACGGTACGGCCTGTTCACGCTGATCGTGCTCGGCGAAACGATCTTCGGCGCGACGAACGCGGTTCGCGAGGCCATCGACACCGGTCACGACGTGCTGAACCTGGTGTTCCTCGCGCTGGCCGGGCTGGTCCTGGTGTTCGGCATGTGGTGGCTGTACTTCGATCAGCCCGGCCACCAGCGGCTCGCCCAGTTCAAGTACGGCTACGCCTGGGGCTACGGCCACTACCTGATCTTCACGTCGGCGGCCGCGGTCGGCGTCGGCATCGAGGTCGCGCTGGACCACGAAACCCACACCGGGCACGCGCCCGAGCTGGTCGCCGCGTTCGCCACGACCGTGCCCGTGGCGGTGTTCCTGGTCAGCGTGTGGCTGCTGCACGTCGGACCGCGCAACGAGTGCCGCCCGATCGCGATCGGCTTCCCGCTGGCCGCGGTGCTGGCGCTGGCGGTGTCGTTCACGCCGGTGCCGGTGTACCTGACCGCGCTGGTCGTCGCGGCGCTGGTAGCCACCATGGTGATCGCCAGCCACGGCGAACCGGTCAGCGACTGACCATCTTCGGCAGCACCTCGCCCAGCGGCTCGCGCAACACGACGGTCGCCACCTCGTCGTAGGGCGTTTCGGAGGCGTTCGCGATGATCACCGGCGCCCCGGCCGCCGCCGCGATGTCCACCAGGCCCGCGGCCGGGTGCACCGTCAGCGAGGTGCCCAGCGCCAGCATCAGGTCGCACGTCTCGGCGGCCTCGCGGGCGCGGTCCACCACCTCCGGGTCGAGCATCTGCCCGAAGGAGACCGTCGCGGACTTCAGGATCCCGCCGCAGATCTCGCACTCCGGGTCGGACTCCCCGGCCCGCACGCGGTCCAGTGTCTCGTGCATGTCGCGGCGGTCGTCGCAGGCCAGGCAGATCGTGTCGGCCATCGTGCCGTGCAGTTCGACCACCCGGTCCGGCGAGTTCCCGGCCTTCTGGTGCAGCCCGTCGATGTTCTGCGTGAGGATCGCCGACAGCCTGCCCTGCCGTTCCAGGTCGACCAGGGCCAGGTGCGCCGCGTTCGGCCGCGCCCACCAGCCGGGGTGGTCGAGCCTGGCCTGCCATGACTGCTCGCGCACCTCGCGGCTGGCGACGTAGTCGTCGATGTGCGACAGCTTCTCGGCGTCCGGGTTCTTCGTCCACACCCCCTGTGGGCCCCGGAAGTCCGGGATGCCCGAATCGGTGGAGACACCGGCGCCGGTGAGCGCGACGATCCGCGAAGCGCCGTCCACGAGCCGTCGCGCGCGATCGAGTTCCGGGGCAGTCATGCCCCCATCGTGCCGCCCCGGAACCGCGATCACCACATCACTTCAGCGCGCTGCCCTGCTGCCACTGCTCCCACGACAGCGCCCAGTCGCCGTAGAGGTCCCACACCGGCAGCTGCTGCCCGCCGGAGTTGGTCACCTCGACCACGTCACCCAGCCCCAGGTTGTGGAAGAACCACTCGGCGTTCTCGGCGTTGAGGTTGATGCAGCCGTGCGACACGTTCGAGCTCCCCTGCGCGCCCACGCTGTTCGGGTTCTCGTGGACGAACTCGCCGTCGTTGGAGATGCGCTCGGTCCACTTCTCCTCGGACCGGTACCACTTCGGATCGCCCTGGCAGACGCCGTAGGTGCAGGAGTCCATCGTGTAGCTCTCGGCCTTGAACGAAATCACGTGCGCGCCGAGGTGCGTCGGGGTGGCGTCCTTGCCCATCGAAATCGGCATGGTCTTCACCACCTGGCCGTTGTGGAAGATCTGCATCTGCTCGGTGTTGCCGTCGGCTTTCGCGATCCAGGAATCGTGCACGTGGTAAGTCTCCGTGCGGTCCTCCGCGCCGTAGACGCCGTTGCCGAAATCGACACCGTAGATCTTCGCGGAAACGGTCAGCGTCGTGCCCGGCTGCCAGTACTCCTTCGGCCGGTAATGCACGTTCTTGTCGTCGATCCAGTACCAGCTGCCCTCCTGCGGCGGATTCGACACCACCGACAGCTGCTTTTCCACGTCCGCCTTGTTCTTCACCGGGTAGCTGAACTGGAAGACGACCGGCTGCCCGACGCCGACGCCGGTCTGGGCCACCGAAGCCGGCGCGGGGATCATGTTCGGGTTCGCCTGCTTCGACGGCGACACCGTGGTCACCTGGCCCTGCTGCTCGACGGTCTTGCCGCTGCGGTCCGCGCCGTGCGCGTCGATCGTGTAGGTGCTGCCGTACCCGAGCGGTTCCGACGAGGTCCAGGTGGTCTTGTCCGCCGAGAACTCGCCCTTCACGGTGGTGTGCTTCGCGGTGTTCTGGACGGTCACGTCCGTGAGCGTGCCGTTCGCCGCCTTCACCACGATCGGCGTGACCGGGCTGATGTTCTTCCCGTTCGCGGGTTCGATGGAAACGGAGACCGCGGCCCCCTGGCTCGACGTGCCGGGCGCAGCCGTGCCGCCGTTGTTCGTATTGCCCGAATTGCCGGAACTGCATGCCGACAAAAAGAGCGCCACCGCGAGCAGTCCAGCCGCGATCGGCGCGCTGCGGGCGAAAAGTAAAGTCTTCTTGACTGTCATGTGGTCTCTTTTTGGGAAATAGTGGGTGAGAAAGCAAAACTACCGCGCCCGGATAGACGTGCCCTCACCCGGTTTGTTGTCCCGGAGTGGCCCGCGTCACGCGATCTTGACCCCGGGGCCGCCGTAGAGGCCGGGCCCGTCGATCACGAGGCCGTCCAGGTATATCCGCGCGGCCTCGAACGCCAGGTCGGTCAGCTCCTCGGTGCGGCTGAAGTCCAGCGGGCTCAGCCGCACCGGACGCGGCCCGGGCAGGTAGACCACCGGTACCTCCGCCGCCGCGATCGGCGCCTCCAGCACGGCCTGGTTCCGCATGCTCACCATCGCCGTGTACATCAGCACCTCGGCGAACGTCTGCGGCGGCGACGGGATCTGGCCGGGGAAGGCGCAGTCCAGCACGACGAGCGACCGCGCGCCGAGCACCAGCGCCTGCCGCATCGGCACGTTCGCCACCAGGCCGCCGTCGTAGAGCAGCCGCCCGTCGTGCTCGACCGGCGGGTAGATGCCCGGGATCGCCGCGCTCGCCAGCAGGGGCGGCCGCAGGTCGCCGGAGGTGAACAGGCGCGCCTCCGCGGTGTCCACGTCGGTCGCGACGACGCCCAGTGGCAGCGCGAGGTCCTCGAACGTGGTGCCCGGCCCGAGGTGGTCGTCGACGATCGTGGCCAGCCCGATGTTCGGGAAGAGGTGGGTCTTGCTGTGCCGCAGGGTGCGGACCTGGCTGAGGACCCCGCCCGGGAACGCCTCGTGGCGGGTCATGTGGGTCCACGTCTTACGCAGCCGTTCGCCGGCGTCGTCCGGGTCCAGGGCGAGCACGGCGCCGTTGAGCGACCCCACCGACGTGCCGACGACCAGGTCGGGCCGGATCCCGGCCTCGGTGAGGGCACGCAGCATGCCGACCTGCATCGCACCCAGGCTGCCACCCCCGCCGAGCACGAACCCGACCGGGCGGGGCAGGTCGACCTCGGGCATCGGACCACCTCCACTCGCATGGTGCTCCGCGTCCCCGCGCGCCGCCATCGGACGCGCGGTGGCATTCACCACCCCGGTCTAGGGGCTTCCGTTCGCACTACCGGTGAGTAACACTGGTCACAATGTCTTGACGGCGCACCGAGGAGGTGTTCGGTGGTTGATCAGCCGAAGGTGACGGAGAAGGAAGCCCGCGCGGTCGCCGAGGAGGCCCGGGAGAGCGGCTGGCGCAAGCCGTCGTTCGCGAAGGAGCTCTACCTCGGGCGGTTCCGGCTCGACCTCGTCCACCCCCACCCCCGTGCCGAACCCGCGGCCGCGAAGAAGGCCGAGCAGTTCCTCACCCGCCTGCGCGAGTACGCCGAGACCCTCGACGGCACCGTCATCGAGCGGGAGGCGCGCATCCCGGACGAGTACGTCAAGGGCCTGGCCGAGCTGGGCTGCTTCGGCATCAAGATCCCGGAGGAGTACGGCGGCCTCGGGCTGTCCCAGGTCGCCTACAACCGCGCCCTGGCGTTGCTCGGCTCGGTGCACCCGACGCTGGGCGTGCTGCTGTCCGCGCACCAGTCGATCGGCGTGCCGGAACCGCTCAAGCTGGCAGGCACGCCCGAGCAGAAGGCGAAGTTCCTGCCGCGCTGCGCGAAGGGCGCGGTCACCGCCTTCCTGCTCACCGAGCCCGACGTGGGATCCGACCCGGCGCGCCTGGCGACCACCGCGACCCCGACCGAGGACGGCGGGTACCTCCTCGACGGCGTCAAGTTGTGGACCACCAACGGGGTGGTCGCCGAACTGGTCGTCGTGATGGCGCGGGTGCCGCGCAGCGAGGGGCACCGCGGTGGGATCACCGCGTTCATCGTCGAGATGGACTCGCCAGGCATCACGGTGGAGCGGCGCAACGCGTTCATGGGCCTGCGCGGGATCGAGAACGGCGTCACCCGCTTCCACCAGGTGCGGGTGCCCGCGGACGCGGTCGTCGGTGGCGAGGGCAAGGGGCTCAAGATCGCGCTGGCGACGCTGAACACCGGGCGGCTGTCGATCCCGTCGATGTGCGCCGGCGCGGGCAAGTGGTGTCTCAAGATCGCCCGCGAGTGGGCGGCGGCCCGTGTGCAGTGGGGCAAGCCGATCGCCGGGCACGCGGCCGTGGCGAACAAGATCTCCTTCATCGCCGCGACCACGTACGCGCTGGAGAGCGTGCAGGAGCTGTCCGGCCACATGAGCGACGAGGGCCGCAACGACATCCGCATCGAGGCGGCGCTCGCCAAGCTGTACGCCAGCGAGATGTCCTGCAAGATCGCCGACGAGCTGATGCAGATCCGCGGCGGCCGCGGCTACGAGACCGCCCAGTCGCTCGCCGCACGCGGGGAACGGGCGGTCGGCGTCGAACAGCTGGTGCGCGACCTGCGGATCAACCGCATCTTCGAGGGCTCGACGGAGATCATGCACCTGCTCATCGCACGCGAGGCGGTGGACGCGCACCTGGCGGCGGCCGGGGCGCTCGCCGACCTGGAGGCCGACCTGCCCGCGAAGGCGAAAGCGGCGGCCAAGGCCAGTGGCTTCTACGCGAAGTGGCTGCCGCAGCTGGTCACCGGCCGCGGTCAGGTGCCCACGTCGTTCGCCGAGTTCGGGCAGCTCGCGCCCCACCTGCGTTACGTCGAGCGCACCGCCCGCAAGCTGGCGCGCTCGACGTTCTACGGGATGGCGCGCTGGCAGGCCGGGCTGGAGAAGCGGCAGGGGTTCCTCGGCCGGATCGTCGACATCGGCGCCGAGTTGTTCGCGATGTCCGCGGCGTGCGTGCGGGCGGAGATGCAACGCGAGGACGACGTCCGGGAGGGCGAGGCCGCCTACGAGCTGGCCGACGTGTTCTGCCGCCAGGCGCGGGTGCGGATCGAGACGTTGTTCGAGGGCCTGTGGCGCAACACCGACGACGTGGACCGCCGCCTCACCGACCGGGTCATGGACGGCGCCTTCACCTGGCTGGAGGAGGGCGTCCTGGACCCGAGCGAGGGCACCGGGCCGTGGATCGCGGACTGGCGGGCGGGCGCGTCCACCGCGGAGGACGTCGCGCGGCGGTACACGGCGGGCTGAGCCGTGGTACTACTCGGCGGTGGCCTTCGTCGAGCTGAGCACGGACACTGTGGACGGTGCGATCGCGGCGGACCGGCTCGGCGCGGACCGCGTCGAGCTGTGCGCCGCGGGCGCGCTGGGCGGGCTGACCCCCGGGCCGGGACTGCTCGCGGCCACCCTGGCGCGCTGCACGCGCGCCGGGGTGCACGTGCTGATCCGGCCGCGGGACGGCGGGTTCCGCTACGCGCCTGCCGAGGTGGACGCGATGCTCGCCGACGTCCGGCACGCGGTCGCGGCCGGAGCGGCGGGCGTCGTGGTCGGGGCGCTGACCGCGGCCGGCGAGGTCGACCGGGTCGTGGTGGGTGAGCTGGTGGCCGCCGCCGGTGGCCGCGAGGTGACGTTCCACCGGGCGATCGACGTGTGCGCGGATCCGCTGGCGGCGCTGGAGGTGCTGGCCGAGCTGGGCGTGCGGCGCGTGCTCAGCTCCGGCCAGGCGGCGACCGCCGTCGAGGGGGCGCCGCTGCTGGCGCGGATGACGGAGCTGGCAGGCGAGCGGGTGACGGTGATGGCGTGCGGCGGGATCCGGCCGCACAACGTGCGTCAGGTGCTGGAGACCACCGGCGTGCGGCACGTGCACGCCGCGCCCCGGCGCCCGGCCGAACAAGTGCCGGCGACGGCCGTGGACTTCGGCGTGCACCAGACCCTCGACGTCCACGCGGCGGAAGAGCTGATCGCCGCCGCCCGCTGAACGCACACGAGCGCAGAACTCGCTGTGGTGAGTTCTGCGCTCGTGGATGTTCCCGCGCGGGGGGTCACTCGGCCTTGCTGGGCTCCGCGGTGCGCTCGTCGAGCTTGCCCATCGCCTTCTTCTTCTTCCACCGCAGCAGGAAGAAGAGCCCGACGGCGACCAGCACGCCGACCACGATCAGGCCGCCGGTGTTCAGCACGCCCTCGATGCGCTTGGCCGCCTCGCCCATCGCGGCGCCCAGGCTGATGTGCAGCAGCGACCAGCTGATCGCGCCCGCGGCCGCCGCGGGCAGGAACTTCCGGAACTCCAGTCCCGACGTCCCCGCCGCGGCCGGCGTCAGCGTCCGGATCACCGGCAGGAACCGGGCGAAGAACACTGCCCACGCGCCCCTGCGGTGCAGCACGTCGGTCGCCTTGTCCCAGGCGTCCGTGCCGTACTTCTGGATCAGCTTGGTCTCGCGCAGCCGTGGCCCGAACTTCCGCCC
Source organism: Amycolatopsis thermoflava N1165 (assembly GCF_000473265.1). Lineage (NCBI taxonomy): Bacteria > Bacillati > Actinomycetota > Actinomycetes > Pseudonocardiales > Pseudonocardiaceae > Amycolatopsis > Amycolatopsis thermoflava. The sequence goes on from NZ_KI421511.1 coordinate 7,818,793, forward strand.
GATCGCGTAGCCGAGCGAGTCGCCGAGGATGGCGCACACCGCCACCACCGCCCACAGGATCAGGAACCGCGGCGCGGTGTTGGCGGTGGTCGCGGCGACCAGCAGTCCCGACTCGCCGGGGGCGATGAAGCCGAGCCCGATGGTGCACTCGGCGAACACGAGTGCGCCGGTCGCGCCGACCAACGCCGGCTGCGGCAGTGCCTGCAGCCATTCCAGGATGTCGGTTACCAGCGCCACGTGTGATCCCCTGTCCTTTTTGCCCCTGCTGACCCCTTCAAACTACCGTGCACGGTATCGGGCTCGCGGCGCACTTTCGTCAGGGAATTCCCCCGACTTTCAGCGCGTCAGGAGGCTGCTGGCTTCCTGGGCGGCGGGTCCGGCTTCGGCCAGGTGCGCCAGGTTGGCGGGCAGTTCCTCGCCGCGGTGGCGCTTGGTCTGGGCGTAGAGGCGGCCGGCGCGGTAGGAGGAGCGGACCAGCGGCCCGGCCATCACCCCGGCGAACCCGAGGGCCTCGGCGACCTTGGCGTGCTCGACGAACTCCTCCGGCTTGACCCAGCGGTCCACCGGGTGGTGCCGCACCGACGGGCGCAGGTACTGGGTGATGGTCAGGATTTCGCAGCCGGCGTCGACCAGGTCGCGCATCGCGGGCTCGACCTCCTCGGGGGTTTCCCCCATACCCAGGATCAGGTTCGACTTGGTGACCAGCCCGGCCTCGCGGGCGCGGGTGATGACCTCCAGCGACCGGGCGTAGCGGAAGCCGGGGCGGATGCGCTTGAAGATCCGCGGCACGGTCTCCACGTTGTGCGCCAGCACCTCCGGCGCGGAGCCGAACACCTCGGCCAGCTGCTCGGGGTCGGCGTTGAAGTCCGGGATCAGCAGCTCCACCCCGGTGCCCGGGTTGAGCGCGTGGATCTGGCGGACGGTCTCGGCGTACAGCCACGCCCCGCCGTCGTCGAGGTCGTCGCGGGCGACCCCGGTGACCGTCGAGTAGCGCAGGCCCATTGCCTGCACGCTCTCCGCGACCCGGCGCGGCTCCTCCCGGTCCAGCGCCGCCGGCTTGCCGGTGTCGATCTGGCAGAAGTCGCAGCGGCGGGTGCACTGGTCACCACCGATGAGGAAGGTCGCCTCGCGGTCCTCCCAGCACTCGTAGATGTTGGGACAGCCCGCCTCCTCACAGACCGTGTGCAGGCCCTCCCGCCGCACCAGGCCCTTGAGCTCGGTGAACTCCGGCCCCATCTTCGCGCGGGTCTTGATCCAGGACGGCTTCTTCTCGATCGGCGTTTCACTGTTGCGGACCTCGAGCCGCAGCAGCTTCCGACCTTCAGGCACAACAGTCACGCGCCCCAGCGTACGCCCCCGGACGGGGCGGATGACCTACGCTGGGTCGGGGGTCACGCCGGTCAGCTTGGCCGTCAGGTCCCACAGCTTGCGGCCGTTCTCGCGGTCCAGCGCGGCCCGCAGCGGCGGCACCACGGTGGGGTTGCCGCGGATGCCGCGCAACAGGCGCGGGCCGATGTAGTCGCCGCCGTTGACGTCCGGCGCGGTGGCCGCGATCAGGGACGGCAGTGCGCCGGTGCGGACACCCTGCGCGATGAGCAGATCGCCCAGGAAGGTCACGCCGCCGACGAGCTTGCGCACGACCGGGTGGCCCTGCGCGTTGGCCATGTTGGAGTTCAGGTTGGTGGCCGTGTAGCCGGGGTGGGCGGCCACGCTGATCACGTCGTCACCGGCGGCCCGCAGGCGGCGGTCCAGTTCCAGCGCGAAGATCTGGTTGGCGATCTTGGACTGGCTGTACGCTGCGGCCGGGTTGTAGCGCCGGTGCTCGAAGCCGGGGTCGTCGAAGTCGACGCGGCCGCCGGTGGCGGCGAGGCTGGACAACGTCACCACGCGGGCGTTGGTGCCGCGCCGCAGTGCGGGCATGAGCAGCCAGGTCAGTGCCGCGTGGCCCAGGTGGTTGGTGCCGAACTGCAGCTCGAAGCCGTCCTTGGTGCGCCCCTTCGGGGCGGCCATCAGGCCGGCGTTGTTGATCAGGACATCGAGTTTCCCGCCGGTGATCTCCTCGGCGCGGGCCGCCGCCGCGCGCACCGACGACAGGTCGGCGAGGTCCAGGGAGATCAGTTCGGGAGCGACCGCCGCGCCCGCCGAGACGGTGCGCAGCGCCTGCTCGCCGCGCTCCGGATTGCGGCAGGCGATCAGCACGCGCGCGCCCTTGGCGGCCAGCACGAGGGAGGTTTGCAGACCGAGGCCGGAGTTCGCGCCGGTGACGAGCACCGTGCGGCCCGTCTGGTCGGGGATGTCGGCCTCGGTCCAGGTTTTCATGTTCGCGATAGTAGAGCGACGCGGAGCGTCACCGTTGAGGGTGGCGGTGGGAGACGGGCGGGGCCTGGGGAAGATCACGCGCTCGGGGCCAGCATGCGCAGCAGGCGGTCGAACGGGCGCGCCGGACGCAGCCCGGGACCTTCGCTCAGCAGGGCCTCGAAGGCCGCGCCGACCTTGGCCACCTCGTCCACCGGCTCGTCCGGCTCGGCCAGCCCGGCCGCGATGGCGAGCATCGCCTGCTCGGCGCGGTGCGCGGCCTTCAGCGCCGGGTATTCGTCGCGATGGGCGGCGACGACCTGGTACAACGCGCGGTTGCGCCGGACCGCGGCGGTCCAGGCGCGCTTGACGGCGTCCACGTGGTCGTTGTCGCTCTCGACCTGGGCGCGCAGGTGGCCGCTGAGCAGCTGGGTCCACCGGTAGTGCAGCGCGAGCATGAGGTTTTCGCGCGTGCCGAAGGCCTTCTCGGCACCGGGGATCTCGTCGAAGGGCAGCGGGTCCTGCGGGTCGCGGGCCGCCGCGGTCAGGACGGCGTCCAGGATGTCGCGCCGTCGGTAGAAGTCGTTCCAGCTCACGGGTCCTCCCCAAGTTGTGACCCCGGCCATACTCTGGGTTTGAAGCATACCGTCGGTATGGTGCCGACACTGCGAACATACCACGGGTATGGAAACGGAAACCGGCGTAAGCTTGTGAGCGTGGTGACAATGCGGTCCAGGCGTCTCGACTATTCGGAGTCCACGCGGTCGGCCCTGGTGAACAGTGCTGTGGAGCTGTTCACCAAACGGGGCTACGCCGGCACTTCGCTCGACGAGGTCGCCAAGCGCGCCCGGGTCACGAAAGGTGCCCTGTATCACCATTTCAGTGGAAAGCAGGCGCTCTTCGAAGCGGCGTTCGAGAAGGTGGAGAGCCGGGTTTTCGGGCGCCTGGAAGAGATCATGGGCGGCAGCGGCACGCCGTGGGAGCGGGCGCTGGCTGGGCTGCGGGAGTTCATCTCCAGCTGCCTCGACCCGGCCTACCAGCGGATCGCGATCCACGAGGCGCCGGTGGTGATGGGCTGGGAGCGCTGGCGGGAGGCCGAGGACAGGGCGAGCTTCGGGCTGATCCGGTCGAGCCTGGAGGACCTGATCGAGGCGGGCGAGGTGGACGAGGTCCCGGTCGAGATCACCGCGCGGCTGCTGTTCGGGGCCCTGCACAGCGCGGCGACCGAGATCGCCAGCTCACCCGACCCGAAGAAGGTCGGCGCCCAGATCGAAGCGGTGATCGTGCAGCTGCTGCACCGCGTGCGCCGCACCGCCTAGCTTTTGAACGATGCAGGCAGCCGGCACCGCCGCGGGTTCTCAGGCGGCCTCTCGCGAGGACAGCGCCGACGTGGTGAACCTGCGTTCATGAGGAGGCGATCCCACAGCGAGAGGTCGTCTGAGGTTCCGCTACCCGCACCGCCACGTAAGCCCGTTACCGGAGATTCCTTAGGGTGGAGACCGTGGACTTGAGGATCTTCACCGAACCGCAGCAGGGCGCGAGCTACGACGATCTCCTGCGCGTCGCCAAGGCGACCGAGGACAACGGCTTCGACGCCTTCTTCCGTTCCGACCACTTCCTGAAGATGGGCTCCGCCTCCGGGCTGCCCGGCCCGACCGACGCCTGGGTGACCCTCGGCGCGCTGGCCCGCGAGACCTCCCGCATCCGGCTGGGCACGCTGGTCACCGCCGCGACGTTCCGGCACCCGTCGGTGCTGGCGATCTCCGTGGCGCAGGTCGACCAGATGTCCGGCGGCCGCGTCGACTTCGGACTCGGTTCCGGCTGGTACGACGCCGAGCACCAGGCCTACGGCATCCCGATGCCGGAGATCAAGGAGCGCTTCGACCTCTACGCCGAGCAGCTGGAGATCATCACCGGCCTGTGGGAGACCCCCGAGGGCGAGACGTTCTCCTTCGACGGCAAGCACTACCAGCTCGCCGACGCGCCCGCGCTGCCCAAGCCGGCCCAGTCGCCGCGCCCGCCGGTGATCATCGGCGGTGGCGGCAAGAAGCGCACCCCGGCGCTCGCGGCCCGCTTCGCCGACGAGTTCAACGCCGCGTTCGTCGACGCCGCCACCGCCGCCACCCAGTTCGAGCGCGTGGACGCCGCGTGCCGCGAGATCGGCCGCGACCCGAAGGCGGTCATCCGCTCCGCGGCCCAGGTGGTGGCGGTCGGCAAGGACGACGCCGAGTTCGCCCGCCGCGCCGCCGCGATCGGCCGCGAGACCGACGAGGTGAAGCAGAACGGCCTGGCAGGCACCGTGGACGAGGTGGTCGACAAGATCGGCCGCTACCGCGAGGCCACCGGCGTCACCCGCCTCTACCTGCAGGTGCTGGACCTGTCCGACCTGGACCACCTCGAGCTGATCGCCTCGAAGGTCGCCCCGCAGCTGTGACCGCGCGTCCTCCGGTCCTGGGCTCGGCTCAGGGCCGGAGGGCGAACGTCACGCCCGGCGCCGAGGGCGCCGAATCCTCGCGGCGCAGCCACCGGTCGTCCGACACCGCCAGCTCGCCGTCCAGCGCGGCCAGCACGGCGTCGCGGGCCAGGGGGAGCGCCTCGGCGACCGGGACGTCCCGCTCCAGCTCGAACGACAGCGACGTCACGCCGGCGTCCCGGATCCCGCACGGCACGATCTTGTCGAACGCCGTCAGGTCCGCGTTGCAGTTCAGCTCGAAGCCGTGCATCGTCACGCCGCGCTGCACGCGGATGCCGATCGCCGCGATCTTGCGCTCCGGGCCGCGCTCGTCGGCGGGCACCCACACGCCGCTGCGGCCCTCGACCCGCCCGGTGTAGACGCCGAACTGGTCGCACACCCGGATCAGCGCCTCCTCCAGGCGCCGCACGTAGTGCACGACGTCGATCGGGTCACCCAGCTTGACGATGGGGTAGCCGACCAGCTGTCCCGGCCCGTGCCAGGTGATCTTCCCGCCCCGGTCGACGTCGATCACCGGCGTGCCGTCGGTCGGCCGGTCGGCGTCCTCGGTGCGCTTGCCCGCGGTGTAGACCGACGGGTGCTCCAGCAGCAGGAGTGTGTCCGGGGCCTCCGAGCAGTCCGCCCGCGCGTTCACCAGCTCCCGCTGCAACTCCCAGGCTTGCAGGTAGTCGATGGTGCCGATGTTCTTGACGGTGACGGGGGTGCTGGCGGCGCGGCAGGACTTGGGACTCACGACTGGCAGGTTACGCCGACCGCGGCGCCGAGGGCACGGGCTGTGGCGGTAACAACCGCACCGCCCACCCCGTGAGAAAACCCACGCCGAGCACGCCGAGCACGGCGCCGACGGTGTCGCTGACCCAGTGCACCCCGAGTATCACCCGGCTCGCCGCGCACAGCACCGTCGCGACCGAGAAGAACACCACGACCCACTTCGTCAGCTTCGGCGCGAGCCACAGGCACAGCAGCGCCGCCGCGAGCCCGGTGCTGGAGATCGACACCACGTGGCCGCTGGGGTAGCTGAACTCCGGGTACTCGCGGGGCCGGTCGCGCACGAACAGCGGTTTGAAGACCACGCTCACCAGCCGGGTGGCGGCGAGCACGGCCAGCACCCGCAGCGCCACGCCCGCCTGGTACCGCATGCCGCGCCACAGGCACACGACGATCCCGACCGCGAGCGCGATCGCGAAGATCGCGGGCACGACCGGTCCGAACGCGTCGCTGACCACCTGCGCCACCCGTCCCGGCGTGCCGCGCCACCAGCCCTGCACCAGGCCGGCTACGGCCAGATCGACGGCGTACGGCGGCCGCGCCACCGCCACGCCCAGCCCGAGGAACAGGACGAAGAACGCGCCGCCGAGCGGAAGCCACCTGGTCAAAGGGCGACCGCCAATGCGCCCTCGAGGTCGGTGTGCACGAACGTGAACCCGGCCTTCTCCAGCACCGCAGGCACCGCCCGCTGCGAGATCAGCGCCATCTCGTCGGCCACCTCGCCGAGCGCCGCCCGCAACGCGAACCCGGGCGCCCACCACGGGGCGGGCCGCCGCAGCACGTGCCCCATCGCGCGGGTGAACTCGGCGTTGGTCGCCGGCTCCGGGTTGCACACGTTCACCGGGCCGGACAGCGTCTCGTGCTCGATCAGGAACCGCATCGCGGACACGTGGTCGCGCAGGCTGATCCACGGCATGTACTGCTTGCCGTCACCCAGCTTGCCGCCGAGGCCGAGCCAGAACAGCGGCTTGAGCGGCCCGAGCAGGCCCTCCTTGGACAGCACCAGACCGGTGCGCAGGTTCACCACGCGCGAGCCCGCCTCCGTCGCAGGCGCGGCCGCCGCCTCCCACGCCTCGCACAGCTCGGCCAGGAACCCCTGACCCCGTGGCGCGGTCTCGGTCACCACGGTGTCGCCGGTGTCGCCGTAGTAGCCGATCCCGGAGGCGTTGACGAGGGTCGGGATGCGGTACTCCGCGACGGCCTCGGCCAGCACCTCGGTGGGCTCGATCCGGCTGTCGCGGATCATCTGCTTGCGGGCCGCGCTCCACCGCAGCCCCATCGGCGAGCCGCACAGGTTGACGACGGTGGTGACGTCTTCGAACGCGCGGTCGTCGATCCGGCCCGCGGGCGGGTCCCACGAGTGCTCGTCGGCGGCCCTGGCCGGACGCCGTACCAGCCGGCGCACGTCGTGCCCCGAGTCGCGCAGCGTGGCGACGAGCGCCGAGCCGAGTAGCCCGCTGGATCCGGCGATCAGTACTCGCATACCCCGATCGTTGCTCACGCCGCCGTTTCGCGCACGTTCCCTCACCGCAGTTGCCCGGCGACGTCGGCGGCCGCGGTCAGCAACACGAGCACGGGGATCGTTGCGCGGGCGGGCAACCGGTAGCTGCCGCGCTTGTCCGGCTCGACGATCCCGGCGCCGGTCAACGCTTTGAGGTGGTGGTACAGCTGCCCGGTCGAGCCGAGCCCGGCGGCCTCCTGCAGCGCGGCGGCAGGCTGCGACCCGCGCGCGGCCAGCGCCCGCACGATCGCCAGGCGCGCCGGATTGCCCAGCGCCGCCAGCACTTCCGCGCGGGGACCGTCGTCGAGGGCCAGCGCGCGGGCCGGGGTCACGGTGATCTCCCACTCGAGTTCGAGGGGCTCCTCGGTGCGGCCGCGGTAACCGACCATCCCCGTCCCGTCCGCCCTGGCGCCGCTTTCCAGCGCGGCCACCCGGCGTTCCAGGTCCGCCAGACGGTTGAGCACGTCGTCGTTCACGGACCCAGCATGACGGTCAGCCGCGCAGCGCCCGCACGAGCCCGTCGAAACCCTCCCGCGTGGACAGTGCGGCGAGCCCGGCGCGCAGGAACGGCCCCTGGTTGGCGAAATCCGCGTCGGCCACGTCGTCGAGCAGGAGCGCGAGGCTCGCGGCGCGTCCGTCCGGCCACCGCACGGTCATCCCGGTGGCCAGCACTCGCGGCAGGCTGCCGCCCTTGAACGCGACCGCGGCGGCGCCGGGCGGGACGAGCGCGGCGAACGGCTCTTCCAGGTGGCGCCGCACGACGGTCTCGCCGAAGCGGCCGGCCGCGAGCGCCCGGTGCATCGCGAACAGCCCGGCCGCGCTCCCACGCCCGTGCCCGCGCGTCCAGGCCACCTGGGCCTCGGCGCCCGGCGGGGTCTGGAAGCGGGCGAGCACCTCGTCCCGGAACGCCGGCTCGGTGGCGAACCGGCGCGCCAGCCGGTCGCCCGCGCCGGGCCGCAGCGCGGGGGAGCGCGGGAGGAACTCGGGGAACAGCAGCAGGAGCACCTCGCCGCAGAACGACCGGAGGTCGGGCCGGAGCCAGCCGCCGCGGGCGGCCGCCGCGGTCAGGGCCTGGTCGCCGAGGCGGTGGCGCAGGTAGTCGGCCGCGGAGTTGTCGCTGAAGACGATCATCGCGCGCGCCAGCCGATCCAGCGGGACCGTCGCGTCCGGGGCGAGCGCGTTGCCCCGGTCGGTGTGCGGGATGCCGAGTTCCTGGAGCGCGAACAGGTGCGCGCCGCCGTCGCCGCCGAACGGGTAGAACGCCTCCCAGTCGCCGAGCCGCACCGGCTCGTCCGGGTCCAGACCGCGCTCGACCGCGGTGGCGTAGGCGGCGAGGTGCACGACCTTGATCGTGGACGCCAGGATCTGCGGGGCGTGCGGCCGGTGCGCCACCCGGCGTCCGTCGGCGTCCACGGCCAGCGCGCCGACCCGGTCGCGGTGCCGGGCGATCCAGTCGAACCAGCCCTGCGGGGTGGACGTGTCGGCGACCGCGGTCGCGGGCACGGCGAGCGTGGCCACGCCGGCGAGCGCCGCGGAGCCGAGCAGAGTGCGCCGGGAAAGCACGAAGACCCCCTCCTCCAGTTTTCCGTAATTACGGAATACCGGCGGAGGGGGTCTCCGGTCAAGCGGCTACAGACCCAGCTCGTCCTCGAAGTGGCCCTCTTCCAGGCGGTTCTTGATCGTGGTCAGGAACCGGCCCGCGTCCGCGCCGTCGATCAGGCGGTGGTCGTAGGTCAGGGCCAGGTAGGCCATCGACCGGATGGCGATGGTGTCCTGCCCGTCCGCGTCGGTGACCACGACCGGCCGCTTCACCACCGCGCCGACGCCCAGGATCCCGGACTGCGGCTGGTTGATGATCGGCGTGTCGAACAGGGCGCCGTTGCTGCCCAGGTTGGTCACCGTGAAGGTGCCGCCCGACAGCTCGTCCGGCTTGATCTTGTTCGCGCGGGTGCGGGCCGCGACGTCCGCGATCGCCCGGGCCAGGCCCGCCAGGTTCAGCTCGCCAGCCTTGTGGATGACCGGGGAGATCAGGCCCTTCTCGGTGTCCACCGCGACGGCGAGGTGCTCCTCGCCGAAGTAGGTGATCTCCTTCTTCTCCTCGTCCAGGTAGGCGTTGATGTTCGGGTGCTGCTTGAGCGCCTCGACCGTCGCCTTCGCGAAGAACGGCAGGAAGGTGAGCTTCACGCCCTCCCGCTCCTGGAAGGCGGCCTTCGCCTGCTGACGCAGCCGGGCGATCTTGGTGACGTCCACCTCGAACACCTGGGTGAGCTGCGCCGAGGTCTGCAGCGACTCGCGGGTGCGCTGCGCGATGACCTGGCGGATCCGGCTCGCCTTCTGCGTGGTGCCACGCAGTGCGGCCAGCTCCGGCGACGGGGCAGCCGGGGCCTTGGCGGCGGGGGCGCTCGGCGCGGCGGCCGGGGCCTGCGCGGCGGGCGCCTGGGCGGCCGGAGCGCTCTGCTTCTGCTTCGCCTCGGCCGCCGCCAGCACGTCCTGCTTGCGGATGCGGCCGCCGACACCACTGCCGGTCACCGACGCCAGGTCGATGCCGTGCTCGGTGGCGAGCTTGCGCACCAGCGGAGTGACGTACGGGCCGCTGCCGTTGCCGTCGCTCGCGGCCGGGGCGGCCTGCGGCTGCGGAGCCGGCTGCTGCGGCGCGGGCTGCTGGGGGGCCGGCTGCTGGGGAGCCTGCTGCGGAGCGGGCGCCTGCGCGGCCGGGGTGGGCTCGGGCTTCGGTTCCGGCTTCGGCTCGGCCTTGGGCTCCGGCGCCTTCGGCTGCTCCTGCTGCTCGGCGGGCGCGGCGCTCGCGTCGCCGATGATGGCGAGCGTGCCGCCGACCTCGACGGTCTCGTCCTCACCGACGCTGATCTCCAGCAGCGTGCCCGCGATTGGCGACGGGACCTCGGTGTCGACCTTGTCGGTCGAGATCTCCAGCAGCGGCTCGTCCACCTCGACCGTGTCGCCGACCGACTTCAGCCAGCGGGTGACGGTGCCCTCGGTGACGCTCTCGCCCAGCTCGGGCAGCGTGACCGGCGTGCCCTGAGCGGAACCGCTCGGCGCGGGCTGCGCCTCCGGGGCGGACTGCTGCTGCGGCGCGGACTGCTCCGGCTCGGGCTCGGGCTCCGGCTCGGGCTGGGCCTGCTGCGCGGGCGCCTGCTCCTGCGCGGGGGCGGAACCGCCGCCGGAACCGTCGTCGATCACGGCGAGCTCGCCGCCGACCTCGACGGTCTCGTCCTCCTGGGCGACGATCTTCTGCAGCGTGCCTGCGACCGGCGACGGGACCTCGGTGTCGACCTTGTCGGTCGAGATCTCCAGCAACGGCTCGTCGACCGCGACCGTGTCACCCTCCTGCTTGAGCCAGCGGGTGACGGTGCCCTCGGTAACGCTCTCCCCGAGCTCCGGCAGTGTGACGGAGAAGGCCATCGTGAATTGACTCCCTTGAATCTTTGTCGGCTGCGGTCCGGTCAGCTGTGCACGTGCAGTGGCTTGCCGGCCAGGGCAAGGTGTGCTTCGCCGAGGGCCTCGGTCTGGGTCGGGTGGGCGTGGATCAGCGGAGCGACGTCCTCCGGGAAGGCCTCCCAGTTGTAGATCAGCTGGGCTTCGCCGATCAGTTCGCCGACCCGGTCCCCGACCAGGTGCAGGCCGACGACCGGCCCGTCCGGCGCCTTGATCACCTTGATCGCGCCGGAAGTCTTGAGGATCTGGCTCTTGCCGTTGCCGGCCAGGTCGTACGTGAAGGTCTGCACGTCCGAGCCGTAGCGCTCCTTGGCAGCCGCCTCGCTCAGGCCGACGGAAGCGACCTCGGGGTGGCTGTAGGTGACGCGCGGGATGCCGGCCTCGTCGATCGCCTTCGGCTCCAGGCCGGCGATCTCCTCGGCGACGAAGATGCCCTGGGCGAAGCCGCGGTGCGCGAGCTGCAGGCCGGGGACGATGTCGCCGACGGCGTAGACGTTCGGCAGGTTGGTGCGCAGGCGCTCGTCGGTGATGACGAACCCGCGCTCCATCCGGACGCCGGCCTCCTCGTAGCCGTGGCCCGCGGTGTTGGGGCCGCGGCCGACGGCGACCAGCAGCAGGTCGGCCTCCAGCGTCTCACCGGACTCCAGGGACACGGTCACGCCGTTGTCGTCCTGCTTGGCGCCGGTGAACTTCACGCCGGTCTTGAAGTTGATCTTGCGACGGCGGAACGCCCGCTCGAGCTGCTTGCTGGCGAACTCGTCCTCGGCCGGGACCAGCCGCGGCAGCGCCTCGACGATCGTCACGTCCACGCCGAAGGAGGCCCACACGCTGGCGAACTCGACGCCGATGACGCCGCCGCCGAGCACGACGACCTTCTCCGGGATCCAGTCCAGGGTCAGCGCCTCGTCGCTGGCGATGATCCGGCCGCCCAGCTCCAGGCCCGGCAGGGTCTTCGAGTACGAGCCGGTGGCCAGGACCAGGTTCTTGCCCGTGTACCGGGTGCCGTCGACCTCGACCGTGGTGCCGCCGACGAACGTGCCGGTGCCCTCGACGACGGTCACCTTGTGGGCCTTGGCCAGGCCCTGCAGCCCCTTGTAGAGGCGGCTGATGACGCCGTCCTTGTACTTGTGGACGCCGGCGATGTCGACGCCCTCCAGGGTGGTCTTCACGCCGAACTGCTCGCCCTCGCGGGCGGTGTCGGCGACTTCGGCCGCGTGGAGCAGGGCCTTGGTCGGGATGCAGCCGCGATGCAGGCACGTCCCGCCCAGCTTGTCCTTCTCGATCAGGATGACGGACTGGCCCAGCTCCGCGGCGCGGAAGGCCGCGGCGTAGCCGCCGGATCCGCCACCGAGGATCACCAGGTCGGCGCCAGCGTCGCTCACGTCGTTTACTCCTCGTTTTACGTCCAAACCCTCATCATCTTGTCACTACGTAGTCCGGCCCTGCGAGGTAGCCGGGTGTGTTAATCGGCGCACTTCTGATCCCCGGGATAATGGCGGGGGAGGGCAGGCGGAGATGAGGTGGTCGAGGTGGGTCTGTTCGACGGTCTGAAGCGCAGACGCGGCGCCGGGAAACCGGGCACGCTGCGCCGTGCCAGTGACGCTGACCTGCGTCATCTGGAGGGCTGGGCGGCCGCGCGGCGGGGCGTCGAGGCGTTCGTCGAGCCGCGGACGACGGTCACCGAGACCACCGTCGTCCTGGTCGCGCACGACGGCGAATGGACGCGGCGCCGGATCGGCAGCCTGGACGCCGCGCAGCAGTTCGGGCGCAAGCATTCGATCCCGGTGTACGAGGTCGCGAAAGTCGGTTACCCGAAGCGCATGCGCGAATACACAGAGCGGCAGAAGCGCGCCAAGGGCTGAGATTCAGTCCAGGTCGGACAGATCGAGGACGAAGCGGTAGCGGACGTCGCCCCGGGCCAGCCGCTCCAGCGCGTCGTTCACCCCGGCCGAGGGGAGCACCTCGACGTCGGCGGTGATCCCGTGGGCGGCGCAGAAGGCGAGCATGGCGGCGGTCGCGGGCCTGCCACCGCTGCCCGCCGAGCTGAGCTTCTTGCGCCCGACCAGCAGGTCGAGGGTCTCCACCGTGACCGGCCCCAGGTGCCCGAGGTGGCTGAGCGTGCCGTCCAGCGCCACGAGGCGCAGGTAGGCGCCCAGGTCGTGGGGCGCGGAGATGGTGTCGATCAGGATGTCGAACCGCCCCCGCGCGTCCGCCATGCGAGCCGGGTCCGTCGAGTCGAGCAGGTCGGCCGCGCCGAGCCGGCGCGCGTCACCCGCCTTGTCCGCCGACCGGCTGATCACCGTGGTCTCGGCGCCGAGCGCCACCGCGAACTTGACCGCGAGGTGACCCAGCCCGCCCAGCCCGGCCACGGCGACCCGGGTGCCCGGCCCGGCGCCCAGGCTGTGCAGCGGTTCCCACACGGTGATCCCGGCGCACATCAGTGGTGCGGCGCCCGCGGGGCCGAGGCCTGCCGGGAGCGGGTAGGCGAACCGGTCGCGGACGACGTACTCCCGTGAGTAGCCGCCCAATGTCGTGGAGCCGTCGTGGCGGTCGGTGCCGCCGTAGGTGAGGGTGGGGAAGTCGTGGCAGAAGTTCTCCTGCCCCGCGAGGCACATGGCGCAGGTCCCGCAGGAGTCCACGATGTTGCCGACGGCGACCGCGTCCCCGGCGGCGAAGTCGGTCACCGCGGATCCCGTGGCGGTGACCACGCCGGTGAACTCGTGGCCGGGCACGAGTGGAGTGTCGCCTGCCCGCACCGCGTGCAGGTCGGTGTGGCAGACGCCGCAGTAGTCGACCCGGACCGCCAGGTCGTCGGGCCGCAGCTCCCGCCGCTGGACGGGCGCCTGTCGTAGCGTCCCCGCGACCGCATGCCATCCCGTCGTCGTCCGCATGGACGCCTCCTTCAAACAGACTGTTCGGTTTGTTTCGACCGTAACAGACCGAACAGTCTGTTTGCTAGGGTCGTCTCATGTCCGATCTGCCCGCCACCGCCCGCGGCGCCGCGACCCGTCAGCGCATCCTGGAGGAGGCGACCCGCGAGTTCGCCGAACACGGGATCGCCGGTGCCCGCGTCGAGCGCATCGTGGCCGCGGCGCGCACCAACAAGGCGCAGCTTTACGGCTACTTCGGCAGCAAGGAAGGGCTGTTCGACGCGATCTTCTCCGCCTCACTGGAACGGATCGTGAACGTCGTGCCCATCGACGCGGGCGACCTGGCGGACTGGGCGGTGCGGCTCTACGACGAGTACCTCCGCCGGCCCGACCTCATCCGGCTCGCCACCTGGGCGCGGCTGGAGCGCAGGCCCGCCGGGCACCTCGTCGAGGACGCAGACCGCCTCGACGACCACAAGCTGCGCGCGATCGCCGAGGCGCAGGCCGCGGGCAAGGTGGTGCCCGGGGACCCGTTCGACATCATGGCGCTGGTGATCGCCCTGTCGATGGCGTGGTCCCCGGTGAGCAACGTCTACGCCGCGACGGCCGAGGAGCCCGGCGAGGTCCACGACCGCCGCCGGGCGCTCCTCCGCGAAGCGGTTCGCCGCGCCGTGACGCCGGACTAGCCCTGGTCGGCGATGTCCGCCAGCACGGCGGCGATGGTGCGGACCGGGACGCCGGTGCCGCCCTTGCCGGTGTAGCCCCACGGCGCGCCGGTGTTGAACGACGGGCCAGCGATGTCGATGTGCGCCCACGGCAGGCCCTCGGCGACGAACTCGCGCAGGAAGATGCCCGCCGCGAGCATCCCGCCCCAGCGGTGCCCGGTCACGTTCGCCAGGTCGGCCAGCCGCGAGTCCAGGTCGCCGCGCAGCTCCTCGGGCAGCGGCATCGGCCAGCCGCCCTCGCCGGTCGCCTGCGCGATCGCCGCCACCCGGTCACGGAACTCGTCCGAGCCCATGATCCCGGCGGTGCGGTTGCCCAGCGCCACCATCTGCGCGCCGGTCAGGGTCGAGGTCTCGATCAGGTAGTCCGGGTCGTCCTCGGCGGCGCGCACGATCGCGTCGGCCAGCACCAGGCGGCCCTCGGCGTCGGTGTTGAGCACCTCGACGGTCTTGCCGCCGTACATGCTCAGCACGTCGCCCGGCCGGTAGGAGGTGCCCGACGGCAGGTTCTCCGCGAGCGGGATGTTGGCGGTGACCTCGAGCGGGTACTTGAGCTTGGCCGCGAGCACGACCGAGGCGAGCACCGCGGCGGCCCCGGACATGTCCGAGGTCATGTGGTCCATGTTCGCGGCGGGCTTGATCGAGATGCCGCCCGAGTCGAACGTGATGCCCTTGCCGACCAGAGCGACCTTCTTGGCCGCCTTCGGGCCCTTGTAGGACACGCGGACCAGGCGCGGCGGGCGGGACGAGCCGCCGCCGACGCCGAGGATCCCGCCAAAGCCCTTGCGCTTGAGCTGCTTCTCGTCGAGCACCTCGAAGTCGAGGTCGTTGGCCTCGGCGAGCTTGCGGGCGCGCTCGGCGAAGGAGGCCGGGAACAGGTCGTTGGGCGGGGTGTTGATCAGGTCGCGGGCGATGATCACGGCCTCGGCGATCGCGGTCGCGGCCTTCAGCGTCGCGGTGTGCGCGCGCTTGGTGCCGTCGGCCGGCGTGGCGAAGTCGACCGCCGCGACCGGCGCGTCACCCGGCTCGGACTTGTACTCGGTGAACTTGTAGGCGCCCAGCGCGGTGCCCTCCACCGCGGCCTGCAGGTCCACAGCGGACAGCGTGGACACGGCCCGCGCGGTGCCGGCCAGCGCGCGCCCGGCGGCCCCCGCGGCGCGGCGCACCTGCTCGGCCGTCACGGTGCCGTCCCCGTCGGCGCGGCCGAGGCCGACCGCCAGCACGACCGCGGCGGGCAGCTTGCCAAGCGTGGGCAGCTTCACGACCTCCTCGGCCTTGCCGGAGGCGCCCACGGTGGCCAGCAGCTCGGCCAGCGAGCCGTCGAAGGCCTCGTCGACGGCCTCCGCGCCCGGCGCCAGCGTCACGGCCTTGTCGCCCTGGAGCGTCCCGACCACGACGACCTCGGCCCGGCTCTTGCCGAGCGCGGCGCCGGTGTTCTCGATCAGGGCAAACTTCGGCACGGTCACTTGTGGCTCCTCGCGCATCCATCGACGGTCGTGCCGGGTGGGGTACCCGGCCAGGTAGTGAGCCATGCTAATGAGGACGGAGCCCGGCAGGAGAGGCAGGTGGTGGGCGTGCGGCTGGCGGCGGGACTGCTGATCGCGCTGGCCGTGGGCGCGCAGGCGGGCGGCTGGTGGCTGCTCGGCGGCGCCGTGGTGGCGGCGCTGCTGGCGTTCTGCGTGCCCGAGCCTCCCGCGCTGGAGCCGAACCCCGCCCGGCTGGTGGCCGCCACGCGCCTGGTGTCCCGCCTCGCGCTGGTGCCGCTGTTCGCGTCGGTGTTCACCGCCTACCTGTTCCCCGGGCAGCCGTGGGCGGGCGCGGTCGTCGCGCTGGTGGTCACCGCGGCCGACGCGGCCGGGCTGCGGCTGGCGAGGTACGCGCGGGCGTGGCTGCTGGGCATCCTGCTGGTCGCCGGGGCCGGTTTCGTGGCGCTGAGCTTCGCGATCGAGCCCGCGCAACCGGTGACCGCGCCGCACTTCACGATCGGCGGGCTGTTCGCGGCGGGCGCGGTGGTGTTCCCGTTGCTGCCGCGGCACAACCCGTCCTGGCTCGCGGGTTCGGTGATGGTGGTGCTGGCCATCGGCGCGGGCGCGCTGTACCAGCTCGGCCCGGTGCGGCTGGCGTTGTCCAGCGTGCCGGTGCGGGACGCGCTGGCCGCGCTGGACGGGCAGGTGCTGAACCCGTTGCTGGCCGGGGTCGTCGTGCTGTCCACTGTGCCCGCCGCGCTGCTCGCGATCGGCGGCGCCCGCGAGGAGCTGGCGTGGCCGCGCGCGTCCGTCGCTTGTGGACTGATCGCCGCGGTCGCGGCCGTGCTGCTGGACCCGGACCAGGCGCTGCTGCTGGCCGCGGCGGCCGCGCTGGCCGAGGTGCTGGTGACCGCGGTGCTGTCGATGATCACCGGGATCACCGCGCGCGGCGTGATCGCGGCGGTACTTGCCGTGACGCTGCTGGCCTGGCTGCCGCCGGTCTATCTACTGGGGACGGTGGTCGCCGTCGCGGCAGGCGCCGCCGTCACGCCACGAGCAGAAACGCCAGCAGCGTGATCAGCGCGGTGGCGACGGTGAGGACGATCAGCGACTTCGCCGGCAGGTCGCGCGGGAACACCTTCTTGTCGTGGACGCTGCGCCACCACACGATTCCGAAGATGCCGCCGACCAGGCCGATGATCCCGCCGAACACGCCGAGCAGGGCGTAGCCGAGGAGCGTCAGCTCGCCCACCGCGAAGGTGAGCAGGACGGCGGTGACGAAGGTCTTGACGTCGGAGGCGGGTCCGGCGGACACGGAGTTCGGCGTGGCGGTCTGCGGCACGTTGGCGGTCACGCCGCCATGGTAGGGGAGTAGGCGATTCTCGGAAGTCCAACTGACAGTTATCCTGGTCGAATGACGACCACGTTGCCCTTCACCCGTACCCCGCACCCGTCTCCCGCTTCCGCGGAGCGTGTAGCCGAGGTACTGGCGAAGCCGGGCTTCGGGACGTTCTTCACCGACCACATGGTCACGATCAAGTACAGCAAGGACCGCGGCTGGTACGACGCGAACGTCGGCCCTTACGAGCCGGTCACGCTCGACCCCGCCACCTCCGTGCTGCACTACGCGCAGGCGATCTTCGAGGGCCTCAAGGCCTACCGCCAGCCGGACGGGTCGGTCGCGGCCTTCCGTCCGGACGCCAACGCGGCCCGGTTCCGCAAGTCGGCGGCCCGAATCGCGATGCCGGAGCTGCCCGAGGAGCTGTTCCTCGGCTCGTTGCAGGAGCTGATCGCGGCCGACGAGCGGTGGGTGCCCAGCAACCCGGGCGACACGCTGTACCTGCGCCCGTTCATGATCTCCACCTCGGTGGGGCTCGGCGTGAACGCGCCGGCGAGCGAGTACCTGTACCTGGTGATCGCCTCGCCCGCCGGCTCGTACTTCACCGGCGGGATCAAGCCGGTGAGCGTGTGGCTGTCCACCGAGTACGTGCGGGCCGCCCCGGGCGGCACCGGCGCGGCGAAGTTCGCCGGCAACTACGCGGCGTCCTTCGTGGCGCAGTCGCAGGCCGTGGAGAAGGGCTGCGACCAGGTGGTGTGGCTCGACGCGGTGGAGCGCCGCTTCGTCGAGGAGATGGGCGGCATGAACCTGTTCTTCGTGTTCGGCTCGGGTTCGGATGCCCGGATCGTCACGCCGGAGCTGTCCGGTTCGCTGCTGCCCGGCGTCACGCGTGATTCGCTGCTCAAGCTGGCCGCGGACCACGGCCTCGGCATCGAGGAGCGCCGGATCTCCACCGACGAGTGGGAGAAGGCGGCCGCGTCCGGTGAGCTGACCGAGGTGTTCGCGTGCGGCACCGCGGCGGTCATCACGCCGGTCGGCCGGGTCAAGCACGCGGGCGGCGAGTTCACCATCGCGGGCGGCGAGCCCGGCGAGGTGACGATGAAGCTGCGCGCCGAGCTGACCGGCATCCAGGAGGGCACGCGCCCCGACCCGCACGGCTGGATGCACAAGCTGTCCTGATCGCTTCGACGTGAAGGGCCACCCCGTTCCGGCTGGGTGGCCCTTCGTCGTTGTTGAGGAGGCGCGGGCGCGCCGGATGAACTCCAGCCGCTCCGACGACGGGTGCCGTGCTCACGCTGGATCCGCTCGCTGTTGTCCGCCTGCATGCGGTGGAGCGAGTCCCGCAGCCGGTGTCGCCACCGTGGAAAGCCTCCAGCAGGCGCATCCACTCGGCCGCGACCTTCCGCCCCTCCGCGGAAGCCGGGGGCGACCCCGGTCTCGACGGCCCGCTGCACGCGGGGGATCAGGTCCTGCCACCTCCGCTGGACGTCCTCCTGCTCGCCGAGCCGCGATCGGCGCTCGGCCAGCTCCGCCGGCTGGGTTTCGCTGAAGGACTGCTTCACCGACTCGTCCACCGCGGTCACCTCCCGGATCAGAGCCAGGCAGCCGGTGACGCCTGCCGGTCCGTCGACGGCCGCCAGCATCCTGGTGAGGTGCGCCCGGAGCGTGCGCATCGCGCCAGCTCGCCGACCTTGGAGAACCTGCCGTTCACCCACTTCCCCCAGCGCCTTTGCGCCGATGTGGACGACGCTGGGACCTGACGTCACGTGAGGATCAAGCGTTCGGCGGCGTGACCCCGGCTTCCGCGTGCGTCGGCAGGTCCGTGAGCAGCCGGGCGGCCGTGATCAGCAGCGGGAGGGCCGTCGCGGCGCCGGTGCCGTCGCCGAGCCGGATGCCCAGGTCGACGACCGGCTTGAGGTCCAGGTGGTCCAGCGCCATCTGGTGCGCCGGCTCGGCGTCGCGGTGCGCGGCCTGCCACCACGAACGCGCGCCGGGCGCCAGTTCCTCCGCCACCAGCGCCGCCGCGCCCACCGCGAGCCCGTCCAGCAGCACCGGCGTGCGCCGCACCGCGGCCTGCGCCAGGAAACCGGTCAACGCGGCCAGGTCCGCGCCCCCCGCGGTGCGCAGCAGCGCGACCGGGTCGGGCAGCGCCGCCCGCGCCCGTCGCAGCGCGTCCCGGATCGCCACGGTCTTGCGCATCCACGCGTTGTCGTCGATACCCGACCCGCGGCCGACCACGGCCACCGGCTCGGCGCCGGTCAGCGCGGCGACCAGCACCGCGGCCGGCGTGGTCGCCCCGACCCCGACGCTGCCCGCGACGAGCAGATCGGCGCCCTCGTCCACCTCGGCGTCCGCGATCGCCATGCCGGCCCGCAGGGCGGCCCGCACCTCGTCCTCGGTGAGGGCGTCCTCGACGTCGATCGACCCCGAGCCCGCCCGCACCTTGTACTCGGCGACCGGCGTCTCCCCGTCCACCGCGATGTCCACCACACGCAGCCCGGCGTCGGCCACCGCGGCGGCGACCGCGACCGGCCCGGCGCCCTTGAGCAGGTTGTCCACCAGCTGCCCGGTGACCTCCGGCCGGTAGGCGGACACGCCCTTCGCGGCGATCCCGTGGTCCCCGGCGAACACGATCACCCGTGGCCGCTGGAACCGCCGCGGCGGCGCCGAGCCCTGGCAGGCCGCGACCCACGCGCCGAGCGCCTCCAGCTCACCCAGCGCGGACACCGGTTTGAGCAGCTCGGCGTGCCGCCGCACCGCCTCGGCGCGGGCGGCTTCGTCGGGCTGGGGGACATCGGCGAACGACACGTCAGTCACGGCGCCAAACCTATCGTCAGCCTGCCCGGGCGGTCAGGCGCGGATCGTCCTCGACCACGCCCAGCAGCACCGAGTCGATCTCGGTCAGCAGGTCGGCGTCGAGCTTCACGCCGGCCGCCTTCACGTTCTCGTGCACCTGCTCCGGCCGCGAAGCGCCGACGATCGCCGAGGAGACGTTCGGGCTCTGCAGCACCCAGGCCACCGCCAGCTGCGCCAGCGTCAGCCCGGCCTGCGCGGCAAGCGGCTCCAGTCGGGCCACGCGCTCGAGCACCTCGTCCCGCAGGAAGCGCTGCACGAACCGCGAGCCGTTCTCGTCGGTGGCGCGCGACCCGGCGGGCGGCGGCTGGCCCGGCTTGTACTTGCCGGTCAGCACACCCTGCGCGATCGGCGACCAGACGATCTGGCTCAGGCCCTCGCGCTCGCTCGCGGGCACGACCTGCGCCTCGATGACGCGCCAGAGCATGTTGTACTGCGGCTGGTTCGACACGAACGGGATCCGCAGCTCGCGGGCCAGCGCGGCGCCGCGGGTGATCTCCTCGGCGTTCCACTCGGACACCCCGACGTAGAGCACCTTGCCCTGGCGGACCAGGTCGGCGAAGGCCGACATGGTCTCCTCCAGCGGCACGGTCGGGTCGAACCGGTGTGCCTGGTAGAGGTCGATGTGGTCGGTCTGCAGCCGCTTCAGCGAGGCGTGGCAGGACTCGATGATGTGCTTGCGGCCCAGCCCGCGGTCGTTCGGGCCGCCGGGGCCGGTCGGCCAGAACACCTTCGTGCAGATCTCCAGGCTCTCCCGGCGCTGACCGGCGAGACCGCGGCCGAGCACCGACTCGGCCACCGTGTTCGCGTAGACGTCGGCGGTGTCGAAGGTCGTGATCCCCGCGTCCAGCGCGGCCCTGATGCAGGCCTGGGCCTGCTCCTCCTCGATCTGGGAGCCGTGGGTGAGCCAGTTCCCGTAGGCGATCTCACTGACGGACAGGCCACTGCGGCCGAGACGGCGAAACTCCATGTCCGGCAGCCTACCGGAAATGGTTCGCCTTGCTAACGACCTGGAGTGCCCTCCAGTGGTCAGGAGACCGTGTCGCCGACCTTCACGCGCGGCTTGGGCATCCGGAGCTTGCGGATCTGGCTCGCCCGCACGAACGCGTACCAGCCCAGCGACCGGCCGCTGATGTTCTCCTTCGGGAACTTCGCCCTGGCCAGGCGCGCGATGCGGCGGCCGTTGAAGTAGCCCTCGACGGCCATGACCAGCAGCGCGGCCATGCACAGCAGCGTCACGTACTGCTGGATCACCGGGTACGGCACCAGCAGCACGACGAACACGAGGATCGCCAGCGGCATGAACGCGCCGAGGAAGTGGCGGCGCGAGTCGACCAGGTCGCGCACGTACGCCTTGACCGGACCCTTGTCGCGCGGCAGCAGGTAGCGGTCGTCGCCCGCGGCCATCCGCTCCTGGCGCTCCTTGGCCAGCCTGCGGCGCTCTTCCTTGTCCACCGGGTTCGACTTGCGCAGCTCGCGGTTGCGCTTCATCGCCTCCCGCATGGTCCTCGGCGGGGGCGCGACGGGGCCGCGGCGCTTGCCCTCGGCCTCCTTGCGCTTCGGCGTCGGCCTGCCCTTGCCCGGGGTGTAGCCACGGGTGTGAGATTCGACGCTTTCGGCCACCTCGGCCGCCTCGATCTCGGGGCTGTCTGCGGTGGTCGTGCTGTTACGACGGAGAAACCTCACCCAACCAGCTTATTCCAGACAGCGGCGTGCGTGTTCAACCCCCTCGCCGATGTGTAACCATGGGATCAGCGCCAAGGCGGGAACCAGCCCGGGAACAGAACGGGTGGCACCGGTGTTCCAGTAGGGAGGAGCACCCCCCACCCGGTGCACGGCAAGACCCCGAGGGAGAGCTATGACTGCCGCTGAGCAGACCAGCACGCAGGCCGAGGCCGAGGCCACCCACGGCGTCACGTTGAGCGACGCCGCGGCGAGCAAGGCGAAGGCCCTGCTCGAGCAGGAAGGCCGCGACGACATGCACCTGCGCATCGCGGTCCAGCCCGGTGGTTGCGCGGGCCTGCGCTACCAGCTGTTCTTCGACGAGCGCACGCTCGACGGCGACCTGTTCCGCGACTTCGACGGCCTGCGCGTGGCGGTCGACCGCATGAGCGCGCCGTACGTCGAGGGTGCGGTGATCGACTTCGTCGACTCGATCGAGAAGCAGGGTTTCACCATCGAGAACCCGAACGCCACGGGCTCCTGCGCCTGCGGCGACTCGTTCCACTGAGCCAGCTACACGCGAAAGGGCGCCGGTCGAGGTTCGACCGGCGCCCTTTTCGCATGTCCGCGTAACTAATAGTCCTCCAGCCCGACTACCTGTGCGTGGCAGGCGTCGTCGACCGCCCAGCCCCGCGGCGCAGGCGGGCGGGGCGCCGAGGCGTGTGCCGCGCGCAGTTCGGCGGGGATGTCGGCGCAGTCGTCGATCAGCTCGGCGATGGTCTCCGGTTCCGTCACGGTGCTCACGCAGGCGACGCTAGGACGACCGGCGCGAGCCGGACAGGTCTACCAGCTAGTAGTGTCGGTCAGCGGGTCAGATTTAGCTCCGACGGGGTATTTCCCGCCGGTAACTTCAGTTCGAGCCAGCCAGAGGGAGCAGAGCACCGGTGGCCATCAACGCCCGCATAGCCGTTTCCGGCAGCATCGCAACCGACCATCTCATGCACTTTCCCGGCCGGTTCGCCGAGCAGCTGGTCGCGGACCAGCTGCACCGCATCTCGCTGAGTTTCCTGGCCGACGACCTGGTGGTCCGCCGCGGCGGGATCGGCGCCAACATCGCGTTCGGCCTCGGGGTGCTCGGCGCGAAGCCGGTGCTGGTCGGCGCGGCGGGCGCGGACTTCGCCGACTACCGGTCCTGGCTGGAGCGCCACGGCGTGGACGCGTCGGGCGTGCTGATCTCGGAGCTGGCCCACACCGCCCGGTTCGTGTGCACCACGGACGACGACCTCAACCAGATCGCCACCTTCTACGCCGGCGCGATGGCCGAGGCCCGCAACATCGAGCTCGGCCCGATCGCGGACCGCGTCGGCGGGATCGGGCTGATGCTGATCGGCCCGGACGACCCGGACGGCATGCTCCGGCACGCGGACGAGTGCCGCCAGCGCGGGATCGACTTCGCGGTGGACCCGTCGCAGCAGCTGGCCCGCATGAGCGGCGAGCAGGCACGCCGGTTCGTAGCCGGGGCGAAGTACCTGTTCACCAACGACTACGAGTGGGAGCTGCTGCTCCAGAAGACGGCCTGGTCCGAGGCCGACGTGCTGGACCACGTCGGCATCCGCATCACCACCCTCGGCGAGAAGGGTGTGGAGATCGTGGGCAAGGACGGGCTGGCCCTCGAGGTCGGCGCGGTGCCCGAGCTGGCGAAGGCCGACCCGACCGGCGTCGGCGACGGCTTCCGGGCGGGCTTCCTGGCCGGCCTGAACGCGGACCTGAGCCTGGAGCGCTCGGCCCAGCTGGGGTCGATGATCGCCGTGCTGGTGCTGGAGACCGTCGGCACGCAGGAGTGGACCCTCGACCGGGAGTCCGCGCTGTCCCGCATCGGAGCCGCGTTCGGCCCCGACGCCGCGGCGGAGATCGCCCCCGCACTGCCTGCCTGACCGGGCCCGCGGGCCTGGTCGGCCGAACGGCCACCCACCGCGGACCGCACCAGCCGGCGGTTCGATGGCGCAGGCCGCCCAGCACGAACTCGATCGCTGCCCGGCAGGCCCACCCGCCTGCCGTGGGCGCCCCCGGTGTGGGGTGACGTGGCAGGGTTTGGCGCCGGGCTGTCTGGCAGCGCAGCCTGGGTTGCCGTGGGTGCCCCCCGGTGTGGGGTGACGTGGCAGGGTTTGGCGCCGGGCTGTCTGGCAGCGCAGGCCGGGTTGCCGTGGGTGCCCCCCGGTGTGGGGTGACGTGGCAGGGGCTGGCGCCGGGCTGTCTGGCAGCGCGGCCTGGGTTGCCGTGGGTCCCCCCGGCGCGCGGTGACGCGGCACGGTTTGGCGCCGCGCTGTCTGGCAGCGCAGGCCGGGTTGCCGTGGGCGCCCTGCGGTGTGGGGTGACGTGGCAGGGTCTGGCGCCGCGCTGTCCGGCAGCACAGCCTGCGTTGCCGTAGGTGCAACCCGGCGCGGGGCGACGCGGCACGGTCTGGCGCCGCGCTGTCCGTCTGACTCGCAATGGCCGCAAGCGGCGCCAAGCAGCACAACTCGCCGGCCGCCGCCCGCCACCCGCCCGGCGGCCGGGTGGCGCAGCACGATCAAGCCTCCGCGCTGCTTGCCCGGCCAGCCAACAAAAAACGGGCCGCGGCCCTCCGGCCGCGGCCCGTCCGACGTTCGCGCCTCAGATGCGCACCGGGTAGACCGGCTCCGGGATCTCCGGCTTGATGCGGTGCTCGATGAAGATTCCGTGCCAGATCATGAACACCAGCAGCGCCCAGATCCGCCTGCTGTGGTCCAGCGTGCCCGCCTTGTGCTCGTCCAGCAGGCGCTGCACGGCCTGCTTGTCCAGCAGCTCGCCGGTCTGCGAATCGGCGATGATGCCGCGCGCCCAGTCGTACATCTCGTCCCGCAGCCACAGCCGGATCGGCACCGGGAAGCCCAGCTTGCGCCGGTTGAGCACGTGCGCGGGCACGATGCCCTCCAGCGCGCGGCGCAGCGCGTACTTCGTGGTCTCCTTGGTGATCTTCTGGTCCAGCGGGATGCCGGCCGCGACCTTGAACACCTCCGCGTCCAGGAACGGCACCCGCAGCTCCAGCGAGTTCGCCATGGTCATCTTGTCGGCCTTGACCAGGATGTCGCCGCGCAGCCAGGTGAACAGGTCCACGTGCTGCATCCGCGCGACCGGGTCCCAGTTCGCCGACGTGCGGTAGTGCTCCGCGGTGACGTCCTTGTGCCCGACGCCCTCCTGGAAGGTCTTCAGCACCCCGCGCAGCTGGTCGTCGCGGAAGATGCGGGCGTTGCCGTAGTAGCGCTCCTCCAGCGGCAGCGCGCCGCGGCGCAGCAGGTCCTTGCCGCGCGTGCCTTCCGGGATCCGCTCCGACACCTTGCCGATGACCTTGCGCAGGCTGCCCGGCACCTTCTCGAACGGCGCGAGCGACAGCGGCTCGTTGTAGATCGTGTAGCCGCCGAACAGCTCGTCCGAGCCCTCGCCGGACAGCACTGCCTTGACGTGCTTGCGCGCCTCCCGCGCGATGAACCACAACGGCACCAGCGCCGGGTCGGCCACCGGGTCGTCGAGGTACCAGACGATGAGCGGCAGCGCCTCCATCATCTCGTCGGCCGACACCGTCCGGATGACGTGCTTCACGCCGATCGCCGCCGCGGACTCGGCCGCCACGTCGACCTCGGAGTAGCCCTCGCGCTCGAACCCGGTGGTGAACGCGATCAGGTTCGGGTTGTGCTCCTTGGCCAGCGCCGCGATCGCGGTCGAGTCGATGCCGCCGGACAGGAACGTGCCGACGGTGATGTCCGGGTCGGCGATCATGTGCTTGCCGACCGAGTCGCGCATCACGTCGCGGATCCGCTCGTGCAGGATCTTCGCTTCGGCCTCGCCGCGAACCGGCTTCGCGGCGAACTCGGGGAAGAAGTAGCGCTCGATCTTCGGGGCGCCGCCGGGGGAGACGGTGAACGAGGTGCCGGACTCGATGCGGCGGATGCGCGTGTGCAGCGTCTCCGGCTCCGGCACGTACTGCAGCGTCAGGTAGTGCTGCAGCGCGGTCCGGTCCAGTTGCTTGGTGATCCCCAGCACGCCGGAGAGCTCCAGCAGCGACTTCTTCTCGCTGGAGAACGCCGTGCCGCCCGGCCCGTGCGTGTAGAACAGCGGCTTGATGCCGAACGGATCACGTGCGCCGAAGATCACCTTCTCCTCGGCGTCCCAGATCAGGAACGCGAACATCCCGCGCAGCTTCGACACCGCGGCGCGGCCCCAGTGGTGGTAGGCCGCGACGATCGCCTCGCCGTCGCCCTCTGTGGCGAACTTCGCACCGTGCTCTGCCGTGAGCTGTTCCCGCAGCTCACGGTAGTTGTAGATCTCGCCGTTGAAGTTCAGCGTGTACCGGTTCGGCGACTCCGGCGGACCCCAGGTCAGCGGCTGGTGAGCGTGCTCGACGTCGATGAACGCGAGCCGGTTGAAGCCGTAGACGACCTCGCCGTCGGTCCAGGTGTCGCGCTCGTCGGGACCGCGATGACGCTGGCAGCGCATGGCTTCGCCGACCGCGTCACGCGCGTTGACCGCGTCGTTCTCAGTGGCACACACCAGTCCAAGCAGGCCGCACACGGATATTCACACCTCGAGGTCGTGGCCGGATGTCGAGCGCCCAGTATGCCCGCAGCCCCCGCCACGAACGGTCACCCCTTGGGCTGCGGATCGCGGTAGCTCGGCTAGGCTCCCGCTGGTAAGCCAGAAATCGTCAAGGAGGCCTGGGTTGAAAGGGCGCTGCGCAGTGGGCAGGGATGAGCGCACTCCGGCATCACGTTCGGCGAAAGTGGGTAAGGTCGCCGCGCTGGCCGGGCTCGTCGCGCTCCTGGCGACCGGGTGCTCCGGTGACGAGGTGCTGCGGTTCGGGTGGCCCGTCGGCGTGACCAAGGAGTCCGAGGACATGCGCGTCCTCTGGACCTGGTCCGTGATCGCCGCGCTCGTCGTCGGTGTGATCGTGTGGGGCCTGATCTTCTGGTCGGTCGCGTTCCACCGGAAGAAGAAGACCGACGGCCCCGGCGACCTGCCGCGGCAGTTCCAGTACAACGTGCCGCTCGAGCTGTTCTGCGTCGTGCTGCCGCTCGTGATGGTCTGCGTGCTGTTCTTCTTCACCGCGACCACCGAGAGCAAGGTGCTGGCCGAGGAGCCGGACCCGGACGTCACGGTCGACGTGATCGCCTTCCAGTGGAACTGGGAGTTCGACTACCCGAGCGCGCCGAAGGACGCCAACGGCCAGGTCATCAAGACCGTCGGCAGCTCGAGCGAGATCCCGATCCTGGTCCTGCCCGTCGGCAAGCGCATCCAGTACAACCTGCGCTCCGCGGACGTCATCCACTCGTTCTGGGTGCCGGAGTTCCACTTCAAGCGGGACGTGTTCCCGGACCCGGAGAAGAACAACCAGGACCCGTCGTTCCAGAACACGATCGACCGGACCGGTGCGTTCGTCGGCCGCTGCGCCGAGCTGTGCGGCACCTACCACTCGGGCATGAACTTCGAGGTCCGGGCGCTGCCCGCCGACCAGTTCGACCGGTACATCCAGCTGCGCACCCAGATCAACCCGGCCACCGGGCAGCCGAACACCACCGCCGAGGCGCTGGCCGCGCTGAACTGCGGCGAGCTGTGCGCGCCGCAGGCGACCACGACGAAGCCGTTCAACACCGACCGCACGCTGCGGACGCAGTCCGGCTGAGCCGGTTGGTTCCCGTGGGTGTTGGAAGCATGAGCACAGTGAGGACAGCGTCATGAAGGTCGAAGCCCGGATTTTCGACTTGGTCACCGCTTTCGCGTTCTTCATCGCGATCGTGTACGGCGTGTGGACCGGCCTGGCCAGTGGCTACGGCGTCGAGCCGGTCGGCCTGGTCGCCCTGATCCTGACCGGCGGACTGTCCCTCCTGGCGGGCAGCTACATGCGGTTCGTCGGCCGCCGGATCGAACCGCGCCCCGAGGACCGCGACGACGCCGAGATCAGCGACGGCGCCGGTGAGATGGGCTTCTTCAGCCCGGGCAGCTACTGGCCGATCGGGCTGGCCGCCTCGGCCGCGTTCGTCGGTCTCGGCCTCGCGTTCTTCCACATCTGGATGCTGGTCGTCGGCGGCATCCTGATCCTGCTCACGGTCGGCGGCCTGGTGTTCGAGTACCACACCGGCCCCAACCACGAGTGATCTGATCCGCGAAAAGGGCCCGCCCGGTGATTTCCTACCGGGCGGGCCCTTTCGTTGTGGAGCGCGGGGATTCATCCCGGCCCCTCAGCTCAGCGGAAAGCCGCCCAGCGGGCCAGCAGATCCGCCGCAGCGCCGGAATCCACGGCCTCCGCGGCCCGCGTCAGCCCCGCCGCGAGATCGTCCGTCAGCGACGAGCTGAACCCGGCGTGCGCGGCCAGCGCTCCGGCCGCGTTCAGCAGCACCGCGTCCCGCACCGGACCCGGCTTGCCGGCCACCAGTTCACGCACCACCTCGGCGTTGGCTGCCGGGTCGCCACCCCGCAGGTCTTCCGCCCTGGCGCGTGCGATGCCCAGCTCGGCCGGATCCAGCGACTCGGCCCGCACCGAACCGCCGGACACGACCCACACGGAGCTGGTCGTGGTCGTAGTGAGCTCGTCGAGGCCGTCGTCCCCGCGGACCACCAGCGTCGAGGTGCCCCGGCCTGCGAAGACCCGCGCCAGCACCTCCGTCTTGTCCGGGAACGCGCACCCGATCAGCCCGGCCGTCGGCTGCGCCGGGTTCGTCAGCGGCCCCAGCAGGTTGAACGCGGTCGGCACCCCCAGCTCACGGCGCGGGGCGCCGGCGTGGCGGAACCCGGGGTGGAACACCGGCGCGAAGCAGAACCCGATGCCCAGCTCGTCGACGCACCGCTGCACGCCCTCCGGCGGCAGGTCGATCGCCACGCCGAGGGCCTCCAGCACGTCCGCTGTCCCGGCCTTCGACGACGCCGCCCGGTTGCCGTGCTTCACCACCGGCACGCCGGCGGCCGCGGTGACCAGCGAGGCCATCGTCGAGATGTTCACCGACCCGGACCGGTCGCCACCGGTGCCGACGATGTCGACCGCGTCCCGCGCGATCCGCACCCGGCGCGCGTGCGACAGCATCGCGTCCGCGAGGCCGGTGATCTCGTCCGGCGTCTCGCCCTTGGCGCGCAGCGCGACCAGGAAACCGCCGACCTGGGCCGGCGTGGCCTCCCCGGACATCACCTGGTCCATCGCCCACGCGGTGTCCTCCGCGGAGAGGTCGGCGCCGGCGATCAGCTGGTTGAGCAGCGTGGGCCAAGTCTGCGTGCCCATGGTCACCTTTCACGGCCGGCGAACCGGCCTCATTCGGTCGCGGCGCCTCAGCCCCGGACGACCGGGACCCGGCGGGCCCGCAGCACGTCCGCGACCGTCTCCGCCGCGGTCAGCGGGTCGAGCGGATGGACCAGGACGGCGTCGGCCTGCGACCAGGTCGCCAGCCAGCGGTCGTCCTTGCGCCGCACGGCGATCACGATGGGCGGGCAGTCGTCGATCTCGTTCTTCAACTGCCTGCACAGCCCGATGCCGCCGGTCGGCTGGGCCTCGCCGTCCAGGATCGCCAGATCGACCGCGCCCTCGTCCATCTCGGCCAGCACGTCGGCCACTCCCGCGGCCTCGACGTAGTCGACCCGGCCCAGGTCGGTGGCGGGCCTGCGGCCGACCGCCGTGATGATCGACTCCCGGACTTCGGGACGGTGGCTGAACACCAGGATCCGCGTGGACTGTTCGGACAAGTCGACCCTCCGGCTTCGTCGCTGTACTGGTCGTGTCGATGCTAGCCGTCCCGGCCGGTTCCACCCAGGCCCATCGGCTGTAGCGCGTCCCAGCCGAGCCAGTCGCCGTCCAGCCGCTGCGCCAGCCCGGCCATCCGGGCCCGTTCCTGGGCGCAGTGCAGCGCGTCGAGCTTCTGCACGCGCAGCGCGTGGACCCGGACGGGTCCTTCGCCGCCGGTCCCGGGGCGCAGCTCCCACCCGTCCTGGGCGAGCACCGACGCGGCCTCGGTGACCCGATCCGGTGGCAGAACGAGGTGGTGGCGCAGAATCGCCGGTTCGTCCGGCCGCCAGAGGTGTGATCTGCCCAGCACAGCCGAGTCGGCCTCGGCGACGTCGAAGGCCTCGGCCACGACGACGACACCCTCGGTGTCCACGGTGAGGTCCGGCCCGCCACGCTTTCGCAGCAGGTCACGAACCCGATCGATGAATCCCACGCTCTGATCCTCACCCTCCGCGTTCGTCGCTGTGACCAACACCCCCGGCGCGGCGTGCCGGACCCGACCAAGCAGGTCGCTTCGCAGGGAGACATAATGCGACCCGTGACAACGGCAGCTCCCACCATCAGCCAGCGGGTGCACTCGCTGAACCGGCCGAACATGGTCAGCGTCGGCACGATCGTGTGGCTCTCCAGCGAGCTCATGTTCTTCGCCGGGCTGTTCGCGATGTTCTTCACGGTCAAGGCGCAGAACAGCACGGGGGTCTGGCCGCCGATCAACCCGGCGACCGACGAGCCCATCCACCTCGACATCCCGTACGCGCTGCCCTTCACCATCATCCTGGTGGCGTCGTCGTTCACCTGCCAGCTCGGCGTGTTCGCCGCCGAGCGCGGTGACGTCTACGGGCTGCGCCGCTGGTACGTCATCACCCTGATCATGGGCGCGATCTTCGTCGCCGGTCAGGCTGGTGAGTACGTCACGCTCGTCGAAGAGGGCGTGACCATCCCGTCCGGTGCCTTCGGCACGGTGTTCTTCCTGGCGACCGGTTTCCACGGTCTGCACGTGATCGGTGGTCTCGTCGCCTTCGTCTTCTTGCTCATCCGCACCAAGCTGAGCAAGTTCACCCCCGCGCAGGCGACCTCGGCGATCGTCGTGTCCTACTACTGGCACTTCGTCGACATCGTGTGGATCGGCCTGTTCGCGGTCATCTACATCATCCCGTGACCGCGCCAGCCACCCCATGGACCGGCCTGAACTGACAGCAAGGGTTGCCGAAGAATGACCACCAGCAAGAACACCTCCAGGCGCCGCTTCGGCGCCCGCACCAAGCTGCGCCGCCGCATCGCCGGTGCGCTCGCGCTCGGTGTGGCGCTGGTCGGCGCCGGCCTGGGCTACGCCCTCCTGGTGCCGCAGCCGCAGACCGCGCAGGCGCAGGACGACCCGGCGCAGCTGCGCCTCGGCCAGCAGGTCTACAACAACAGCTGCATCAGCTGCCACGGCGCGAACCTGCAGGGCGTCGAGGACCGCGGCCCGAGCCTGATCGGCGTCGGTGACGCGGCGGTGTACTTCCAGACCTCGTCCGGCCGCATGCCGGCGGTCCGCCAGGAGGCGCAGGCCGAGCGCAAGCCGGCCAAGCTGACCCCCGAGGAGATCGACGCGGTCGGCGCCTACATCCAGGCCAACGGCGGCGGCCCGGAGCGGCCCGCCGAGTCCGGCGAGGCGCTGCGCGGTGACAACCCGGCGCGCGGTGGCGAGCTGTTCCGCCTCAACTGCGCGTCGTGCCACAACTTCACCGGCCAGGGCGGCGCCCTGTCCGCGGGCAAGTTCGCGCCGGAGCTCGGCCCGGCCAGCGAAGAGCAGATCTACACGGCGATGCTGAGCGGTCCGCAGAACATGCCGAAGTTCTCCGACCGGCAGCTCACCCCCGAGGAGAAGCGGGACATCGTCGCCTACGTCAAGTCCGTGTCCGACGGGAACAACAACCCCGGCGGCAACGGCCTTGGCGGTCTTGGGCCGGCCTCGGAGGCGCTCGTCGCGTGGATCGTCGGCATCGGCGCCATCGTCGGCGTGACTTTGTGGATTGGATCGAGGGCATGACTAGCATGGAAGAGCACCCGGGCGCCGGGCGCGAGCCGGGGGTTCCCCAGCCTTCCGAGGCCGAACTGGCCGAGATGGACCGCGACCAGCTGGTCAAGCTGGGCACCAAGCTCGACGGCGTCGAACTGGTCGACTACCCGGACCCGTGGCCGGTCAAGGGCACCCGCGCGGAGAAGCGCGCGGAGCGGGTCGTGGCGCTGTGGTTCACCATCGCGGCGCTCGCCGGTCTCGGCTTCCTGGTGACCATCTGCTGGCCGGAGTGGTGGGAGTACAAGGCCCCGGACACCGGCCAGTACGAGCGGTACGCGCTCTACACGCCCGTCCTGGGCTTCACGCTCGGCCTGTCGATCCTCGCGCTGGGCATCGGCGTGCTGCTCTACACGAAGCGGTTCATCCCGAACGAGCTCGCGGTGCAGGAGCGCCACGACGGCGACGGCAAGGGCTCGGCCGAGATCGACCGCAAGACGATCGTCGCGCAGCTGGCCGACGCCGGTAACCGCAGCACGATCGGCCGCCGCTCGCTGGTCAAGCGCACCGCGGGCCTCGGCGCCGGCGTGATGGGCCTCGGCCTGGTCGCGCTGCCGGTCGCGTCGTTCATCAAGAACCCGTGGAAGGACCCCGAGTCCAAGGACAACCTGGCCCACACCGCGTGGAAGCCGGAGTACCCGGGCGAGGTCGTCTACCTGCGCCGCTACACCGGCAAGGCAGGCGAGGTCGTCCTGCTGCGCCCCGAGGACCTGGACGCGGGCGCGATGGAGACGGTCTACCCGTTCCGCGAGAGCGAGCGCGGCGACCACGAGAAGCTCGCCGCGGTCTTCATGCGCTCGGACGCCCCGGTCATGCTGATCCGCCTGCGTCCCGAGGACGCCCAGCGGGTCGTCAAGCGCGAGGGCCAGGAGGACTTCAACTTCGGCGACTACTACGCCTACACGAAGATCTGCAGCCACGTCGGCTGCCCGACTTCGCTGTACGAGCAGCGGACCAACCGGATCCTGTGCCCGTGCCACCAGTCGCAGTTCGACGCCCTGCACTACGCCAAGCCCGTCTTCGGCCCGGCGACCCGCGCGCTTGCGCAGTTGCCCATCACGGTCAACGATGAGGGTTACTTCGTGGCGCGGGGAGACTTCATCGAGCCGGTCGGCCCCGCCTATTGGGAGCGCAAGTCATGAGTTCACTCACCACGCCGACACGGGGCTCCAGCATGCTGGAGCGGCACGCCGCCGAGGCCGCGAACAACATGGACCAGCGGTACCGCCTGGCCAAGGGCCTGCGGCACCAGATGAACAAGGTCTTCCCGACCCACTGGTCGTTCCTGCTCGGTGAGATCGCGCTCTACAGCTTCATCGTCGTGATCATCACGGGTGTCTACCTGACCCTGTTCTTCGATCCGTCGATGGCCGAGGTCGTCTACAACGGGCCGTTCAAGAACCTGCAGGGCGTCGAGATGTCCCGCGCGTTCCAGACGACCCTGGAGATCTCGTTCGAGGTCCGCGGCGGTCTGTTCGTCCGCCAGCTGCACCACTGGGCCGCGCTGGTGTTCGTCGCGGCGATGATGGTGCACATGTTCCGGGTCTTCTTCACCGGAGCGTTCCGCAGGCCGCGCGAGGCCAACTGGGTCATCGGCGCCCTGCTGCTGATCCTGGGCATGTTCGAGGGCTTCTTCGGCTACTCGCTGCCGGACGACCTGCTGTCGGGCACCGGTATCCGCGCCACCCTGTCGGGCATCGTGCTCTCGGTGCCGATCATGGGCACCTGGCTGCACTGGGCGCTGTTCGGCGGGGAGTTCCCCGGCGACGAGATCGTGCCGCGCATGTACACGCTGCACATCCTGCTGCTGCCGGGCATCATGCTCGCGCTGGTCGGTGTGCACCTGGCGCTGGTCTGGTACCAGAAGCACACCCAGTTCCCCGGCGTGCGGCGCAAGGAGACCAACGTCGTCGGCGTGCGGATCATGCCGGTGTTCGCCGCGAAGGCCGGCGCGTTCTTCGTCATCGTCACCGGCATCCTGTCGATCATGGCGGGCATCTTCCAGATCAACCCGATCTGGAACCTGGGCCCGTACAACCCGGGGCAGGTGTCGGCGGGCTCGCAGCCGGACTGGTACCTCGCCTGGGCCGACGGCATGCTGCGGATCTTCCCCGCGTGGGAGCTGTACCTGGGCAACTACACGGTGCCGGCGGTGTTCTTCGCGGGTGCGGTCTGGATGCCGATCCTGTTCGCGCTGCTGATCGGCTACCCGTTCATCGAACGGAAGCTGTCCGGCGACACCGCGCACCACAACCTGCTGCAGCGCCCGCGTGACGCACCGGTCCGCACCTCGATCGGCATGATGGCGCTGGCGTTCTTCATGGTGATCGAGCTGTCCGGGTTCAACGACATCATCGCGGACAAGTTCAACATCTCCCTGAACGCGACGACCTGGGCAGGCCGCATCGGCATCCTGGTGCTGCCGCCGCTGGCGTACTTCATCACCTACCGGATCTGCCTCGGCCTGCAGCGGTCCGACCGGGAGGTGCTGGAGCACGGCATCGAGACCGGCATCATCAAGCGCCTGCCGCACGGTGAGTTCATCGAGATCCACCAGCCGCTGGGCGGGGTGGACGACCACGGCCACGCCATCCCGCTGGAGTACCAGGGTGCGGCGGTGCCGAAGAAGATGAACAAGCTCGGCGCGGCCGGGCGTGCGGTGCCGGGCACCCTGCTGGCGCCGGACCCGGTGGAGGAGACGTCGGCGCTCGACCGCGCCCGCGGCGACGGGCACGGCAACGGCCACGTCCCCGGCGAGCTGCCCGAGAAGGGTGAGGTCCCCTCCGGCTGGAAGACACCGGACCACTAGTTCACGGTCACGAGAAGGGCCCCCGGAGCGATCCGGGGGCCCTTCTTCGTTGGTGGGCTCAGTCGGCGTCCTCGACGCCGATCGCGAACGCGGACTCGGTGTCGGCCGTGGAGTAGGACCGGAACGCGATGTGCGTGTCGGTGTCGATCACGCCCGGCACCTTGCCGATCTTGGCCGGGATGAGGTCGGCGAGCTCCTCGTGGGCGTGCACCCGCACGATCGCGATCAGGTCGACGTCCCCGGCGCACGAGTACACCTCCGCCACGCCGTCGATGTCGGCGATCGCCTGCGCGGTCTCCGGGATGCTGTCCGCCACGGCATGGATCAGCACGATCGCGGTGATCACTCGCGTCCTCCTCGCGTAATTGGGTAGCGCGGCGATCGTAGCTCCCCGCGTCCCTACCCGGCCTGCTCGAGCGACACGGCGGTGGCGACCTGTTCCAGCCAGCCGCGCCACGGCCCGGCGCCGTGCGCGGGCTCCGACCAGGGCACAGCCGTGCGCACGAGGCGGACGCCGGGCCGGGTGAGCCAGCGCAGCAGGATCGACGTCTCCTCCGGAGGCGCCCCGTACAGCGGCCCCGGGCCGGGCTCGACCGTCTCCGCCGACGCCACGAGCTGCTCGACCACCGGCATCGGCGGCACGCCGCGGCGGGCCACTCCGGCGGAGGCCAGCCTGCCGTGCCGGATCACCGCGAACTCCCACCCGCGGTTGCCGTCCGGGGCCGCGGCGACCAGTTCCGGGATCGCGGCCAGCGCGGACAGCCGATGGGCCCGGTCGACCGCGCGCACCAGCACGGCGAGCTCGTCCCGCCGCCGCGCGGCCTGCTCGAAGTGCTCGGCCCCGGCCAGGTCGTCGAGCTGCCGGCGCGCGGACTCCAGCGGCCGGGTGCCGCGCCCGGCGACCAGGTCGACGATCGCGTGCACGCCGGGGGAGTACTCCTCCACGCTCTGGCGGCCGGCGCACGGCGCCCCGCACCGGCCGAGCTCGGCGAGCGCGCACGGCCGGCCGGACGGCGCGTGCGCGGAGATCCGCTGGGTGCACGTGCGCAGACCGACGGCGCCGGCCAGCGCGTCCGCCGCGATCTTGGCCGTCGCCTGCGAGGAGAACGGCCCGAGCGCACCGTCCTTGGGCAGCCGCACCACGGACAGGCGCGGGAAGGCCTCGTCGGTGAGCACGATCCACCACGACTTGCGCGGGTTCTTGGAGCGCCGGTTGTAGGAGGGCCGGTGCGCTGCGATCAGCCGCAGCTCCCGGACCTGGGCCTCGAGCGCATGGCTGCACTCGATGCCGTCGACCCGCTCGGCGAGGGCCACCATCTCGCGGATCCGGCCGCGGCTCTCCGAACCGGTGAAGTACTGGCGCACCCGGCGGCGCAGGTTGCTCGCCGTCCCGACATACAGGACCTCGTCGCCCGGCCCACGGAACAGGTAGACGCCCGGGCGCTCCGGCAGGTGGGCCGCCATCCCGCGCTTGCGCCGCTGGGCCGGCGTCACCTCGGGCAGGTAGTCGAGAAGTTCCTCCAGGGACTGCACCCCGACGTTGCCGACCCGCTCCAGCAGCGCGTGCAGCACGTGCACCGTGGCGCGGGCGTCGTCCAGCGCCCGGTGGTTCGGCGTGACCGGCGAACCGAACAGGGCGGCCAGCGCGGAGAGCCGGAAGCTGGGGCTGTCCTGCCTGGTCAGCACGCGGCGCGCGAGCCGGACCGTGCACACCACCGCGGGCTTCGGCCACGGGTACCCGTGGTGCAGGCACGCCGCGCGCATGAAAGACGTGTCGAACGGCGCGTTGTGCGCGACCAGCACCGCGCCGCTGGCGAACTCCAGGAACGCGGGCAGCACGCGGTCGATCTTCGGCGCGTCGTGCAGCATCGCCGAAGTGATGCCGGTCAGCGCCACGATCTGCGGCGGGACGGGCATCCCGGGGTCGACAAGGGTGGCGAACTCACCCAGCACCTCGCCGCCGCGGACCTTGACCGCGCCGATCTCGGTGATGCCGTCCGGGCCCGGCTTGGTCCCGGTCGTCTCCAGGTCGAACACGACGAACGTGGTGTCCCGAAGCGGCGTGCCGAGTTCGTCGAAGGTCAGTTGCGCGCCGTCCGCGAGTTGCATGATCGGCACCATAAGGAGGGGGACCGACAATCCCGGATCACGGCACGAACGGTGATCGTTACCGAAGCGGACTACCCTGAACGGATGTTTCCCTCAGTGCACGCCGAAGAGCCCGAAGACCCCGGTCTCCGGGCGCCCGCGGCGAGCGCGCGCCCGGAGCCGGACGCCAAGTCCGTGAACTGGCGCGATCTGCCGGAGCCGGTGCGCGGCCGGCTCGCCGAGCTGGCCGCCGAGGCACTGGGGAAGATCCCGCGCATCGACATCCCGCAGCAGCTGCGGCCGGTCGCGAAGTTCGCCCCGGCGAAGCGCGCGAAGCTGGGCGGTGCGGCGCTCCTCACAACCCTGGAGGACTCGACCGCGTTCCGCACCGCCGTCCTGGAGTGGGTGCGCGAGTACCGGCCCGACGCGCTCGACCCGAATGATCCGGACCCGGTGGCCGCCGCGGTGGCGGCCGTCCTGCTCGGCGAGGCCAGCGCGGCCACCCGCGTGCGGCTGGTGGTCAAGAACGCGGCGGAGACGGCGCTGCGGGCCGAGCGCGACGCCGCGGTGGCGCGCAGCCAGCGGCTGGAGGCGGAGCTGGCACGGGTGCGCGAGGAGCTGGCGGAGGCGCGGGAGGCGATCGAGGGCGCCCGCGTGGAGCGCGAGGAGGAGCTGGCGAAGCTGCGCAACCGCCTGCGCGAGCAGGGCACGCAGCTGCGGCAGGCCAAGGACGCCGCCGAGGAGGCGCGTGAGCTGCTGGCGCAGGCCGATGTGCGGCGGGAGCAGGAGGTGGCCGCGGTGACCGCTCAGCTGGAGCGTGAGCGGCAGCGCGCGGCTTCCGAGCGGGCGCGGGCCGAACGGGCGGCGGCGGACGCGGAGATCGCGCGCCAGTCCGCGAAGGAGGCCCGCGAGGCCGACGAGGTGCGCCTGTCACTGCTCGTGGACACCCTGCAGGGCGCGGTGTCGGGGTTGCGGCGGGAGCTGTCGCTGGACACCAGCGCGCGGCGCCCGGCGGACACCGTGCTGGGCGCTTCGTCGGGAACCGGGGCCGGGCGGCAGGTGCGGGACCCGGCGGTGCTGGACCGGCTGCTCGCGTTGCCGAGCGTCCACCTGATCGTCGACGGCTACAACGTCACCAAGACCGGCTATCCGGAGCTCACGCTGGCCGACCAGCGGAACCGGCTGGTGCAGCAGCTCGGGGCGCTGGCGGCGCGGACGGGCGCGGAGATCACGGTCGTGTTCGACGGCGCCGAGGTGATGTCGGTGCCGACCGTGAGCGCCCGCGGGGTGCGCGTGTTGTTCTCCGACCCCGGCGTGATCGCGGACGACGTGATCCGGTCGCTGGTCGCGGCCGAGCCGCAGGGACGCCCGCTGGTGGTGGCCTCGACCGACCGCGGGGTGGCCGACTCGGTGCGGCGATCGGGGGCGCACCCGGTGGCTTCGGCGGTGCTTCTGGCGCGTCTCGGACGGGTCTAGAGATTTTTTTGGCCGGTGTTTCCGCAGGTCAGCGGTTTTCTCGTGCACCGTTGGTCCATTCGTTCGATACGCCAGCCCGAAATTGTCGGTGGTCACTCGTACCGTGCATCCCAGTAGCAACGAGGAGGCACACCATGAACGACAACACCGTGATCATCGAGTGCAACCGGTGCACGCTGAGGGGCCGCGCCTGCGGCGACTGCGTGCTGAGCGCCGTGGTCGACGCCCCGCCGGTCGTCGAACTCGACTTCGAGGAACTGGCCGCGGTCGAGTTGCTCGCCGACGCCGGCCTGGTGCCGCCGCCACGGACGATCTCCCGGGGGCGGCGCCCGCACGTGCGGCTGCCCGAGCGCCGCGCCGGCTGAGGCAACGGTCGCTTGCGAACGGGGGCGTCTGGCGTGGACGGGAAAGGCGATCAGAAGCGACCCCGGTTGCGGCCTTGTCCCGGGCCTGTCTCCAGGCGCGAAGCGCATGTCCGGTTGGCTCGGTGCGGCGGTGTCGCCCGCCGGTGAGAGCGGCCGCCGGGCCTGGCGCGACCCCGACACGCCGAAGGCGGCAAACGGTCACTTCGTGCGGCAAACGGTCAGTAGTCGTGATCCTGCTGACTGTTGTCTTGGTCACACCCACAGGGGAACTGCTGGTCCGAACGGGAAGAGAGGTGATTACGCAAAGTTTTTACCTGGTGCCTGGTGGACGCGACGGCGGTCGTTTCGTAACCTGGCCGAGATCTCGCGCCCGGCAGCCGTCGCGCCCGCGGCGGCGACGCGAGATTGTCGCCGTAGCAGCTTGTCGGGGAGCTGTGCCGGACCCACGCATGGACCCAGATGCGCTACCCCCTGCGTCTGGACATGCCGGGTTACCGTCGTAGACCGGTTACGGGTGCTTGTGTCCGCCCGCACCGGTGCGCGTGGAGGGTCCCCCGACCTCCTGCGACGGCCGGCGGCGACATGAGTGCAAAGGAGACACGCGCGGCGTGCAGTCGCAACCCATCAAGCGCGTGGTCGCAGGAGCCCTCGCCGCCGCCGCGGTACTCGCGGTCGGTGGTTTCCCCACGGCTCCGGCCGGCGCGGTCCCCCTCCCCGCCCCACAGCAGCCCACCACGTCGTCGGACGCCCTGGCGCAGTACCGGCAGCTCGCCGCACAGGCCGAGCAGCTGAACGAGGAGGCCATGCAGGCGCAGGCCGACCTCGACGCCAAGCAGGCCGACCTGGACCGGGCCAACGCCGACCTGGCGGCCGCCAACGCGGCCGGTCAGCAGGCGCTCATCGCGAAGAACCAGTACCAGGGCGTGGTCGACCAGTTCGCCGACGCCTCGTTCGTCGGCGGCGTGCAGTTCAACAAGTTGTCCGCCTTGCTGAACGGCACCTCGGCACAGGACTTCCTGGAGCGCTCCTCCGCTCTGGAAGTGCTCGCCGACGAGAAGAACAAGGCGCTCGCCGACTACAACGCGGCGATCCAGGCGGCTGCCAACGCCCAGGCCGCGGCAGCCGACGCCCAGACGCGCTCGCAGGTCGCCAAGGACGCGGCCGCGACGCTGCTGAACGACCTGCACGCCCGGCAGGCCGCGCTGCAGACGCAGCTCGACCAGCTGGACCAGGTGCGCCAGCGGCTCACCGCGTCCGAGCGGGCCGCGCAGAAGGACACGGGCGGCCTCGCGCCGAACGTGCCCGCCCCGACGGCGGCCGCCCAGGAGGCGATCGACGTCGCGTTGAGCAAGCTCGGCAGCCCGTACGGCTGGGGCGACACCGGCCCCAGCTCGTTCGACTGCTCGGGCCTGACGCTGTACGCCTACAAGGCGGCGGGCATCACGCTGCCGCGCACGAGCCAGCAGCAGGCCACGGCCGGCGTCGCGGTCTCGCGCGCCCAGCTGCAGCCCGGCGACCTGGTGTTCTTCGGTTCGCCGATCCACCACGTGGGCATCTACCTCGGCGACGGCAAGATGGTGCACGCCCCCGAGACCGGGGACGTCGTCAAGATCTCGCCGCTGCAGAACAACTACGTCTCGGCCCGGCGCGTCGCGCTGAGCTGAGTTCGGCACCCGACAGGGGCGGCACCGGTCACGGCCGGCGCCGCCCCTGTCTCGTTCCCGGGGCTGCCGCACCCGCAATGCCTCCCTAGTAGTCTCCAGCCCGTGCTTCGGACCCTGCTGGTGACCAACGACTTCCCGCCGCGGCCCGGGGGGATCCAGAACTACCTGAACTCCTTCGCGCGCCTGCTGCCGCCGGACCAGCTCGTCGTCTACGCACCGTCCTGGGACAAGCCCTCCGGGTCGCACCCCGAGTTCGACGCCGCCGCACCATTCGAGGTGGTCCGGCACCCCACCTCGCTGATGCTGCCCACCCCGGACGTGCTCCGCCGCGCCAAGGACATCCTGCGCGCGCACGACTGCCAGGCCGTCTGGTTCGGCGCCGCGGCCCCGCTGGCCCTGCTCGCCCAGCCGCTGCGGGCCGCGGGCGCGGACTGGGTCGTCGCGAGCACCCACGGGCACGAGGTCGGCTGGTCGATGCTGCCGCTGGCCCGCCAGGCGCTGCGCCGCATCGGCGACACCACCGACGTGATCACCTACGTCAGCAAGTACACCCGCGGCCGGTTCGCGTCGGCGTTCGGCCCGTCTGCGGGGCTGGAGCTGCTGCCGCCGGGCGTCGACCCGGACGTGTTCAAACCGGACGACGCCGCCCGCGACGAGATCCGCGCCCGGCACGGCCTCGGCGACCGGCCGACCGTCGTCTGCGTGTCCCGGCTCGTGCCGCGCAAGGGCCAGGACATGCTCATCCACGCCCTTCCCGAGCTGCGCCGCCGCGTCCCGGGCGTCGCACTCCTGCTCGTCGGCGGTGGTCCGTACCGGAAGTCCCTGGAACGGCTCGCCGAGGCGCAGGGCGTCGCCGGCGACGTCGTCTTCACCGGCTCGGTGCCGTGGCCCGAACTGCCCGCGCACTACGCGGCAGGCGACGTCTTCGCCATGCCCGCCCGCACCCGCGGCAAGGGGCTGGACGTGGAAGGCCTCGGCATCGTCTACCTGGAGGCTTCGGCGACGGGCCTGCCGGTCGTCGCGGGCAACTCGGGCGGCGCCCCGGAGACCGTCCTCGACGAGGTGACCGGTCACGTCGTCGACGGCCGCGACGTCCACCAGCTGGTCGAGACCCTCACCCCGCTGCTCGACGACCCGTCGCGTGCCCGCAAGATGGGCGCCGCGGGCCGGGCCTGGGTGACCGAGCAGTGGCGGTGGGACCTGCTGGGCGCCCGGTTGCGCGCGTTCCTCAGCGGCGAGCCTGCCGTCGCGCCCTGACCGTCACACGGCCCCCTCCAGCACCGCCGGGTGCCGCGGGTCGTCGGCGCGCACCACCACGTCGGCGATCTCCGCGGGTCGCACCTCCTCCTCGTACCGCTCGAACGCGGGCAGCGCCCACTGCTCGTCTTGCGGCAGGCGGCGCCGCAACGCTCCCGCGGACAGCTGCAGGTGCACGGTCAGCTCGAACGGCAGGCCACGTCCGAGGAGCATCTCGCCGTCCACGACCAGCACGCCCGGCGCGGGCAGCGACACCCGCGCGGACCGCGTGGCGCGGTCGCGAGCCACGTCCCACAGCGCGGGCAGCACCTCGCCGCTTCCGTTGCGCCCCAACGGGTCCAGCACTTCGCGGCGCAACGCGCCCTCGTCCAGCCAGGACCAGTAGCGGGAGTCCGGGTTCTCCCTGCCGTACTCGAACCGCAGCGACGCCGGCCGCAGGAAATCCACAGTGGACACCCGCTGCACCGCGCGGCCGCCCACCCGCAGCGGGTCGACCAGCGCGTCGGCGAGTGCCGCGGTGCTCGCCGGGCCGTCCACGGCGATCCGCACCCACGGCGCGTCCAGCACGAGGACCCGCTCGGCCAGTTCCCCGGCGAGGCGTTCGAAGGTGATGGGCCGATACCGCACGATCTCCCATCGTGCCCCATGACGGGCCCGGAACTGTCGGTGCCTCCTGCCATCATGAGCCCATGGCCAAGGAAGTGGGCAGGACAGCCGACGCGGGCTGGCAGGTCGGCGTCTCGCGGACGTTGCCGCACCCGGCCGCCACCGTCTGGGAGTTCCTGACCAGCAGGGCCGGCGCCGAGATCTGGCTCGGCCCCGGCGCAGGCGTGCCCGGTGGCAAGGGGGAGCGCTACGAGACGGCAGGCGGAACCGCGGGCGAGGTCCGCAGTTACCGCGAACTGGACCGCATCCGGCTGACCTGGCGGCCCAAGGACTGGGACCACGATTCCACGGTGCAGGTGACGGTCTCGCCGTCGGGCAACAGGACGGTCGTCCGCTTCCACCAGGAGTGGCTCGCCGACGCGGAGGAGCGCTCCGTGCAGCGGGAGTACTGGAAGGGGGTGGTGGACCGGGTCGCCGACGCGCTCGCCGCACGGTGAGACGGGCACCAATCGCGCCCGTGGCCCGTTGACGACTTGCCGGAGCACGAACGCCACTGGGAGGACCACGAATGCGCGTGGTGGACGAACCGATCGAGCTCGACGACGACATCATCCAGGACCCGCACGCCCTCTACCGCGCGCTGCGCGAGGAGGGCCCGGTCCGGCCCGCGATCATGCCGCGCGGGTTGCGGGTCTGGCTGGTCTCGGGATACGCGGAGGCCAAGGCGCTGCTGGCGGACCCGCGGCTGAGCAAGGACGCCAACCGGGCGCAGGAGCTGTTCGAGACGCGCCTGACGGCGACCGGGGGGACGGGCGGCGACGACCCGTCGGGCAGCCTGCTGCGCCACCACATGCTCAACAGCGACCCACCCGACCACACGCGGCTGCGCAAGCTGGTCAACAAGGCCTTCACCGCGCGCACCGTCGCCCGCCTACGGCCGCGCATCGAGCAGATCACCGACGAGCTGCTGGACTCGGTTGCCGCGCGCGGCCGGGTGGATCTGCTGGACGCGTTCGCCTACCCGCTGCCGATCACGGTGATCTGCGAGCTGCTGGGCATCCCCGAGGCTGAGCGCGGCGACTTCCGGGAGTGGTCGAACACGCTGCTCAACTCCGGGCCCGCGGATGACTTCCACGACGCGGCCCGATCGATGGCGGGCTACCTCACCGCGCTGGTCGCCGCCAAGCGCGCGGCGCCGACCCAGGACCTGCTGTCCGACCTGGTGCACGTGTCGGACGAGGGTGACCAGCTGTCGCCGGAAGAGCTGGTCGCGATGGCGTTCCTGCTGCTCGTCGCCGGGCACGAGACCACGGTCAACCTGATCGGCAACAGCGTGCTGGCGCTGCTGCGGCACCCGGACCAGCTCGCGGCCCTGCGGGCCGACCCGTCGCTGCTGCCCGGCGCCGTCGAGGAGTTCCTGCGGTTCGAGGGGCCGATCAACATCGCGACCCTGCGGTTCACGGTGGAACCGGTGCCGATCGGCGACGTCGAGATCCCGGCGAACGAGTTCGTGATGGTCTCGCTGGTGGGCGCCAACCGCGACGGCGAGCGGTTCCCGGAGCCGGACCGCCTGGATGTCACCCGCCCTGCGGGCGGTCACCTGGCTTTCGGCCACGGCATCCACTACTGCGTCGGGGCGCCGCTCGCCCGGCTGGAAGCGGAGGTGGCGCTCGGCCGCCTGCTCGACCGGTTCCCGGTGATCGAGCTCGACGGCGACCCGGGCGAGCTCCGCTGGCGGGAGAGCACGCTCGTGCACGGCCTGAACACGTTGCCGGTGGTGGTCCGCTGAGACGTCAGTGGTGGTCGTGGCGGTGGCGGTAGACGACCACCGCCATGGCCACGCCCATCAGGCCGTGACCGATGCCCATCAGCGCGCCGCCGGAGATCGCGCCGGTCCAGTACGGCACGAGCAGCACCACGAACGGCACGTACATCCACACGGTCATTTCGAACACCGAGCGCCGGCTGTGCCGGCGGACCCGCATCCAGGCGGCCATCGGCAGGGCCATCTCGGTCGCCATGATCATCGCCCGCCAGTCGGTGCGGTCCAGGACCGCCGACCAGCCCGCCGCGTCGAAACCCAGCCGGACGAGCGGTCCGAGGATCGCCATGCCCAGGCCCATGGCGATCCACATCTCGGCGTAGTGCAGCACGGCCCGGCGGGTGGTGGGCGAGCGCAGGGACAGGGTGGTCATCCTCATCGCCTCCAGAATGGATAGCTGTACTATCTGCAATGGGAAGCTACTCTACCCATGAGGCTGTGTCCAGAGGGAGGAACGCCGGATGCGCATGGCGGAGCTGAGCCGGGAGTCGGGCGTCCCGGTCGCGACGATCAAGTACTACCAGCGCGAAGGTCTGCTCCCGCCCGGCGAGCTGACCAGCCCCAACCAGGCCCGCTACGGGCCCGCCCACGTGCGGCGGCTGAAGCTGGTGCGTGCCCTGCTGGAGATCGGCGGGCTGTCCGTGGCCGCGGTGGGCGAGGTGCTGACCGCGATCGACGACCCCGCCACGTCGACGCACGACATCCTCGGGTTGGCGCAGCACGGCCTGCCGATGGCGAAGCTGGAGGTGACGGCCGACGACCGGGCCTGGGCGCTGAGCCGGATCGAGGAGGTGGCCCGGCAGCGGGACTGGGAGGTGCACCCCGGATCGCCGGTGGTCGAGTCTCTGGTCGGTGTGCTGTGCGCGCTCCGGGAGGTCGGGCACGAGTGGGTGCTGGACGAGTTCGACTGCTACGCCGAGGCGGCGGCCTCGGTCGCCGAGCGCGACGTGACGACGGTGGCCCGGCAGGGCGCCACCGAGGCGGTCGTCGAGGGCGCGGTGGTCGGCACCGTCCTCGGCGACGCCTTGTTCGCGGCCCTGCGCCGGATGGCGCATGCGGAGGTCTCGCGGCGGCAGTTCTCCGGGTAGGCGCTGCGCTCGGTGGTGCGCTCGCCCCCGGTCATTCCACGCCCGGCAGGGTGCCCGCCGCGATTGGCCCGCGCACGGCGTCTGGGTGGTGGACGGGCTCGACCGTGACGTGGAGGCGGGGCGGCGACGCCTGTTCTCCGGGTAACGCGCTGCGCTCGGTGGTGTGCTCGCCCCGGTCATTCCACGCCGGCGGCGCCCGTGGCTTGCCCACGGGATGGCGTCTGGGGTGCTGGACAGGGATGACGTCTGGATGCTGGACGAGCCCGCCTGTCGCCGAGGCGGCGGGTAGGGGCCGGCTCACGGGGACGGGGGACCCCGGACGTGCTGCACCGGGCGGCGCGCTCACCCGCGGTCATCCCGCACCGTCCGCGCCCGGGCGCTGCAC
Source organism: Amycolatopsis thermoflava N1165 (assembly GCF_000473265.1). Lineage (NCBI taxonomy): Bacteria > Bacillati > Actinomycetota > Actinomycetes > Pseudonocardiales > Pseudonocardiaceae > Amycolatopsis > Amycolatopsis thermoflava. The sequence continues at coordinate 7,863,594 of NZ_KI421511.1, forward strand.
CTGCGTGCGCACGGCGTCGGGCGCGGCTGGGGACCAGTCGCGAGGGTGGCCTGAAGCGCTAATACATGCCACCGTGAATAATTCACCCAATCCAGTGTGATCGGAGCCACGCAGCGCGCCCGCGTGCACCGTCTGTCACGTTTCGTGTCGATCATCGAGCCGCTCGGTGACCTGTGTCACGCACACTGATGGCCTCACGCCAATACGCCGTTACTCATCAGTCATGACACTTTGTGAACAAAACGTGAGAATTTCTTTGCATACCGGACATCCCGGGCGTTTTTCGGTATCTCTGGTGCTACAGGCCGTCACTGGGGCCGGTCTCCCCTTGGTTCATCCCCATGTTCGGGCACTTCCGCACCGGAGGCGTGAATGATTGACAACTCTGCCCAGGAGCGTGAGCACGCTCCGCCCCGCTCGTGGCGGTCCGCGCTGGACAACCTCCGCCACGACGTGCCGGCCTCGCTGGTCGTCTTCCTCGTCGCGATCCCGCTGTCGCTGGGCATCGCGCTGGCCTCCGGCGCGCCGATCGTCGCCGGCCTGATCGCCGCGATCGTCGGCGGCATCGTGGCCGGCGCGCTCGGCGGGGCGCCGCTGCAGGTCAGCGGCCCCGCCGCGGGCCTGACGGTGATCATGGCGGAGACCATCAACGAGTTCGGCTGGGCCGCCACCTGCGCCATCACCGTCCTGGCGGGCGCGCTGCAGATCCTGCTCGGCCTGAGCCGGATAGCGCGCGCCGCGCTGGCCCTGTCCCCGGCCATCGTGCACGGCATGCTGGCCGGCATCGGGGTCACGATCGTCCTGGCCCAGCTGCACATCGTGCTGGGCGGCACCGCGCAGAGCTCGCCGATCGACAACCTGCTCCAGCTGCCGGCGCAGATCCTCGACCCGCACGGGCCCGCCACCCTGATCGGCCTGCTCACCCTCGGCATCCTGCTGGCGTGGGGCAAGCTCCCCGCCGCGGTGCGGAAGGTGCCCGGCCCGCTCGCCGCGATCGTCGCGGTCACCGTGTTCTCGCTGGTCGCCGGGCTGGAAGTGCCGCGCGTCGACATCCCGGCGAATGTGCTCGACATCAGTTTCGCGCCGGACTTCCCGGACACCGGCTGGTTCGACTTCGGCGTCGCCGTCGTCACCATCGCACTGGTCGCGAGCGTCGAGAGCCTGCTCTCCGCCGTGGCCGTCGACAAGATGCACACTGGGCCCCGCGCGAACCTCAACCGCGAGCTGCTCGGCCAGGGCGCGGCCAACATGACCTCGGGCGCGCTCGGCGGCCTGCCGGTCACCGGCGTGATCGTGCGGAGCTCGACCAACGTGCAGACCGGCGCCCGCACCCGCGTTTCGGCCGTCCTGCACGGCGTCTGGGTGCTGCTGTTCGTCGCCGTGCTGGCCGGGTTGCTGCGCAACATCCCGCTCGCGGCGCTCGCCGGCCTGCTGGTGCATGTCGGCGCGAAGCTGGTCAACCTCAACCACATCAAGCAGGTGCTGCGGCACGGCGACCTGCCGGTCTACCTGATCACGCTGCTCGGCGTCGTGGCCATCGACCTGCTCACCGGTGTGCTGATCGGTGTCGCCGCGGCCGCGCTGATCATGCTCCGCCGCCTGCTGTGGTCCGGCATCCACGCCGAACGCGACGGCGACAAGTGGCGCGTCGTCGTCGAGGGGGCGTTGTCCGCGCTCTCGATTCCGCGCCTGACCTCGGTACTGGGCACCATCCCGCGCGGCGCGACGGTGACCCTCGAACTCGTCGTGGACTACCTCGACCACGCGGCGTTCGACACGCTGTCGGCCTGGCAGCACTCCCACGAGGAGGCGGGCGGCCAGGTGATCGTGGACGAGATCGGGCACCCCTGGTTCGAGCGGGGCAAAGCAGGCGAGCCGACCGTGCACAAGGCCAAGGCCCAGCGGATCGCGCCGCGCTGGTTCGCCCCGTGGTCGGACTGGCAGCAGGCCCGGCAGGAGGAGCCGGTCGAGGTTCCGGAGCAGCGGCAGCCGCGGGAGAGTTCGATGCGGCGCGGCATGGTCGAGTTCGAGCGGCGCACGTCGCAGCTGGTCCGCCCGATCCTGGGCAAGCTGGCCGACACGCAGAACCCGGAGACGCTGTTCATCACCTGCGGCGACGCGCGGATCGTGCCGAACCTGATCACCAGCAGCGGCCCTGGCGACCTGTTCACGGTGCGCAACATCGGCAACCTGGTGCCCGACCACGCGACGTGTGCGGCTGGTTCGGACGCGTCCATCGGCGCCGCGGTCGAGTTCGCGGTCGGGGTGCTCAAGGTGCGCGAGATCGTGGTGTGCGGGCACTCGTCGTGTGGCGCGATGAAGGCGCTGCTGGGCGGCGTGCCGGCGGGCGCGCCCGCGCTGGAGTCCTGGCTCCGGCACGCCGAGCCGAGCGTGGAGCGGGCGAAGACGCACGCGCCGATCCGGATCGGCGACTCGCTGCCCGGCTCCGAGGCCGACCAGCTGGCGCTGCACAACGTCCTGCAGCAGCTGGACCGGCTGCGGGAGTACCCGACGGTCGCGGCCGCCGAGGCCCGCGGCGAGGTCGACCTGGTGGGGATGTACTTCGAGGTCGGCGCCGCCCGCGTGCACCTGTACGACCCGAAGGCGAACGCCTTCGTCTCGGCCGACAGCGTCGTGACCGGGACCGCGGAGAGCAACCCGATGGTCACCGGGTAGCCACACACCGGAAAGCCGGCCGGCCGGCGCCGGTATTAGTGTCGGATCCCGTGAGCGTGCTGGTGGTGACCGGGACCGGAACCGGCGTCGGCAAGACCGCGGTGACCGCGGCCCTCGCCGCGCTCGCGCGCGCCGAGGGCCGCCGGGTGGCCGTGCTGAAACCCGCGCAGACCGGGGTCGCCCCGGACGAGCCCGGCGACATCGACGAGGTGACCCGCCTCGCCGGGGACATCACCGCCCGCGAGCTGCGCCGCTACCCGGACCCGCTCGCCCCGGACGTCGCGGCGCGGCGCAGCGGCATCGCGCCGGTCGGGCCGGCCGAGGCCGCCGGGGCGGCGAGCGAGCTGGCCGAGACGCACGACCTCGTGCTGGTCGAGGGCGCCGGTGGGCTGCTGGTCCGCTTCGACGCCGACGGCGCCACCCTGGCCGACGTCGCGTGGTCGCTGTCCGCCCCGCTGCTGGTGGTCGCCGAGGCCGGGCTCGGCACCCTCAACGCCACGGCCCTGACGGCCGAGGTCACGACGGCGCGCGGCCTCAACGTGCTCGGTGTCGTCATCGGGTCCTGGCCCGCGCGGCCGGACCTGGCCGCCCTGTGCAATGTGTCCGACCTGCCGGTGGCCGCCGGATCGCCCCTGCTCGGCGCCCTCGCCGAGGGTGCGGGCGCGCTGGACCGCGACGCCTTCCTGGAGGCGGCGCGCGCCGGGCTGTCGCCGTGGTTCGGCGGCGACTTCGACGCCGAGCGGTTCGAGAAGGGCCTGAACACCCAGTCCTGACCCACGTTCTGGCGGGGGCCGGCGGGGTGAACCCGGCCGACTGGACCGGCGACGCGGCCGACACGGTGCGTACACGGGTGGGAGGACCGGCTAATCTCGGTGCGGCGGATCAAGCGGCAACGGAAAGAGGTGCGGTGGCCGACTCGTCGCCGGTGCAGGCCAGGCCGGGAGCACCCGGTCCGGAGCTGTCCGCTGTGCTGTTCCACCGGCGGCCACCCCGGCCGCGGGTGGTCGTGAAGGCCGACCTGCTGCCCGCGGTCAGCCTGCTGTCGCTGATCGGGGTGCTCGGCATCCCGCTCGGCTGGCTCTGGTCGCTGCTCGCCCCGCCCGAACGCGTGCGCGTGTTCGACGGCGGCCAGCTGATCCCGTTGCAGCTGGAGAGCTGGCACCGCTTCGACGACCTCGCGGTCTACGCGTTGCTGGGCCTCGGCCTGGGTGTGGTCACCGGGGTCGCGGTGTGGATGCTGCGCGAGCGGCGCGGGCCCGTGGTGCTGATCGCCGCGGTGCTCGGCGGCCTGCTCGCGGCCTGGCTCGGCGTCCAGATGGGCGTGGCCTTCGCCAACAGCGCCTACGCGGTCACGACCACGCCCGCGATCGGCGACGTCATCGAACGGGCGCCGCGCATCGAGTCGTTGTGGGTCCTGGTGGCCCAGCCGCTGGGCACCGCGCTGGTCTACGGCCTGCTCGCCGGCTGGAACGGCCGCGACGACCTCGGCCGCAGGCTGGGCTAGAAACGCGAAACGGCCGGAACCCCGTGCTCGGGGTCCCGGCCGTTCGGCTTGTCTCAGGCCGCCTCGGCGCGCCGCCGGGAGCGGATCAGGCTCCGCCGCTCCTGCTCGGTCGTGCCGCCGAAGATGCCGTTGTCGAGACCGGAGTCCAGTGCGTAGGCCAAGCATTCGGCGCGCACCGGACAGCTTGCGCACACCGCCTTGGCCCGTGCGACCTGCCGGGCGCCCGGGCCCATTTCGGACACGGGGAAGAACAGCTCAGGGTCCTCGTCCCGGCAGGCGGCACGAGTACGCCAGTCGATCACGTCGCGGCTCATGGCGTGCCGCCTCCTTCCATGCGTTTCGTTTCTCAGCTGGCGCTCCAGGCACCAGCAAGGGTGACAGGCACGCGTAAGGGCCCATCTGGTTTTTCTTGCTGCGGTATCTGGGTTGCCACGCCGGGCTCGGATCAATCACCTTGATCCGGCGGGCTGGTGGCAGGGGCTGTTGCCAGCGCCGAAGGTCCAACGGTACCAGGAAGATCCTTGTTCCCGCTCACCTGCGAAAACGTTGTGGCCAGCGTCTCAGTTCAGGCTGGCGGGCAGGCCGAGCTGGATCAGCTCGGGTGGGGGAGCGGGCACCGCGCGCAGCTTCGTCAGGAAGCCGGCCTCCCGCCGCAGCATGCGGCTGACCATCCGCAGCCGGCGCAGCGGCTGGGTCTCTTCGAGCAGCTGCTGCCGGTCGGCCAGCGGCAGCAGGCAGTCGGCGGCGAGCAGGTACGACAGCGCGCCTGGTCCGGTCTCCGATTCCGGCGCCGCCCACGAGTCGCGGTGCCAGGCCGCCTCGCAGTACGCCCCGTGCGCGGACAGGGCCGCGTCGCGCAGGCCGGCGACCGCTCTTCCGGCGGCAGGCGGGAGCGGGTCGTCATCGACCCGTTCGACGGTGCCGACGAGGTAGGGCGCGCGGCTGTTGTCGATGTCCAGCACCCGGAAGCGGCGCTCGCCACGGGTGATGATGTCGAACCGGCCGTCGGGCAGCCGCTCGCTCTCGCCGAGCAGCGCGGTGCAGCCGATGGCGTGGACGTGATCGAGGTGTTCGACCTCGCGCACGGCGGAAGTCCGGATCGCGATGATCCCGAACCGGCGGTCCGGCACCGTGCCGGTCAGCAGGTCGACCGCGAGCTGCCGGTAGCGCGGCTCGAACAGGTGCAGGGGCAGCGTCGCGCCGGGCAGCAGGACGGTTTGCAGAGGGAACAGGGGGATGGTCTCTGTCGTTCTTTCCTGCCGCTCCGCATCCACGGCTACACGGTACGTCGATCCGGTGGTTCTCGCTCAACGTCGTTTGGGCGGCGGGCGGAACACCGCGAACGGGTCTGTCACCTGGATGCCCTTCCCGGTGAAGGAGAACAACGCGGCCGGCCGTCCCCCGCTGCGGCCCGGCGCGGCCGTGTGCCCGGTGGGCGAGAGCAGGCCGCGCCGGGCCAGCACGCGCTGCAGGTTCGTCGCGTCGACCTTGTAACCCAGTGCGGCCGAGTACAGCTCGCGCAGGGCCGAGATGGTGAACTCACGCGGCGCGAGCGCGAAGCCGACGTTGGTGTACGACAGCTTGGAGCGCAGGCGGTCGCGGGCGCGCAGCACGATGTCGCGGTGGTCGAACGCGGTGCGCGGCAGGTCGTCCACCGGGTGCCAGCGCGTGTCCTCCGGGACCTCGGGGTCGACGTCGGAGGGGACCAGACCGAGGAACGCCGTGGCGACCACGCGCGGCCCTGGCACGCGGTCCGGCGCGCTGAACACCGCCAGCTGCTCGACGTGGCTCAGCTGCCGGACGTCGACCTTCTCCGCGAGCTGGCGGCGGATCGAGGTCTCCACGTCCTCGTCCGGCCGCAACCGTCCGCCGGGCAGCGACCAGCGCCCGACGTGCGGATCCAGCGCCCGGCGCCACAGCAGGACCTGCAGTGTGGCGCAACGCACCTGCAATACCGCCGCCAAAACCTCGTGTGCCAGGGGGGCGCTGCTGTTAATATGACTTCGCACGGTTTTCGATTGTAAGGCGAAAACCAGCGACTGGTCCAGGAGGGCCGATGACTGCAGCGACTGTGGACCTGACCCCGTACGGCGGCGTGGAGCCGGACGAGGCGTGGGCGGAAGAGGTGCGCAAGCTGGCGCGCGAGCGGGATGCCGTGCTGCTGGCGCACAACTACCAGGCTCCGGCGATCCAGGACATCGCCGACCACACGGGGGACTCCCTCGCGCTGTCGCGGATCGCCGCCGCCAGCGACGCGTCGACCATTGTGTTCTGCGGCGTGCACTTCATGGCCGAGACCGCGAAGATCCTGTCGCCGGACAAGACGGTGCTGATCCCCGACGCCCGCGCCGGCTGCTCGCTCGCCGACTCCATCACCGGCGCCCAGCTGCGCGAGTGGAAGGCGCAGCACCCCGGCGCGGTCGTGGTGTCCTATGTGAACACCACCGCCGAGGTCAAGGCGGAGACGGACATCTGTTGCACGTCGTCCAACGCCGTCGACGTGGTGGCGTCGATCCCGGCCGACCGCGAGGTCCTGTTCGGTCCGGACCAGTTCCTCGGCGCGCACGTCAAGCGCAAGACCGGGCGCGAGAACATGCACATCTGGGCCGGCGAGTGCCACGTGCACGCCGGGATCAACGGTCCCGAGCTGGCGCAGCGCGCGGCCGACCACCCGGACGCGGACCTGTTCATCCACCCCGAGTGCGGTTGCGCCACCTCGGCGCTCTACCTGGCGGGCGAGGGCGCGGTGCCCGCGGACAAGGTGAAGATCCTGTCCACTGGGGACATGGTGCACGAGGCCCGCGCGACCAAGGCGAAGTCGGTACTGGTGGCCACCGAGGTGGGCATGCTGCACCAGTTGCGCAAGGCCGCGCCGGGCATCGACTTCCGCGCGGTGAACGACCGGGCGTCGTGCGCATACATGAAGATGATCACCCCGGCCGCCCTGCTGCGCGCCCTGCGCGAAGGCGCCGACGAGGTGCACGTCGACCCGGAAACCGCGGCCAGGGCCCGCGCCTCGGTGCAGCGGATGATCGAGATCGGGCAGCCCGGCAGCGGCGAATGACCGGCCCGGTTATCGACGAGAAGACGAAAACCGCCTGCTGGGAGGCTCGCGCCGATCTGGTCGTGCTCGGCACCGGCGTCGCCGGGCTGACCGCGGCGATCCGCGCGCAGGAGCTCGGTCTGCGGGTGCTGGTCGTGACCAAGGCGGCGATCGAGGACGGCAACACCCGCTGGGCGCAGGGCGGCGTCGCCGTGGTCATGGAGGACCAGCACGACGAGGGCGACTCGGTCGCACGGCACGTCGACGACACGTTGATCGCCGGCGCCGGGCTGTGCGACCCGGATGCGGTGGGGGCGATCCTCGCCGACGGTCCGCGCGCCGTGTCCTGGCTGCGGTCGGCGGGCGCGCGGTTCGACCCCGGCGCCTCCGGCCTGCTCGCCCGCACCCGGGAGGGCGGGCACAGCGCGTTCCGCGTGATCCACGCCGGTGGTGACGCGACCGGGGCGGAGGTCGAGCGGACGCTCGTCGCCGAGGCCACCGGTCGTCGGCTGCCGGTACTGGAGCGGCACATCGCGGTCGACGCGCTGCGTACGCCGCGCGGCGACGTGGCCGGGGTGACGGTGCTCGACCCGGAGGGGCGGCCGGGTGTGCTGCGCGCGCCCGCGGTGCTGCTCGCCACCGGCGGGATGGGGCAGCTCTACCAAGCCACGTCGAACCCGGAGATCGCCACCGGTGACGGCGTCGCGCTCGGGTTGCGGGCCGGGGCGGTGGCCGCGGACCTGGAGTTCGTGCAGTTCCACCCCACCGTGTTGTACACGCCGGGCGCCCGCGGCCGGTGCCCGCTGGTGACCGAGGCCGTGCGCGGCGAGGGCGCGGTGCTCGTCGACGGCGCGGGGGCGTCCGTCATGCAGGGCGTGCACCCGCTGGGCGACCTGGCGCCGCGCGACGTCGTGTCCGGCGCGATCACGCGGCGGCTCGCTTCGGCGCCGGGTGGGATCGACGACCACGTGTTCCTCGACGCGACCGGCGTGCCCGGGTTCGCCAAGCGGTTCCCGACGGTGTTCGCGGCCTGCCGGGCGATCGGTGTCGACCCGGCGCGTGATCCGATCCCGGTCACCCCGGCGGCACACTTCGCCTGCGGCGGGATCGTCGCGGGCACCGACGGCCGCACCGGTGTCGCCGGCCTCTACGCGGCCGGTGAGGTGGCACGGACCGGGTTGCACGGCGCGAACCGGCTGGCGTCCAACAGCCTGCTGGAAGGGCTGGTCACCGGGCGCGCCGCCGCCGAGGCGGTGGCCGCCGACCTCGCCGCAGGCCTGCTCGCCGACCCGAAGCAGGCGTCGGCACCCGCGTGGGGGCGGGTGCGGATGGCTGAGCGGGACGCGCTCCAGCGCGCGATGAGCCGGTACGCGGCGATCGGGCGGGACGCCGAGGGGCTGGCCGTGGCCGGCGCGGTGCTCGACTTGTCGACTTCGGACGGTCCACTCCGGACCCACGCCGACGTCGAGAACGCGTCGCTCACCTTGGTGGCGCAGGCTTTGCTGGCCGCGGCCGCGCGCCGCACCGAATCGCGCGGCTGCCACGTCCGCGCCGACCACCCCGGCCGGGACGACGTGGCGTGGCAGCGCAGTCAGCTGATCCGGCTCAACCCGTCGGGGCAGCCGGTGCTGGCCGACCCCGTGTGCACGGAGGAAGTGGCATGAACCTGGACCTGGAGGACGCCCGCCGCGTCGTGGAGACGGCGCTGGCGGAGGACCTGCGGTACGGACCGGACGCGACCACCGCCGCCACGGTTCCGGAGACGGCGACCGCGGTCGCGGAGATCACTCCCCGCGTGGACGGCACGCTCGCCGGCGTGCCGGTGGCGCTGCTGGTGTTCGACGCGGTCCTTGGCCCCGGATACGAGGTGCTCGGCCGGCGCGAGGACGGCAGCAGGCTCGTCGCGGGTGAGCCCGCGCTCGTCGTCCGCGGACCGGTGCGCGGGCTGCTCACCGCGGAGCGGACGGCGCTGAACCTGCTGTGCCACCTGTCCGGCGTGGCGACCGCGACGGCCGCGTGGGTGTCCGCTGTGGACGGCACCGGCTGCGCGATCCGGGACTCCCGCAAGACGCTGCCCGGCCTGCGGCTGCTGGAGAAGTACGCGGTGCGCTGCGGTGGCGGCGTCAACCACCGGATGGGCCTCGGCGACGCGGTGCTGATCAAGGACAACCACGTGGTGGCCGCCGGTTCGGTCACCGCCGCGCTGGCGGCAGCCAGGGAGCACGCGCCGGCGATGCCGTGCGAGGTCGAGGTCGACACGCTCGACCAGCTGGACGAGGCACTGGCCGCAGGCGCCGACGAGGTCCTGCTGGACAACTTCGCGCCAGGGCAGTGCGCGGAAGCCGTGCGCCGCAAGGACGAGGTGTCGCCGAAGACGCGGCTGGAGGCCAGCGGCGGGCTGAAGCTGGCGAACGCGCGGGCCTACGCCGAGACCGGCGTGGACTACCTGGCGGTCGGCGCGCTGACCCACTCCTCGCCCGTGCTCGACCTCGGGATGGATCTTCACTGAACCTTGTTCCAGCCTCCCCCGGCTTGCTATGACTGGGGTCCGGGGGAGGAAGGAACGGGCATGGCTGGCAACTTCCTGCTCACCTTGCTGCGCAAGGGGGCGGGGGTGCTGGCGTCCACGCCGGGCGAGCTGCCGGCGGAGATCGACGATCCGGAGCCGGTGTCCGCGCTCAAGCGGATGGGCGCCGTCGCGGCGAGCAGCACCGAGGGGCCGCGCTCGTCGCTGATGGTGCGCGCGACCCGGTACGCGGTGCTGCTGCCGCTGGTCTACCGGATCGGCGTGCTGCCGATCGCCTGGGTGTGGCTGGTGGCCGCGCACGGTTTCGTGCTCTCGGCGACGGTGGTCGCCTGGGTGGGCGTGCTGGCGAACCTGACCGGGCTGGTGTGGGTGCTGCGCGTGCCGGACCGCAGCGGGCGCACCACGGCGTTGCTGCTGGCGGCCGATCTGGTGTTCGCGATCGCGGCGGGCGTGGCGGTCAGCGCGACGGCTTCGGCGGAGTTGTACTGGGCCGCCGCTTGGGTGCCGTTCCTGAACCTGACCGGGACGGTCGGGTTGTGGACGATGTGCCGGGGCGTGCCTGCCGGGCTCGCGCTGGTGGTGCTCGGGGTGCCGTTCCAGGTGGGGTTGCTCGCGCTCGGCGGGCAGTTGTCGATGTGGGTGCCGCCGCTGGTCAGCGGGACGGGGACGATGCTCGTCGCCGTGGTGACGGCGGCCGGGACGCTGGTGCTGCTTGGGGTGGCGACGCGCTTGGCGCTGGCCATCGGGATGCGGCTCGGGGTGGCCGGGGAGCGGGCGCGCACGGAGCGGGCGCTGCACGACACGGTGCTGCAGGCGCTCGAAGCGATGGCGATGCACCGGGGCGGAGATCCGGCCGCCGAGCTGGACCGGGTGCGTGCGCAGGCGCGGGCGCAGGCGGCCGAGCTGCGGCGGGGGCTGGGCACGCCGGGCGGTGGCGGTCAGGGGCTCGCGGGGGAGCTGACCGGGCTGGCGACCGAGATGGCGCGGGAGGGGCTGCGGGCGCAGCTGGCGCTGTCCGACCTGGCCGACGACACCCTGACGGAGGCCCGTCGAGCAGCCGTCCGCGACGCGGCGCGCGAGGCGTTGCGGAACACGCTGAAGCACGCGGGCACCCGGGAGGTCGTGATGCGCCTCGCCGAGCACGAGGGCGGGATCGCGGTGGTGATCCGCGACCACGGAGTCGGCTACGACGAGGACGCGCGCCCGGCGGGCTTCGGGGTGAGCTCGTCGATGAAAGCGCGCCTCACCGAAGCCGGCGGCTGGTGCCGAATCGACTCCAAACCAGGCCACGGCACGCGGGTGACCCTGTGGGTGCCGCGCTAGCGGTTCGGTGCCTCGGGACGGACGACGGAGCAGGCTCAGGACGGCGACGTCCAGCCGTTACTAATCCCCCAGGGGCAGGTGCGCGTTCGTCGCCTTGACGAGGGTTGCCAGGTCGGGCAGTTCGCGCACCTCGCGACCCGCCGCGCGCAGGGTTTCCGCTCCCACGCAGTCCACGAACAGGTTCGGCTCGCGCCAGGCGAACACCACTCGCGGGATGCCGGCGTTCAGGATGTGCTGCGTGCAGGACACCGCCCGCGACGCGCGCGAGCTGCACGGCTCCAGCGACGAGTAGATCGTCGCGCCGGTGAGGTCCGCGTCGCCCAGTTTGGCGATCGCCACCTCTTCCGCGTGGTCGTGCGGGTCGGTCTCGCCCGAGTACCCGGTGGCCAGCACCTCGTCGGCGGCGTTCACCACGATCGCGCCGACCCGGAACGTCGTCGACGGCGGGCACTTCTCCGCCAGCTCGATCGCCTCCCGCAGCCTGCGGTGGTCCCGTGCCGCCTGCCCCAGGTGGTACCGCATGAACACGACGTCCCCGATGCGGCGCGTCTCGGTCAGCTGCAGCCGTCCCGGCGGGAACCGGCCTGGCCCGACGAACCGCGGCGCCTCCGCCTCGCCGACGAACACCGGCGCGACCGCGAGTTGCAGTTCGTCCACCACGCCCGCGGTGAGGAACATCGTGTGGACCGCGCCGCCGCCCTCGACCATCAACCGCTCGATCCCGCGGCCGGCCAGGTCCGCCAGCACGCGCCGCAGGTCGAGCGGGTCCCCGCCGTCGACCACGGTCGCCACCGCGCCCAGCCGCTCCCGCACCTTCGGCACCGCCGCGGCCGGGGTGTAGACCAGCTTCTCGACGTCGCCGGTGGTGAAGAAGTTCGCCGACGGGTCGAGGTCGCCGCTCCCGGTGATCGTGACCTTCGCCGGGTTGCCGCGCCCGGAGCGCACCAGCAGCCGCGGGTTGTCGGTGCGGATCGTGCCCGCCCCGACCAGGATCGCGTCCACCCCGGCGCGCTCGCCGTCGACCCGAGCGAAGTCCTCCTCGTTGGACAGCAGGAGCCGCCGGTCGCTGGTGTCGTCGAGGTAGCCGTCCAGGGAAACCGCCGCCGAGGCGAGGACGTACGGGCGCGTGCTCACCCCCCGGAGTCTGCCACCGTCCCGCATCGCGGGCCGTTTTGACGCGGTCGGCTACTTTCGTGCACGGTGGAACGAAGTCCTGGGGGGTGCGCAGTGTCGAACGCCGCCGCGGTGCTCGGCGCGATCAGGCGGGAAGGCCCGCTGTCGCGGGCCGCGATCGCCGAGCTCACGTCGCTGAGCATGCCGACGGTCAGCCGTCAGGTCGCCGCGCTCGCCGAGGCCCGGCTGGTGCGGGACGCGCCGGACCTGGCCCGCGCCGGCGCCGTCGGACGGCCCAGGGTGCCGGTCGACATCGACGACACCGTGCTCGCCGCGTGCGGGGTGCACATCGGCGTCCGCACCACCACGTTCGGCATCGTCGACCTGCGCGGCCGGCTGGTCGGCAGCGAGAAGATCCCGACCCCGCGGGGCAGCGCCGAAGACGGGCTGGCGTACCTCGCCGCGAAGGTCCGTGCGTTCCTGCGGCGCTGGCGGGAGCGGCGGGTCGTCGGGCTCGGGCTCGCCACCGGCGGCCAGGTCGACATCGCCCGCGGCCTGATCACGCACGACCGGCTCGGCTGGCACCGCGCCCCCGCGCAGGCGGTGCTGGCGCGCGGGACGGGGCTGCCGGTGCACGTCGACGGCCACGTGCCCGCGATGGCGCACGCCGAGCTGCTGTTCGGCGAGGGCAAGCAGTACCCGAGCCTGCTCTACTTCTACGCCCGTCAGGTCGTCGGCGCGGCGCTCGTGGTCAACGGCGTGCTGCACCGCGGCCCCGGCCAGGCCGGGTCCGTCGCGCACCTGCCGGTCGGCGGCGACGTGCGGTGCCCGTGCGGCCGGACCGGCTGCCTCGAAGCGACGGTCAACGACCAGACCGACCGGGGGGCGCTGGCCGAGCGCGCCGCGACGATGGGCCGGGCGGTCGCCATCCTGCGCGACGTCGTCAACCCGGACCAGGTCGTCCTCGGCGGTCAGAACATCACCGACGCGCCGGAGCACCTGGCGACCCTGCTGCACGCGTTCGCGGCGACGACCGCGCTACCCGGCACCGACCTGGTGACCGTGACGAGGTTCGGCCCGGACGTCCAGGCCGTCGCGGCGTGCACCGGCGTCCTGGCGGACATCTTCGCCGACCCGACGCCGCTGATGACGTGACTCAGCCCGGCAACGCGAGCGGCAGCGTGCGCCGTACCGCGGCGGCGTGCCTGCCGTACAGCGGCACGACCGGCACGTCCAGGTCGCGGGTCCGGGGCGGGCGCCGCGTCCCGGCGTAGCGCGCCAGCCGCAGCGTGACCTCCTCCGCGAGCCGCCCGAAGCGGTTGCGGCGCAACGTGAACGAGGCCACCGTCAGGGCCGCCCCGCGAGCCGTCGACGTCAGCAGCACGGGCACGTCCTCACGCGTCAACGGGACGAAGCCGGCCTGCGCGGTCCCGCCCGCCGACCAGGCCTGCCAGCCGTCCGTCACCGGCGCCGGGGCGTCCGCGCCGAGGGTGGCGCGCAGCTCCGTCGCCAGTTCGCCGGCCTCCAGCAGCGTGCTGCCGTACCCGGCCTTCGCGAGCGCGCCCATCAACGCCAGCGCCGCCCGGGTCGTCGCCCGCAGCTCGCCCGCCTCACCACCGCCGCGGGCCAGCGCCGCCAGCGGCGCCTCGCTCGCCCGGTACCGCACCGCGACCAGGTACGTCCGCTCGCCGAAGCTCGTCCGCACCAGCAACTGGGCGCCTGCCAGCGGGATCTCCGGGTTGTCGCACGCGGCGCGCAGCAGGTCCAGCACCTTCGCCACGTCCGGCTCCACGCCCTCGCGCAGCCGGATCACCGTGGTCCAGCCGTCGCCGACCCCGGCGACCCCGAACCGGTTCCCGGCGCGGTCGACGTGCTGCCGCAGCCGGAAGTCGTGGGCGAGCACGCGCAGCGGGTCGGCGGCCTGGCGGCGTTCGTCGTGCTGCAGCAGCCGGTAGGACACCCAGGTGAGCGCCCAGCCTGCCAGGTGCCGTCCCGCGAACCGGACGGACGTGGACGCGATCACCAGCACCGCCAGCACGGTCACGACGAGCTTCGCGGGCAGCACGTCGTGCACCGCCAGCAACGTCGCGACCAGAGCGGACTCCCAGACCGCGATCTGGGCGAAACCGATGGGCAGCACGAACGGCGCCATGGTGAACCGGCGGGGCCGGGGTGCTTCGGGTGCGGTCCCGCCACCGGCGGAGACCCCCGCGTCGGCAGCGGTCAACTCGCTTCTCCTTGATCCTGGTACAGAATAAACGGGGAACCGGTATTCGCTGCCGGGAAAAATGCCCACAGGGAGTGAGGTCCCATGGCCGCGAGCGAGGGCGGGCCCATCCGGGTCGGCGTGATCGAGGACCACCCGCTGTACCGCTACGCGGTCGCGAACGTGCTCTCCGAGGCGAGGGACATCGAGCTGGGTCCCGTCGCGGAGTCGGTCGCCGCGTTCGCGAGCAACCAGGAACCGGCCGGGTGCGTCGTCGTGCTGGACCTCAAGCTGCGTGGCGTGACCGACTCGCAGGCCGTGCAGGAGGTCGTGCGGATGGGGCACAAGGTGCTGGTGGTGTCCGCGCACGCAGGCCAGGACGAGGTGCTCGGCGCGATCTCCGCGGGCGCGCGGGGATACCTGTCGAAGGACGCCGACGGCGACGACATCCTGCACGCGATCCGCGAGATCGCCGCGGGCAACTCCTACGTGTCGCCGACCCTGGCGTCGTTCCTGCTCGACTCGACGCGCCCGCGGGCCGGGGTGAAAAGCGTGCTGTCCGACCGCGAACGGCAGGTGCTGTCCCTGGTCGCCGCGGGGGAGCGGGACGCCGACATCGCCGAGGCGATGTCGATCAGCGTCCGCACCGTCCGCTCCTACCTGGACCGGATCCGCGACAAGACCGGCCGCCGCCGGCGCCCCGAACTGACCCGGCTGGCCATCGAAGAGGGCATGGCCTGACCCGGCTCAGAGCCGCCGGTTCGCCAGAGCCCCGGTCGCGTTGCGGGCCTTCTCCGCGACCTCCGGGTCGATGTCCACGACGACCGACTCGGGCCCCGCGCCCAGCTGCGCGTGCACGCGCCCGAACCCGTCCGCCACCGTCGAGTAGCCGATGCCGGTCGGCGCCTTCGGGTTCACCTCGACGCCGGACGCCGCCGGGTCGGCCTGGCCGCACCCCAGCACCCAGCAGCCGGAGTCGAGCGCCCGCGCCCGCACCAGCACCTCCCACTGGTCCCGCTTGCCCTCGCCCGCGCCCCACGACGTCGGCAGCACTACCGCGGACGCGCCCCGATCGGCCAGCGCCCGGAACAGCTCCGGGAACCGCACGTCGTAGCAGGTCGCGAAGCCCAGCGTCACGCCGTCGACCTCGACGGTCACCGGCGAGGCGCCGGGCGCGACCGTGTCGGACTCGCGGAAGCCGAACGCGTCGTAGAGGTGGATCTTGTCGTAGCCGGTGTGGTGCCCGAGCCCGGTGATGAGCAGGGTGTTGCGCACCCGGCCGTCCTCGTGCGGGGTGAACATCCCGGCCACCACCAGCACGCCGTGCTCGTCGGCGATCGCGGCGACCGACTTGGCCCACGGCCCGTCGAGCGGTTCGGCGACCGGCCCGAGCGGCACCCCGAACCGCGCCATCGCCGCCTCCGGGAACACCACGACCCGCGCTCCCTCACCTGCCGCGCGCGCCACGCCCTCGCGGATCGGGGCGAGGTTCTCCGCGGGCTCGGCACTCGATGTGAGCTGGCACAAGCCGATCCGGAGCACGGGCTACCTCCCTGGTCGTCGTCAACGTTCCAACTCGTACCCTAGACCCATGTTGAACCGCATCGACCTGCGTGGACGCGTGCTGTCCGCCACCGAACTCCGAGCCACGCTCCCGCGTGCCGAGATCGACGTGGACGCGGCGCTGCATCAGGTCCGCCCGGTGGTCGAGGCGGTCCGCGAGCGCGGGGTCGAGGCGGTCCTGGAGTACACCGAGCGGTTCGACCGCGTGCGCCCGGCGAGCGTCCGCGTGCCGCGCGCGGAGATCGAGGCCGCGCTGACCACGCTGGACCCGGCGGTGCGCGCCGCGCTGGAGGAGGCCATCGAGCGCGCCCGCAAGGTGCACGCCGACCAGCGCCGCGCGGACGTGACCACGACGGTCGCCGACGGCGGCACGGTCACCGAGCGCTGGGTGCCGGTCGAGCGCGTCGGCCTCTACGCCCCCGGCGGGCTCGCGGTGTACCCGTCGAGCGTGGTGATGAACGTCGTCCCGGCGCAGGTCGCGGGCGTCGGCTCGCTGGTGCTGTGCTCGCCGCCGCAGGCCGAGTTCGGCGGCAGGCCGCACCCGACGATCCTGGCCGCGGCGGCGCTGCTCGGCGTGGACGAGGTGTGGGCGGTCGGCGGCGCGCAGGCCGTGGCGCTGATGGCCCACGGCGGCACCGACACCGACGGCGCCGAGCTGGTCCCGGTCGACCTGGTCACCGGCCCCGGCAACATCTACCTCACCGCGGCCAAGCGCCTGCTGCGCGGCCTGATCGGCATCGACTCCGAGGCGGGCCCGACGGAGATCGCGATCCTGGCCGACGAGACGGCCGACCCGGTGCACGTGGCGGCCGACCTGGTGAGCCAGGCCGAGCACGACCCGCTCGCCGCGAGCGTCCTGGTCACCACGTCGGAGGAGCTGGCCGACGCCGTGGACCGGGAGCTGGCCGGCCGCGTCGCCGCGACCAAGCACACCGAGCGCATCGGCGAGGCGCTGCGCGGCAAGCAGTCCGGCACGGTTCTGGTGTCCACTGTGGACGAGGGGCTGCGGGTGGTGGACGCCTACGCGGCCGAGCACCTGGAGATCCAGACGGCCGACGCGCGGGCCGTCGCCGCGCGGGTGCGCAACGCAGGCGCGGTGTTCGTCGGCCCGTACGCGCCGGTTTCGCTCGGCGACTACTGCGCGGGGTCGAACCACGTGCTGCCCACCGGCGGGTACGCGCGCCACTCGTCGGGGCTGTCCGTGCAGAGCTTCCTGCGCGGCATCCACGTCATCGACTACAGCGAGGAGGCGCTGCGCGAGGTGGCCGGCAAGGTCGTCGCGCTCGCCAACGCCGAAGACCTGCCCGCACACGGGGAAGCGGTCACCGCCCGCTTCCCGGGAGGAGCCGAGTGAGTTCCGACGACGTCCGTCTCGAGGACCTGCCGCTGCGTGAGGACCTGCGGGGCCGCAGCCCCTACGGCGCACCGCAGCTGGACGTCCCGGTCCGGCTCAACACGAACGAGAACCCGTATCCGCCGCCGCAGGCCCTGGTCGACGACGTCACCGAGGCCGTCCGCGAGGCCGCCGCGGGCCTGCACCGGTACCCGGACCGCGATGCGAGCGCGCTGCGCCAGGACCTCGCCGCGTACCTGTCCGGCGCGACGGGCGTGCCACTGACCGAGCGGAACCTGTGGGCCGCCAACGGGTCCAACGAGGTGCTGCAGCAGATCCTGCAGGCCTTCGGCGGTCCCGGCCGCAGCGCGCTGGGCTTCGAGCCGTCGTACTCGATGCACCCGATCATCGCGGCGGGCACCCGCACCGACTGGGTCGCGACGCCGCGGCGGGACGACTTCACGCTCGACACCGAGGCCGCGGCGCGGATCGTCGCCGAGCGCAGGCCCGACGTCGTGTTCGTGACCAGCCCGAACAACCCGACCGGCGGCTCGATCCCGTTCGACGAGCTGGAGCTGGTGTTGCGCGCCGCGCCGGGCATCGTCGTGGTGGACGAGGCGTACGCGGAGTTCTCCTCGCAGCGCAGCGCCGTCGAGCTGATCGAGGCCTACCCGGCGCAGCTGATCGTGTCGCGCACGATGAGCAAGGCGTTCGCGTTCGCAGGCGGGCGGCTCGGCTACCTCGCGGCCGCCCCGGCGGTCATCGAAGCGCTGCAGCTGGTGCGCCTGCCCTACCACCTGTCGGTGCTGACGCAGGCGGCCGCGCGGGCGGCGCTGCGGCACGCGGACGAGACGCTGGCCTCGGTCGCCAAGCTCGCGGCCGAGCGCGAGCGCGTCGTCGAGGGCCTGCTGGGCCTCGGCTTCACATCGGTGCCCAGCGACGCCAACTTCATCCTGTTCGGCCGCTTCGCCGACGCGCGTGCGAGCTGGCAGGCCTACGTGGACAACGGGGTGCTGATCCGCGACGTCGGCATCGAGGGCCACCTACGGGTGACCGTCGGCACCCCGGAGGAGAACGACGCCTTCCTGGCGGCGAGCAAGGAGGTCCCGCGGTGAGCCGCGTCGGCAAGGTTTCCCGGACCACGAAGGAGTCCTCGATCACCGTGGTGGTCGACCTGGACGGCACCGGGCAGGTGGAGGTGTCCACCGGGGTCCCGTTCTACGACCACATGCTCAACTCGTTCGGCGTGCACGGCTCGCTCGACCTGAAGGTCGACGCGACCGGCGACATCGAGATCGACGCGCACCACACGGTCGAGGACACCGCGATCGTGCTGGGCCAGGCGATCCGCCAGGCGCTGGGCGACAAGTCGGGCATCCGCCGCTTCGGCGACGCGTGGATCCCGATGGACGAGACCCTCGCGCACGCCGCGATCGACGTGTCCGGCCGCCCGTACTGCGTGCACGTCGGCGAGCCGGAGCAGTTCAACACGTTCACCATCGGTGGCAACTACCCGTTCGTGCTGACCCGGCACGTGTTCGACTCGCTGTCGTTCCACGCGCAGATCGCGCTGCACGTCCGCGTCATCCACGGCCGCGACCCGCACCACATCGCCGAGGCCCAGTACAAGGCCGTCGCGCGTGCGCTGCGGGCGGCCACCGAGCCGGACCCGCGCGCGGGCGGCATCCCGTCGACGAAGGGTGTCCTGTGAGCAAGGAACTGGTCGCCGTGCTGCTGCTGGCGCTCGGCGGCTTCCTGGTCGGCGGCGTGTACAGCACGTGGAAGACGGCCAAGGTGCTCGCGATGCTGTTGCTGGTCGCCGCACTCTTGGCCGTCGGCGGCGCGATCGCCTGGCTGGTGTCCTAGCTCCGCGCGCCTTCCAGTTCGCGGCGCCGCTCGAGGTGCCTGGCGAGGCTTTCGCCCTCCACGTCGACGTTCGGCAGCGCGCGGTGCAGCCACTTCGGCAGCCACCACGCGTGCTTGCCGAGCAGCGACATCACCGCGGGCACGATCGTCATGCGCACCACGAACGCGTCCACCAGTACGCCGAACGCCAGCGCGAACCCGATCGACTGGATCAGCGACAGCTCGGCCGCGATGAACCCGGCGAACACACTGATCATGATCAGCGCCGCCGCCACCACGACCCGGGCGCCGTGCTTGAACCCGCTCACCACGGCGTCGCGGGCGTCGGCGCCGTGCACGTAGTCCTCGCGCATCCGGGTCACCAGGAACACCTGGTAGTCCATCGCGAGGCCGAACAGCACGCCGATCAGCAGGATCGGCAGCATGCTCATGATCGGGCCGGTCGAGTCGACGCCGAGCAGGTCGGTGAGCCAGCCCCACTGGAACACCGCGACCACCGCGCCGAAGGTCGCCACGACCGAGCCGAGGAAGCCCAGCGTCGCCTTCAGCGGCACGATGATCGACCGGAACACCAGCATCAGCAGCAGGAACGCGAGCCCGACGATGAGGCCGAGGTAGGGCAGCATCGCGCCGGCCAGCTTCTCCGACACGTCGATCTGCAGCGCCGTCTGGCCGGTCACCGACAGCTTCGCGCCGGTGGCGCCGGAGAGGCGGTCGGACTGGTCGCGGATGCTCGCGACGAGCTGTTCGGTCGCCTCGCTGCTCGGGCCGCTCTTCGGGATCACGGTGACCAGCGCCGTGTCGCCGTCGGCGTTGAACTGCGCCTGCGTCACCGCGGCGACGTCCGGCAGGCGCGAGATCGAGTCGGTCGCCTCGGTGGCGGCCAGGCGCGGGTCGGGCGCGTCCGCGGAGTCGATGACGACGATCAGCGGGCCGTTGGTGCCCTCGCCGAAGCCCTTGCTGATCAGGTCGTAGGCCTTGCGCTGCGTCGAGTCGGGCGCGGCGGTGGCGTCGGTGGGCAGGCCGAGCTGCATGCTCAGCGCCGGGATCGCGACGACGAGCAGGCCGACCACCGCGGTCACCAGCACCGGGACGCGGTGCCGTCCGACGTACCGGGCCCAGCGCTCGCCCATCGCGGGCTTGCCGTTCTGCTTCGGGCGGGCGTGCTTGCCGACGACCTTCCGGCCGGCGAAGCCGAGCAGCGCGGGCAGCAGCGAGAGGGCGATGAGGACCGCGACGGCGACGGTCCCGGCGGCCGCGACGCCCATCTGGCCGAGGATCGGGATGCCCACGACGGTGAGCCCGACCAGGGCGATGATCACCGTCAGGCCGGCGAACACCACGGCGGAGCCGGCGGTGCCGACCGCGCGCCCGGCGGCCAGTTCCGGATCGTGCCCCTCGGCCAGCTCGTGCCGGTAGCGGGAGACGATGAACAGCGCGTAGTCGATGCCGACGGCGAGGCCGAGCATCAGCGCGAGGATCGGGGTGTTGGAGTTCAGGTCGACGAACCCGGACACGGTCATCACGCCGGCCATGCCGACGCCGACGCCGATGAGGGCGGTCAGCAGCGGCAGCCCGGCGGCGACGATCGAGCCGAAGGTGATCGCCAGAACGATGGCCGCGACGATCACGCCGATGCCCTCGGTGGCCTCCGTGGCGGGCACGCCCTGGATCGCGTCGCCACCGAATTCGACGGTGAAACCGGCGCTCTTGGCCGCGTCGGCGGCTGATTTGAGCGCTTCGCGGTCACTGTCGGTCACGTCGGTGGCCGGGACTTTGTAACTCACCTGGGCCATGGCGATGCGGCCGTCCGCGGAGATCGTCCTGGCCTGGTACGGATCGGCGACCATCGCGACACCGGGCGCGGTCTTGATCTTGCCGACCAGCTCCTCGACGGTCGCGCGGGCGGCGGGGTCGGTGAGCGCCTGCCCGTCCGGCGCCTCGATCGCCACGCGCGCGGTCGCGTTGCCCGCCGCTGCCTGCGGGAACTTCTCCTTGAGGTGGTCGATGGCCTGCTGCGCCTCGGTGCCCGGGATGGTCACCGAGTTCGACATCTGGCCGGACAGCGTCAGCGCGCCGCCGCCCAGGACGAGCAGAACCGCCGTCCAGACGCTCGCGACGAGCCAGCGCCGGCGGAACGAAAACCGGGCTAGGCGGTAGAGCAGGGTGGCCACGTACTCGGCTCCAATTCAGTCGAGTGACATCCGATCCGGTGATACTCAAGCTAGCCGATCGGCAAGTGGAGCTCCAAGCCGATCGGCTAGTGTGTGACTAGCCGCACGGCTAGCGCCTCAAACGTTTGCCGCAGGATTTCGCGTCGCGTACTCTTCGGCTGCTGACGAGGAGGTTCACCAGTCGATGGCAGCCGTGGCCGGACACGAAGACACCCGTACCCGCCTGCTCGCCACGGCATTGCGGCTGTTCACCGCGCACGGGGTCGAGGGCACGTCGCTGCAGATGATCGCCGACGAGCTCGGCGTCACGAAGGCCGCGGTGTACTACCACTTCAAGACGAAGGACGAGATCACCGAGGCCGTGGTCGAGCCCGGGCTGCGCGAGCTGGAGTCGATCGTCGGGGAGGCGGCGCGGGAGCGCAGGCCGGGCGCCCGGATCGACCACATGCTGGCCGGGTTCGTCGACCTCGTGGTCCGGCACCGGGCGCTGGTCGCGTTGTTCTCCAGCGACCCCGGGGTGGCGCGGGCGCTGGAGAAGCACTTCTTCGGCAAGGAGAGCTGCATGGTCGGGATGATGACGATCCTGAGCGGCCCCGATCCCGATCCGGCGCGGGTGGTCGCCACGCACGCCGCCGTCGCCGGGATCGCGCTGGCCGGCGGTTCGCCCGACCTGGCGCACTACGACGACGACACCCTGCGCGAGTCGCTGCTCGAGGTGGGGCGCAAGCTGCTCGGCCGCCCACGCAGGCGCGCCTGACTCAGGAGAGCGGCAGCGTCAGGCAGGTCGCGGTCTCGGCGAAGCCCAGCCGCTCGAAGTAGCCGGGGATGTGCCTGGCGATGACGTGCACTTCGACGGCCCCGGCGCGCCGTGCCCGCCGGACGACCGCGTCGACGAGCATCCCGCCGATCCCCTGCCCGCGGTGCGCCTGCGCGACCACGAGTTCCAGCAGGTGGCTGACCGGCCCGCCGGCGTGCAGCGACAGGACCCGGGCGGCGAGCACGTAGCCGACGACCTCGCCGTCGCGGTCGGCCACCAGGAAGTCGGTGTCGTCGTAGGTCATCGCCGCGATGAGCTGCTCGTAGTTGTGGTCGAACGCCGCCCGTCGAGGTTGTCCGCCTGCGGACTGGCCCAGCAGGGTGAAGACGGCTACGGCGTCGGTGACATCGGCTGGCCTGATCCGCACCCGTTCATTGTGATCGGTCAGTGACGGCTCAGGTACTGCGGAGGCACCGCACGGGTGAGCCAGACGCCGTTCGCGCTGACCTGGAAGCGGTGGCCGTCGCGGGTCATCGCCGCAGCGTCGACGGCCAGCACGACGGGGTTGCCGTGCCGCGAGCCGACGCGCACGGCGGCCTCGGTGTCACGCGAAAGGTGCACGTCGTGGCGGGAGCGCGGGCGCAGGCCCTCCCGGAGGATGGCGGGCAGGAACCGTTCCGCCGTGCCGTGGAAGAGCGTCGGCGGCGGGTCGGCGTCCGGCAGGCCGAGGTCGACGTCCACGCTGTGCCCCTGGCTGGCCCGGATGAGTGTCCCGGTGTCGTCGAAGGCGAAGCGGCGTTTGTCGTTGCCTGCCACGACTTCGTCGAGTTGCGCCCGGGAGAGCGGAAGCCCGTGGCCGGCGAGCGCGGTGAGCAGTTCGGTGACCGGGACCCAGCCGCCGGGACCGAGGGCCAGGCCGATTTCGCCGGGCCGGTGTCGGAGGTGCCGGGACAGCCGCTTGGACACCCGGATGATCGTTCTTTCGTCCATGTTGCTCCCAGTTGCGCACGATCGGGTGAGGCAGCGCAAGGTTTTTGTCGGAGGCCGCTGGTAGTCAGGGAGCACGAACCGAAGGAGGGTCCGATGACGAACGCCGGCCTGCTCGACCTGTGGACCGAGCCGCAGGAACGGGAATGCCTCGGCTGCTACGTGAGCCGCCTGCTGGCCGATTTCGGCTGCGACAGCACGCTGCGCTGGACGCGGCGCTGGCGTGCCCTGCGTGCCCCAGGTGTTGCGGCGCTCGACCGGCTGTTCCGAAGACACGACGTGAAGTGCGACTGCGGCGTACCGGCCGCGCTCGGAGCCGCGGCACGCTCCGACGCGCCGGCCGCACTCGGCGCCGCGGCGTGCTCCGGCGCGCCCCCACCGTGCGCGGGAGTCCGCCGTGGCTCGACAAGGCCCTGCTCGATGTGGGGCCGACCGCCTGACACTCCCGGCGGCGCCCGCGGCTCGCCGATTTGAGCGCCAGCTCCCGGATCGCGCTCGCCGCCTCAAGCGGGCGCCCCGGCACTTCCGATGATTGAGCACCCGTCGTGGCGGCTGCGCCCCCCCGGGGAGCGGCTTGGCTTCGCGCGCGTGCCTGGCCGCCGCCGAGACAACCCTGGGAGGAGGGTTTGGCTCCGCGCGCGCCTGGCGGCCGCCGAGGCCATCGTCGCCCACCCGTCAGCCCCCGTATCGCGGTCACCAGAAGGAGGCGATGGCGCCGGCACTTCCGATGATTGAGCACCGGTCGTGGCGGCTGCGCCCCCCCGGGGAGCGGCTTGGCTTCGCGCGGGTGCCTGGCCGCCGCCGAGACCACCCTGGGGGGCGGTTTGGCTCCGCGCGTGCCTGGCGGCTGCCGAGGCCACCGTCGCCCACCTGTCATTCCCCATGTCGCGGTCACCAGAAGGAGGCGATGCCCCGGCACTCCCGAAAGCAAGCACCCATCGCGCCGGCTGCGCGCCACCCTCGCCGGCTGCGCGCCACACTCGGCCAGCTGCGCGCCACTCTCGGCCACCCTCGCCGACTAAGCGCCGCCCTCGGTGGCGGGCTTGAGTCCCCGCGCGCCGGGGCCGTACTGCGCCATCCGGTCGTCGGTGTTGTAGAGCCCGCACACGCGCAGCGACAGGCACCCGCACCCGACGCAACCCGTCAGCCGGTCGCGCAGCCGCTGCAGGGCGTCGATCCGGGCGTCGAGTTCGTCCTGCCACCCGCGGGACAGCCGGGCCCAATCGGCCTTCGTCGGGGCGTGGTCGCGTGGCAGGGTGGACAGCGCGTCGTGGATTTCCTCGAGGCTGAGCCCCACCCGCTGCGCCGCCCGGATGAACGCGATCCGGCGCAGCACCGATCGCGGGTACCGGCGCTGGTTCCCGGCCGAGCGCTCGGAGGTGATCAGGCCCCGGTCCTCGTAGAAGCGCAACGCCGTGTGCGGCACGCCGCTGCGCTCCGCGACCTGGCCAATGGTCAGGTGGTCGGCAAGCTTGGTCACGACGCCAGCCTAGCCTTGACTTCAACTTAAGTCGAGGTTGCACGGTCGATGCATGGAGAACACGACCAGGGGGCTGGGCTACGCCGACCTGCCGGCGCTGATCGACGCCATGCGCGGCGACGAGAAGCATTCCGGTGCGGCGGAGTCCACAGTAGATGTGCTGTGGGTGCTGTACGACCGGGTGCTGAACGTGTCGCCGGAGGCTCCGGACGATCCGGCCCGCGACCGGTTCCTGTTGTCGAAGGGCCACGGGCCGATGGCCTACTACGCGGTCCTGGCCGCCAAGGGGTTCCTCGACCCCGCGGAACTGGCCGGCTGGGCGGGCAGCGAGTCACGGCTGGGCTACCACCCGGACCGGACGCTCGTGCCCGGCGTGGAGATCTCCAGCGGGTCGCTGGGGCACGGGCTCGCGCTCGGCGTCGGCATGGTGTTCGGGCTGCGCGCGCAGGGACTTACCGAACCGAAGGTGGTGGTGCTGACCGGGGACGCGGAGCTCGACGAGGGCTCCAACCACGAGGCGATCGCGCTCGCCGGACGGGCGTCGATGGCCCAGCTGACCACGGTGGTGGTCGACAACCAGTCGGCGACGCACGGCTGGCCGGGTGGCATCGCGGAGCGCTTCGCCGTCGAGGGCTGGGCCACGCGCACGGTCGACGGCCGCGACCACGACGCGTTGCACGCCGCGTTCACCACACCGCACCCGGACCGGCCGCTGTGCGTGGTCGCCGTCGTCGAACCGAAGGGGAGCTGAGCCGTGATCGGAATGCGGGACGCCTTTCTGTCCACAATGGAACAGGTGCTCGACGAGGACCCGCGGGTCGCGGTCGTGCTGGCCGACATCTCCGCGGCGTCGCTGGAAGCCGCCCGGCGCCGGCACCCGGACCGGGTCATCAACGTCGGCATCCGGGAGCAGGCGCTGATCGGCGTCGCGGGCGGGCTGGCGCTGACCGGGATGCGGCCCGTGGTGCACACGTTCCCGTCGTTCCTCGTGGAGCGGCCCTACGAGCAGGTCAAGCTGGACCTGACCCACCAGGGCGCGGGCGCGGTGCTCGTCTCGTGGGGCGGTTCGTACGACATGCCGACCGCCGGCCGCACCCACCAGTCGCCTGCGGACGTCGCGCTCATCGACGCCATCCCGGGCTGGACCGTGCACGTGCCGGGGCATCCGGACGAGGCGGTGTCGCTGCTGCGCGAGGCGCTGCCCGGTGACGGCACGGTGTACCTGCGCCTGAGCGGCCAGTCCAACGCGCGCCCGCGCCCGGGGCCGGGCATGCAGGTGGTGCGCCAGGGTGGGCGCGGGGTCGTGCTGGCGGTCGGCCCGATGCTGGATCGCGTGCTGGCCGCGGCCGAGGACATGGACGTGACGGTGCTCTACGCGAAGACCGTCCGTCCCTTCGACGCCGAGACCCTACGCGCGGCCGTGGCCGGGACCGGGGTGGCGGACGTCGTGCTGGTCGAGCCGTACCTGGCAGGCACGTCGGCCCACCAGGTCAGCGAGGCCCTCGTGGAGGTCCCGCACCGCCTCCGGGCACTCGGCACCAGCCGCGACGCGGAGGTGCGCAGGTACGGCGAGGTCACCGACCACGACCTGGCGCACGCCCTCGACGAGGCGAGCATCGCGGCCGCCCTGAAGGCCTTCCTGCGCCCGGACTGAACGGACGCGGTGAAGGCCCGGAGCCACCCGGCGAATTTCACCCACCCGGGGCAGGCTGGGACGTGCGGCACGTCACCCCAGCGCCGCCGAAGGGACACCGCATCGCGGGCCGTCCGGAGGCCGCCTGCGGCACGAGTGGCCTGACTTGCACTGGCGGCCGGGCGGGGAGGGCAGCTGAAGACCGCTGTGCGAGGGCGCTCGCGCCGGCCCCACGGCCCGATGGCGCCGCGCTCCCCGCAGCACGGGAAGCGCCGCCGTGGGACGCCGGTGCAGTGCCTCCGCGAGGACCTGCCGGAGAACCTGCCGGTTCAATCGCCTCCCGGGGTGTGTTCCGGCAGCAGCCGGCACAGCGCCTCGGCGCTCACCTGCAGGTCTTCGGCTGCCGCGGCGGCCTGTTCCAGCTTGCTGCGGATCGTCTGGAACGCGAGCAGCCCCAGTTCGTGCTCCCGCTCCCGCAGCACCGGGCACGCCCGCAGGTCGTCGAGCACACGCGTCACCGCCGTGGCGAGAGTGGTCAGCCCTTCGAGCAGCTCGCGCACCTCGTCCGGGCCCAGCAGACCGCTCTCCAGCTCGTCCAGCGTCTTGGCCAGCTCCCTGGCCCGCTCACCGGACCCGTGGGCTTCGCTCTGCGACGACATCGTCACTCCCTACCGCGGCGCCCTCTCGCAGCCTTCCCCCGCCTGCCGCAATCAAACGCCTCCGAGCCGCCCGGCGGAACCACCCGTGCGAAGCCTCTAGACTGGTCAGGTGGCTCGCGTCGTGATTCTGGACTATGGATCGGGGAACCTGCGCTCCGCCGAGCGCGCCGTGCGGCGCGTCGGCGCCGAGGTCGAGGTGACGGCCGACCCGCATGCGGCGCTGGAAGCCGACGGCCTCGTCGTCCCCGGCGTCGGCGCCTACGCGGCCTGTATGGCGGGCCTGCTGTCCGTGGGCGGGGAGAAGATCATCGGCAGCCGTCTCGCCGGCGGGCGTCCCGTCCTGGGCATCTGCGTCGGCATGCAGATCCTGTTCGAGCGCGGCGTCGAGCACGGCGTGGAGACCGAGGGCACCGGCGAGTGGCCCGGCACGGTCGACCGCCTGCACGCCGACGTCGTCCCCCACATGGGTTGGAACACCGTCCGCGCGCCCGAGGACTCGCAGCTGTTCGCCGGCCTCGACGCCGACGCGCGGTTCTACTTCGTGCACTCCTACGCCGCCCGCAGCTGGCAGCTCGACTCCGGCCTGCCCGGCCAGCAGCCCAAGGTGACGTGGGCGCACCACGGCGAGGACTTCGTCGCGGCCGCGGAGAACGGCCCGCTGTGGGCGACCCAGTTCCACCCGGAGAAGTCCGGCGACGCGGGCGCCCACCTGCTGGAGAACTGGCTGCGCAGCCTCTGACCGGCCCCACCCTCCGGGCACCTGGGCGCCGTTGCTCCTTATAGTGGCCGCGTGACGTTCACCCTCCTTCCCGCCGTCGATGTGGCCGATGGCCAGGCCGTGCGTCTCGTCCAGGGCGAGGCGGGCACGGAAACCTCCTACGGCAGCCCGCTCGACGCGGCGCTCGCCTGGCAGCGGGACGGCGCGGAGTGGATCCACCTCGTCGACCTCGACGCCGCATTCGGCAAGGGCGACAACAAGGAACTGATCGCCCGCGTGGTCGGCGAGCTGGACGTGCAGGTCGAGCTGTCCGGCGGCATCCGCGACGACGCGTCGCTGGAGGCCGCGCTCGCCACCGGGGCGCGCCGGGTGAACCTGGGCACCGCGGTGCTCGAAGATCCGGAGTGGACCGCGAAGGTCGTCGCCACCTACGGCGACCGCGTCGCGATCGGTCTCGACGTGCGCATCACCGAGGACGGCCACCGGCTCAAGGGCCGCGGCTGGACCAGCGACGGCGGCGACCTGTGGGAGGTCCTGGAGCGCCTGGACCGGGACGGCGCCTCGCGCTACGTGGTCACCGACGTCAGCAAGGACGGCACGCTCAAGGGCCCGAACCTGGACCTGCTCGCGGAGGTCGCCGCCCGCACCGACGCCCCGGTGATCGCCTCCGGCGGCGTGTCCAGTTTGGACGACCTGCGCGCGCTGGCCGGCCTCGCCGCCGACGGCGTCGAGGGCGCCATCATCGGCAAGGCCCTCTACGCGGGCGCGTTCACGCTGCCGCAGGCCCTGGAAGCGGTCAGCCCGCGAGTTTGATCGCCAGGCCGATCGTCTTCTGGCGGCCCCGCAGCCTGCTGAAGAACATCGTCACCTGACCGACCACCCCGTACTTGCGCGCGATCGCCGAGCGCGCCCGCTCGGTGGCCGCGTCGTCCAGGAGCCGGGCCTGCCCGGTCACCACCGGCCCGTGGGTCTCGCGGCCGCGGAAGTCGCAGCCCTGCAGCGTGACCTCGGGGTTGTTGCGGATCCGCTTGATCTTGCCCGCCGTCCGGTCGCTCCACACGACGATCTCGCCGTCGTGGCCGGCGGCCCACACCGGCGTCGGCACGGGCGTGCCGTTCTTGCGGAACGTCGTCAGCAGGAGGTACTTCTCGGCGGCGATGTGCTCGAAATCCGACATGCCCCAACGGTAGCGTGATCAGCGCGGCACTGGTGTCCGCTGTGGACTGTCGACCTCGCCGAACCGGGCCAGCGCCAGCGCCGCCGCCACCGCGACCACGAACCCGGCCACGGCCACCGGCGCGAACCCGGCGCGCGTCGAATCGCCCAGCAGGACCACGCCGATCAGCGACGGAACCACGGTCTCGCCGACCACCATCAGCGCGGTGGCCGTCGTGACGCTGCCGCGCTGCAGGGCCGAGGCGTAGAACAGCATCGCGAGCACCCCGGCCGCGGCGAGGGCGTACGCGGCGGGATCGGTCAGCACCGCGGTCACGCCCGTCGCGTCCAGGACGCGCCCGGCCAGTGCGACCACGCCGAAGCACAACCCGGAGACCAGCCCAAGCGCCGGCGTGCGGACGTGCTCGGGAGCGCGCCCGACGGTCCAGCCCGCGGTGGCCAGCAACGCGACGGCCACGAGCAGGCCGACGTGGAACGCCGTGCCCACCGGCGCGGAACCCTCGCTCCGCGCGGACACGCCGAGCAGCGCCAGCCCGGCGCACACCAGCGCGATCGCGCCCCACTCCCGGCCGGACAGCCGCACGCCGAGCGTGAGCGCCGCCACGGCCGTGACGGCGAGGCTCGCCGCGAGCGCGGCCTGCACCACGAACAGCGGCAGCACCCGCAAGGCGGCCAGTTGCGCCACGAACCCCACGACGTCCAGACCGAGCCCGAGCACGTACCGCCACTGCCGCAGCACGCGCACGAGCAGCCGCGGGTCCACCCCGGACCCGCCGTCGTCCACCGCGCGGGCCGCGACGGCCTGGAACACGGACGCGACCCCGTAGGCGACCGCGGCGGCCACCGCGCACAGCAACCCCCACCACACTCACGCCACTCTAGGGAACATCTACCCTGGTGGCATGGGTGTAGCGGTCAGGGTGATCCCGTGTCTGGACGTCGACGCGGGCCGGGTGGTGAAGGGCGTCAACTTCGCCGACCTCAGGGACGCCGGCGATCCGGTCGAGCTGGCGCGGGCCTACGACGCGGAGGGCGCCGACGAGCTGACCTTCCTCGACGTGACCGCATCCTCGGGCAACCGCGAGACCACTTTCGACGTGGTCCGGCGCACGGCCGAGCAGGTGTTCATCCCGCTGACCGTCGGCGGCGGTGTGCGCGCCTGCGACGACGTCGACCGCCTGCTGCGCGCGGGCGCGGACAAGGTGAGCATCAACACGGCGGCGATCGCCCGCCCCGAGCTGCTGCGCGAGGCCTCCCGCCGCTTCGGTGCGCAGTGCATCGTGCTGTCGGTCGACGCGCGGCGCGTGCCGGAGGGGTCGGAGCCGACGCCGTCCGGGTTCGAGGTGACCACCCACGGCGGCCGCCGCGGCACCGGCATCGACGCGGTCGAGTGGGCCCAGCGTGGCGAGGAGCTGGGCGTCGGCGAGATCCTGCTGAACTCGATGGACGCCGACGGCACCAAGGCCGGCTTCGACCTGGAGCTGATCGAGAAGACCCGCAAGGTCGTCACCGTGCCGGTGATCGCCAGCGGGGGAGCGGGCGCGGTCGAGCACTTCCTGCCCGCGGTGCGGGCCGGGGCGGACGCCGTGCTCGCCGCCAGCGTGTTCCACTTCGGACAGTTGAAGATCGGCGCGGTCAAGGACGCCCTGCGCGCCGGTGGGGTCGAGGTCCGGTGAGCCTGGCACCCGAGCTGGCCCAGCGGCTCAAGCGCACCGCCGACGGCCTGGTGTGCGCGGTCGTGGTCGACCACGCGACCTCCGACGTGCTGATGGTGGCCTGGATGAACGACGAGGCGCTGGAGCGCACGCTGACCACGCGCCGCGGCACGTACTTCTCGCGCAGCCGCCAGGAGCTGTGGGTCAAGGGCGAGACGTCCGGGCACGTGCAGCACGTGCGTGAGGTCCGCCTCGACTGCGACGCGGACACGCTGCTGGTGCGCGTCGACCAGACGGGCCCCGCCTGCCACACCGGCACCCGCACCTGCTTCGACGGTGCGGACCGCCTGCTGCTGGCCGACGACGCCTAGTCGATGTCGCCGGTCAGGTAGCGCTGCAACGTCGGGCCGACGGCCGCCGCCAGGGTTTCGACGTCCGTGGTCGAGAACGGCTCGAATTTCGCCACGTACCGGGCCATCCCCATGCCGACCATCTGCGACGCGCACAGCGTCGCGCGCAGCTCCGGCCGGTCCGGCGACACCCGGCTGACCACGTTCTCCAGCACGTGCCGGATCAGGAAGTCCTTGAGGCTCAACGCGGCCTGGTCGTGGCTGGCGATGCTGCGCACCAGCGCCGGGAACGCGCCGCCCTCGGTCGCGTCCCACACCGTCAGGAACCGCCGCACGATCCGCTTCCCGAGCTCGTCCACCGGGCCGTCCAGGAGCTGCGACAGGAGCTCGACCGGGTCGAACGGCAGCTGCAGCACGGCCTGCGCGAACAGGCCCTCCTTGCCGCCGAACCAGTGGTTCACCATGGCCGCGTCGACACCGGCGCGGGCGGCGATCGCGCGCACGGTCGCGCCCTCGTAGCCGCTTTCACTGAAGACCTCGCGCGCGGCGGCCACGAGCGCGGCCCGGGTGTCCTGGCCGCCGGGCCGGCGGCCGCGCCGCTTGGCGGGCGTAGGCTGTTCCGCGGTGCTCACCCCTCCATCATGACTCGGACGGAACCAAAATTCAACAGAGTCTGAATTAACGCCCGGTGCGCAGAGTGTCGGACCCGGGCGGCACAATGGCCCCATGGTCAGTGCGAATCCCACCGACGGCGGCCTCGGTTCGGTGAGCCCCGCGCGCGACGAGTTCCGTGCCCTCGCCGAGGGCCGTCGCGTGATCCCGGTGGTCCGGCGGCTGCTCGCCGACGGCGAAACGCCCGTCGGGGTCTACCGCAAGCTCGCGGCCGACCGCCCGGGCACGTTCTTGTTCGAGTCGGCCGAGAACGGGCAGTCGTGGTCGCGCTGGTCCTTCATCGGGGTCCGCAGCCCCGCCGCGCTGACCGTGCGGGACGGCAAGGCCGTGTGGGAGGGCACCCCGCCGGTGGGCCTGCCCGCCGAGGGCGACCCGCTGACCGTGCTGCGGGAGACGGTCGCCGCGCTGCACACCGAGCCGCTGCCGGGCATGCCGCCGCTGACCGGCGGGATGGTCGGCTACCTCGGCTACGACGCGGTGCGCTGGCTGGAGAAGCTGCCGGAGCTGGCGGAGAAGGACCTCGACATCCCCGAGCTGACCATGCTGCTGGCGACCGACCTGGCCGCCGTGGACCACCACGAGGGCACGGTCACGCTCATCGCGAACGCGGTCAACTGGGACGACAGCCCGGAGCGGGTCGACGCGGCCTACGACGACGCCGTCCGCCGCCTGGAGGAGATGACCGAGCGGCTCGGCGCGGCGGCCCCCGCGACCGCCGCCGTCTTCGACCGCCCTGTCCCGGAGTTCGAGCGCCGCCGCACGCAGGCCGACTACTTCGCCGCGGTGGAGAAGGCCGTCGAGGCGATCAAGGCCGGCGAAGCGTTCCAGGTCGTGCCCTCGCAACGGTTCGAGATCCCCACCCAGGCCGACGCGCTGGACATCTACCGCGTGCTCCGCACCTCCAACCCCAGCCCGTACATGTACCTGCTGCGGCTGGACGGGTTCGACATCGTCGGCTCCAGCCCCGAGTCGCTGGTCACCGTGCGGGACGGCCGCGCCACCACGCACCCGATCGCGGGCACCCGCTGGCGCGGCGCCGACCCGGAGGAGGACGCGCAGCTGGCCAAGGACCTCCTTGCCGACGAGAAGGAGCGCGCCGAGCACCTGATGCTGGTCGACCTCGGCCGCAACGACCTGGGCAAGGTCTGCAAGCCCGGCACCGTGCGGGTGGTCGACTTCTTCGCCATCGAGCGCTACAGCCACGTCATGCACATCGTGTCCACCGTCACCGGGGAGCTGGCCGAGGACAAGACCGCGTTCGACGCGGTGGCCGCGTGCTTCCCGGCCGGCACGCTCTCCGGCGCCCCCAAGGTGCGCGCGATGGAGCTGATCGAAGAGCTGGAGCCGACCCGCCGCGGTCTCTACGGCGGCGTCGTCGGCTACCTCGACTTCGCGGGCGACGCCGACACGGCCATCGCGATCCGCACCGCCCTGATCCGGGACGGGATCGCGTACGTGCAGGCGGGCGGCGGCGTGGTGGCCGACTCGGTGCCCGAGTACGAGGACAACGAATGCCTGAACAAGGCCCGCACGGTGCTCTCCGCGGTCGCCGCCGCGCAGACCATGGCGCCGCCGCGGAAGCTGGACCCGGCCGATGACGTCGCCAGCGTCCAGTAAGCGTCCACTGTGGATCGTCGCGGCCGCGCTCCTGCTGGCCGCGGCCGCGCTGTGGGGTTCCTCGCGGCTGGTCTGGGCCGCCGAGCTGCGCGACGCGGGCGTGCGCGGGATGGTGCTGGACAAGCACACCGGCGAGCAGGAGTCAGTCGCGCTGGTGCCGCTGGCCGTGCTCGCGCTGGCCGGGGTCGCCGGGCTGATCGCCGCGGGCGGCTGGCTGCGGCGCGCGCTGGGCGTGCTGGTCGCGCTGGCCGGCATCGCCGCGGGCTGGATCGCGATCGACGGCTGGCGCTTCGGCGGCTTCCCGGAGGGTGCGCCCACCGCGCAGATCTTCGCCGGGCGCGGACTGGCCCTGCTGGCGGGAATTCTGATGCTCGTCGCGGGGTTGTTCGCCATCAAGGGCGCCGGCCGCATGGCGAAGCTGGGCGCGCGCTACGAGGCCCCGGCCGGCCGGAAGAAGGCCGCGAAGGATCCGGACGCGGAGTTGTGGGAGGCGCTGTCGGAGGGCGAGGACCCGACTACTGATCGGTAGGCGGCGATTTCCGCTGCCGGACAAGGCAAGTCCGACCCGGAACCGGTCCGCACAGGTGGGCGGGTTAGCATCTTTTCTGCGGGAAGGGGAAGGTGTTTGTGAGCCAGCTTTCGAGTGAATGTGCGACAACCGGTGAGGTTGCGCCGTGACCGTTCTCGAAGACATCGTCGCCGGCGTCCGGGAAGATCTCGCCGAACGGGAGAAGGCGCTCCCGTTCGACGAGCTGAAGCGGCTCGCCGCGCAGGCGCCGCCGCCGCGGGACGCCATGTCCGCGCTGCGTGACTCGTCGATCGGCGTCATCGCCGAGGTCAAGCGCCGCAGCCCGTCCAAGGGTGCGCTGGCCGACATCCCCGACCCCGCCGCGCTCGCCAAGGACTACGAGGCGGCAGGCGCGCGCGTCATCAGCGTCCTCACCGAGGAGCGCCGGTTCGGCGGCTCGCTGGCCGACCTGGACGCCGTCCGCGCCGCGGTCGACATCCCGATCCTCCGCAAGGACTTCATCGTCACCCCCTACCAGGTCCACGAGGCCCGCGCACACGGCGCCGACCTGGTCCTGCTGATCGTCGCGGCGCTGGAGCAGAACGCCCTCATGGCGCTGCTCGACCGCGTCGAGTCGCTGGGCATGACGGCGCTGGTCGAGGTGCACAACGCCGAGGAGGCCGACCGGGCGCTGGAGGCCGGCGCCAAGGTCATCGGCATCAACGCCCGCAACCTGCACACCCTCGAGGTCGACCGGGACGTCTTCGGCCGTCTCGCGCCGGGCCTGCCGTTCGACACGGTGAAGGTCGCCGAGTCCGGTGTCCGCGGCCCCGGCGACCTGATGGCCTACGCCGGGCACGGCGCCGACGCGGTCCTGGTCGGCGAGGGCCTGGTGGCCTCGGGCGACCCGAAGGGCGCACTGATGAAGCTGGTCACCGCCGGATCGCACCCCGCATGCCCGAGGCCGAGCCGATGAGCGAGCACGAGCAGCACGACGCGCACGACCCCGACGAGCGCGGCTACTGGGGCCCCTACGGTGGCCGGTTCATGCCGGAGGCGCTGATCGGCGTCGTCGACGAGGTGTCCGCCGAGTACGACAAGGCCCGGCTCGACCCGGAGTTCCAGGCCCAGTTCAAGCGCCTGCTGCGCGACTACGCCGGACGGCCGTCGCTGCTCACCGAGGCCGAGCGGTTCGCCGAGCACGCGGGCGGCGCGCGGATCTTCCTCAAGCGCGAGGACCTCAACCACACCGGCTCCCACAAGATCAACAACGTGCTGGGCCAGGCGCTGCTCACCAAGCGGATGGGCAAGAAGCGGGTCATCGCCGAGACCGGCGCGGGCCAGCACGGCGTCGCCACCGCCACCGCGTGCGCCCTGATGGGCCTCGAGTGCGTGGTCTACATGGGCGAGGTCGACACCGAGCGGCAGGCGCTGAACGTGGCGCGGATGCGGCTGCTCGGCGCCGAGGTGATCCCGGTCAAGACCGGTTCGCGCACCCTCAAGGACGCGATCAACGAGGCGCTGCGGGACTGGGTCGCCAACGCCGACACCACGCACTACCTGTTCGGCACCGCCGCCGGGCCGTACCCGTTCCCGATGATGGTGCGCAACTTCCACAAGGTCATCGGCGAGGAGGCCCGCGCGCAGATCCTCGAGCAGACCGGGCGGCTGCCGGACGCGGTCGCGGCCTGCGTCGGCGGCGGGTCCAACGCGATCGGCATCTTCCACGGCTTCATCGACGACCCGGACGTGCGGCTCGTCGGCCTGGAGCCGGGCGGCGAGGGCATCGACGGCAACCGCCACGGCGCCACCCTGACCAAGGGCACGCCGGGCAACCTGCACGGCGCGATGTCGTACCTCCTGCAGGACGAGGACGGCCAGACGGTCGAGTCGCACTCCATCTCGGCCGGCCTGGACTACCCGGGCGTCGGCCCCGAGCACGCGTGGCTCAAGGACAGCGGCCGTGCCGAGTACCGGCCGGTCACCGACGCCGAGGCGATGGACGCGTTCGCGCTGCTGTCCCGCACCGAGGGCATCATCCCGGCGATCGAGTCGGCCCACGCGCTGGCCGGAGCCATCCAGCTCGGCAAGGAGCTGGGCCGGGACGGGCTCATCGTGGTGAACCTGTCGGGCCGCGGCGACAAGGACATGGACACCGCCGCGAAGTACTTCGGATTGGTGGAGAAGTGACCGGGCTGCAGGATCTGTTCGCTCAGACGAAGAGCGAGGGCCGCGCCGCGCTGGTCGGCTACCTGCCCGCCGGGTACCCGACGGTGCCGGGCTCGAAGGACCTGCTCGCGGCCCTGATCGACGGCGGCGCGGACCTCGTCGAGGTCGGCGTGCCGTACTCCGACCCGGTGATGGACGGCCCGACGATCCAGCTCGCCGCGGACGCCGCCCTGAAGAACGGCTTCCGGCTGCGGAACCTGTTCGAGGTCGTCGAGTCGGTGTCGGCCCGCGGTGGTCGCGCGGTCGTGATGACCTACTGGAACCCGGTGCGCCAGTACGGGGTGGAGAAGTTCGCGCGCGACCTCGCCGCCGCCGGTGGCCTCGGCCTCATCACGCCGGACCTGATCCCGGACGAGGCAGGCGACTGGATGGCCGCGTCCGAGCAGCACGGCCTGGACCGCATCTTCCTGGTCGCGCCGTCCTCGTCGGAGGAGCGGATCGACCTGACCGTCAAGGCGTCCTCCGGGTTCGTGTACGCGGCCGCGGTCATGGGCGTCACCGGCGCGCGGGACCAGGTCAGCAGCGGCGCGGCCGAGCTGGTGGCGCGCACCAGGGCGCACACGGACCTGCCGATCGGTGTCGGCCTGGGTGTCCGGTCGCGTGAGCAGGCGGCCGAGATCGCCGGGTTCGCGGACGCCGTGATCGTGGGGTCGGCGCTGGTGTCGGCCGCCGCGGGCGGCACCGAACCGGTGCACGCGCTGGCCGGTGAGCTCGCCGAGGGCGTGCGTCAGGCCGTCGCCAACGCCTGAGGATTCCACGGCAAAACACGTGGCTTCCGCGCCGATCGATCGGCAGACTGGCGGCATGGCCTATGAACTCGCGCAGGTGAACGTCGGCCGCCTGGTCGCCCCGCTGACGTCGCCCCAGCTCAAGGACTTCGTGGACGCGCTCGACCCGGTCAACGCGCTCGCCGACGCCGCACCCGGTTTCGTGTGGCGCATGCAGACCGAGGACGGCAACGCGACCGCGATCCGCGCCTTCGAGTGGGACACGGGCACCAGCGCGGGGGTCATCGTCAACATGTCGACGTGGCGTTCGGTCGAGGACCTGGCCGCGTACGTGTACTCGGGGGAGCACCGGGCGGTGCTCAAGCGCCGCCGCGAGTGGTTCGAGCGGATGCCCGAGACGTTCACCGCGCTGTGGTGGGTGCCCGAGGGGCACCGGCCGGGCACCGACGAGGCCGAGGACCGGATCCGGCACCTGCGGGCCCACGGGCCGACGCCGTACGCGTTCACCTTCCGCGAGACGTTCCCGCCCGGCGGCGCCGTGCCCGAGCCCGGGCAGGCCGACTGGTTCTGCAAGGCATGAGCATGGCGAAGGTGCTGTCGGTCAACATCGGGACGAAGCGCGAGCTGCGGGAGGCCGATCTCGGGGTCACCGGGATCGACAAGCGCCCCGTCGACGGTCCGGTGGCGGTGGCCGCGCCCGGCCCGCGCGGCGTCGGCGCGAGCGGCGTGGCCGGTGACGTGATCTGCGACCTGCGCCACCACGGCGGCGACGACCAGGCGGTGTACGTGTACGCGCGGGAGGACCTGGACGTCTGGGCGGCGGAACTGGGCCGCGAGCTGCCACCCGGCGTGTTCGGCGAAAACCTGACCACGACGGGCGTCGACGTGACCGGGGCGCTGATCGGGGAGCGGTGGCGGGTCGGCTCGTCGCTGGTGCTGGAGGTGACCTCGCCGCGCATCCCGTGCCGCACGTTCGCCGGCTGGCTCGGCGAACGCGGCTGGGTGAAGACGTTCACGCAGCGCGCGCTGCCCGGCGCCTACTTCCGGGTGCTCGAGCCGGGCTCAGTCCAGGCCGGCGACGCGGTGACGGTGCTGTCGCGGCCCGACCACGGCGTGACGATCGGGCTCGCATTCCGGGCGTTCACCACTGAGCCCGCGCTGCTGCCCGACCTGGCCACCGTGGAGGCCCTGCCGGAGTACGACAAGCGCAAGATACGCCGCGCCCTGGAGCGGCGAGGAGCCTCCGCGGGCTAGGACGGCCGGTGCCGGGTGGAAGGGTGTCCTCGCGTTTCGGATGAACCGGGGGACGATATGCCACACTGGCCGGAAAAGGGGCCTGCGGCGGGAACGGAGGTGAGCCGTGGCAGCACCGGCTGAACCGGACTACCTCGTGCCGAAGCACGACGGTGAATGGACCGTGGAGGACGTTCTCGGGCTGCCTGAGGACCACGGCAGCCGCATCGAGCTGGTCGATGGGGGCCTGCTCGTGAGCCCCGCGCCCAAGTCAGGTCATCAGCGGCTCCTGCAGAAGTTGCAGGTCGCGCTGTCGCCGGTACTCCCCGCCGGGACCGAACTGCTGCCGGGAGTGAACGTCCGGCTGCCAGGGCAGCGGTTGCTGATCCCGGATTTCGCGGTCGTGACCACACCTGGCCTCGAGGTCGTCTACTACCAGGCGCAGGATCTCCTCATCGCCGCGGAGATCGTCTCGCCGTCGAGCCGGGTGCAGGACCGGGTGCTCAAGCGGCAGCTCTACGCGGAGGCGGGCGTCCCGTTCTACCTCCTCGTCGAGACTGACGGCCCGGCGGTGCTGTTCGAGCTCGCCGACGGCGAGTACCGCGAGAGCGCGCGCAGCGAGGGCGGCAAGCTCACCTTCACCGAGCCCTTCGCGGCCACCCTCGACCTCACCCGCTGATCCGGGCGTGGCAGGCTGTCCGCATGGCCCGGCCTTCTCCCCTGCAGGTGCGCAGTCTCGTCATCGCCGTGGTGGCGGCTCTGGTGGCGGTCTGGAACGTCACCCAGGGTGGCCCGTGGTACCTCACCGCGATCTTCGGCGTCGGGTGTGTGCTCGCGATCGGGTCGGCCGTCCTCAACCGCGCGGGCTGACCCACGCACTTCACACCGCGCACGTTACGGTGAGCGCGTGAATTCCGCCTCGGCTGTGTTCCTCGCGACGATCCCGAGCCCGGACCGCGGCGTCTGGCACCTGGGACCGATCCCGATCCGCGCCTACGCGCTCTGCATCATCGCCGGCATCATCCTCGCCATCTGGTGGGGCGACCGCCGCTGGGTGCAGCGCGGCGGCACCAAGGGCACGGTCGTCGACATCGCCGTGTGGGCCGTGCCGTTCGGTCTCGTCGGCGGGCGCCTGTACCACGTCATCACCGACTGGTGGCGCTACTTCGGCGAGGGCAAGGACCCGGTCAAGGCGCTCTACATCTGGGACGGCGGCCTCGGCATCTGGGGCGCGATCGCCCTCGGCGCGGTCGGCGCGTGGATCGGCTGCCGCCGCAAGGGCGTGCCGCTGCCCGCGATGGCCGACGCGATCGCCCCCGGCATCGTCGTCGCACAGGCCATCGGCCGCCTCGGCAACTACTTCAACCAGGAGCTCTACGGCGCGCACACCACGCTGCCCTGGGGCCTGGAGATCTACCAGCGCTTCGACCCGAACAACCCGACGATCCCCGACCAGGGGCCCAACGGCATCGCGTTCGGGCACATCCCGCTCGCCGACAGCCCGGTGCACCCGACGTTCCTGTACGAGCTGATCTGGAACCTGCTCATCGCGGCGCTGGTCGTCTACGCCGACCGCAAGATGCGCCTCGGCCACGGCCGCGCGTTCGCCCTGTACGTCGCCGGGTACACGCTGGGCCGGTTCTGGATCGAGCTGATGCGCACCGACGACGCCACCCACATCCTCGGCCTGCGGGTCAACACGTGGACGTCGATCCTCGTCTTCGCCGGCGCGATGGTCTACTTCGTCCTCGCCAAGCGGCGAGGGCCGCGCGAGGCGCCGGAAACGTTGCGCAGCAAGGACGACGACACCGAAAAGGTCGCGCCGGAACGCGAGTAGTTCTACTCACGCGCGCCACCGGCCGGGCGCGGCAGACTGGCGATCATGACCGAGGACCGGCGGCCGGGTGTGGCCTTCCTGGGGTTCGCGCTCGCGACCGGACTGCTGATCGCCGTCGTGACCGCCCTGGCCGGGGACGTCGTCGCCGGCTGGCACGCCGTCGAATACGCCTACGCGTTCATCGGGGTCACGTTCGGCGCGATCATCGGCGGGTCCCTGTGCCGGCTCGCGCGGCCGCCGTGGCGTTCCCTGGGCAGCGGGCTGCTCCTCGGTGGCGCGCTCGGTTTCGCGGCCCTCGTCGCCGCGGGCGTGGTCCTCTACATCGGCCTGAGGCAGTGGTCTAGCTGACCAGGCCGCGCCCCGTCACCAGCGGCAGGTCCAGCGCCGTCAGCAGCCCGGGCGGCGCCGCGACGACCGCGGGGATCGCGTTCACCAGGCGCATCGCCGTCGCCTTGAGGCCGGCCGTGTTGTGGTCGCCGTCCGTGCCGACCAGGCGCAGGTCCAGTGTGTAGTTCGGCTCGCCGGTCACCTGCACCCGGTAGCAGCCCTGCCCGGACGGCTGCGGCCAGTCCGGCCCCAGGTCCGGCCGCAGCCGCGTCACGTGCTCGAGCACGCACACCGGCCGTCCGCCGCGCATGCCGCGCACCTCGAACCGCAGCGCGGCCGCGGTGCCCTCGGCGATCGTGCCGCACGAGATGTCGAACGCCGACGGCGCCGGCAGCCGCTCGTAGCTCTCCTCGACCGCGTCCAGCTCCACGCCCAGCCCGGCCGCCAGCTGACGCACCACGCTGCCCCACGCCAGCGACAACACGCCGGGCTGCAGCAGCATGGGAGTCTCCTCGAGCGAGCCGCCGAAGCCCATGATGTCGAAGACGACCTTGCGGTTGTCGTAGGTCGAGTAGTCCAGGATCTCGAAGCAGCGCACCTCGTCGATCCGCTCGCACACACCGGTCAGCACCAGCGGCAGCCAGTCGTTGGCGAACCCCGGGTCGACGCCGTTCACCCACAGCGACGCGCCGCCTTCCGTCGCGGCCGCGCGCACCGGGCCGGACACCTCCTCGGGCACCACGCCGTCCGGGAACTGCAGGAACACCGGGCTGCTCGACACCACGTTCACCCCGGCCCGCAGGATCCGCTGCAGGTCGGCCAGCGCCTCCATCAACCGGTCGTCCGCCATCGCCGTGTAGACCACGCAGTCCGGTTCCAGTGCCAGCAGCGCGTCGGCGTCGGTGGTCGCCTCGACACCCAGCGTCCGGCCCAGGCCGGCCAGCTCACCGGCGTCGCGGCCGGCCTTGTCCGGGTTCGACACCCAGACACCCACCAGCTCCAGCTCCGGATGCGCGTCGATGCCCGCGATCGCGTGCCGCCCCACGTTGCCGGTGCTCCACTGCACCACCCGGTGCGTCACAGGTCCGGCAATCCGAGTTCGAGGTTGGGCGCCTGCAGCCCACCGTCCACTTCCAGCACCTTCCCCGTGACGAAGGAGCCGGCGGGGGAGGCCAGGTAGACGATCGCGGCCGCGACGTCCTCGACCTCGCCGAGCCGGCGCAACGGCGTGTCCGCCTCCATCTTCCCCTTGATCTCCGGGTTGT
The DNA here is from genome assembly GCF_000473265.1 of Amycolatopsis thermoflava N1165. Taxonomy (NCBI): domain Bacteria; kingdom Bacillati; phylum Actinomycetota; class Actinomycetes; order Pseudonocardiales; family Pseudonocardiaceae; genus Amycolatopsis; species Amycolatopsis thermoflava. The sequence goes on from NZ_KI421511.1 coordinate 7,904,753, forward strand.
TCACCACCACTTCGAGCGCCGAGGTCGCCACCGACCCGACGGCGATCGCGTTGACCCGGATGCGCGGCGCGAGGTCGTAGGCGGCCAGGCGCGTGTAGTGGGCGAGCGCGGCCTTCGCGGTGCCGTAGGCGGCGAACCCGCGCCCGGCGACGCGGCCCATGTTCGACGAGATGTTGACGACCGCGCCGCCGTCGGTCATCAACGGCACCGCCGCGGTGGTGAGCGCGTGCGCCGTCGAGACGTTGAAGCGGAACGCCTCTTCGAGGAACTCGGGCGTCGTCTCGAGCAGAGGGCGGGGATAGGTGCCGCCGACGTTGTTGACCACGATGTCCACGCGGCCGAACTCGCCGACCGCGGCCTGCGCCAGGGCGGCGGCCGCGGCGGGATCGCTGAGGTCGGCAGGCACGACGTGCGCGCGGCGCCCGGCGTCGGCCACGCGCGCGGCGACGGCGTCCAGGTCGGTCTTCGTGCGGGAGGAGATCACCACGTCCGCACCGGCTTCGGCCAGCGCCACGGCGGCCCCCGCGCCGATGCCGCGCCCGGCCCCGGTGACCACGGCGACCCTGCCGGTCATGCGGAAACGATCGAGGATCATGCGCCCGACTGTAACAGGTTCTAGTTCTGTCCGGGGTGGAAGAACCGGTCGATCCAGGCGGCCGAACTCCCGCGCGCAGTCCGCGCGCAGCGTGTCCACGAACGCGTCGATCGTCGAGTCGATTTCCACCGGTCCTCCAGCGACAGGGACGTGAACTCGAAGTCGCCCCGCGACGGGCTGGTCTGCCATTCGCGCAGTGCGGTGGCGAGCTCGATCACCGGGAAGGCGCCCTCGGAGTAGATCTCCGCGCCGTCGCGCCGAATACCGCAGTTCCACCGCGTTCTCCCGTCTGTTCCGGCCCGGCCGGACCGGCAGCACGGCCAGTTCACCATGATCGCCGAGCCGGACCTCCGCCGCCGCACCGTAGTGTCGTGCGAGCGCTTCTCCGGGTCAGGGCCGTGTGGGGCGGATGGGCAGTACGGCCAGTTCACCGTGATCGCCGACGCGGACCTCTGCCGCTGCGCCGTAGTGCTGCGCCAGTGCCTTCGCGGTGAGCACCTCCGCGGGCGGCCCGGCTGCGACCGCCCGGCCGTCGTCGAGCAGGAGGAGCTGGTCGGCGTACTGCGCGGCGAACGTCAGGTCGTGCAGCGTCGACACCACCGTGATGCCGTCCTCGTGCCGCAGCCGGTCGATCAGCTCCAGCAGCGCCTGCGCGTGCCCGATGTCCAGGCCGGTGGTCGGCTCGTCGAGCAGCAGCAGGCTCGCCCGCTGCGCCAGCACCCGCGCCAGGACCGCCCGCTGGCGTTCGCCGCCGGACAGCATGTGCATCCGCCTGCCCGCCAGCTCACCAAGATCCAGCCGGGCCAGCACGTCCTCCACAATGGACAGATCCGCGCGGCTTTCCCGCGCCAGCAGGCCCAGGTGCGGTGTACGGCCGAGCAGCACGTAGTCGGTCACCGTCAGGCCCGCGGGCACGGCTGGGTCCTGTGGCGCGTAGCCGACCACGCGCGCGAGTTCCTTGCGTGGCAACCCGGAGCGGCCGCCGATGAGCACTTCCCCCTGTGGCGGCAGGAGTCCCGCCACCGTTTTGAGCAAAGTGGACTTACCGGCGCCGTTCGGGCCGACGATCGCCAGCCACCCGCCTGCCGGCACCTCGACGGATACCCCGTGCACCACCGGGCAATCGCCGTAGCCGGCCCGCACCGAGCGCAACGACAACGCGGTCACGAGAACCTCCTCCGCGACGAGCGCAGGATCCAGGCGAAGAACGGGGCCCCGGTGAACGCGGTGACCACGCCCAGCGGCAGCTCGCCCGGCATGACCGTGCGCGCCAGCTGGTCGGCCAGCACCAGGAACGCCGCGCCGCCGACCAGCGACAGCGGGATCACCACCCGGTAGCTGGCCCCGGCGAGCATCCGCACCACGTGCGGCACCACGATCCCGACGAACCCGATCAGCCCGCTCACCGACACCGCCGCCGCGGTGGCCAGCGACGCCGCCGCCAGCACCACCAGCCGGATCCGGCCGGGGCGCAGCCCCAGCGATGCCGCCTCCGCGTCGCCGAGTGCGAGCACGTCGAGCAGCCGCGCCGACAGGCACAGCACGACCGCGGCGAGCGCCACGTACGGCACGGCGATCAGGACCTCCCGCCACCCGCTCACGTTCAGCCCGCCCAGCATCCACGTGTAGACCTGCCGGATCGTCTCCGTGTTCAGCTGCTGCGCGAACGTCTGGATCGCGGTGAGGAACGACGCCACCGCGACCCCGGCCAGCAGCAGCGTGCTCGTGCTGCCGCCTGCCGAGCGGCCCACCAGCCAGCTCAGCCCGACCCCGCCGAGCGCGCCGGCGAACGCGGCCAGCGGCAGCGGCCCGACGACCCAGCCGCTGACCGCCGGGGCGAACACGACGACGAGCGTGGCCGCCATGCCCGCCCCGGCCGCCGCGCCCAGCAGGTACGGGTCGGCGAGCGGGTTGCGGAACACACCCTGGAACGTCGCCCCGGACACCGCGAGCGCCGCGCCCACGATCCCGGCCAGCAGGACCCGCGGCACACGCAGCTGCCACACGATCGCGGCCTCCCGCGCGGACAGCGGCGACTGCCCGCCGGTGAGCTGCGCCCAGATCTCGGCGAGCACCCGCTGCCAGCCGAGGTCGCTCGCGCCGACGAGCACGGCGAACAGCAGGACGGCCACGAGCACCACGAGCCCGGCGACCAGAACCGGGGCCCGCAGCCGCGTCCGGGTGTCAGGCACCGGTCCTGGCGACCGCGTCGGCGACCGTGCGGACGAGCTCGACGATCCGCGGGCTCCACCGCGAGGCGATGTCGTCGTCGAGCGCGATCACCTGGCCGCGTTGCACGGCGGTCAACGTGTTCCAGCCCGGCCGGGCGGCGACGGTCTGCGCGTTCTGCCCGCAGCACTTGCTGTCCGCGAGGAAGATCAGGTCCGGGTTGGACTGCAGGATGCGTTCGGCCGACAGCTGCGGGTAACCGCCGGAGGCGGTCGGATCGGCGCCGTCGGCGATGTTGGTGAGGCCGAACCGGGTGAGCACCTGCCCGGCGAAGGTCGCCGAGGTGACGCTGTAGAACGTCTGGTCCAGCTCCCAGTAGTAGGTCAGCGACCGCTTCGGGGTGTCCGCGACGATCTTGTCGATGTCGTCGCGGGTCTGCCGGGCCAGGCTCTCGCCCTCGGCCTGGTGCCCGGTCGCCTTGCCCAGCACCTCGAACTGCGCGTAGGCGTCGTCCAGCGTCTTCGCGTCCGGCATCACGAGGGTCTTGGTGCCGGTCCTGGCCAGCGCGTCGGCGAGACCGGTGGTGTCGGCGTAGACCACGACGAGGTCCGGCCGGTAGGCGGCGATCGCCTCCGGATCCGGGCTCAGGCCCGACAACTGGGTCCGCGGCGCCTGCTCCGGGAAGTTCGACGCCGAGTCCACCGCGACCACCTGCGGTCCCGCCCCGAGCGCGAACAACGTCTCGGTGGCCGACGGCGACAACGACACGATCCGCTGCGGCTGCCGGTCGAGCGTCACCGCCGGTGCGCCGGGCGCGGCGACCGTGACCGGGAAGACGCCCTCGGCTTCGGGTGGGGCGGTGGAATCCTCGGACGGCCGGGTGGCGCACCCGGCGAGTACGAGTAGAACGGCGAACAACGGTGCGATACGACGGAACACGGGAAGACCTCGGTTTCCGGCCGGCGTCACGGGGCCCCGTCCCGCACCCAGGCGTAACGGACGCCGCACCCCTGAGCCGGAGGCGAAAGGCGTCGGCGCGGCGGCAGGCGACCTGGCTCGACCGGGTGTGCACGCAGCGCACCCGAGTCATCACAGTTGCGGCACAGCACCGGGTTCCCACCGGTTTCGCGGCCGCCGCGTCACTGGTCGGCAAGCCGCTGACCAGCGTGAGGAACGCTACCACCGGCGAATCTGGCCGCCGGGCGGGATCCTCGCGTAATCTTGATGGGATCGCGCGACGCGTATGCTCGGTAAGCAGAACCGAACCAGCCCATCAAGAACGACGTCGTTCCTCGCAGCCAGATCGTTACCGATCGGATGAGAAAATCCACACTCCGAGAGGGTGCCGTCATGTTTCCTGGGTGTTAAGGTCGCGCTAATCCAAGGGCCATCGTCGTCCCTGCAGCAGTACCGGGGGAACTTTCCGAACTGAGCATTGAGACGACGAAGGAGGTCCCCGCATGATCTTCTCCGCCAACCCGGGCAAGCAGGGCCTGTACGACCCTGCCACGGAGCAGGATTCCTGCGGTGTGGCGATGGTGGCCGACATTCAGGGCCGGCGCACGCACGCCATCGTCACGGACGGGCTGACGGCGCTGATCAACCTGGACCACCGGGGCGCCGCGGGCGCCGAACCGACTTCCGGCGACGGCGCCGGGATCCTCGTGCAGCTGCCCGACCAGCTGCTCCGCGAGGAAGCCGGCTTCGAGCTGCCCGAACCCGACGCGCAGGGCCACCACCGCTACGCGGCGGGCATCGCGTTCCTGCCCGCCGAGGAGGAGGCGCGTGGCAAGGCCGTGGCGCTGATCGAGCGCCTCGCCGACGAGGAGAGCCTCGAGGTGCTGGGCTGGCGCGAGGTCCCGGTCGACGCCGACGGGGCGGACATCGGCCCCACCGCGCGTTCGGTGATGCCGCACTTCGCCATGCTGTTCGTGGCGGGCAGGCCGGACGCCGAGGGCGTGCGGCCGTCCGGCCTCGCACTGGACCGGCTCACCTTCTGCCTGCGCAAGCGGGTCGAGCACGAGAGCGTCGTGGCCGAGTGCGGCACGTACTTCCCGTCGCTGTCCTCGCGCACCTTGGTCTACAAGGGAATGCTCACGCCTGAGCAGCTGCCCGCGTTCTTCGGCGACCTGCGCGACCCGCGGCTCACCAGCGCGATCGCACTGGTGCACAGCCGGTTCTCGACCAACACGTTCCCGTCGTGGCCGCTGGCGCACCCGTTCCGGTTCGTCGCGCACAACGGTGAGATCAACACGATCCGCGGCAACCGCAACCGCATGCGGGCCCGCGAGGCGCTGCTCGATTCGGGCCTGATCCCGGGCGACCTGACCCGGCTGTACCCGATCTGCTCGCCGGAGGCGTCCGACTCGGCGTCCTTCGACGAGGTGCTCGAGCTGCTGCACCTGGGTGGCCGCAGCCTCCCGCACGCGGTGCTGATGATGATCCCGGAGGCGTGGGAGAACCACGCCACGATGGACCCGCAGCGCCGCGCGTTCTACCAGTTCCACGCCAGCCTGATGGAGCCGTGGGACGGCCCCGCGTGCGTCACGTTCACCGACGGCACGCTCGTCGGCGCGGTGCTGGACCGCAACGGCCTGCGCCCGTGCCGCTGGTGGCGCACCGCCGACGACCGCGTCGTGCTGGCCAGCGAGGCCGGTGTCCTGGACGTGCCGCCGGACCAGGTGGTCGCCAAGGGCCGCCTCAAGCCGGGCCGCATGTTCCTGGTGGACACCGAGGCCGGCCGCATCGTCGCCGACGACGAGGTCAAGTCGGAGCTGGCGAAGCAGCACCCGTACGAGGAGTGGCTGCACGCCGGCCTGCTGCAGCTGGCCGACCTGCAGGACCGCGACCACGTCACGCAGAGCCACGACTCGGTGCTGCGCCGTCAGCTCGCGTTCGGCTACTCCGAGGAGGAGCTGAAGATCCTGCTCGCGCCGATGGCCGAGAAGGGCGCCGAGCCGCTGGGGTCGATGGGCACCGACACCCCGCCCGCCGTGCTGTCGAAGCGCTCCCGGCAGCTTTACGACTACTTCAAGCAGGGCTTCGCCCAGGTGACCAACCCGCCGCTGGACGCGATCCGCGAGGAGCTGGTCACCTCGATGAGCCGGATCATGGGTCCCGAGCGCAACCTGCTCGACCCGGGCCCGGCCTCGTGCCGGCACATCCAGCTGCCGTACCCGGTGATCGACAACGACGAGCTGGCCAAGCTCATCCACATCAACGACGACGGCGACCTGCCCGGCTTCGCCTGCACCGTCCTGTCCGGACTGTTCGAAGTGGACGGCGGCGGCAAGGCGCTGGCGGAGGCGATCGAGCGGGTGCGCCGCGAGGCGTCCGAGGCGATCGCGGCCGGCGCGCGCACGCTCGTGCTGTCCGACCGGGACTCCGACCACAAGATGGCGCCGATCCCGTCGCTGCTGCTGGTCTCCGCGGTGCACCACCACCTGGTGCGCACCAAGGAGCGGCTGCGCGTCGCGCTCGTCGTCGAGACCGGTGACGCCCGCGAGGTGCACCACATCGCACTGCTGCTCGGTTACGGCGCGGCCGCGGTGAACCCGTACCTGGCCTTCGAGACGATCGAGGACATGATCGCGCAGGGCGCGATCACCGGCATCGAGCCGCGCAAGGCCGTGCGCAACTACGTCAACGCGCTCGTCAAGGGCGTCCTGAAGATCATGTCCAAGATGGGCATCTCGACCGTCGGCGCCTACACCGCGGCGCAGGTGTTCGAGTCCTTCGGGCTGTCGCAGGAACTGCTCGACGAGTACTTCACCGGCACGGTGTCCAAGCTCGGTGGCGTCGGACTCGACGTGCTCGCCGAGGAGGTCGCCGTCCGGCACCGCCGGGCGTACCCGGACAACCCCACCGACCGGGTGCACCGCCGCCTGGACAGCGGCGGCGAGTACGCCTACCGCCGCGAGGGCGAGCTGCACCTGTTCACCCCGGAGACGGTGTTCCTGCTGCAGCACGCCAGCAAGACCCGGCGCGACGAGGTGTACCGCAAGTACACCGAGGAGGTGCACCGCCTCTCCCGCGAGGGCGGCGCGCTGCGCGGGTTGTTCAAGTTCCGCAAGGAAGGCCGCGCCCCGGTGCCGATCGACGAGGTCGAGTCGGTCGAGTCGATCTGCAAGCGGTTCAACACCGGCGCGATGTCCTACGGTTCGATCTCGGCCGAGGCGCACCAGACGCTGGCGATCGCGATGAACCGCATCGGCGGCCGGTCCAACACCGGTGAGGGCGGCGAGGACCCGGAGCGACTCTACGACCCCGAGCGGCGCAGCGCGATCAAGCAGGTCGCCAGCGGCCGGTTCGGCGTGACGAGCGAGTACCTGGTCAACGCCGACGACATCCAGATCAAGATGGCGCAGGGCGCCAAGCCCGGCGAGGGCGGCCAGCTGCCGCCGAACAAGGTGTACCCGTGGATCGCGCGCACCCGGCACTCGACGCCGGGCGTCGGCCTCATCTCGCCCCCGCCGCATCACGACATCTACTCGATCGAGGACCTGGCGCAGCTGATCCACGACCTGAAGAACGCCAACGAGCAGGCCCGCATCCACGTGAAGCTGGTCAGCTCGCTCGGCGTCGGCACGGTCGCGGCCGGCGTGTCGAAGGCGCACGCGGACGTCGTGCTGATCTCCGGCCACGACGGCGGCACCGGCGCCTCGCCGCTGAACTCGCTCAAGCACGCGGGCACGCCGTGGGAGATCGGCCTGGCCGAGACCCAGCAGACCCTGATGCTGAACGGGCTGCGCGACCGCATCACGGTGCAGGTCGACGGCGCGATGAAGACCGGCCGCGACGTCGTCGTCGCCGCGCTGCTCGGCGCCGAGGAGTACGGCTTCGCGACCGCGCCGCTGATCGTGGCCGGCTGCATCATGATGCGCGTCTGCCACCTCGACACCTGCCCCGTCGGTGTCGCCACCCAGAGCCCGGAGCTGCGCAAGCGCTACACCGGGCAGGCCGAGCACGTGGTGAACTACTTCCGGTTCGTCGCGCAGGAGGTCCGGGAACTGCTGGCGGAGCTGGGTTTCCGCACCCTGGACGAGGCGATCGGCCGCGCCGACGTGCTGGACACCGACGACGCCGTCGACCACTGGAAGGCTAGCGGCCTGGACCTCTCGCCGATCTTCGAGATGCCGACCGACACCCCGTACGGCGGCGCCCGGCGCAAGATCCGCGAGCAGGACCACGGCCTCGAGCACGCCCTTGACCGCACGCTCATCCAGTTGTCCGAGGCGGCGCTGGAGGACGCGCACCCGGTCCGGCTGGAACTGCCGGTGCGCAACGTCAACCGCACCGTGGGCACGCTGCTGGGCTCGGAGATCACCCGCCGCTACGGCGGGGAGGGCCTGCCCGACGGCACGATCCACATCCGGCTCACCGGGTCGGCGGGGCAGTCGCTGGGCGCGTTCCTGCCGCGCGGCGTCACGCTGGAGATGGTGGGCGACGCCAACGACTACGTCGGCAAGGGCCTCTCCGGCGGCCGCATCATCGTGCGGCCGCACCCGGACGCGACGTTCGCCGCCGAACGTCAGGTCATCGCCGGCAACACGCTGGCCTACGGCGCCACCGCGGGGGAGATGTTCCTGCGCGGGCACGTGGGCGAGCGGTTCTGCGTACGCAACTCGGGCGCCACCGTCGTCGCCGAGGGCGTGGGCGACCACGCCTTCGAATACATGACCGGTGGCCGTGCCGTGGTGCTCGGTCCGACCGGCCGCAACCTCGCCGCGGGCATGTCCGGCGGTATCGGCTACGTCCTCGACCTCGACGAGGGCAGCGTCAACCGCGAGATGGTCGAGCTGCTCCCGCTCGAGCCGGAGGATCTGAACTGGTTGAAGGACATCGTGACCCGTCACCACGAACTCACCCGCTCGGCGGTCGCCGCGTCGCTGCTCGGCGACTGGCCGCGCCGGTCGGCGAGCTTCACGAAGGTCATGCCGCGCGACTACAGGCGCGTGCTGGAGGCGACCAAGGCCGCGAAGGCCGCGGGCCGCGACGTCGACGAGGCGATCATGGAGGTGGCGTCTCGTGGCTGACCCCAAGGGCTTCCTGAAGTACGAGCGGGTCGAGCCGCCCAAGCGCCCCAAGGAGCACCGCGCCGAGGACTGGCGCGAGGTCTACGTCGACCTCGAACCGGCCGAGCGCGACCAGCAGGTGCGTACCCAGGCCACCCGCTGCATGGACTGCGGCATCCCGTTCTGCCACTCGGCCGGTTCCGGATGCCCGCTGGGCAACCTGATCCCGGAGTGGAACGACCTGGTGCGCCGCGGTGACTGGACCGCGGCCAGCGACCGGCTGCACGCCACCAACAACTTCCCGGAGTTCACCGGGAAGCTGTGCCCGGCGCCGTGCGAGGCGGGCTGCACGCTGTCCATCTCGCCGCTGTCCGGCGGGCCGGTCGCGATCAAGCGCGTCGAGGCGACGATCGCGGAGAAGTCGTGGGAGCTGGGCCTGGCCCAGCCGCAGATCGCCGAGGTGGCCAGCGGTCAGCGCGTCGCCGTGGTCGGGTCCGGCCCGGCCGGGCTCGCCGCCGCCCAGCAGCTCACCCGCGCCGGGCACGACGTGACGGTCTTCGAGCGGGACGACCGGCTCGGCGGGCTGCTCCGCTACGGCATCCCCGAGTTCAAGATGGAGAAGAAGCACCTCGACAAGCGCCTGGCTCAGCTCAAGAAGGAGGGCACGCAGTTCGTCACGGGCTGCGAGGTGGGCGTCGACATCACCGTCGAGGAGCTTCGGGCGCGCTACGACGCGGTCGTGCTCGCCGTCGGCGCGCTGCGCGGCCGCGACGACACCACCACGCCCGGCCGGGAGCTCAAGGGCATCCACCTGGCGATGGAGCACCTGGTGCCGGCCAACAAGCAGTGCGAGGGCGACGGCCCGTCGCCGATCCACGCGCACGGCAAGCACGTGGTGATCATCGGCGGCGGTGACACCGGCGCCGACTCCTACGGCACCGCGATCCGCCAGGGCGCGGCCTCGGTGGTCCAGCTGGACCAGTACCCGATGCCGCCGACGACCCGCGACGACGAGCGGTCGCCGTGGCCGACGTGGCCGTACGTGCTGCGCACCTACCCGGCGCACGAGGAGGGCGGCGAGCGGAAGTTCGGCGTCGCCGTGCGGCGGTTCGTGGGCGACGAGAACGGGCACGTCCGCGCGATCGAGCTGCAGCAGGTCAAGGTCGTGAAGGACCCGGAGACCGGGCGCCGCGAGGTGCTGCCGGTGTCGGACGAGATCGAGGAGATCCCGGCCGACCTGGTGCTGTTCGCCATCGGATTCGAGGGCGTGGAGCACATGCGGCTGCTCGACGACCTGGGCATCCAGCTGACCCGGCGCGGCACCATCTCGTGCGGCCCGGACTGGCAGACCGAGGCCCCTGGCGTGTTCGTCTGCGGTGACGCCCACCGCGGCGCCTCGCTGGTCGTGTGGGCGATCGCGGAGGGCCGCTCGGTGGCCAACGCCGTCGACGCCTATCTGACCGGCGCGTCGGACCTGCCCGCCCCGGTGCACCCGACGGCTCTGCCGCTCGCTGTGGTGTAACTCTCCGGGTAACGCAACCAAATAACGCGCATCGGCCGTTCGGGCTCACCCTGGGCCCGAACGGCCGATTGTTCACCCCGTCGCGCCCGCCTAACTTTCGGTGACAACGGATCGACCGGCAGACGGGTGGCGTCATGAAGCGAACAGGTATCCGGGCACTGGTCCTCGCGGCGGTCGCCGCGGTCACCACGGCAGTGTTCAACGCGCCCGCCACGGCGGCGCCCGGCCCGGCGGTCCACGTCCACGGCGCCGGTGCCGCGGAGTACTGGACGCCGGAGAAGATGCGCTCGGCCAAGCCGCTCGACGGCCTGGTGACCGCCGCGCGGGACCTCAGCGCCGACGTCCGCGCCGCGGTGCCGCGCCTGCTCCCGTCGCGGACCTCGAAGGTCAGCACCGGCGACCCGTGGACCGGCGGCGGCGCGGTCACGCACACCGCGGGACGGGTGTTCTTCACCTTCAACGGTTCCCCGGCCTCCTGCAGCGGGGACGCGGTGACCAGCGCCAACCGCAGCGTCGTCATCACCGCCGGGCACTGCGTGAAGTACCAGGGCAGCTGGCACACCAACTGGGTCTTCGTGCCGGGCTACGACAACGGCAACGCCCCGTACGGCGAGTGGGCCGCCACCACGACCCTCACCACGCCGCAGTGGCAGGCGAGCGAGGACCTCAACTACGACGTCGGCGCCGCCGTCGTCGCCCCGCTCAACGGCCAGTACCTCACCGATGTCGTCGGTTCGCAGGGCGTCGCGTTCAACCAGCCGCGCGGCCAGGCGATGTACAGCTTCGGCTACCCGGCCGAGCCGCCGTACGACGGCAGCGAGCTGACCTACTGCGCCGGCCGGACCTTCAACGACACGTTCGGCAGCAACGACCTCGGAATGCGCTGCAACATGACCGGTGGCTCCAGCGGCGGCCCGTGGTTCCTCAGCTTCAACGAGGCGACCGGGACCGGCATCCAGAACTCGGTGAACAGCTTCGGCTACACGTTCCTGCCCGGCGTGATGTTCGGCCCGTACTTCGGCGCGGACGCCGAGGCGCTCTACAACGCGGCGGCCGCGCGCTAATCGGTTGCCGCGGGCCCGGCCGGTCGGATAAGAAGCCCGCATGCTGAAGGGCGAGAAGGTCGGGCTGCGGGCCCGGTACGACGAGGACATCCCGATCCTGCGGACCGAGCTCTACGACGACGTCGTCAACGGTTCCCGGGCCGAAAGCCGGCCGTGGCGGCCGATCTCGCCGAGCTCGAAGGACCAGCGGCTGCACGTCGACGACAGCGTGACGGACCACGTCCCGTTCTCGGTCGTCGAGCTGGCGGGCGCCACGCTGATCGGCACCGCGACGCTGTGGGGGATCGACACCCACCACCGGTCCGCGCACGTCGGGCTGGGGCTGCTGCCGTCCGCGCGCGGCAAGGGTTACGGCAGCGACGTGGTCGCGGTGCTGTGCCACTACGGCTTCGTGGTGCGCGGCCTGCAGCGGCTGCAGATCGAGACGCTGGCGGACAACTTCGCGATGCTGCGCGCGGCCGAGCGGAACGGCTTCGTGCGGGAGGGCGTGCTGCGCAAGTCGGCGTGGGTGATGGGCGAGTTCCTGGACGAGGTGCTGCTGGGACTCCTGGCCCACGAGTGGACGGCGCGCTAGGGCTTCCTGTCGATGGCCCGAGTCCGGACGCGGCGATCGACACCGGGGCGGGCCAGCTGCGGACGGCCGCGCACGACGGCGCCCACCCGGGACTCGCGCCAGGGAGCGTGGGACTCGCGGGCGGGACGGCGAGTTCGACACTCGGGCGCGCGAGTTCCACGTTCGGGGTGGCCCCCGCCACCTCGGGGCGGATCGTCCCAGCGCACCCCATATCCTGGGGTGGTGAACTGGACCGTGGACGTGCCCGTCGACACCCTTCCCGAGCTGCCGCCCCTGCCGCCGGAACTGCGTGCCCGGCTGGACGACGCCCTGTCCCGCCCCGCCGCCCAGCAGCCGGAGTGGCCCGACGCCGACGCGGTCGGCCGGGTCCGCCACCTGCTCGAGGCCGTGCCGCCCATCACCGTGCCCGCCGAGATCGACCGGCTCCAGGACCGCCTCGCCATGGTCGCCCGCGGCGAGGCCTTCCTGCTCCAGGGCGGCGACTGCGCCGAGACGTTCGAGTCCAACACCGAGCCGCACATCCGCGCCAACCTGCGCACGCTGCTGCAGATGGCCGTCGTCCTCACCTACGGCGCCAGCCTGCCCGTCGTGAAGGTCGGGCGCATCGCAGGCCAGTACGCCAAGCCGCGCTCCAACAGCACCGACGCGCTCGGCCTGCCCGTCTACCGCGGCGACATCGTCAACTCGCTCGTCGCCAAGCCCGAGCTGCGCGTCCCCGACCCGGGCCGCATGATCCGCGCCTACGCCAACTCCGGTGCGGCGATGAACCTGGTCCGCGCCCTCACCGGCGCCGGCATGGCCGACCTCGCCCAGGTGCACGACTGGAACAAGGACTTCGTGCGCACCTCGCCCGCCGGCGAGCGCTACGAGGCGCTGGCCGGTGAGATCGACCGCGGCCTGCGGTTCATGTCCGCCTGCGGCGTCAGCGACACCTCGCTGCACTCCACCGAGATCTTCGCCAGCCACGAGGCCCTGCTGCTCGACTACGAGCGCGCCATGCTGCGGATGGACAACGCCAACGCGGCCAACCCGAAGCTGTACAACCTCTCGTCGCACTTCCTCTGGATCGGCGAGCGCACCCGCCAGCTCGACGGCGCCCACATCGCCCTCGCCGAACTGCTGGCCAACCCCATCGGCGTCAAGATCGGCCCGACCACCACGCCCGAACAGGCCGTGGAGTACGTCGAACGCCTCGACCCGCGCAACCAGCCCGGCCGCGTCACCCTCATCTCCCGCATGGGCAACGGCAAGGTCCGCGACGTCCTGCCGGCCATCGTGGAAAAGGTCGAGGCCACCGGCCACAAGGTCATCTGGCAGTGCGACCCGATGCACGGCAACACGCACGAGTCGTCCAGCGGCTACAAGACCCGCCACTTCGACCGCATCATCGACGAGGTCCAGGGCTTCTTCGAGGTGCACCACAAGCTCGGCAGCTACCCCGGCGGCATCCACATCGAGCTCACCGGCGAGGACGTCACCGAGTGCCTCGGCGGGGCGCAGGAGATCTCCGACTCCGACCTCGCCGGGCGGTACGAGACGGCCTGTGATCCGCGGCTGAACACGCAGCAGTCGCTGGAGTTGGCGTTCCTGGTGGCTGAGATGTTGCGGGGCTAGTTCGGGGCGCTACGCGGGTTTCCACTGCGCCGGGCTTCGCTTCGCTACGCCCGGATCTTGGTGCCCTCCCGAACCCGATCTTTCAGTGTTCGGTTGCCGAGACACCGCGTCAAGGCGGGAAAGCGTGCCTTGACCCGGTGGCTCGGCAACCGATTTGGCTGGGGATCGGGTTGCGGGAGGGGGCTGGCTCGGGGCGGGGTTGTCTTGCGTTGCCGGCCGGCGGTTCTGGTGCTGCGTTTTCAAGAAGCGAAGTAGTCTTCGGCGGCTTCCCTCGGGCGCTGTAGCGGTGCGGGCAGCTCGAAGGTCGCCACCGTGCGCCACGGGCCGTGTTCGTCCTCGCCCGCCACCAGGTGCACGCGGTCGATCCAGGCCCGCACCGGGAGCGCCGCGGCCAGTTCCGCCGCCGCGCGCCGCCGGGTGTGGGCGTCGCCCGTGCGGTGGTCCACCACCGTCAGGTGGGGGACCGTGTCGGGGTGCTCGCCGCCGTAGGGCGGGTGCGCCGGGAATCGTTCGCACACCGCATGCGTCAGCGCCCGGAAGTGCTCGTCCGGCTCCGGCGCCAGCCACACCACCTCCGAGCCGAACCACCCGACCTGCGAAAACTCGCACTCGAACGCCTCGATGCCGACCAGCGCGGCCTCCAGATCGGCCACCGTCCCGGCGTCGATGTCCCGCGGCGCGACGAACGGGTACAGCACGGTCACGTGCGCCGGCACGGTCCGTCGATGCCGGGTGACCAGGTGGTCCGTCTCGGGGACGGGGACGACGATGGCACTCTTCGTGGCACGGCGAAGCCACTGCGCGTCGGGGACCGGCATGGCTTCATCATGACTGAAACCGCGCCGGATGTTTAGATCGACCGCTCGTACAGAGCAGCGGCCGACTTCAGCACGGCGTCCCGCAGCGAACCGGTGTCGGACACCGCGTCGCCGTTCATTTGCAGTCCGATGTGGACGTGGTCGGCGTACGTGGCCGCCGCGATGCCCACCGCGTGCCGCGGCGCCAGCGGCACGAACGGGTAGATCTCGCACAACTGCGCGCCGTCCAGGGTCAGGTCCAGCTTCGGCAGCGGCACGTTCGTGATCACGGTGTCGAACAGGGCCCCCGCGGCCTTCCCGGCCACCTTCGTCGCCAGCCGGTGCAGCCCCGGCGGCAACCGGTCGGCCAGCACCGGCAGCGCACCCGCCCCGCGCTGCGGCCCCGCCGCCTTGTTCCGGTTCATCGACCAGCGGATCTCCCGCAACCGCCGCACGGGATCGTCCAGGTGCACCGGCAGATCGCACAGGTAACCGGACAGCTGGTTGGCGCCCAAGCCGCCCTCACGCGCCCGCATGCTCACCGGGATCAGGGCCCGCAGCGTGCGCGCGTCTGGGCGCTGCCCGCGGTTGATCATCCACTCCCGCAGCGCGCCGGCCAGGACGGCGAGCACCACGTCGTTGGGCGTGCCGCCGTGCGTGCCGCGGATGGTGCGGATGTCGGCGAGCGGCAACCGGACGAACCCGAGCCGCCGGCTGGCCGAATCCGGCGCCCCCAACGGGGAGAACGGGTACGGCCGCGCGGCACGCAGGACCGCCGACGCGATCGCCGCGTTCTCCCCGGCCTGGCTGACCGCCTCCACGACCCCGTCCCGCAGCGCCGCCAGCGGCGAACGGGGATCGGCCGGCCGGTCGGCCGCCTCGATGAGCATGCGGGTGATCGGCAGCTCGTCCAGCAGCCCGGCGGCCACCGCGAACGCCCCCGCGCCGTCGGTGAACGCGTGGTGCAGCTTGAGCAGCAGCGCGAACCGGCCGTCCGCCAGGCCGGTCACCACGTGCAGGTCCCACAGCGGCCGGTCCATCGGCAGCGGCTGCTCCATCCACTCGGCCGCGTGCGTGGCGAGCGGATCGTCGGCGTAGAACCCGCTCAGCCGGTGCACGTGGATGTGCCGGCGCGGATCGAATTCCGGGTCCTCCACCCAGGTCGCTCCCCCCGGCGGGAACAACGACGAGCGGAACCGCTGGCGCAGGCGCGGGATACGTCTCGCGCGCCCGGCGAGCAAATCGGCCACCCGATGCGGGTCAACGGGTGCATCCGGTTGGAAGATCACCGCTGCCCCCATGTGCATGGGGGTCGATTCCCCTTCCAGGCAAAGGAAAGCCACGTCCAGCCCACTGAGCTGACGGCCAGCCATAGACGACCCCTCTACGGTCGGTGACATCGGGATTGCCTGCTACTTGAGCAAACGGACGTGACGAAACGGTAGTCCATTTGTTTCGGCAGCGCTAACGGCTCCCAATTCTCACTCGAATGGGGTACTGGTCCTTTGTGGACGTGAAATCGCGTCGATCTCCTTGTCGATCAAGGAAATACTTGCAATTTCACCTTTTTGCCGCGTTCGACGTGCTCGCCGGGCTGGGGATCCTGGCCGACGACGATGGAGAAGTTCCGCGTGCGGCCCTTGACCTCGGCCTGCAGGCCGGCGTCGGTGAGCAGCTGGATCGCGTCCTGCACCGGGCGTCCGAGCACGGACGGGACCTGGACCGCGGTGGAGGTGAACACGCCGACCCGCTTGTCGCCATGGCCGTCGATGGTGGTCCCTGCTGCCGGAGTGGTGCGGGTGACGCTGCCGCTCGGCACGTCCGCGGAGAACTCGGTGCCGGCATCGTAGGGCTCGAATCCGGCCTCCCTCAACCGCTGGAAGGCCTCATTCCGGCTCAACCCGACGACGCTGGGCACCGGCGACGGCGGCGGGCCCTGCGACAGGCCGATCCGCACCGGCGAGCCGATGGTGAGCTGCGTTCCGGGCTTCGGGTCGACCACGAGCACCTTCCCGGCGGGCACCGTACTGCTGTAGGTGTCGATGCTCTCGTCCCGCCGGGGCGTGAGCCCGGCCGCCTTGACGGCCGCCTCCGCCTGCGCCAGCTCGGTGCCCGGGCTGATGTCGGGCACCGTCGGCCGGCCCGAGGACAACACCAGGGTGACCGAGCTGCTCTTCTGCACCGACGTCCCGGCCTGCGGATCGCTGCCGATCGCCTTACCCGCCGCGACGGTGTCGCTGAACTGGCGGGTCACGGTCACCGACAGGCCGGCGTCGTGCAGCGTCTTCTCCGCCGTGGCCTGGTCCAGGCCGGCCACCGGCGGGATCGCGATCGAGTCGGCGGCGTCCTCGCCGACGCTGAACCACCACACCCCGGCGCCGACCAGCGCCACCACCAGCGTGGCGATGACCGCCCACAGCACGACCGGGCGGCGCTGGACGAACGTCTTCAGGTCCTCGCGCGGCGGCGCGGGCGCGGGCGGCGGCACGGGCGCGGCCTGCGGGCGGACCATCGCGCGGGTGCCGCGCGGGCCTGCGATCGGGTCCGTGGTCGCGACCGGCGAGAACGCGGGCACGGTCTTCTCCGGGTCCACCGACGGGGCGGGCGCGGCAGGCGGGGCGGGCACCTCCTTCGGCGGCAGCACCGGGATCGGCGCGGGCGCGATGCCCAGCGCCGCCCGCACGCGGCGCAACTCCTGCAGGAACGCGGCGGCGTCGGCCGGCCGCGCTTCCGGGTCGCGCCGCGTGGCGCGCAGCACCAGGTCGTCCAGCACCGCGGGCAGACCGGGTTCGACCGTGCTGGGCGCCGGGACGTCGTCGTTCACGTGCCGGTAGGCAACCGAGATGGCGGTGTCGCCGGTGTAGGGCACCTGGCCGGTGAGCATCTCGTAGAGCACGATGCCCGCCGAGTAGACGTCGCCGCGCTCGCCCGCCATGCCGGTCGTGACCTGCTCGGGCGCCAGGTAGGAGACGGTGCCCAGGATGATGCTCGAACTGGTGGTGCCCGCGCTCGCGACGGCCCGCACGAGGCCGAAGTCGGCGACTTTCACCACCCCGGTCGGCGGGTGGCCGGTGGCGCCGATCAGCACGTTCTCCGGCTTCACGTCGCGGTGCACCAGGCCGGCCTGGTGCGCGGCCGACAACGCGGCGAGCATCTGCTCGGCCACGCTCAGCGCCAGCGGCACGTCGAGCTTGCCCCGCTGGTCCAGCAGATCGCGCAGCGTTCCGCCGTCGACCAGCTCCATCACGAGGAACACGTGCGAGCGGTCGCCTGCCACGTCGACGCCCTGGTCGTGCACCGTGACCACGTTCGGGTGGTGCAGCTTCGCGGCCAGCCGTGCCTCGCGCTCGAAGCGCTCGACGAACGACCGGTCGTCGGCGAAGCGCGGGTCCATGATCTTGATGGCGACCGGACGGTCCAGCCTCGTGTCCGACCCCCGGTAGACGGCCGACATGCCGCCCCGCGCGAGGAGGCCGTCGACCCGGTAACGCCGCTCCAGGAGCGTCCCGGCCAGGCTGGTTTCCGTGCTCGTCACGCGCCCGATCGTACGGACTTTGCCGGAGTCGGTGGAGCCGCCCCGGGACTGCCGTGGTTGAGCTTTCGTTACGCCGTTCGCGCGACATTGCGGACAACCAGGCCTGATGTGGCACCCTGTCTTGCGTGAGTGCGATCCCAGTCGCTGATGACATCCTCGACGCCGACGTGGCCGTGCTGTCGCTGGCGCAAGTGGCGGAGCAGATCGGCCTGTCGGTGAACAAGGTCCGGCAGCTGCTCCGGGACGGTCAGCTGCTCGCCGTGCGGCGCGACGGCGACCTCATGGTCCCGGCCGACTTCTTCGTCGGCGGGCAGCCGGTGAAGGGGCTGACCGGACTGCTGACGGTGCTCGCCGACGCCGGGTTCAGCCGCACCGAGATGCTGCGCTGGCTCTACGAGGCGGACGAGACGCTGCCCGGCAGCACCCCGATCAACGCCCTGCGCACCAACCACGGCACGGAGGTGAAGCGCCGCGCCCAGGCCATGGCGTTCTAGCGAAGAGGCGGGTGCGGAGTCGCACCCGCCTCCGCCCAGCAGGCCTCAGCCGTTCTGGGCGTCGCGCCAGGAGATCCACTTCTTCAGCAGGCCCAGGTCGTAGTCCGGGCCGCCGACGCCGACGGTGAACAGGCTCACGCCCAGCCCCCGCAGCTTCGGGCCCAGCTCGTCCGGCTCGCCCTGCACACCGGTGGAGATCTCGATCTCGCCGGCGTCGCGGCCGACGTCCGCGCAGTGCTGCTTCAGGATCCCGACCTTGCGCTCGACGGTCTCCGGGTCGCCGAAGCCGTGCCAGATGTCGGCGTGCTTCGCGACCAGCTTGAGCGTCTTCTTCTCGCCGCCGCCGCCGATCAGCACCGGGATCTTGCGGGTGGGCGCGGGGTTGAGCTTGCCCAGCCGCGACTCGATGCGCGGCAGCGCCTCGGCCAGGTCGTCCAGCCTGCCGCCCGCGGTGCCGAACTCGTAGCCGTACTCGTCGTAGTCCTTCTCGAACCAGCCGGAGCCGATGCCGAGGATTAGACGGCCGTCGCTGATGTGGTCGACCGTGCGCGCCATGTCGGCGAGCAGCTCGGGGTTGCGGTAGCTGTTGCAGGTGACCAGCGCGCCGATCTCGACCCGCGACGTCGACTCCGCCCAGGCGCCGAGCATGGTCCAGCACTCGAAGTGCATGCCGTCGGGGTCGCCGTACAACGGGTAGAAGTGGTCCCAGTTGAAGATGATGTCGACGCCGAGGTCCTCGGCGGCGGAGGCGGTTTCGCGGATGGTCCGGTAGTCGGCGTGCTGCGGCTGGAGCTGCAGCCCGATCCGGATCGGCCTGGTGGTGTCGGTCATACCGCCAGCCTAGCCACACCCGGGACACCCGCGCAGTGCGGCAGAAGTGCTTGCCGCGCATGGACTTCCACCTGGATCGCACTCCAGGTGGAAGTCCACTGTGTACGACTCAGAAGGTGCGCTGGGTGGCGAGCTCGGCCAGCTCGGCGAGCCGGGTCGCCGCGGGTTCGGCCAGGCGGGCGCGCTCCAGCGCGGCCAGCGCGGTGCCGGTGAGCGCGGTGATCCGCTGCTCGACCGCGTCCACGGCGCCGACCTCGGTCAGCGTCCGGCGCACCCGGTCCACCTCGTCGTCGGCGAGGTCGGCCCCGATCGCGTCGGCGATGAGCTTGTGCTGCTCCGGGTCCTCGGCCAGCTGCAGGCCCAGCGCGACCAGCAGCGTGCGCTTGCCCTCGCGCAGGTCGTCGCCCGCCGGCTTGCCGGTGACCGACGGGTCGCCGAACACGCCGAGCAGGTCGTCCCGCAGCTGGAACGCCACGCCGAGGTCGTCGCCGAACTCGCGCAGCGTCGCGATGCGCTGCTCGTCCGCGCCTGCCAGCGCGGCGCCCAGGTGCAGCGGGCGCTGCACGGTGTAGGCGGCGGTCTTGAGGCGCGACACCCGCAGCGCGGCCTCCGGCGAGGTGTCGCCGGTGGCCTGCGTGCGCACGTCCAGGTACTGGCCGGCGAGCACCTCGGTGCGCATGGCGCGCCACGCCGGGCGCGCGGCGTCGAGGGTCGCGGCGGGCAGCGGGGCGCTGTTGAACATGTCGTCCGCCCAGGCCAGCGCCAGGTCGCCGATCAGGACCGACGCGGCCAGGCCGAACGTCTCGGGTGCGCCGAGCCAGCCGTTCGCCCGGTGCTCGCGGGCGTAGGAGACGTGCACGGTGGGGCGGCCGCGGCGCGAGTCGGAGGAGTCGATGAGGTCGTCGTGGATCAACGCGCACGCCTGAACCAGTTCGAGGCTGGCCACGGCCCGCAGCACGCCCTCGGCGTCGGGGCCCTCCGGGTCGCCGCCCGCGCCGCGCCACGCCCACCACGCGAACGTCGGCCGCAGCCGCTTGCCGCCGCCGAGCACGAAACCGGTCAGCGTGTCGACGCCGGAGCCGAACGCCGGCTGGGCCGCCCGGACGGCCGCGCCCGCCTCGGTGAGGAACGCGGCCAGGTGGCGTTCCAGGTGCTGGGGCAGGTCGGCGTCGAAGTCCATGCGCCTATCGTCGACGACATGCCCAAGGCGCGCTTGGCGGGGTGGCCGCGATGTGATCGGCGCCCGTAGGCTCGGTTCGTGGCGACCTTGGTGACGTTTCACGCCCATCCCGACGACGAGTGCATCGCCTGCGGCGGGATCATGCGCAAGGCCTTCGAGGAGGGGCACCGGGTCGTGCTCGTCGTCGCGACCCGTGGCGAGCACGGCGAGGTCCCGCCGGGCTTCCTCGCCGACGACGAGCCGCTGTGGCGGCGCCGGGTCGAGGAGACCAGGGCGGCGGCCGAGATCCTCGGCGCGAAACGGCTGGAGTTCCTCGGCTACACCGATTCCGGGATGATGGGCACGCCGGAGAACGACCTGCCCGGCTCGTTCTGGCGGGCGCCGGTGGAGGAGGCGGCGGCGAAGCTCGCCGCGATCCTGCGCGAGGAGCGGGCGGACGTGCTGACCGTCTACGACGACAACGGCACCTACGGCCACCCGGACCACATCCAGGTGCACCGCGTCGGGATGCGCGCGGCCGAGCTCGCCGGCACGCCACGGGTGTACCAGAGCACGGTCAACACCGACCACATGCGGGCCGGCCTGGCGGAGTTCGCCGCGCGGGCCGCCGAGTCCGGCATCAAGATCCCCGGGGTCGAAAATCTCGGCGAGCTGGGCAAGCCGGCCGCGGAGATCACCGCCGCGGTCGACGTGCGGCCGTGGCTGAACGTCAAGCGCGCGGCGATGCGCGCGCACGCCAGCCAGATCAGCGAGCAGTCCCTGTTCCTGGCGATGCCCGAGGACGCGTTCACCCACGCCTTCGGCACCGAGTGGTTCATCCGCGCGGGCCAGGGGCCGGGCATCACCGAGACCGACCTGATGGCGGGGCTCTAGGACTCCACCAGGCCGAGCCGCACCCGGCCGTCCGGGTCGACCGACCACGCCGGGTTGTGCGCGACCTCCCAGATCAGCCCGTTCGGGTCGCGGAAGTGGCCGTGGTAGCCGCCGAACGCGGCCTGCTGGCCGGCCTTCACGATCTCCGCGCCGGCCCCGGCGGCCTTCGCGAGGCAGCGGTCGACCTCGTCCGGGCTGCCCACGTTGTGCGACAACGTCAGCCCGGCCGGCCCGGTGATGTCGGTGCTGTTCATGTCGGCGGCGAACTTCACCGCGTCGAACAGCCCGAGCGTGACGCCGGGGGCGATCTGGAAGAACAGGATTTCGCCCGGCACGTCCAGCAACGGCTGCCAGCCCAGCCCGGTCACGTAGAACGCCCTGGCGGCGTCGGTGTCCCGGGTCGCCACCGTGATGAAGTGCACGCCTTGTTCCATACTCGGAGCATGGCAGCCGCGCCCGGGGACGGCTTGAACGAAACGGACACCTACCGCGAACAGGTGGGTTCCGGCGTCGTGCGCTGCTGGTGGGCGCAGCGGGCGCCGGGCGAGTACGTGCAGCGGGTGGTGCCGGACGCGGCGGCGGACGTGATCGTGGCGTCGACCGGCGCGGCCTGCCTGGTGGGGCCCACGCTGGCGCCCGCGTTGCACCAGTTGCCACCCGGCGCGGAGCTGCGCGGGCTGCGGCTGCGGACCGAGGCGATCGCGGCGGTGCTGGGCCTGCCGGGCCACGAGGTGCGGGACGCGGTGGTGCCGTTGGGCGCGGTGCTGCCGGACGCGGCCGCCCGGACGGTCGCGGAATCGGTGTGGCGCGGCGCTTTCCCGTCGGCGCTGCGTCCGCGGCCGGGTGATCCGCGGGTGCGGCACGCGGTGAGCCGGATCTGGCGGGGCGCGCCGCTGGACTCGGTGGCGGACGAGGTGTCGCTGACGGGCCGCCAGTTGCGCCGGCTGTTCACCGAGCACGTCGGCCTCGGGCCCAAGGCGCTGCAGCGGATCGTGCGGTTCCAGCGTTTCCTGCGCAGCGCGGACGCCGTGCGCCCGTCGTCGCTGGCGGACTCCGCGGCGGCCGCCGGCTACGCCGACCAGGCCCACCTGACGCGCGAGACGCGTGACCTGGCCGGGGTGACGCCCACGGTGCTGATCCGGGAACGCCACGGCCTGGCGACGCCGGACGCCGCGGGCGCGGTGGCCGTCTTCTGACGCAGCGGGAGGAGCCGCTCGTCCGTCGTCGAACCGGGCACTACGTGTGCTCGGAGACCAGCACCGCGCGGGTGCCCGGCTCCAGGGCCTGGAAGATGTGCTCCACGTCGCCCGGGTAGGCGATGTAGTCGCCGGGGGCGAGTTCCACCGGCTCGTCCACCAGGCCGACCAGGGCCCGGCCCGAGCTGAGTACCACGTGCTCCACCACGCCGGGCATGTGCGGGTCGGAGCGGCGCGGCGTGCCCGGCTCGGCCGCGATGCGGAAGATGTCGCGACGCGCGTTCGGCGGGCAGGACGCCACGAGTGTCGCCACGTAGTCCGAGCGCTCCGAGTAGAACGTGGGCCCCTCGTCGGCGCGGATGACCTGCACCTGCGGCCGCACCGGCTCGACCAGCCGCGCGAACGGCACGTCGAGCACCACGCTGAGCGCCCACAGCGTCTCCACGCTCGGGTTGCCGCTGCCGGATTCCAGCTGGGACAACGTCGACTTGGCGATGCCCGCCCGCTTGGCGACCTCGCTCAGGGACAGCCCGGTGCGGGCGCGTTCCCGTCGCAGGGAGGCTGCGATGACGTCCAGTGGTGCGCCGCGCTCGGCCATGCGTGTTCGCTCCAGAAGTCCGGTTGTTCGCCTTGACGAACGCATCGGTCGGTGTTCAGTATGGAAGGTGATGCGTACGATATACCGAACACTCGACCGTCGCCTGCTGCGCGACGTCGCCCTGGTGGCGCTGGCCGACGGGGTCGTCGGCGTCTCCTACGGCGCCATCAGCACCGGCTCCGGCTTCGGCGCGTGGCTGCCGGTGGTGATGTCGCTGGTGGTGTTCGCAGGCGCGGCCCAGTTCCTCTTCGTCGGGCTGGTGGCCGCGGGCGGCAGCCCGTTCGCGGCGGCGGTCGCCGGGCTGCTGGTCAACAGCAGGCACCTGCCGTTCGGCATGGCGGTCAGCGAGGTGCTCGGCCGCCGCGGGCGCATCCTGGGCAGCCACCTGATGACGGACGAGAACGTGGCGTTCGCACTGGCGCAGGAGGACGCCGCACGCCGTCGCGCCGCCTACTGGGCCTGCGGGATCAGCATCTTCGTGTGCTGGAACGTGGGCGTGCTCGCGGGGGCCTTCGCGGGCACGGTCATCGGCGACACCGACGCGTTCGGCCTGGACGCCGCCTTCCCGGCCGTGCTGCTCGCGCTGGTGCTGCCGTCGCTCAAGGACCGCGACACCCGCCACGCGGCGGTGGCCGGCGCGGCGGTCGCGCTCGCGGCCACCCCGTTCCTGCCCGCGGGACTGCCGGTGCTGCTCGCGCTGGCCGGCGTGCTGGTGCTGGTGGTGCGGCGATGACCCTGCTGATCGCGATCGCGGTGCTCGCCGTTGGCACCTTCGCGTTCCGGTTCGCCGGGCCGGTTCTGCAGTCGAGGATCCAGCTCTCGGCCAGGGTGCAGAACCTGATGGCGGTCTCGGCGACGGTCCTGCTGGTCGCCGTCGTGGCGACGGGCGCACTCGCGGAGGGCCACGGCTTCGCCGGGTTCGCCCGCCCGATCGGCGTTGCCGTCGGCGGCGTGCTCGCCTGGCGGAAGGCGCCGTTCCTGGTGGTGGTCGTCGCCGCGGCGGCGGTCACCGCGCTGCTGAGGCTGGCCGGCGTGCCCTAGCCCTGCCAGGGACGCACAGAACCCCAGCCCCAGACCGGCATCGGCTCGTCGACGGCGGGGCGTGCGCCGAGACGCGAGAAGAACACCGCCAGCCGCGTGCCCCACTCCAGGTAGGCGACGAACGCCGACCGGAACTCCGGGTCCGACGGCAGGCCCACCTCGTCCGCGGTCTCCAGCAGGAGGCCGATCCAGCGGCGGCGCTGCTCTTCGGTGATCGCCTTGCCGAGGTGCTTCGACACCATGTGGCGGTGACCGCCGCGGTGCGTGCTGTAGTCCTTCGGGCCGCCGAACACCTCGCCGACCCACTGCGCGACGTGCTTCGCGTGCTCGGGGTCGATGCCGGCGAACAGCGGCGCGAGCAGGTCGTCCGCGGGCACTTTCTGGTAGAACGCGGTGAACAGCTTCTCGAACGCCTCGGCGCCGCCCGCCCACTCGTACAGGCTCGGCAGGGGACTGCCGATGTCGACGGGTTCGTAGTGGCGCATTTCCTCGATGGCGTCGACGAAGCCGCGGACCTCGGCGAAGAAGGGCGGGAAGTGCGGGCCCTTCCGGAAACCGGTCAGGTGCGCGTCGGCGGAGGTCCAGGTGAGCCGGACGACGTAGCACTCCGGTTCGTCCACGCAGCGGGTCATCTCGAAGTCGTGGCACTCGGGAGCGGCGGCCAGATGCGCGGAGGCGCGCCGGTAGGCGTCCTCGAACTCCGCGCCCTGCCCGGCGGGAATCCGGTAGCGGATGTATTCGGTGAGCACCGGTCAAGTCGAGCACCTGTGCCGTGGCCCGGCAAGTACGTACTTTGTGGTGCGTGAACACGACACGCACGCGCTACCACTGCCCGGTCGAACTCGCCGTCGACGTCATCGGCGGCAAGTGGGCCGTGGTCGTGCTGGCGTACTTGAAGGAGCGCGACCACCGGTACGGCGAGCTGCGCAGGCGCATGCCGGGCATCAGCGAGAAGGTGCTGACGACGCGGTTGCGGGAGCTGGAGGCGGCCGGGCTGGTGGAGAGGTCCGTGCAGGACGGCGCGATCCGGTCCGTCACCTACCGCCTGTCCGCGGAGGGCGCGGAGCTGGCCCCGGCGCTGCAGATCCTGCACGACTGGGGACAGCGCCGGGCGCAGCGGGAGGGGGTGCGCATCGAACCGGCCGGGTAGCGGCGGCTCCGGAAGTCCGGGCTTAACCGTGCAGCCGGCTCGCCTCCGCGCGGATCGCTTCCGACAGGGCCGCGGTGGGGCCCCGTGGCGTGGCCGACCGGGTGGTCAGCAGGAACTGCACCTCGCCCGGGTCGGGCAGTCCGTGGCCGGCCGGGAGTTCCGCCAGTCCGGCCGGGATCAGGCTCCGGGCGAACACCACGACGCCGAGGCCGGCGAGCGCCGCCGCGCGCAGGCCGTTCAGGCTGCCGCTCGTGCAGACGATCCGCCACGGCTTTCCGTTGTCCTGCAACGACTCCAGCGCCCTGGCGCGGGTGATGCTCGGCGGCGGGTAGGCGATCAGCGGCACCGGCGCGCCGGGCTCCAGCTCGAACCCCTCGCGCCCCACCCACACCAGCGGGTCCGTCCACAACGGACTTCCCGTCTCGTCGCCCGCGCGCCGCTTGCCCAGCACCAGGTCCAGCTCGCCCGCGCGCAGCTTCTCGTGCAGCACACCGGACAGATCCACGGTCAGTTCGAGGTCGACCAGCGGGTGCAGCCGCCGGAACTCGCGCAGGATCTCCGGCAAGGGCCCGACCACGAAGTCCTCCGACGCGCCGAACCGCACCCGGCCGCGCAACTCCGGCCCGGCGAAGTAGGCCAGCGCCCGCTCGATGTCCTCCAGGATCGTCCCGGCGAACCCGATCATCGCCTCGCCGTCCGGCGTCAGCGACACCGAATGCGTGTCGCGCAGCAGGAGTTGCTGCGAGGTCGCCTCTTCGAGCTTGCGCACGTGCTGGCTCACCGTCGACTGCCGCAGCCCGAGCCGCTGCCCGGCGCGCGTGAAGCTGCGGGTCTCGGCCACCGTCAGGAACGTCCGCAACCACACGGGATCGAGCACACCGGCCTCCATCGCGAATCGCGATAGCAGTTATGCC
Organism: Amycolatopsis thermoflava N1165; assembly: GCF_000473265.1. Classification (NCBI taxonomy): domain Bacteria; kingdom Bacillati; phylum Actinomycetota; class Actinomycetes; order Pseudonocardiales; family Pseudonocardiaceae; genus Amycolatopsis; species Amycolatopsis thermoflava. The sequence continues at coordinate 7,930,914 of NZ_KI421511.1, forward strand.
CTTCATCATACTTCACAATCGGCGCAGCACGGCGGACCATCAGGAGCGTGAAAAGTCCCGCCGCGCTCCTCGCCAAGCTCCGCATCGACCCGTTCATCATCGGCATCCTCGCCGCGGTCGGGATCGCCTGCCTGGTGCCGGCGCGCGGCCAGGGCGCGGAGATCGCGTCCTGGGTCACCTCGATCGGCGTCGGCGCGTTGTTCTTCCTCTACGGCGCGCGCCTGTCCACCGCAGAGGCCGTGGCCGGCTTCAAGCACTGGCGGTTGCACCTGGTGATCCTGGCCACGACGTTCGTGGTGTTCCCGCTGCTCGGCCTGACCACGAAGCTGCTCGTGCCGTCCGTGCTGACCCCCGCGCTGGCCGCCGGCGTGATCTTCCTGTGCACGCTGCCCTCGACGGTCAACTCCTCGATCGCGTTCACCTCGATCGCCAAGGGCAACGTGGCCGCCGCCATCTGCGCCGCGTCGTTCTCCAGCCTGCTGGGCATCGTCGTCACGCCGCTGCTGGTCGGCCTGCTGCTGCACAGCACCGGCAACGGCTTCTCGCTCGACGCGGTCACCTCGATCGTGCTGCAGCTGCTCGTGCCGTTCGTCGCCGGGCAGATCGCGCGCCGCTGGATCGGCGGGTTCCTCACGCGTCACAAGAAGGTCCTCGGCCGCGCCGACCGCACCGTGATCCTGATGGTCGTCTACGCGGCGTTCAGCGAGGGCGTCGTGGCCGGGATCTGGCACCAGCTGACCCCGCTCGCGCTCGGCGGGCTGGTGGTCGTCAACCTCGCGTTGTTCTACGTCGTGTTCTGGACCCTCAAACTGGTCACGCCGAAGCTGGGCTTCGGCCGCGCGGACCGCGTGGCGATCATCTTCGCCGGGTCGAAGAAGAGCCTCGCCAGCGGACTGCCGATGGCCGCGGTCCTGTTCCCGGCGCAGACGGTCGGCCTGATCGTGCTGCCGCTGATGCTGTTCCACCAGGCCCAGCTCATGATCTGCGCGGTGCTGGCCAGGCGGTGGGGCGCCAAGGCCGATGCGGACCAACCCGCTGCGGCCGCGGTGCGTTAGCCGTTCCCAGGTGGCGGACCTCATTTCCCACCTTTCGGACACCGGTTACCATTGCCCGCATGACGTCGGTGATCGAGCGCCTGCGAGGGGAGTCCCCGGCGTTCTCCATTGAGTTCTTCCCGCCCCGCGACGCGGCCGACGAGGCCGTGCTGTGGCGGTCGATCCGCGAGCTGGAGCCGCTGGACCCCGCCTACATGTCGATCACCTACGGCGCGGGCGGGTCGAGCCGGGACGGCACGATCCGCAGCATCGCGCGGGTGGCGACCGAGACCACGCTGGTGCCGATGGCGCACCTGACCGCGGTGGACCACTCCGTCGCCGAGCTGCGCAACGTCATCGGCTGGTACGCCGCCGTCGGCGTGCGCAACATCCTCGCGCTGCGCGGCGACCCGCCCGGCGACCCGTACGGCGAGTGGGTGCCGCACCCGCAGGGCCTGAGCTACGCCGAGGAGCTGGTCGCGCTCGTCCGCTCGCTGGGCGACTTCTGCGTCGGCGTCTCCGCGTTCCCCTACGGCCACCCGCGCTCGCTCGACCTGGACACCGACACGAAGTACCTGGTGCGCAAGTTCCGCGCGGGCGCCGACTTCGGCATCGCCCAGCTGTTCTTCGAGGCCGAGGACTTCCTGCGGCTGCGCGACCGGGTCGCCGCCGCGGGCTGCGACGCGCTGGTCATCCCCGGTGTGATGCCGCTGACCACGCCGCGCACCCTGCACACCACGATCCGGCTGTCCGGCGCGCCGGCGCCGCAGCGGCTGCTGGACCGGCTCGAACCGCTGGCCGACGACCCGAAGGCGTTCCGCGCCGAGGGCCTGGACGTGGTCACCGAGCTGTGCGAGCGGCTCATCGCCGAAGGCGTGCCGGACCTGCACTTCTACACCTTCAACCGGTCCAAGGCGACCCGCGAGGTCGTCCACCGGCTCGGTCTGGTGCCCGCGCGCGCGTAAACCCGGTTGCCGGATTCGGTAGGTTGCATCCATGGGCGTGCACCAGATCTGTGACCAGTTCGTCGAGGACTTCGCGGCCGCGCACCCCGTCGCGGCGACCGAGATGGGCATCCCGGGCTACGACGACCAGCTCACCGACTACTCGCCGGAGGGCTACGCCGCCCGCGCCGCGCTGGAGCGGCGCGCGCTGGAGGCCGTCACCGCCGCCGAGCCGGCCGACGCGGGTGAGCGCGCGGCCAAGGCCGTGTTCACCGAGCGGATCGGGCTGGACCTGGAGATCCACGACGCCGGCCTGGACGTCGCGTCGCTGAACGTCATCGCGAGCCCGGTGCAGGACCTGCGCATGGTGTTCGACCTCATGCCCACCGACACGCCCGAGCAGTGGGCGACCATCGCGAAGCGCCTGGCGAAGGTTCCAGACGCCGTCGATGGCATCCGCGCGTCCCTGCTCGCCGCCGTCGAAGCCGGCAACGCGCCCGCGCTGCGCCAGGTCACCAAGGTCGCCGAGCAGGCCGAGACGTGGGCCGGGCTGTCCGGGGAGACCGGTTTCTTCCAGAACATGATCGCCGGCGCGCCCGACGGTGCGCCGCGCGCGGACCTCGACCGCGGGGCCCGCGCGGCCCAGGAGGCCTATGCCGAGCTCGCCGGGTTCCTGCGCGCCGAGCTGGCGCCGAAGGCCCGCGCGAAGGACGCCGTCGGCGAGGACGCCTACCGGCTCTGGTCGCGCTACTTCATCGGCGCGAAGCTCGGCCCGCGCGAGTCCTACGAGTGGGGCTGGGCCGAGTTCCTGCGGCTGGAAGCCGAGATGAAGGCCGTCGCCGAGCGCATCGCGCCGGGCGGCACCCTCGCCGACGCGGCCGCCGCGCTCGACGCCAACCCGCGCTACCAGGTGCAGGGCCGGGACGCGTTCCAGCGGTGGATGCAGGAACTGTCCGACACCGCGCTCGCCGACCTGCGCGGCACGCACTTCGACATCCCGGACCCGCTGATGGCCCTGGACTGCCGCATCGCCCCGCCCGGCGGCGGCGCCGGCGCGTACTACACGGGCCCGAACGAGGACTTCACCCGTCCCGGCACCATGTGGTGGTCGCTGCCGCCGGGCCGCGACGAGTTCACCACCTGGCGCGAGGTCAGCACCGTCTACCACGAGGGCGTGCCGGGTCACCACCTGCAGATCGCCACCGCCGTGCACGAGCAGTCGCTCAACCGGTTCCAGCGTCTCCTGGCGTTCACGTCCGGGCACGGCGAGGGCTGGGCGCTCTACGCCGAGCGGCTGATGCAGGACCTCGGCTACCTCGCCGACGACGGCGACCTGCTCGGCATGCTGTCCGAGCAGCTGTTCCGCGCCGCGCGGGTGATCGTCGACTTCGGCATGCACCTGGAGCTGGAGATCCCGTCCGGCACCGGGTTCCACGAGGGCGAGCGGTGGACGCCCGACCTCGGCCTGGAGTTCATGCTGACCCGCACCATCACCGACGAGCCGCTGGTGCGCGACGAGATCAACCGCTACCTCGGCTGGCCCGGCCAGGCCCCCGCGTACAAGCTGGGGGAGCGCCTGTGGATCGAGGCGCGTGAGGAGGCGCGCAAGCGCCAGGGCGACGCGTTCGACCTCAAGGACTTCCACACCAAGGCTCTCCGCCTGGGCGGCATGGGCCTCGACACCCTCCGCGAACAGCTCGCCGAACTCGACTAGGGGAGTTTCAACCATGGCTTGCGTGGCGGTGCGGGTAGCGGCCCCTCCCGCCAGCCCACCACCACCCTCAACGGACGCGCTCCGCGCGCGGCGTCGATTCAAACCCGCGGCGGTGCCGGCTGACGGCCCCACCGCAAGCGGCTCCGCCGCTTAGGAACAACGACTGAAGGATGTGCTGATGCACCGGGTCTTCCTCGTCACCCCGCCGCCCCCGGCCTAGCGGGGCGGTCGCTTCTCGCCGCACTTGTGCGGCGCCACAAGGCACCACGGGTTCGCGTGGTGCCGCATCGCCCCGCGTCCACGGCACTGTCCACACAAGACGCTGGAGCGAATTTCCCATGTCCGTTTCCGTCGAGGCGCCCGCGCGCGCCCGATCGTCGTTGACCCTGCTCGTCGCCGGGGTGCTGTGGGGCACCGGTGGTCTGTCCGGGTCGCTGCTCGCCACCCGCGGTGGTCTCTCCGCGATTTCCGTTGCCACGTACCGGTTGCTGCTCGGCGGCGCCGCGCTCGTGGTGTTCCTGTGGCTCTCCCGCGGCCTGCGCGGGATGGTCTGGACCAAACCGGTGGTCCGCCGGATCGCGCTGGCCGGCGGGCTCCTCGGCTCGTTCCAGGCGGCGTACTTCGCGGCGGTCACGCTGACCTCGGTCGGCACCGCGACGATGGTCACGATCGGCAGCGTGCCGGTCTTCGTCACCGCCGCCACGGCGATCCGCGCCCGCCGCCTGCCCGGCCCGCTGACCCTGGTGTCGGTCGCACTCGGGCTGGCCGGGCTGGCGCTGCTGTCCGCCACCCCCGGCCACGGCGGCTGGCGGCTGCTCGGCGGCGTGGCGTTCGCGCTGGCCGCCGGCGCGGGCTTCAGCGTGCTGACGCTGGCGCTGCGCCGTCCCGTCGAAGGCCTGGACTACCAGCGCACCACCGCGTTCGGGCTGCTCACCGGCGGGTTGCTGCTGCTGCCCGCCGGGCTGGTCCTCGGCATGGCGCTGCCGCTGCGGCTGGACGTCCTCGCGGTCGCGCTGTACTTCGGCGTCGTGCCGACCGGGCTGGGGTACGTGCTGTACTTCCGCGTCCTCGGCGCCGCGCGGCCCGTCGTCGCGGCGCTCGCGACCCTGCTGGAACCCCTCACCGCGGCGATCCTGTCCGCCGTCGTCCTGCACGAGGACCTCGGCGTCCAGGGCTGGTGCGGCGCCGCGCTGCTGGGCGCCGGACTGCTGGTGGGCTACCTGCGGTCCTGAGGCTCCAGCGGCAGGGTGCGGCCGAGGATGGCGAACGGGCGTGGATCACCCGCGAAGTGGTAGTCGCGCAGCGCGTCGACGAAACCCAGGCGCCGGTACAGCTTCCACGCCCGGCTCGGCCCCTCCGGCGTGGACAGCAGGACGTGCCTGCTGTCCACGCCGTCGAGCAGGCGGCGCAGCAGGTCCTCGCCGATCCCGCGGGCCTGGCTCGCCGGTCGGACGTGGATCTCGGTCAGCTCAAAGTAGTCGGCCAGCCACCGCTCGGCGAGCTGCTCGCCGCCGGCGGAGGTCAGCCCGCGCCGCACCTGCTCGTGCCACCACTGGCCGGGCGCGCCCCGGTAGCCGTAGGCGATGCCGAGCATCGTGCCCTCGGCGTCGAACGCGGCGATGCAGCGCCAGCCCTCGCGCAGCGCGTGCGTGAGCCACATCGGGGCGCGCTGCTCGGCCGTGCCCGGCGGGTAGCGCATCGCCTCGACGTAGATGGCGAGCGCTTCCCGCAGCCGGGTGCGGAAATCGTCGGCGGACAGCTGCGTGTAGTGCAGGGACGTGGTCATGACGCGACGTCCGCGGGCCGTCCGCCGGTGACGGCGACGAGGTCGGCGAAGGTGGTCGGGAAGACCGACTTGGCGTGCCCGGCCGCCGCCCACACGGTGTCGTAGGCCTGCAGCGCGGTGTCGACGAGGGTGAGCACCGGGGCCGGGTGCCCGACCGGGGCGACGCCGCCGATGGCCTGCCCGGTGTGCTCCCGTACGAACGCCGGGTCGGCTTTCTCGACCGACTCGGCGCCGACCAGCGCGGCGAGCGTGTCGGTGTTGGCCCGGTGGGCGCCCGAGGTCAGCGACAGCAGCGGGACGGTGCGGTCGGCGAACACCGCGCGGAAGACGAGGCTGTTGGCGATCGCGCCGGTCTCGACGCCGAGGGCCTCGGCGGCCTGCGCGGCCGTGCGCACCTCGGCCGGCAGGATGCGGATGCCGGCAGCGGCGTCGTGCTTGCCCGCCTCGGCGAGCGCGGCAGCGACCTTGGCCACCGCCGGATGGTCCAGGCTGCTCATACCGATATGAGATCACGGGCCGCGACCGGTGGCGACGCGTATCCCCGCCCAGTCGTCCGGAACGGCCCGGGAGTTCCCGGCCGTGGGACTTTTCACGCCCGCCCGGTGAGCGTGTTTTTCCTTGCCTGCCAACGATATCGTGATCCGATCCGCGCGAAAGGTGGCCCCGCATGTTCTCGTCCCCGGCATGGCTCGGCTGGTCGCTGGCCGGCCTGTTCACGGTGCTCGCGGTCTTCTCCCTGATCCAGGTCCTCGCCCTCGCGGCCCGCTCGTGGGCGGCGTGCTGCGACGGGGTGACCGGCGACCGCGAATCCGCGCTCGCGCATTCGGTGATGGCCGTGGCGATGGCGCTGATGTTCGTGCCGTGGGGCAACTCCGTCCCGGCGATCGCCTGGAACGTCGTGTTCGTGGCGGTGGCCGCCTGGTTCGCGGCCACGCTGTTCCGCGCCGCGCCCGGGCTGCCGCGGTGGCGCTCCGCGGCGACGCACCACCTGCTGGGCGCGGTGGCGATGCTGGCGATGGTCAGCGCCATGGGCGGCGCGCCGGCGGCGAGCGGTGACCATGGCGGCCACTCCAGCGCGTCCGCCGGGTTCCTGCTGCCCGCCGTGATGACCTGTCTGGTCGTGTACTTCGCTGCCGACGTCGCCTTGTCCGGGTGGCGTGCGGTGCGGGGCGGGCCGGGCGGCCGCGGCTCCGGCGTCGCGCGGGCCGTCATGGGCGCCGGAATGGCTGTGATGCTCGTGCCGATGCTCTAAACGGGTTGAGTCTCCAGTAGCTGGAGGCTTTAGCGTCGGGCTCATGACGATCACGGTTCTGGACACCTACCCCGCCATGCGGCGGATCCTGCGCGCCCCGCGGGAGGAGCGGGCCGCGCTGCTCGAAGAAATGCTGCGGCCCGCCGCCGGCATGTACCGCTACTTCCCCGGCGAGGTGGACCTCGTCGCGATGCACCGCATGGGCTCGGGTTTCCCGCTCGACCGCGACGAGGACCGGTGCCTGGAGGCGCTGGAGGCGCTGCACGACGCGGACGCGTGGGGCCGGATCGAGGGCGCGCTGCGCGACGCCGTCGCCGTGCAGCTGGAGGCGACCCCGGACCTCGCGGTGCCCGACATCACCGTCCTGATCGTCCTCGGCGACCCCGGCGACGAGCACTTCATGGGCACGAGCCTGGGCATGACGGCCAACGGCAGCGTGTCGGGCTACCTGTTCCTCAACTTCTGGCCGTTCCCGGAGAACCTGGCGCGGCTGGAGGCGACGGCGGTCCACGAGCTGAACCACAACCTCCGCTACTCCAGTGGTGGTGTGGTCTGGAATCCGGCGACGGTCACGGTGGGGGAGCAGGTGGTGTCCGAGGGGCTCGCGGACGCGTTCGCGCGCCAGCTGTACGGCGACGAGCTCGGCTACGCCCGCGTCGGCGTGCCGCACCTGCACGACGACGCGGTGTTCGACAAGGTCGTCTCCGGCCTCGAGGTGAGCGGCATGCAGAACTTCACCGCGTGGGTGCACGGCGACGCGCACGCGATCCGGTACGGCGCCACCCCGGTCGGGCTGCCCACCGGCGCCGGTTACGCCGTGGGCAACCGTCTGGTCGACGCGTACCTGGCCGCGACGGGACGCACCGCGGCACAGGCGCTGCTGGTGGACAGCCGGGAGGTCATCGACACCGCCCTCAGCTCGATGAACGCCGCCCCCGGACGATGACCGCGACGACGGCGGCGACCACGGCCACGGCGATGACGATCCACGCCCAGGCCGGGAAGCCGCCGTCGTCCGACGTCTGGGCCGCCTGCGACGGCGCGGGAGCCGGGGCAGGCGATGAGGGCGCCGCTGAAGACGACGGCGTCGAGGCGGGCGCCGTGAGCGAGAAGTTGATCCGGCCGGTGACCGGGTCGCCATCGGCCGCGACGATCGACCAGGTGAGCACGTAGGCCCCGGCGGGACCGGACGGCTGGACCGGCGCGGTGAGGGTCCGCTCGGTCACCGTCGCGGGGCCGACCGACCACTGCGCGCCGTCCGGTCCGGTGATCCGGATCGGGTCGGCGGGCAGCGTGAACGCGCCGCCGAACTTGAGGCTCACCTGCTGCGGCGCGGCGGACAGCGCCGCGCCTTCGGCCGGGTCGCTGCTCTGCAGCGTGGTGTGGGCCGATGCGGCGGGCGCGGCGGCCAGCAGCACCGTGCCGGCCAGTGCGAGCGCGACGGACAGACGCCGGACGAGCATGGGCGCACCTTCCTGGGGAGTCGGGTGTGGGGAGGCCCCTGGTCCAGGTCGTCCGGGGCCGCGGTGAAGTTCCCGCGGCCCGCAGTCTTCCGCATGCCGGTTTTCCGGAGGTTGTGACACCGGGCAGGTGGGCTGGGCGGCGGACCGGCCCGGCGTGACGTCGTGCAGGTCGCCGGGCTTCCGGCGCGAGTTCCGCGGAATTTTCCTTCTGCCCCGATCGTGTGACCGAACGCGGTTGAGTGCGGCACTCCACGTCATTCGAAGACTTGAACGAACAGGTGTTCGAAGCTACGCTGGAACTCGCTCGAACAAGAGTTCGACATCCGGTGAGCGCTCGCCGGTCAGGCCACCCGGTGCCGGAGCGGGGGAAGCGTTTCGGCACCGGGGGCCGCCACCAGCACGTTGTTCCGAGGGAGGGGCAATGTCCATTGCCGTCGAATCCCACGCCGAGGAGAGGCAGCCGGCGCTGCCGCTACCGGTCCGTCCGCCGGCGGCACCCGCCGCCACGGCCCTGCTCGCCGACGCCCGGCGGGGCCTCGCCGAGGCCCGGCACGCCGCCCAGCCGGCGCCCAGGTTCATCGCGGCGTACCTGGCCGCGCTCCGCGCGGGCGCCGCGGTGCTCGCCGCGAGCGGCCGTCCGCACCGCGGCCGGGCCCGCCCGGCCAGCGTCTGGGTGCTGCTCGAGGCGGCGGCGCCGGAGCTGACCGACTGGACGGCGTACTTCGCCGCGCACTCGGCGGCGCGCGCCGCCGCGCAGGCGGGCAACACCCGCCGGATCACGCCCGAACGGGCCGACGAACTGCTGCGCCAGTCCGCGTTGTTCGTCGAGCTGGCCCGCGACCTCGTGCACGGGCGGACGCCCGTGACGGCGCCGAGCCGGGTACGGCAGTGCGACGCGCCGCCGACCCTGGGGAAGGCGTCCCGAAGGCGATGACCGGGCAAGCACTCGTCGACCACGGCCGTCTGCTGGACGTGCTGGGCGCCGAGGTCGAACGGCTCACCGCGGCGGCGCGGGAGGCGGCGCCGGACACGCCGGTGCCCACCACGCCCGGTCTCACGATCGGCGAGGTGGTCCGGCACCTCGGCGGTGTCTACCGCGTCGCCACGGGCTGGATGACCGAGGGCAGGCGACCCGCGGGCTGGCAGCGGGACCCGGCGGACGGCCAGAGCGGCGAGGAGTACCTGCGGGAGGGGTTCGCGGCCCTGCACCGCGAACTGACCTCGCACGACCCCGCCGAGTACGCGGCGGGCTGGTGGCCCGCCGACCGCACCTACGGGTTCTGGTGCCGCCGGATGGCGCACGAGACCACGGTGCACCGGATCGACGTCCAGAACGCCGCGAACCGGATCGTCACCGAGGTCGACGAAGACGTGGCGATCGACGGCATCGACGAGATCCTGGCGCTGTGGTTCGGGCAGCGGCTGCCGATGCTCGGGCTGTCCGGCACGTTCACCGGATCGGTCGGGATCCGCACCGGCGGCCACGACTGGATCGCCCGCGCGGGGCCTGGTGAAACGGTTGCCTGGCGCTGTTCGGCCGCCGACACCGACCGGGCCAACGGGCTGGTCACCGGTCCGCCGATGGCGGTCTACCAGTGGCTGTGGGGCAGGCTCGGGCACGGGTCGGTCACCTGGGAGCGGAGCGAGGATTCGATCGGGCAGTTCTGGGCGCTGCTGCGCCTGGCGACGAAGTGAAATTCCAGGACGTGGGGAAGCGTTGCTGGATATCGTCCCGGGCATGGCGACACGACTGGACAGCCTCGTGATCGACGCGAACCGGCCCCGGGAGCTGGCGGAGTTCTGGGCACAGCTGCTCGGCTGGACGATCACCTTCGCCGACGACGAGGAGATCGACGTCGAGGCGCCCGGGGACGACGGCCTCCTGCTGGTCTTCGGCACCGTGCCGGAGGCCAAGGACCCGGCCGTGAAGAACCGGGTGCACCTCGACCTCGCCAGCACGTCGCCGTCGGACCAGGCGGCCAAGGTGGACCGGGCCCTGGCCCTGGGTGCGCGCAAGCGCGACATCGGCCAGGGCGCGGTCCCCTGGGAGGTGCTGGCGGATCCGGAGGGCAACGAGTTCTGCGTGCTCGAACCACGGCCCGGCTACACCACGACGGAGGCCATCGCGGCGGTCGTCGTGGACGCCCGCGATCCCTTGTCGCTGGCCGGTTTCTGGGCCGAGGCCGCGGGGTGGCGGATCGGCAACCAGGAGCCGGTGATCGTCGGGCTGCGCGCGCCGACCGGGCGCGGGCCGTGGCTGGAGTTCCTGCGCAGCGACGAGGCGAAGGCCGGCAAGAACCGGCTGCACCTGGACGTCGCGCCGTTCGCGGACGGCGACACCGCGGCCGAGGCGGACCGGCTGTGCGGGCTCGGCGCGCGGCGCATCGACATCGGTCAGGGCGACGTCCCGTGGGACGTGCTGGCGGATCCGGAGGGCAACGAGTTCTGCGTGCTCTCGCCACGCTGAGTGTTTCGGCGCCGTTGCGGCGGCGGCCGGAGCCTGACACGGGTGAAACACACGCGTCCACGGTCGGCAACAACCGTCCGCGATCGTTATGGGATGTTGATTAGCACGCGAAGAGCGGTGCCGCAGGTGGTCGTCGAGGACGAGGTCTCGTCGGTCGTCTGGCGGGTCCGCATCCGGATGGACGACCACCCCGGCATGCTGGCGCGCATCGCGATCCGGATGGCCGACCTGGAGTGCAACATCCTGGGGCTGAACGTGCTCCCGGTGCCGGGCGGGGTGCTCGACGAGGTGGTGATCCGGCCCGCGACCGGGCTCACCAAGGAGCAGCTGGTCGCGGCTATCCAGGCTGAGGGGTGCGAATGCTCGTGCATCACCGACGCCGACGTGCGCGAGCTGGTGGACGCCTCCGCCGCGACGCTGACGGCGGCCGCGCGGGCGGTCGACGACCCGTCGCGCCGGGCCGAGGTGCTGCGCGAGGTGCTGACCGCGGACCTCGTCACCGTCGTGCCGCTGGCCGAGGCCAACCCGGCGCGCGTCGAGGGCGGCCACCGGGTGGTGTTCGCCGTGGACGGGGAGACCGCGCTGGTGGCCCGGCGGCGGTGGGCCCCGTTCGTGCAGCTGGAACTGACCCGCGCGGAGGCACTGCTGGCACTGCTGGACGGCGCGCGGCGCAACGTGTCCAGCCCGCTGGCCCTGACCTGCGCCGACGGCGCGGCGGTCGTGCTGCGCGAAGGCAAGCCGGCCGACGCCGAGGCGGTGTCCGCGATGCACGCGCGGTGCTCGATGACCACGCTCTTCGCGCGCTACCACACGGGGATGCGCACCATGCCGCGCCGCTGGCTGCACCGCCTGCTGGTGCCGCCGCGCGGCATGAGCCTGCTCGCGGTGTGCGGGCGCGAGGTGATCGGCGTCGGGCAGCTCATCCCCGGCGCGACGGGCGAGATCGCCGAGGTGTCGCTGCTCGTCGAGGACGGCTGGCAGCGAAACGGCGTGGGCACCGCGCTGATGGGACGCCTGGCGGAGATCGCCGCGGCGCGCGGCTGCCGCAGGCTGGTGGCGGTGTCACTGCCCGGGCGGGACGGCATCTACCGGACCGCGCAGCGGGCGGGGCTGGCGCCGGAGCCGCCGGAGGAGGAGGGGCTGTTGCGGATCGACCTGGAGGCCGCGGGTGCTCGGGTGCTGAGTGAGCTGTAGCTCCGCCGCCGCGAGATTGCTTTCCGGCAACGCGCGGGGTCGCTCAAGGCCGCCGCGCAGGGAGGCTCGGGGCCGCGCTCGTCGCGGCCCTCATGACGCCCGGGGAGCGCCGGCACGGCGATGCCACCGTGGCTCGTAGGGCAACGCTCACCGGGCTCGCGACCGCCTCTGCGCGAGGGTCAGCGGTTCCAGAACCAGTCCTTGTCGCGCGCCTGCTTGAGCGCCTGCCGCTTCCGGTCCTTCTCCAGCCGGTCGAGGTAGAGCATGCCGTCGAGGTGGTCGGTCTCGTGCTGGAGGCACTGCGCCAGCACATCCTCGCCCTCCACGGTGACCGGCTCGTTCCGCAGGTCGACGCCGCGCACCACCGCGCGCTTCGCGCGGCGGGTCGGGAACCACAGCTCCGGCACGGACAGGCAGCCCTCGTTGATCTCGTGCGTCTCCTCGGACAGCTCGACGATCTCCGGGTTGATCACGTACCCGAGCAGGTTGTCCACCTCGTAGCTGAACACCCGCAGGCTCACCCCGATCTGCGGCGCGGCCAGCCCCGCGCGCCCGTCCGGCCGCACGCTGTCCAGCAGGTCGGTCACCAGCTGCTCGAGCGTCTTGTCGAACTTGGTCACGGGATCGCAGACCGTCTTGAGCACCGGGTCGCCGAAGTACCGCAGCTCCCGCAACGCCATCGGGGTTGTCCTCTCACTCGTTCGGGTCGCGAAAAGTAAATCGTGCTCGCCCGGAGTGAGCCAACGGAGGGTGGCGTGATCTCAGGCTCGCAGCCGCAGCCCCTTCGGGGTGGCGCGGAACCCGGCGTCCCGGAGGACGTCGGCCAGCGCGGACGTCAGGGCCTGCTCGCCGTCCGCCCGCTGGACCGCCAGCTGCCCCAGCCAGCCCTCGCGGACGGCGCGGGACAGGGCGTGCGCGGCCGCCTTCAGCGTCGGCTCGTCCTCGGTGAACGACAGCAGCGACCGCCCGCCCCGTTCGACGTACAGCGCGGGCACGCCGTTGACCAGCACCACCAGCGCGCCTGCCTTGCGCGCCGGGCGGTGCTTGGTGTCGCCCAGCGCCGCCGGCCACGACAGCGCCGCGCCGTACGGCTGGGCCGGGTCCGTCGCCGCCAGCACGACGGCGTCGGCCATCGCGTCCGGACGCCGCGTGCCGCTCGGATCGGACAGCGCCCGCAGCCGGTCGACCGCGCCGCGCGCGGCGAACTGCGCCGCGCCCAGGCCCTCCACGACGTAGCCGCGGATCACCTGGCCCGAGTCCTCCATCGCCCGCAGCACCTTGTAGATCCCGGAGAACCCGCCGGTGACCCGCTCGGTCTCCAGCGCGCCCCGCGTCAGCACCCCGTGCCGCTCCAGGAACGCTTCCGTCCGCGCGTGCGTGCGCCGCGTCGGGTCGGATTCGCGGACCGGCGTGAGCGCCCACCGGCCGGCCACCGTCGGCGGCCCGGTGCGCGACGGCATCGCCGGCCGCCCCGCGCGCATCCGCCCGTACCGGCTGCGTGGCGTCGCCTGGCGGGGTTTGTGCGCCGCGCCCTTGCCCGACACCAGGGCCCGCAGCGGGGCCAGCGTGTCGCCGGTGACCGTGCCCGCCCACACCAGGTCCCACAGCGCGCCCACCACGTCGGCGTCGTTGGGCGCGCTGTCCAGCAGCGGCGTCACCCGGTCGACGAGCTGGCGGAAGAACAACGCGCCGCCGTCGAGCGCGGCGAGGATCGCCTCGTGCAGCGGGCTGGTGGGCGGCTCCTCGTCGGCCTCGGGCAGCAGCAGGTCGGCCACGTCGGCGGGCGCCAGCGACACCCACCCGTCGCCGCCGGCCAGCGCCCCGGCGCCGCACCACACGACCTCGCCCGCGGTCATCAGCTCGTCCATCAGCGCCGGGTAGTACCCGGGCAGGCGGCTCGGCAGGATCAGCGACTCCAGCGCGCTCGCCGGCAGCGGCGCCCCCGCCAGCTGCTCGACCACCGACAGCACGTCGTCGACGCTCGGCGCGGCCCGCATCCGCGCCCCGATTCCGTGCCAGGACGGCAGGAACCGGCCCAGCGCCGCGGGCTCCACGGGCTCGACCTCGGCCCGCAGCCGGGCCAGCGACGCCCGCCGCAACCGCCGCAGCACCGCCGCGTCGCAGTACTCGGTGCCCGCGCCGTGGGTTTCCGGATGCCCCACCGGACGCAGCTCGCCGCGCACGAGACGGCCCTCGGCGGTGAGCCGGTCGAGCACACCCGTCACCACCGCGGGCCCGAGCCCGAACCGCTCCGCGGCCTGGTGCGCCGAGAACGGCCCGCGGGACCGCGCGTACCGGGCCAGCAGGTCGCCGAGCGGATCGGCCACCGGCTCGGTGAACGCCTCCGGCACCCCGATCGGCAGCGCCACCCCCAGCGCGTCCCGCACCCGGCCCGCGTCCTCGATCGACAGGTTGCGGTCCGCGCCCGCGATGCGCACCCGGATGACCCGCCGCTGCGCGACCAGCTCGTCCAGCCACTCCCGCCGGACGCCGCGCGCCACGGCCTCCTCATCGGACAGATCACCCAGGAACCGCAACAGGTCCGCGGTCTCCTCGGCGTTGCGCGCGTGCCGGTCCGGCTCCAGCCGCTGCAACGACCGCTCGACCTCGTCGACCACCTCGGCGTCGAGCAGCTCTCGGATCGCCTCGGTGCCCAGCAGCTCCGCCAGCAGCGTCGAGTCCAGCGACAGCGCGGCCGCCCGCCGCTCGGCCAGCGGCGCGTCCGTCTCGTACAGGAACATCCCGACGTAGCCGAACATCAGGCTGCGCGCGAACGGCGACGGCGACGGCGTCTCCACCTCGGCGACCTTCACGCGCCGCGCCCGCACGTCCGCCATCAGCTCACGCAGGCCGCCCACGTCGTAGACGTCCTGCAGACATTCGCGCATCGCCTCCAGCACGACTGGGAACCGCTCGTACTTCGCGGCCACCGAGAGCAGTTGCGAAGCCCGCTGGCGCTGCTGCCACAACGGGGTGCGCCGCCGCGGATCCCGGCGGGGCAGCAGCAACGACCGCGCCGCGCACTCCCGGAAGCGTGCGGCGAACAGGGCCGAACTGCCGACCTCGGCGACGATGACCTGCTCGACCTCCTCCGGGTCGACCAGCACGTCGTCGGTGCCGATCGTGACCTCGGCGCCGTCGCTGTCCAGCGCTTCCGGCAGGCGCAGCACGATGCCGTCGTCGGAGTGCATCACCTGGGCGTCCACCCCGCGCTGCTCCCGCAGCCGCGCCGCGATCGCCAGCGCCCACGGCGCGTTGACCTGTGCGCCGAACGGCGAGTGCAGCACCACCCGCCAGTCGCCCAGCTCGTCGCGGAAGCGTTCGAGCAGGATCGTGCGGTCGTTGGGCACGTGCCGCGTCGCCGCCTTCTGCTCGGTCAGGTAGGTCAGCAGGTTGTCGCACGCCAGCTCGTCCAGGCCCGCCTGCCGCGCCCGCTCACGCGCCTTCTCGTCGTCCGAACTGGACAGTTCGCGGACGAACGCGCCCAGCGCGCGGCCGAGTTCGAGCGGCCGCCCCGGCGCGTCGCCCTTCCAGAACGGCATCCGCGCCGGCTCACCCGGCGCGGGCACCACGATGACCCGGTCGTGCGTGATGTCGGTGATCCGCCAGGACGACGTGCCCAGCAGGATCGTGTCGCCCACCCGCGACTCGTAGACCATCTCCTCGTCGAGCTCGCCGACCCGCGAGCCGGGGCTGCCGTCGCTGCCCGGCGTCATCACGGTGAACAGCCCGCGGTCGGGGATCGTGCCGCCGGAGGTGACCGCGAGCCGCTGCGATCCGGGCCGCCCGCGCAGCTCACCCGACACCCTGTCCCAGGTGATGCGCGGGCGCAGCTCGCCGAACTCCTCGCTCGGGTAGCGCCCGGCCAGCATGTCCAGCACCGCCAGCAGCGCGTCGTCCGGCAGCGCGGTGAACGGCGCGGCCCGCCGCACCGTCGCCGCGAGGTCCTCGACCGACCACGGCTCCAGCGCCACCATCGACACGATGTGCTGCGCCAGCACGTCCAACGGGTTGCGCGGATAGCGCACCGCCTCGATCGCGCCGGCCGTCATCCGCTCCGACACCACCGCGCAGGACACCAGGTCGCCCCGGAACTTCGGGAACATCACGCCGGTGGACACCGCGCCGACGTGGTGCCCGGCGCGGCCGACGCGCTGCAGCCCGGACGCGACCGTCGGCGGCGCCTCGATCTGCACCACCAGGTCGACCGCGCCCATGTCGATGCCCAGCTCCAGCGACGACGTGGCGACCACACACGGCAGCAGCCCGGACTTCAGCTCCTCCTCGACCCGGGTGCGCTGCTCGCGTGACATCGAGCCGTGGTGGGCCTTCGCGACCGTCGCCGCCGCACCCGTGGTGAGCCCGGACTCGCCGATCGCCTCGGCGGGGAACCGCTGGTCGGCAGCCAGCTCCGTCTGCTCGGCGGCCAGCTCGTTGAGCCGCGCCGTCATCCGCTCGGCCAGCCGCCGCGAGTTCGCGAACACGATGGTCGACCGGTGCTGCCGGATCAGCTCCAGCACCCGCTGCTCCACCGACGGCCAGATCGACGGCCTGCGCACCGCGGCCGGCTCGTCCGGCGGGCTGTCGTCCGGCAGCATCGCGTCCAGCCGCTCCAGCGGGCTCGGCGCGGGCGCGTCCAGGTTCGCCATGTCCTCGACCGGGACCTCGACCCGCACCTCGATGGTCTTCGCCGTCTTCGGCTGCACCACCCGCACCGGGCGGCCGCCGGTGAGGAACGAGCCGACCTCGTCGATCGGGCGCACGGTCGCGGACAGGCCGATGCGCTGCGCCGGCTTCGGCAGCAGCGCGTCCAGCCGCTCCAGCGACAGCGCCAGGTGCGCGCCGCGCTTGCCGCCTGCCACCGCGTGCACCTCGTCCAGGATCACCGTCTCGACGCCGCGCAACGACTCGCGCGCCGACGAGGTGAGGATCAGGAACAGCGACTCCGGTGTGGTGACCAGGATGTCCGGCGGGGTCTTGAGGAACGTGCGGCGCTCGGCGGCGGACGTGTCGCCGGTGCGCATGCCCACCGTGATCTCCGGCGGCGTCTGCCCGAGCCGGTGACTGGCCTGCCGGATGCCCGCCAGCGGCGCCCGCAGGTTGCGCTGCACGTCGACCGCCAGTGCCTTCAGCGGCGAGACGTAGAGCACCCGGCAGCGGCGCTGTGCGTCCGCGGCAGGTGGCCCGGCGGCCAGCCGGTCCAGCGCCCACAGGAACGCCGCCAGCGTCTTGCCCGAGCCGGTCGGAGCCACGACCAGCGCGTGCTCACCCGCCTGCGCGGCGCGCCACGCCCCCGCCTGCGCCTCGGTGGGCGCGGCGAAGGCACCCGCGAACCAGGCGCGGGTGGCGGGCGAGAACAGGTCGAGCACGTCGGTCACGCATCCATGATGACCGGGGGGTACGACAATTTCTCGCGGGTGCCGCACGCGCGGTCCCGGGCAGCGTGGCAGCATCACGTCCTGGCCTGGGTGGATCGTGAGGGGAAGAGCTGTGCGCATCCTGTCGGTGGATCTCGGTACGTCCAACACCGTGGCGGTGCTGTCCGCGCACGGGCGGCCACCGCGCGTGGTCGAGGTGGACGGCTCGGCCACCATGCCCTCGGCGGTGTTCGCCGAGGAGGGCGGCGCCCTCGTGGTCGGCCGCGACGCCGAGCGCCGGGCGCGCCTCGACCCGACCCGCTTCGAGCCCAACCCCAAGCGCCGCGTCGACGAGCAGACGCTGCTGCTCGGCCAGGACGTCGTGCCGGTCAACGAGGCGCTGGCCGCGGTGCTGCGCCGCGTGCTCGACGAGACCACCCGCCAGCTCGGCGGCGACCTCCCCGACGAGGTCCGCCTCACCCACCCGGCGCAGTGGGGCCCGACCCGGCGCAACGTGCTGCTGTCCGCGGCGCGGCTGGCCGGCCTGACCGGCCCGCTGCTGCTCGTGCCCGAGCCGGTCGCCGCGGCCGCGCACTTCGCGTCCTTCCCCGGCCGCGCGCCCGCGCCCGGCCAGGCGCTCGCGGTGTACGACCTGGGCGCGGGCACCTTCGACGTCGCGGTCGTCGGCGCCACCCAGAACGGTTTCACCGTGCTGGCCGAGGACGGCCTGCCCGACCTCGGCGGGCTCGACGTCGACCAGGCGCTGATGGTGCACGTCGGCCGCGAGGTCTCGCACTCGGACCCGCAGCGCTGGCAGCGGCTGCTGCGCCCGGAGTCGACCGCCGACCGGCGCACCCGTCGCGCGCTGCAGGAGGACGTCAAGGCCGCCAAGGAGGCGCTGTCCCGGCTGCCGCAGACCGAGGTGCCGATGCCCGAGCCGTTCAACGACGTCCTGGTGACGCGCGGCGAGCTGGAAGCGCTGGTGCGCCCGGCGCTGCTGCGCAGCGTCGAGCTGCTGGGCCGCACGGTCGCCGCCGCCGGGCTGTCCCCGGACCGGCTGGCCGGCATCTACCTCGTCGGCGGGTCGAGCAGGCTGCCGCTGGTCGGGTCGATGATCGCGGAGAAGCTCGGCATCGTGCCCACCAGCCTGGACCAGCCGGAGACCGCGGTCGCGCTGGGCGCGCACCACGTGGCCCGCGACGGCATCAGCATGCGCACCCAGAACGTCGAAGGGCAGGTCGCCGCAACCGGGACGCCTCCGGGGTTCCCGCCGCCCCCGGTCGCTACCGTGCCGGGCACCCCGCCGGGCGGCTACCCTGGCGCGTCGCCGTACCCGCAGGCCGGGTACCGGCCCGCGCCGTCGAACTTCCCGAGCCTGCCGCCGGCCGCGCCGCCGAAGAAGGACCGGAAGAAGCTGGTCACCGGCGTCGCCGCGGTCGTCGTGGTGCTGCTGGCCGCGGTCGCCACCTACCTGTTCTGGCCGTCGTCCAGCTCGTCGGCGACGACGTTCAGCGCGGCCGAGTGCCAGCAGCCCGGCGCCACCGACTCATCAGGCTTCACCGGCTGCCTGCGCCAGCTTGCCGGCACGATCGCCGACGGCCAGTGCGCGCCGGGCGCCGGCACCGGGGACATCGCCCCGCCGGAGGACGAGAACATCGGCGTGCTGACCACCTGCTCGGCGCCCGCGCTGGCCGGGGCGCAGGTCACCTACCTGCACGGGGTGTCGGCGGCGAAGGTGAAGGAGTACACCGACCGGCTGCTCGGCGCGGTCGGCGGCAACCAGGTGCGGGCCGCGTGGAAGGGCAACGGCCTGGACGGCAGCTACTCGTCGGCGTCCGCGCGGAGTTCGGCGGTGCTGGTGTTCACGGTCGCCGACCGGCCGCTGGCCGGGATCGTCTACCAGAAGGCGGGCACCGGGCAGGCGCCGCTGTCGGCCGGTGACCTGGCCACCTACTTCGAGCAGCACGTGCAGCCCGGGGAGTAGCTACTTCCGGTTGCGCATGTTCCACAGCGCCCGCAGCGCCACGACGATGGCGGCGACCAGGACGGCCGCCGAGGCCACGGCCATCGCGGTGGGACCCCAGGACGGCATCTCCTGCGCGGAGGTCATGCGGACACGGTACCCGGCGCGCCGGTCGCTACCCTGGGTTCGATGCGTATCACCGTGTTCCGCCAGCTGATGGCCGACGAGTTCGGGCCCGGCCGGGCGGAGATCCTGGCGAAGGACCACGTCTTCAGCGGCCTCGGCGGCCGCACCGTCGAGCAGGCGCTGGCCGAGGGGACCCCGGCGAAGGAGATCTGGCGGGCGGTGTGCGCGGAGTTCGACGTGCCGCCGGAGCGCCGGTGACCGTTTCCCGGAAAATCCGCGCCCTCGGGTGTGTCGCTCTTGCCTCGAACACGTGTTCGGCTATTGTGTTGTCCACATCGGGGTCAACGATCCACAGCCTCGTCTCGGCGCCCGGAATTGTCGGACCCCGCCCGTAGTCTCGGGCCACAGCGAAAACAAACTCGAACACCAGCCCCACAGGCTCTGACGACGAGGTGGATTTCCATGCCAGCAGCACCCGACAAGGACAAGGCGCTCGAGCTCGCCCTGGCCCAGATCGACAAGCAGTACGGCAAGGGCTCCGTCATGCGGCTGGGCGAGGAGACCCGCCCGCCCATCGGCGTGATCCCGACCGGCGCCATCGCACTCGACATCGCACTCGGCATCGGCGGCCTGCCGCGCGGCCGCGTCATCGAGATCTACGGCCCGGAGTCCTCCGGTAAGACGACGGTCGCCCTGCACGCGGTCGCCAACGCCCAGAAGGCGGGCGGGATCGCCGCGTTCATCGACGCCGAGCACGCGCTCGACCCGGAGTACGCCAAGGCGCTCGGGGTGGACACCGACGCGCTGCTGGTGTCCCAGCCGGACACCGGTGAGCAGGCGCTGGAGATCGCGGACATGCTGATCCGCTCCGGCGCGCTGGACATCCTGGTCATCGACTCGGTGGCCGCGCTCGTGCCGCGCGCCGAGATCGAGGGCGAGATGGGTGACTCGCACGTCGGTCTGCAGGCCCGGCTGATGAGCCAGGCGCTGCGGAAGATCACCGGTGCGCTGTCCAACTCCGGCACCACCGCGATCTTCATCAACCAGCTGCGCGAGAAGGTCGGCGTCATGTTCGGCTCGCCGGAGACCACCACCGGTGG